>JBKWUD010000005.1:33986-91244 GCA_046989265.1 Eubacterium sp.
TTAATGGCTAAGAGGACTCTGTATTTTGTTTTCCAGACGGGTACAGAGTTCTTTTTTTTGATATATCATTAACTATAAGTTTTTCTTCTATAATAACACCCCCTAAACATAAAAAATGCGCAGCCGAAGCTGCGCAAAAAACACACGCTCGACTGTCGCCAAACAAAATCGAATCACACACATTAAATAGTTTTCTGCATGTTTATAAAAGCGTGCATTTTTACCAAAAAAGATAAAAAAACATGCAAAAACTATTTCTATATTCGATTTTGTTTGGCAGTTACAGTATATCACCATTTAATTTAAAAGTCAACAATAAAACATCCCCTGAAGGGGATGTTTGCATTTTAATAATCCTTATATCTTTGTTTTTTCACATCAAGATGACGAATATCAATATAATCCGGCAAGCCGTTTCTGTAAGGTGTCTGAACAACGCCATCAATAAGCGGTCTTAGGTAATCGATCATCTGCTGCGTTACATCATTGCCCTCTTTATTAATCCAGCTGCGGGGTACCTTTTTTTCAGTATTTGCAACAACTCCTACATTTTCAACTGCATACTCTATACTATATGGTCTGTCCGAAATTCTGCGCAGAGTTGAGAAAACGCCGCTCTTACCTTTAATAGCCGCTCTTACTGCAACCTCTCCGAGATTGAAAGCCTCCTCAACATCTGTCAGCGATGAAATATGGCCTGCACTTCTCTGGATAACGCTGGGCTCCAACGCTCTGACCTTACAACCGATTTCTTTCTCAATAACATTTTTCAGATAAGCAGCCGTACCGCTTAGCTGAGCGTGACCGAAGGTATCTGTGCTGCAGCTTTTTGCACTTATATAGTTGCCGTCCTTATCTCTGATTCCTTCACTTACAACAACAATAATTGAATTATATTCCTCAAGCTTGGACTTAACATCAGTAAGAAACTGTTCTACAGAAAATGCTACCTCAGGCAGATAAATAAGGTGAGGAGCTATCATATCCTCCTGCCTTGCAAGGGCAGATGCCGCAGTGAGCCAGCCTGCATTCCTGCCCATTGCCTCAATAATATGGACGCTTTTGATGCTGTATATACTTGTATCATACGCAACCTCACGCACGCACGAGGCAATGTATTTTGCGGCGCTGCCGAATCCCGGCGAATGATCTATACCGTTAAGGTCATTATCAATCGTTTTAGGTATTCCAACAACCTTGACGTCAATTCCGTTTGCAATTGTGTAGTCTGAAAGCTTTTGAACGGTATCCATTGAATCATTGCCGCCGATATAGACAAAATAACCTATATTATATTTTTCCAAAATACCGATTACACGCTCAAATTCATCACTTTCACCTGTAAGCTTATATCTGCAGGAGCCGAGATACATTGCAGGTGTAAGCTTTAAGCGGTTAAGCTCATATGGCTTGTCCTCAAACACATCGTTAAGATTTAAAAGATTTTCATCAAGCAGCCCCTCAATTCCGTTAATCATTCCGTAAACGGTATTAATTTCACTGCTTGAAAAAGCGTAATCAATTGCACCTGCAAGGCTTGAATTAATTACAGCGGTCGGTCCGCCCGACTGACCGATTATCATATTTTTTGCCATTTGTAATCTCCGTTAAAAATTGTTTTCAATTATTTTAGCAGTTAATTCTGCCGACGGAAAATCAAGATAAACCGTTCCGTAATATTTATTTTTATCAATAGGATAAGTCATAAACTTTTGATTTATGTATTTTGCATTATTCTCAGGACCTTTAATTCCTCCTGCAGTCGAAAGGTAGCAAATCACATATTGTCCGTCAAACTCAGCACGTGCATCAAGAAACGGCTTAATACACTCGCTCCAACGGGGCACCGGCTTATACTTAAAGCGGTCCTGAACAATAAAGGATGCATTATCCTTTGAATAAGTATCAAGTAGTAACGGTTCAGGAACTGCAGTGTCCTGCTCTGCCCAGCGTGAAAAATCAATACCCGTATTATCTTCGGTAAAATCACTGTTATTCAAATCCATTTTGCAGCGGCGTACAAGAACAAGCTTTCCTCTCACCTCGCCCAATGACGGAATTTTGTTTTCAAGATACCATTTATCTTCATTGCCCTTGATATATCTGTAATAAAGATTATCAAAGCATTTTTCCATTTCATTATTAGAGTCGTTTTTAAACTGAAAAATAATCGACTCGCTCGGATTATCTCTGAGAAAATTAAAGCAATGCTCAAGCACATCCGCCAAATCCATTTGCTTGCCCAGACGGTTAGGCGTATTAAAGGCTTTTGCTATGCCATGAACCATACCCAGTCTTTCTCCCCTTGACTGCACCCGGATATCAAGAGCACGGACACCAATGCAGAGCTGTTCATATACATTCATATTCTGGCATCTGCAAATATGAGGCAGCTGAATAAACTGAGTAACGCAATCGTGAGTGCCGGGAATATCCAGTTCAAACAGATTTCTATTATCGTCAAGCTTATTCATCCAGCTTTTTAAATCTTTTCTCATTATAATCACCAAAAAAATTATAACATTTTTGTATAATATATTCAATAGAAAGAGTTATTCGTAAGTGATATAATAATTTTATATTGTATAATAAAGGGATATATTTTTATGATCATTTTTTCAAAACAGGGCAAAATCACCGAGCATGATGATAAAACCAATATAGTTCTTGAATTCACTGTTCCCAACGGTGTTAAAAAGCTCACCGTTACATATTCATACAATCCTAAAGAGGTTGAAGATAAAGCACTTGCAAGAAAGGCAATAGCAAACGGAATGAATAAATACGGCGTTAATTTCGCTAATCCGGAGGCATTTATGCCTGTAAAAAATCTTGTAACCCTTTCTTTTGATGAAAACGGTGAATACCGCGGTGCCTGCCACAGGCAGCCGAATAATCAGACTGTTATTATTGCAGAGAGTGAAAGCACTGCCGGCATATTTAACAGACCGATTCAGCCGGGCAAATGGGATGTTATGCTGAATGTTCATTTTGCCGGCTGTGAGATTGATTATAATATTGAAATTAACGGGGAGGCTGAATAAAATGAGCTATCTTCCTTGTGAACTGCACTGCCATACCATCCACAGTGACGGTGATTTTACAGTAAAAGAGCTTCAGCAGGCTGCAGATAATGACCACCTTGCTCTTATTGCACTTACGGACCATAATACTTTCAGCGGCTGTGATGAGCTTGATGACAGCATTGTTCCCGCAATACACGGCATTGAATGGACTACATATTTCGGTCATATGCTTGTGCTTGGTGCAAAGGGTTTTGTTGACTGGCGCGATGCAGTTCCCGATAATATTGATGATAAAATAAAACAAGTAAAAGAACAGGGCGGACTGGTCGGCATTGCACACCCGTTTCAGCTTGGCTCACCTATGTGCACAGGCGGTCGATGGGAATTCAATATTAAAGACTGGCGCAATGTTGATTATATTGAGATATGGCATGAGGCATTCTCCTTCAGCAATTATGAAAATGATACGGCGGTAGCCTTTTGGACATCATTGCTGGACAAAGGCTATCACCTTGCCGCAACATACGGCAGAGACTGGCACAGACCTGAAAGCATTGGTCACTACGGCTGCACTTACGCTGATATCAACGGCGACATTAATCAACAGAATGCAATGACCGCAATCAGAATGGGAAAAACTGTTGTATCAACAGGAGCAAAATTTTTCTTCAGAGTACACCAAAAGGGTAATACCTATAATATAGGTGAAACCCTTCGCCGTGGAATGAGTATCTTCAGCTTTTTTATTGATCTTCATTCCAGAGAAAAAAACAAGGGCGATGAAGAAATTGAATATAAAACAATCCGTGTAATAACAAACGGCGGCGAATGCGTTATGGAAAGTGCTGTTACCGAGCGTCATGTCAGAGTTGATCTGAGACGAAATCACTGGTACAGAGCAGAGCTTTGGGGAACAATTAACGGCATTGACAGACCTCTTGCAATTACATCACCGATTTATACAGATTAATATGTTTATTGAATATTCTCAAACAGAAATAGGGCTTATAAAAATAATTGCAAACGATAAAGCTGTTTGTAAAATTGAACTTAATGCTAAGCACCTTGAGCCTGAAAGCAGTAATAATATTACAAATAAATGCTCAAAGCAGCTGAATGAATATTTCAGCGGTCAAAGAACATGCTTTGATATACCGATTGATCCGATAGGCACTCATTTTCAGTTAAAGGTATGGAAAGCATTATGCGATATTCCATATGGTGAGACACGATGTTATGGTGATATTGCAGCAGTTATCGGCAATGCAAAGGCACAAAGGGCTGTCGGAATGGCAAACAATAAAAATCCTATTCCCATAATCATTCCCTGCCACCGAGTCATCGGCAAAAACGGCTCACTGACAGGCTATGCCGGAGGAATAAATACTAAGAAAAAATTGTTGGAATTAGAAAAGCAAAATTCCAACACAAAAAGAATCTGACAGGTTATATAAAGTGTCGTATAAATTTTTAAATTAAAATACTATAACAGAGGCATGAAAATGAAGATCGCAAACGGAATGGAATTTATAAACGATGAAACAGCGATCGGTAAATGGGAAAATATCGGCTGGTTCGGTGGCACTCAAAGCAATTCACTTGAAAAGCTTAACAAAAAAAGCGGTGAATATGAGGATTTGTTTTTTCTTCCCAACGGCGAAAATTATTGGATTTTCGAGGGCTGGACAAAAGGCTTTTTGCTGATACATTACGGTGGATATGAACCTGTTCTTACATACAAATATGATATTCATAAAATTAATAATAAGTATTATCTTTTTTTAAGACTTAACGATAAAACCGAGGTGTTTGTTAAAGCGGACAGTAAACAATATACAAAAGCAACGCTTGGAAAGCACGACAATATAAATATGCCGTTTAAAAATGATGAAAAAATTATAGGAAAATGGAAATCGGTTGGATTTGTTGATAAAATAGAAAATTATTCATCGGACAGTAAAACCAATGACTTGTATCTAAAGTCAATTGAATTTTTTCCTGACGGACAGTGTGAACAGGAATATATGGACGATGTATGGCAGGACAAATGGACAAAAGGCTTTGTTCTTAATCAGCATCGTACAACTGCGGCATCCTATACGATTAGTGAGATAAACGGGTCAGAATTTCTTTTTATTGAATGGAAAATGGGCAACTATATTTATGGAGGATTTAATCCAAGCTACTATGTGTTTATCAGAACATAGCCGTCTGCTTTAAATTCCGATTTTCAGCAAATTGCAAATATAATACATATATAGTTTGTAAAAAAACCACGAACAAAATGTTCGTGGTTTACTTTGTTACAGCATATATAATTTATGATTTTTGATATTATTTCTTTTGAGGACCGTTATATCCGTTTGCCTCCTGAAAAGCAGCAATCTTATCAATTACACTGAGCACAACATCAAAGCCGTCACCGACAGTTTCCATTTTAAAACGCTCAGGCATATCACGCCATGTGTGATAATAATATGTAAGAACAGGATTCTGTGCCGCAAAAGTAACAGATTTGATACCTGCTCTTGTCATAGGAGTAGAGTCGCAGCCGCCTACAGGATTGTGAATGCAGCCATTTGTCTTACTTTCAATACCCATTTCAGCAAATGTGTCTTTAAACATTTTTTCCATATCAGTATCAAAGCGGCAGCCCTGCCAATCGTCCTTAATAACAACCTCAAAATATCCTTCATCGGCAACAGAGTCTATATTAATATTCCATGCATTCTTTGTAAGGTCATCATTCTTATGCTCATCAGCAAATGCCATTGAGCCTCTGAGTCCTGCCTCCTCTGAACCGATATTGCAATCTACAATACGGCATCCTTTTGGAAGTTTGTCAGGATTTTCTTTAAAATACTTAATTACTTCATAGCTGAGAGCACAGCCTGTTGCATTATCCATCGCTCCGCGTGAAGCATTTCTTTCGTTAGGATCTCCCCACATAACAACAAAGCCTGAGCCAATTGCAGTTACAATTGGAATAAAGTGCATTGCAACATAAAATCTATAGAAAGCAACCGAACCGAGAATTGCATCTGCCCACTCTGCACCAAAATAACGGCCTGAATAAACAACGGTCATAAAGATTGATACAAATGCCATAAAGAAGAAGCAGACTGCACCGAAGCCTACCTTACCGTAGGTTGCAATAATGCCCAGAATCGGCTTATCCTTATATTTATAAGCATGCTCGGAATGTCTCCAGCACCAGCTTGTATCTGTATGACCTGAAAGTATAATTGTGTAATCATACTTACCGTCTTCAGGAGTAAGCTCCCCGTAAGTATTCTGAGAAATCTCTCTATGGAAGAACATGTCAAACCATGTTTTGTAAAGGAAGCAGCCAAAAATAAGCCAAACTATAACACATACAGATGCAAGTGCCATACCAAACCAAACTGAAGTAATCTGAAGTGCAAGATATGTAAGTGCACTCAAAACAACTCCTGCCCAGCCTGCATATGAAATACCGCCGATTGATGAACGGGGAGATACAAAAAATTCCTCCTGCTTCGGTTCAATTCCGATTTCCCGAAGCTTATCTCCCATATAGTCAGCATATTTCTTTTCACCGTCAGAGCCCGGCAGTCTTGAGCCGATTTTCTTAGCTGCATAGGTGACAATGTCATACGCTTCCTGAGCATATTTTCTGTTTTCTTCTTTCATTTGTTGGACCTCCTAAGTCTTATGATAATTCATTTTAGCACTATTTATAATGAAATTGCAATATAAATGTTTAAATATGTAAATAATTCGCACTTTTTTATGATAAATGGTGTATAAAAAGTCCTGATAACGGCTTTGGCTCAAACCATGTTGATTTAGGCGGCATGATCTTGCCGGCATCCGCAATAGACATTAAATCATCAACAGTTGTAGGATACATAGCAAATGCAATCTTCATATCACTATCAGCTCTTCTTTTCAGTTCATCCAGACCTCTTATTCCGCCGATAAAACCGATTCTGTCATCATTCTTAGGGTTTTTTATTCCGAGAATAGGATCAAGCAAATTGTTTTGCAGAATTGAAACATCAAGTCTTGCTACAGGATCATTCTCGTCAAAAGTACCTTTTTTAGCAGTGAGCTTATACCATCTGCCGTCATAATACATTGATATTGTATGCTTTTGGTCAGGTGATTGCTTATTCGGAAATTCTGAAACATCAAAGCATTCATTCACCTTATCCAAAAATTCATTAAAAGTTAAACCGTTCAAATCCCTGACAACACGATTATAATCCATAATATGCAAATCCTTATTCGGAAATGCGATAGCCAGAAAGTAATTAAACTCTTCATCACCTGTATAATCCGGTTTCTGTGCTCTTCTCATTTCACCGACCTTAACAGCTGATGCACAACGGTGATGTCCGTCTGCAATATAAAGCGAGTCAACACTGCAAAATGCATTCTGGAGCATGCCGACTGTATCAGCATCATCTATAACCCAAACTGTTTGCTTTATACCGTCTGAAACAAAATCATATACGGGATTATGCTCTTCAATCCATTTTGAAACAATATTGTTAATGCCGTCATCACTGCGGTAAGTTAAAAATATAGGACCTGTATTGGCATCACATATATTAACATGATTAATTCTGTCCTGCTCTTTTTTAGCAAGAGTATGCTCATGCTTTTTGATAACATTATTTTTATAATCATCAATAGAAGCACAGCCGACAAGACCGACCTGTTCCCTATCTCCCATAACCTGCTTATATACATAAAGGCATGGCGAGGAATCCTGAACAAGATCACCGTCATTCTCAAGCTTAATAAGATTTTCCCGTGCCTTACTGTATACCTGCATTGAATAGGTATCAACATCCTCTGAAAAATTAATCTCCGCTCTGTCAATGTATAAAAAAGAAAGCGGATTACCTTCAGCCATTACACGTGCTTCTTCACTGCTCATTACATCATAAGGCAATGCAGGAATACGGTTTTGATTTTCCGATGAAGGTCTGTAAGCCTTAAATGGTCTGAATACTGCCATATTTACTCCTCACAATCAATATAATACTTTATCACAATAAAGTATTATATTACAATAATTATTCATTGTAAAGATAATAATTAAATTTTATCTGAAAGCAATACACACATATGTAACACCGTTCTCATTAAAACTCCTGTATTCATTCCCAAAAAGAGCAGAAGAGGATTGAACCAGCTGAACATTTTTACCGACTATACTAACGCCTGTTGTTGAACCTCTGGTTGAAAAAATGCCACAGTAATTATAATCTGCCTGATTGTCAACATCAACAATCTGAATCGGTCTGCCCACAGCAAAAATAATTCCCCAAGTCGGATTAAAATTTGTTGATAAGGCAAGTGTTCTTGACGAACTTCCATTACCATAATATGTTGTAATTGCATATGGAGTATTCCATATATTTTTTTCACTTGCAGAGGTATGCAGATTGCTGTCAGACAAATGTGATGAAATCACATCATCAATAATCTGATTATCATTATTAAAATCCTCACGCTGCGGAATATCCGAACCAATCCAGCTGTTAAGCTTAAGCAAAGATGTTTTATTTGTACTACTCAATAAAATCACTCCTTAAAGTATCAATTATATCAAAATTAAGTCTGAGACTATCGTATTTATAAAATGACTGCCCCCAGTTGTCCCATGCATCAAAGTTAAGCCCGCTGCCGTCACAAACGGCTTTGGTAAATAAAAACACATACCCCTGAACAAATTTTCCGAGCTTTTTCATATCCTGCGCTTTAATATTGCTGAATGTAATTGTTCCGTCAGATATTTCATATTCACCTGAACCTATATTTTCAAAGGCTTCTTCAAATCCTGTATGCGTGTAATCGCCGTACTGGTGACCCAGCCTTTTATAAATCATACTTTTAAGCTGTGAAACAGTATTATCCGCCGTATCTATATCAAGCATATCAGCATACATTAATACATTATCATTATTATCAAGATTAATAAAAATTCTGTTAAAAGTATCCTGTATGCAGTTATGCACGAATTCCAAACCTGCTGCATAAGAACATATCTCTGCGTTAGTAATACCTCCCTTATCAAAGGCAAGCCCTAAATCGCACAGCAGACCTCTCATTCTTTCATATTCACTGCTCATAACAATTCACCGATAATTCCCTTAATTTTAAATATGACCTGTTATCACAGTATATTGCAGACTGGATGGCATCAGCACTATTTATTTCGCAGTATTCAAGTCCGTCAATATCAGATAATTTATATGATATTTTAGCAAGATTAAGCGTTTCGCCGATTCTCAGTGAGCCGATGTAATCATAAACAGCTTCTCTGATTTTTTGTTCAAGCTCTGCACCGCCGCCGGCTGCAGAAGATGCGTCAATATTCAAATCAAACTCCTTAGCCTTTGCTAATGCTACATGTGTTTCCAAAGAAGTGATCTCAGCAATCATTAGCATATTCTTTACATCATCAATTACCTGTTCATCTAAAACTCCCCTTTTGGTTTTAAGATAAACAATCATTGACAAACCGATGTTATTCAGCACAATACAGTCCAGAACATCATCAGATTTAAGAATGCTCTCTCTTATGCTTTCAGCTGATACCCCGGTCGGAGGAACGCTGTAGGAACACAGTATTCTTTTTCTCAGCGCATCATCGGATTCATCATCACAACCGCCGATAAATTCATTCATATTTGTAACTGCAGCTACGCCTGAAGGAGGATTAACCATAACCGTAATGGTTTCTGCTGCTGCATTATATGCATGTCCGGGCTCTATAGCAATTGTATTTACTGTAACGCCAAGATCACCTGCCTTAATAACCGCAGCTGAAACAGTTTCATATTGAATATACGGATAATCCTGTACTGAGCATATTGTTCCCTTTGGTATTTCAATATCCTCATCCATTTTCTCATAAACCGAAAACATCAATTCACCACTGGCTTTTGACGGACTTTTTCGTTTCATATCCCGAAGAGCGGCATGGTAATCAAGGTACTGACCGCTTGCAGTCTGAGGAAAAGCCTGTTTTAATATAAAATCACCATAGCAGCTGAGTGAAAAGAGCTCACTTGCAACTGCCTGAAACCTTGCACCGATATCACCCATTAAATCAACATTTTCACCACACTGCTCAAAAAAAGTTGTTTTCATCTTATCCAAAATCTCATTATATGTTGTTTTCAATATTCACACTCACTTCCCTCTCTTCCCCATTGACAGTCAGTCTGAAAATTATTTCATTTTCCTTCATCGCCGATGATTTTATATATACACCGTCAATTGACGACACTGCCTGTCTTGCATAATTTAATGCATAGTCAGCTTTTGGCTCTTCTGCATTATCTCTTATATAACTGCCGAAATCTTTGTTGGGATAAAACTTTCCGCGTTTTGCGGTTAAAATCAGCCTGATATTTTGCAAAAGCTCATCAATATAATCTGTTTTTTTCAAATGTGTTTTGTCTTCACATTTAACATAATCGCCGTTTTCAATTAATTCTGTCAATTCTTAATCACTCCGTTTTTGTCAATTTCAAGGGAATTAATAATAACTCTGCCATCATTTTTAAGAATTATACTTGCTCCTCCTTTTGAGGTAATTTTAATTTCACCGCTTTCGAGTGAGGTGCTGTCATTCTTTGTGCCTATGGCAACCTGACCGTCAGATGAAGGCACCAATATTATCTCCTCACCTACAGGTGCAAGTGAATTATATCCGTATGGAGCATAGGAATTTATATTTCTTGAAGTAACAGAGGAGCCTGCTTCAAAGCTGTCAGGCTCGGACAGTGTAACCCTTCCCTTTTCAGCCTTATCAACTGTATCGGATTTGGAAAGCATTTTACTTAGCCACATATGTTATCTCCTTTAAATCAATATTTTTACTGAGTGTAAGTCTTGTCCTTTCACCCTTCTTGTCACTAATTATACATACTGAACTAATATAGTAATCTTCGATAACACCTAAAAGCCTGCTTGTATACTTTATATTGCAGTAAAGCGGTATATTTTTGCATCCGTCCAGCAACAATTCCATTGTGTCATATGAAGAGGCAGCTGATTTAAGTGTGTTCACAAGAGTATAATCCCTCTGCCATTCAGGCAGTGATGAAATATTAAGCTTTACTGTACGGTTAATTTTTTTGCTGTCAAAAAATCTGCTTTTTATGTGATGCGCATATTCGTTTTCATTGTATGCTTTATAATCAACCGCGGTAACAGCATTGCCTCTGTTTATGATTCTCTTTTCGCTGATAATATCAAAGTTGTCCAGATTGATATTGTCGTTTGAATCCGGAAGAACAAGCTCGTTATTTACATTAATCATCATATTCTGACCGGTAATACCATAAACAAAGTTGTTGATTGCGGCAAAGCAGGAAGAACCCTTACTAACCTGATAGCTTGAATCACAGTATATTTCAGGCAGTGCATATTCAAATCCGAAATCCTTTGCATTTTTTAAAAACAATGTCCTTGCCGACGGACAATTATAAGTAAAAGGCAAAGCCTCATTGTCAACCAGAATACATGCTGATGAACGGGCATAGATAAAACATTCCATACCATCTGATGATATTGACTCACGCTGTGTGTCACAATAGCCGTTAAATATTTTCTTATCACCGTCAAATATTTCAATACGGTTAATCTCGCCTGACAAATAAGGTAAATAGAATGTCAGACGCAGTCCGTCACATGCAGCAGAAATATCCTTTGACAGCTCAAAGGATATAACGCTCTTAACCTCAACAGAAGCTTCAGCCAAATCGTAAATGATAAATCTCAGCATAGCCATACCCTGTCTCCCTTGCGGACAGAAAACAAATCAGAATAATTGTTATATTCAAAAAGTCTTTCAACTGCAACATCTGTTCGGTTTGATATATCATAAAGATTTTCACCTTCAAGAGCATATGTGCAGCCGAAATCATAGGAAAACTGCTTGTCATTGCAGTCCTCAACAAAGGAAAAAGTGTAGCTGACACAATTCTCTTTAGCACTGTAAGAAACAGAAAGATTGCAGAAAAATGCTTTCATAGGCGGCATATCATACGCAAAAAGATATGCCGACCCTTTACTTTTAAATATTCTCATCAGATTATGAGCCTTTTGCCTTGCATCAGTGCCGACAAACCTGCCGCTGCCGCTGATTCTAGCAGGCTCAAAGAAAACCTCCTGAGTCTTTGCTGATTTAAAAAGGATACTCTTTTTGGCTATATTTTTTGATAGCTCTGTCTTTATACTTGTCGGATTAACATCAAAACTAAAGCCTTTGTAGTTCATTTTAATTGTATTCAATTTATTCTCCCTTCCTATACGAATCATACCGCTTTGAATCAAGGAATATATAATCACTTATTTCTTGGGCTGTTTCATAACCGACTTCATTTTTATAAGCATCAAACATATTATCAACCTCCGATAGCTATTTCACCGCTGAATGTAAAGGTACATTTAGCGGTATAGCAAAAAATATTGTTGTTTGCCGTTATTTCAGACACTGATACTGCTTTAGGGCAGCACACTGCAACAGTACAAATAAGCTGCTCAATAACAGAAGTGTCAACCGGCGTTCCCTTATTAACAGGTATAAAAATATCAAAATCAATACTATATTCACCATACAGGCATTCACCGCCTGTTGATATATTTTCTGCATTAATTTTTGATGGTGACACTGCAACAACAATCTTATTTAGTCTTGTCGGCTTGTCTGTGTAAGGGAAAGCCTTAATAATCTTAATGTCATCAAAATATGAATTCGTATTAAGCTGAGAAATTAAAGCATCAATTTCATTGGTTAAATACATCCGGATTCTCCTCAAAAATTTTTTTCATAATGCCTGTATAATATTGCACAGTATCACCTACAATCACAGCCTCCTGCCTTACAAAAAAATATCTTACACCGTTATATTCAATATAATCATTTTCATTGAATACCGTAATATCATAATCAGACGGTCCGATATATGTGTAATAATCGTTATAATACCTGCCAATCCTGCTTGATAAATCTTCAAATTTAGATTTGTTTTTATTCCATGTCTGTCCTATCACAGCAAAGAATTCTGTCTCACTGCCATCCGACTTTACAAGCTTCACTGATTTACCGAGCTTTTTCAAATACGCTTTACAGATTTTACTTTTATCTAAATCCATATCAGACACCTAAAAAAGCAAAGCTGTCATCAACAATCAATAATGCACAGTTAAGCTTTGCATCATCAAACAGTGCTTTAGCATTATCAACCGATGAGGTACTTTCACTTATACTGATATCGCCTGCTGTAAATGAGGTGACTCTGTCAGCACATGATGATGAAAGTGCCGCATCGTAATTAGCCTTGGCTGCTGCCAGGAATATGGCTCTTGAATCTTTACATAAAGACTCTTCCTTCAGCATGGATGAAACGACTGAAGCCGCACATTCAATAAGAGCAGAATATCTTTCGAGCTTGTCGTCATTGTAATTTCCAAGAGCAGCCATCGCATCTTTTACATCATCAACATTAATCATAGCCTTGCTTACCTTTCATCAACTGCATAAAATCTTGCAGGCATCACTGAAAATAACCGAAAATCCCGCAATACTGGTAATGGTTGCTCTCTCAAGCTGGCGGTCAATAAGCCTGTCAAAATCAGTCATAACCTCTCCTGCCTGAACTTTTTCAAGTGCGCAGCTTTTGTCAAGGCCTATAACAGCACCGCTATCATTAAGCATATCTGCTCTTAAAAGCTCTGCTCCCAAAGGTGTAATAAGATTTCCTGTGCCGTGGAAATTAAGTCCGGCATTAGAATCCTTGAATTCACTCATATTAAGCATTTTTGTAATATTTAATCCGCCTGTAATTATCGTTGTAAGATTATACGGATTAAATGAGCTCCAAAGATTAATTAAATCACTATATGTAAGATTCTCACCGGAATAGTCAACATTCTCTATATTACTTTCAGCAATTGTCATAATTGCATCATAAATCTGTGCCTTTGCGATGCAAGAACCGATTTGCTTAAGCGTTACTGTAAAAAGATCAAGCTTTTGAAATTTTATCGCCTCATATGATGAAACAAGCATTCTTCCGCGTTTGTGAAGCTTTGTAAGGGTCTCCTTGGTCCTGATAACTGTTTCAGGAATAAATGCACCCTCTGAAACATCTGCAGGCATTTTATCGTCTTCGCTCGGAGTGCTCTCAATAGCTCTGTAATCCATGGAATCAATTACTGTAGTTGTTGCGACAATTTTGTCAATAATATCATTATCCTCGATACCCTGACGAACCGCTCTTGATACATATTCAGGAAAAAGAGCAGCTGAATCCGTTGTTGCAAAAAACTTTGAAACAGTATCCGAACCCTTACCGGCTACTTTAATATCAAATCTTTTAAGCTGGCGCTGGTATGCATCAAGGCCCTCCAACTCTGTACCTATATAGTTTTCTGAAGGATCAATATCCTCAAGTGCCTGTGTAAAACCCTTCCCCGTAGTATATAATCCCTTCTCTAATTTTAAATTATCATATGACATATTTTTATCATCCTTTCTGTATCAAATTAAAGAATAAAGCCAACAATTTCATTCGCTTCATCAACCTTAACAACAAGATAACTATTCGCTTTAGCCGTAGCATCAGCAGGTAAAATTTTGCCTAAAGAGGCTGCAGTAAAGCCGCTAATACCATATAACGGAACAGAATTGCTGCTGTATTTCGCCTCAACATATCCGTCAGTCTGTACACTGGCATAGTCACCGTTTACAGCAGTACAAATACCAATAAATTCGCTCCCTGTTGAAGCGTTGATTGCTTTGCCGTTTTTGTCCAGCACAACAGGATAGCCTACGAGCACGCCTCCGTTTTCAAATGTTAATACCTTATTTTTAAATCCATTAAATGATACGCTCATTTTATTTCCTCCTAAATTTTGAACTCTGAATTTGATTGTTTATTTATTTTCTCGGCTTTTGATATAAGCTGAGGCTGAGGAATAACCTTTTCGGAGCTTTGAAGTCCTGTTTTAAAGCCAAGCAGCTCCTTTGTTGTCATAACAGCTGCAACAGATGAAACAACGCTTGTATCCATCTGCGGAAAATTAATAGCAAAAAGTTTCACAACATCTTTTGCAAGCTGCTTTTTATATTCCTCACCCAGTCTTGCATCCTCCTTTAAATCATCAATATAGGAGGATAACTCTATCGCCTGTGATTTTGTTATGGTTACATCACTGTCAGCGTTGCTGATTGTTTTCATAATATCATTCATATCTGCTCTCTCCTTTGCCTTAAATGACTTTGTAACACCTGCATCTTTCTGAGCAGGTACTGCAACAAAGCTAAGCTCGTATGCATCCTTTGCATCAGATAAAATACTGTAGCAAAGCTTACCGCCGTATTTTCTGCCGCTGATATGATTGCAGCGTTCAGTTTTCCTGTCTCTGCCGCATATTGAGCAAATGCTGCTGCCCATTGAGCACGAAACAGATACCTCTTTTTTTATTCCTGCATCAATTTCGTCAATAAGCGTTTTATTATCATCATTATTAAGCATATACGCTCTGCCTTTAAGGCAGTAAAGCGGTTCGCCGTCATCAGTAAAAATGCCTTCTTGTCTTTCAACATATGTGTCAAAAATTCTTGCCTTTTGGTTTGAGCTTTTCATTGAGTGATCCTCAATACATGTTTTCCCTAAAAACAGCTGAGCCATTTGATTAAGTGCTTCAACTGAAAATTTTTCAAAATCTCTGTCAATATCATTAGTGCAAAGCGTTGCCGTAAAAATATAAAGCTCTTCAATTTTAAGCTCACGCCTGGAATAGCAATTTATTTTTTTCATGTCTTCAGATGATGCTGTGCTCTTTTGAATCATACAATGCGTCATATTTCGGCCTCCTTTAATAAACTATCTGCCTCGGCATTATAAAGTCTTGCCTGTGCAAGCTGTGTTTCATCCTGAAGAGTAATATCATCCCAAACTATTTCAACACTGCCGCCGATTCCGTTAACGGCAAGATAGGCAGTGCCTATTTTTTTGAGAACAGGATTAATCATTCTCCTGTACGCTTCAAGCTCTGTTGTCAGGATATCCGCCTGCTGCTGGCTCATTCTTTCGGTTGTTGACCAGCTAAGTCCAAACATATACGGCATCAAACCGGTTTTTGCTATAATCTGCTCAAGCATTTGCCTAACAGGAATTTCACTGTCAAGTATCTGATTGTCAGCACCTATAACACTGACCTTAACATCTCCTACTGCTACAAAATCCTTAACATGCTCCTTTGAAGACATTGCATCTTTCCATGCATTTGCCATCTGGTTTGCCCGCTCCTTGGCAAAAGCCTTGTCTGCGCCATCGCTTTGCGGCTTATATGTCACCGCATAACGGAGATTGCCTACTCGCTCCCAGTTAGAGCCAATTGTGTTATAAATTTTCAAAAGAATATCACTCACAAACGGCAAGCCCCGCAGAAGACTCGTTCCCAGAATTTTTCCGGGCTCAGGATTCATAACAGTAAATAAAATAGTCTGCGGATGCTTGAGTGCAACAGCTGTTCCTGACGATGTATTGTAGAATTCAAGATCAATACTGTTGCTTTTTCTCTTTATTTCAAGCACTTCCAATTCACCGTTATACAGTGCGTAAAAGCCGTCACTGTCAAGAATCATTTCACCGACTGCCGTGCCGTAAGTTAAAAGCTGCTCCATATATGTATCAACAAAGGACTGAATACCGCACTGGTTTCCGCCTACATTGATAGTTGAAAAGAAATTTCTCATTTCAGCATCAATTCTGTCATTGCCTGTTTTAAACTCAAATCCTCCCATCAGTCTTACTATTTTATTAATAGCACTGTCAATAATCGGAACGCCCTCACGAAGAGAACGGTATATGTAATTATTAACATTCATCGGAGTATAACTGTTAAGCTGCGAAAACGGGTGCGAATTCACAGAACTTGTCTGAACAGGTAAGCTGGTTATTCTGTTATCATTACTGCTATTCTTATCTCGTTTAAATATGCCCAAGGCTTCACTTCCTTTCTACTGCAATGGAAAATGAATAATCATCCTGATCAGAGCCCAAAACACTCTGAACAAAATATCTTATATCATCCATTGCATGGTCGTTTTCTTTTTTTGGTGCATCACGGCGGTTGTCATTGTCCCATCTGTAAACAGAGAATTCTCTTATCGCATCAACACAGCAGGGCTGAATATATATTTCATTATCCTTCAATGCCTGACAAACTCTGTTAATGCCTTTAAGTACATCATTATCAGCTTTAATTACCGCAAATTCACCATGTCTCCTGACAACCTCAATAAACGATGCTGCCGATGGGTCAATTATCAGTGCAGTGATTTTTCTGTCACCGGCTAATTCTTTAAGATGAGCATAATATTCTTCATCAGTCAGCTGAATACCTTTGTCACGCGAGGAGTGATAATATTCATTTATCCTGTACCAGCCGTCAAAGCCGTGTCCCCATAAGCCAAGTGAAAACGGATTGACCGTTCCGTAATCACAAGATAAATAGTATTCATCAAAATCTTCTCCTTGTTTAATGTGTTTGGAAGAATTGAACATAGGATAAACAAGTCCGTCTGCAGCGACCCACTTACCCTCAATAAACCGCTCGTAAAATGCACCTGAATAAAGATTTTTATAACGATTTTTAACCTCATCGGAAAGCGACGGATTATCATCCATAGTAAAATGAAGATAAAGCATATCCTTCGCATCGGCTTTTTTTATCCACTCATTATAAAACCAATGAAAAGGATTCTCAGGATTACAGTTAAACCAGAACTTTGAGCCGTCCAGTGAGCATCTTGCAAGTGCCTGTTCAACAAATGAGCGCGGCATCAGTGCCACCTCGTCAAGAAGAACGCCGCCCAAGGTCATACCCTGTATTAATGAAGCTGAGCTCTCATCTCTTCCGCCGAAAAGATAAAATCGGTTTTTGACGCCGCACTTCTCTATCTCCAGATAATTTCTGCTGATCTTCTCTTCTGCTGAAAAGCCGAGCGATTTCAAAATCGGAATTAATGGCGTTACTACATTTCGTCTCAGAGAGGTGATAGTTTTCCCGCATAGTGCAAAGGATGTATCACCGAAGCTGTAAAACGCCCAGCTTATGAAGGATAACGACATACACAGTGTTTTGCCTGATCTTACCGCTCCGTCACATATGATTCCGTTTTTATTTCTGACAGAACTGCCCATACACCACCAGTTAAGCGTGATAAGCTGTTTTTTTGAAAACGGCGTGAACTTAATCATTCTTTTCACCATTAAGGCATTCAGCACTCTTTTCAAGTGCCTGATAAAAGCTTAACCCGTCTTCGCTTTTGATTTCCGTATGCTCCTTAAGCTTCTCACATGCTTTAATTCTGTCAAAAAATTTGATTTCCATGCCTCCGCCCTTTGGTTTTTTTATTTCGCTTATATTGAAAAGATTAAGCTTTGGCAATTTTGCCAACACCTCTTCATCACTTAAGTAAAGCAGAGACACTGCATCGCTGATATTTCCAAAAGCGAGATCAAGAAGTCCCTTTTGAACCAGCTCATCCACAGTTTTCTTCCTTCTTGCCATAATTTCCTCCGTTAAGATCGTTATTTTGAAAGACAGTCCTTCAAAACTGCTTCCATAATTAGGCTGAAAATCCGATTTTTATTCACTTTTTATGCATATTTGGACCTAAAAACAGTCAAAAAAATTTATTATTGCCGGAATATGCACGGATAGTGAATAACCCTGCTCAACGCTGTAAAATAAAAAAGCCGTATCAATTGATACGGTCGATACGGTAAAAAAATAAAGCCCTGCCATAAGCAAGGCTTTAAAAAACAAAATATTAGTCTGATGTATAAGGGAGAAGTGCAAGGTGGCGTGCTCTCTTGATAGCTGTAGTAAGCTCTCTCTGATGTTTAGCACAAGTACCTGTTACACGACGAGGGAGAATCTTTGATCTCTCTGATACAAATTTCTTAAGCTTTGCTACATCCTTGTAGTCAATCTCGTCACACTTCTCAACGCAGAACTGGCAAACCTTTCTGCGGCTCTTTCTTGGACCTTTATTGTAAGCCATGGTTTTTCCTCCTTTGTGAGTTTAGTTAAATTTCTTAGAATGGTAAATCATCGTCATCATCAACAATTTCTTCAAAATCACTGTTATCAGCACTTGCATAGCTTGGTGCAGGCTGACTGAATGCCGGATTTGCTGCGCCTGTGCCTGATTCAGCTTTGCCGCCGCAAAATGAAACATTATTTGCCACAACCTCAACTTGCTTTCTGTTGTTGCCGTTTTTATCAGTGAAATTGCTTGTCTGGATTGAACCCTCAATAGCAATCATTGAACCCTTGTGAAAATAACGGGATATGAATTCCGCTCTCTGTCTCCAAGCAACACAATCAATAAAGTCTGCCTGTCTTTCCTGACCCTGTGACTGATAGTTTCTGTCGCAGGCTATTTGGAAACGGATAACAGATACACCTGACGGTGTTGTTCTGAGCTCAGGCTCAAATGTGAGTCTTCCCATTAATGCAACTGTGTTAATCATTAGCTACCTCCTTATTCACCTTTAGCAATGATGAGTGAACGAAGAACGCCGTCTGTAATATTGATTACACGGTCAAGCTCTGCAGGGAATGATTCATCACTTGAAAAATTAATAAGAACATAGTGACCTTCAGCCTCGTAGTTAATAGGGTATGCAAGCTTTTTCTTGCCCCAATCCTCTACTTCGCCGAGAGTGCCATTCTTAGAAATAAGGTCAGTGAACTTTGTCTTTAAAGTCTCTACTGCCTCTTCACCCTTTGAAAGTGAATAAACCATTACGATTTCGTAGTTTCTTAATGCCATTCTTAGCACCTCCTTCTGGACAATTGGCACGATTTCTCCTCGTGCAAGGATAATTGCTTAATATAATCAAGCCTTGCTATTATATCAGTTAAACAATTTTATGTCAAGATTTTTTTAATCTCTTTTTAATGCCGTTGTGCTTTTGCTTAATCGTTTCCTTCCACAGTGTCGGATGGAAAATCAGCAGCATAGGGAACAGTTCCAGTCGGCCTGCAAGCATATCAAAAATTAAAACAAGCTTTGATATTGAATTAAAAAAATCAAAGTTCTGCGTTGGTCCATCCTTTGCCAAACCCGGACCGACATTATTCAGTGTTGTTAAAACAGCTGAAAAATTAGTAACCATATCATTATTCTGAAAAGACAAAATTAAAAATGATACGGCAAAAACCAAAATTACCGTTATAAAATAAACATTAGTAGTTCTCACTATTTCGTGCTCAACAGGCTTGCCGTCAATTTTAATTTTTTTAACGCTCTTAGGATGAATATATGAATTCATTTCCTTAATAAAAGTTTTGACAACAACCATAAAACGGGAGATTTTAATTCCTCCGCCCGTACTGCCTGCGCAGGCTCCCAGGAACATAAGAATCATAATAACTGTCTTTGCCGTTTGGGGCCATATATCATAATCCGCCGTTGTAAATCCTGTAGTTGTTATAATTGAAGTAACCTGGAATACGGATTCTGTAAGAGTTTTTACAACATCGCCGTGAATATTGAACAACTTATAGAATATCAGCCCTGACGATAATACTATTATAATAAAATACCATCTGACCTCTTCTATGGAAAGTGCTTTTTTAATTCTTTTGTTCAGCAATAGAAAATAAGCATTAAAATTCACTCCGAAAAGAGTCATAAAGATTATTACAACCCATTGAATATATAATGAATAGCTTGCCATACTGTCATTTTTAATACCGAATCCACCGGTACCTGCAGTACCGAAAGTTATCATCAAAGCATCCAAAAAAGGCATTTTCCCAATCAAAAGAAAAATCAATTCCAAAACTGACATTCCGAAATAAATAATATACAAAAAACCTGCCGTATAGCGCATTTTCGGAACAAGCTTTCCGACTGAGGGGCCCGGACTTTCAGCTTTCATAAGGTTAATATTTGAACCGCCGCTTAAAGGAATAATTGCCAAAAGAAAGACAAGTATTCCCATTCCCCCTATCCAGTGAGTAAAGCTGCGCCAGAACAGCATGCATTTGGGAAGTGATTCAACATCATTCAAAATACTGGCGCCTGTTGTTGTAAAACCCGAAACAGTCTCAAACAAAGCATCAATAAAATCAGGAATTACGCCCGAAAAATAAAATGGGAGGCAGCCAAATATACTTAGCAATATCCAGCTCAGTGCAGTTGCAACACATCCCTCTTTAAGATAAAATACAGAGTTCTTAGGTTTTTTTATTATCATAAGAACACCTGCTGCACAGCAAAGCAAAGCATTAAAAGCAAAATATATGCCGTCACTTTCACTGTAAACAAGTGCAACAATACAAGGAAGCAGCATAAATGCCGCCTCCAGAATTAAAACATATCCTAATATACGCCTTACAACCGATGTATTCATAATAAATTATACCTGAGTATCAATCTAAAATATCACTTATATCTCTAAATCCCGTGCGGGTTGTTACTATCATGACCGTATCGCCGGGTTTGATGCAATCCTGTCCGCTCGGAATAATAATTTTCCCATGACGATTTATAAAAGAAATAAGCAAATTCTTTTTTATGTTAAGCTCCATGAGAGGAACATTTGTCGCATCCGACTCCTCGTCAACCCTGAATTCAATTGCCTCAACTCTATGGTCAAACATATGAGAAAGAGTTTCAATATTACTGCTGCATGAAGCACTTTTTGCTCTTACATAGGCAATAATTGCCTCAGAGGTAATATATCTGGGATAAATCACACTACCCAAATCAAGACCGTTTATAACACCGTTAAAGGTTAAACGATTAATTTTAGTAACAACCTTTGCATCTGAAACCTGATTGGCATGAAGGGTTAGTAAAATGTTTTCTTCATCACTGCCTGTAAGCGGAACAAATGACTCGATATCCTGCAATCCCTCTTCCTTAAGAAGCTCCTCATCTGTGCCGTTGCCGCTTATTATAACTGCCTTTGGAAGAAGAATACTTAATTCCTCACAGCGTTTGCGGTCTTTCTCAATAATTTTAACATTTATACCCACATGAATCAGCTGTTTTGCAAGATAATATGCAGATGAGCCTCCGCCGATAATCATTGTACTCTTGACCTGATTTGTTTTAAATCCTATCATCTTAAAAAAGCTTTTTACCGCCTTTCGCGGTGCAGCAAATGATACCACATCTCCGGCTTTAATCTCAAAGTCACCTGACGGTATATTGATTTCTCCCCGCCTCTCAACTGCACAGATGAGGATATCGTTTGTTCTGGCACCAAGTGATGCAATAGTCATACCATCCATAAGATTTCCGCTCGGGACTCTGAATTTAACAAGCTCTGCCTGTCCGTGAGCAAAGGAGTTAACCTCAAGAGCATTCGGCAGACACAGAACTCTTGCTATCTCGCGTGATGCCTCAAGTTCAGGATTGATAATCATTGCAAGGCCAAGCTTTTCTCTGAGATAACCTATTTCGACACTGTATTCAGGATTGCGTACTCTTGCAATTGCAGCACATTCGCCTACTCTCCTTGCAACAGTACAGCAAAGCAGATTAAGCTCGTCAGAATCAGTTACTGCAATAATAAGATCGGTATCTTTAATTCCTGCCTCAATCTGAACGGTAAAGCTTGCACCGTTACCGACTATTCCCATAACATCATAAAGGTTCGTCAGCTCAGCTACCGTTTCACTGTTCTTGTCAATAATAGTAATATCGTGACCCTCAGCACTAAGCTGCTCAACAAGGGTTGAGCCAACTCTGCCGCAGCCGACAATAATAATACTTAATCCCGTTGATTTTTTTAAACCGAACATATTTTTTCCTCAATCTAACAAAAGATTATTAAAAACCATTTTAAATATATCACTTTACAGGTTAAAATACAACAATTTTCTGTCAGATAAATGAATTTTATCTTTTCAGATATTCTGAATTTTGGGTAAACCCAAAATATAATCAGCAGAAACATTCATCTTCACACAAAAGCTTTAAGATATTTTATAGGCATTAATCTTTTTATATTCGTTTAATTCTACAGTTATTTGGAGCAGCTTGTCACAGGTTCAATCTCACTGTACACTAATAAAACAAAAGAACAGATACATAAAGTATCTGTTCTTTTGTTTGGTGGAAACAACAGGGCTCGAACCTGTGACCCCCTGCTTGTAAGGCAGGTGCTCTCCCAGCTGAGCTATGCTTCCGTCAGCGTTATTAATTATATCACATCATTTTAATTTGTCAAGAACTTTTTTATTCTTCGCAAATAATTTTAAAAAGTTCTCTGATTCTCTCGGTGTTTTGAGATAAATATAAATATCCAAAAAGTGCTTCAACACCTGTTGCAATGTGATATTCACCCTGCGTTGCGGATTTTGGATTATGACCGACCTTAGCATTTCTTCCCCTCTTATAAACAGCCGTTTCTTCCTCAGTTAAAACCGGTGCAATTCTTTCATATGCCAATGTCTGTGCCTTGGCAGATACATATTTTATACTCTCCTTGTGCAGGTCATTAACGGGTCTGTTAGCATCACAAACAAGTGACTCACGCACAAGTATTTCATATATACAGTCACCGATAAACGCAAGATTGAGCGGACTAAGCTGCTTAGGGTTTATATCTTTATCAACAAATCTCATTATGGAATATACTCAAATTCAATATCGTAGATTGATACGATATCTCCTTCCTCAATACCTTTCTCCTTAAGTGCGTCAAAAACGCCGCTTTTTTCAAGAACTCTCTGCATATATTGCAGTGCCTCATAGTCCTCAACATCAATACCCTTAAGCACTTTCGGGAACCAATCAGCCTCTACAACATAATAATTCTCTTCAGGTGTTGTAATTTTAAAGCCTGTATTATCTTTAACAATTGCCTCAAGCGGAATTTTCTCAGCCTCATATTCCTTTATAGGAGGCAAATTTTGAAGCTTGTTCCAGCAAACATTCATAAGCTCCTGCGTACCCTCAAGAATCGGTGCACAAATAGAATAATATTCATAACCCTTGCTTTCAACATATTCCCTGAATTTTTCAATCTGCTCAGGCTCTGCCATATCAATTTTATTGCCTGCAACAATCATTGGTCTTTCTGCAAGATCAGGATTAAATTTAACAAGCTCCTCATTAAGCTTATCAAAATCTTCAATCGGATTTCTGCCCTCGTGACCGCTGACATCAACAATATGAATCAAAAGTCTGCAGCGCTCAACATGGCGAAGAAACTGATGACCCAATCCTATGCCGTCGCTGGCTCCCTCAATAAGTCCGGGAATATCGGCAATAACAAAGCTGTTGCCTGCGCCCATTGAAACGACACCGAGATTTGGCACAAGTGTTGTAAAATGATAGTCAGCAATTTTCGGCTTTGCCTGCGATACTACACTGATAAGACTCGACTTGCCAACAGAAGGATACCCGACAAGACCGACGTCTGCAAGAAGCTTTAATTCAAGGTTTACCTCCCACTCTTCGCCCGGGATACCGGGCTTTGCAAACCGCGGAGTCTGACGGGTTGGTGTAGCAAAATGAACATTGCCCCAGCCTCCTTTTCCGCCTTTTGCAGCAATAAAGCGCTCCGTCTTGCTCATATCTGCCATAACAGCACCGCTGTTTGCTTCTTTAATAACAGTTCCGCGGGGTACTCTAATTTCAAGGTCTTCACCTTTTCTGCCATTGCAGCGTGAGCCCTTGCCCTGCTCACCGTTTCGGGCAGTGTATTTGCGCTTATATCTGAAATCGGCAAGAGTTGCAAGATTGTCATCAACAACAAACACAACATCGCCTCCCTTGCCGCCGTCACCGCCGTCAGGCCCGCCCGATGCAACATATTTTTCACGGTGAAAGGCTACTGCGCCTGCACCGCCGTCACCGCCTTTGATTTTTATTCTGGCAATATCAACAAACATAATGTATCGTCCTTCATAATAATATGTATAGATATTAGCAGAAAATAAAAGAAAATGCAAATTTAGATTTAATTATGTTTGACTACTGACATAATTATGTTATAATGCAATCGGTGATACTATGGCAAACATACATTCTTTTGAATCTCTTGCCGCAGTCGACGGCGAAGGAATCCGATATGATATATTTTTTACAGGCTGTCCGCTGAGATGTGCATACTGCCACAATCCGGACACATGGCATAAAGGTGATATAGATATGACCGCCGATGAGGTCTTTGCAAAAATACGCAGATACAAGCCGTATTTTAAAAACGGCGGCGGTGTAACCTTTTCAGGCGGCGAGCCGCTTTTGAACGCAGACTTTATCAATGAGCTTTTCCCTATGCTCAAAGCGGAAGGAATCGGCTATTGTCTTGATACATCCGGCAGTGTACCTTTGACAGAAAAGGTTAAAACAGCAATTGACAATGCCGATATGGTCATTCTTGATATTAAGTTTTATAATGCTGATAAATATAAGAACTATACAAAAGGTGATTTTAATAAATTCGTAGAAATCGGCAGATATTGTACTGACATTAATAAGCGTATGTGGATGAGGACGGTTGTTGTTCCCGGTTTAAACGACACTGAAACAGACATGGATAAATACGCTGAATTTGTCAAGCAATTCAAGTTTGAAAAATATGAATTGCTCGCCTTTCATACCATGGGATTTTTCAAATATGATAATCTTGGAATTGATAATCCGCTGAAAGACAAAAAAGCACTGGACAGATCAAGACTGGATGAGTTACAAAAATATTTAGACAATAAAATAATGGAGTAAGTTATGAAGGTATTACTTGTTAACGGCAGTCCTGAAGAAAAAGGCTGCACATACACTGCTCTCAACGAGGCTGCATCAACACTTAATGGAGCAGGAATTGAAACTGAAATAATGTGGCTCGGCAAAGAACCGGTTAATGACTGTATTAACTGCGGCGGATGTGCTAAGCTACGCAAAAACCGATGTGTATTTGACAATGATATAGTCAACCGCCTGCTTGAAAAGGCAGAGCAATGCGACGGATTTATTTTCGGCTCACCTGTTTATTATGCTCACGCTGACGGAAGAATTTTATCTGTTCTTGACAGGGTTTTTTATGCCGGCAGCAGAGTGTTTGCATATAAGGCAGGTGCAGTTGTTGCTTCGGCACGCCGGGCAGGAACGACCTGTGCACTTGACGATTTGATGAAATACTTAACTATTTCAAATATGTTTGTTGTTTCGTCGCAATACTGGAATATGGTACACGGCTTCACCCCTGAAGATGTTAAGCAGGATGATGAGGGTATGCAGACAATGCGTGTTCTCGGCAGAAACATGGCATATCTTTTAAACTGTCTGGAGGCAGGCAAGGATATACCAAAGCCTGAAAAAGAAAAGCGCATCATGACAAATTTTATAGACTGAAATATACAGGCTGTTTAATATAAATAGCCTGTATTATTTATCTTTTTCCTCCTCTTTAACAATAACCTCCTCTCCGATATTTTCAAGGCAGGTTACTGTACCATTAGCTGTTGCCTCATCTGAATTGAGTGATATTTCTATTGATTGTTTTTGAATTTCACATTCTGCAAAATCGGTTTTCAGTTTTCTCTCAATTTCTGCCTGGGTAAGCTTTGTCAGCTCGCTGTCAGATAAAACTGTTTTGCTAACCGTATAAGGCCGAACAATTTTTGTTGTAATACCTATCGGCAAGGCTCTGCCGTTCAGCTTTACATAATCTGTGCTTTCAGAAACATCACTGTTCTGAATTTTGCTTGAGCCAATATAAAGCGGTATTTTCAATCCGAAGAAATGAATGATTTTATATTGCTTATCTGCACCGTATATCTTACTGCTTTGCTGTCTGCTGACCGTTAAGGCAAAAGGCTCATTGACCTGTGCTATGTATTCTCCGCCGGCGTGGGCAAAAACATTTGTCTTTGTCTGCTCGCTCTCATAAATTCCGCTTATCAGCAAATCACCTTTAGAGACACCATCTCCCACTTTAGCCACAGCCCAACCGTTATAAACAGTCGCCTTTACAATAATCCCGTCCTTAACTGCTTTAAGATTCGCTACACCACTGTCATCAACCACATCGGGCTTAACCACCGTCTCATTAATCTCTACCCTTGCAGTGCTGCCAAGCTCATTGATATGCACCCATGCACAGTCATCAAAAGATGCCATTATCAGGCTTTCAAGTGATACTTTATCAATACAATCCCAATACACACCGACTGAAAAATCATTCTCAGCAAGAAAATCCAGTATTTCGTCATCGGTTATTGCTTTATTTCCGACTATTTCAATGTTCCACACAAACCCGCTAAGTATATTAATGATTATTATAAATCCCAAAGCACCGACCAACAGTCCCCATCTGTTTTTTATTTTGAGCAGCGGGAAAATCGGTCCGTGCTTTTTTGTAATTTCAACAACACCGCCGTTTTTATACGCAATACGGTGCAGCTGCTTATAGGTTTTAGCTGTGCATATGCCGCAGATTTCATTGTTATCTCTTTTTAAATCATGGACATTGATATTCAATTCATAACAGTCATTCACGAATCCTTCAGCAAAGCCCTTGCTGAATTTAAAGCTTACATATCCTAAAATCCAGCGAATAAACCTAATCATTGCTTTCAAACTCCACTGAAATTATAGTACCCTGAATCACTGCTCCCTCGTGTGAAAATGAGTTTATATATAATCCGTCACCTAGAAAGGTAACAAAATATTTACCGAGATTGATTTTTATTTTTTCTTTTGTATATTCAATAATACCTTTTAAACCATCAACAACACACTCACTGTTACCGACAAGCTCTAAATGCGGTATGTTTGTATATGTCACGATATCGTCTGTATTTTTTACCTTCTTTTTCATATGAATCACCATTAAAATATATGTGATTGCAAAGAATAATATTTATATCCATTTTTTCTTTTTAAATATAAATATAGTTATAGCAGCCGTTATAACAGATATTAAAATCACAAAAGCATAACCATATTTCCAATTGAACTCCGGCATTGAAGAAAAATTCATTCCATACCAGCCTGCAATCAGAGTAAGCGGAGAAAATATAACGGTAAACACAGTAAATACCTTCATAGTCTGATTCAGCTTTAATTCAAGTGACGATTCATAAGCCTCTTTAAGATGAATCACACTGTCACGCAGCATATCAACATTATCCTTAAGTCTTTTGCTTTTGTTAATAAACACCCTGAAATATTTCAGATCGCGCTCATCAAAAAGCTCGTTTTCATTTTCCTCAAGTGCCTCGCTTATATCAATCAGCTGTTCATAATAATTCCGAAGAAGCAAAAGCATCTGCTTAGTTTTGAGCAAATTATGATTAAAATCGCCTTCCGTCCTATCATTAAACACATGCTCCTCCATTTCATTTATATAAAATTCCGTATCCTCTAAAAATCGGCTGTCACCGTCTACTATGCTTTCAAGGAAAGCATAAATCAGCCGTTCTATGCTCACGCTTGACGGACTGAAGCGTGTCAGAGCCTTCAAAAATTTATCGCGTACTGAGCAGTCGCTGTCATAAACATCAACTACAATAAATAGATTTTTCTTTATATACATTGCAATTCCGTCACTGTCAAAATCAGCGTTCTCGGCATTAATCAGTTTCAGAGTTGCAAAGCAGTAATCATCATAAATTTCAATATTTGAACGAAAATATTTGTTATCCTCACGGCATTGAATAATAGTCTGCTGAGAAAATCCGAAAAACTCGGCAGTTTCATCAAGACTCTCAAGATTAATATAACCCGCTGCAATAAAGTTTTCCGAAATATCCTGCATCTCAACCGTTACAAAATCATCACTGAATTCATAAAACATAAAATCACCGTATATATTTTTACCAATATTAAAAAATATATAGATTTTTGATAAAACATAAAGACAGCAGAATAATCCTGCTGTCTTTTGCGAAAATAGATATATTATAAAATTTTATCAATATGTAATACAATCTGTTGTAATGTATTCAACACCGAATTCAACAAGAGTTTTCATTGTGTCAAGATCATCAATAGTCCAAGCACCAAGCGATAAGCCCTCAGCCTGTGCCATTTTGATTGCAGCAGCATCATTTTCATAGTTTCCCTCTTTGCTACCGTCAAAATCCAGACCGCAATTGCCTATATCCTTTGCAATTTTTATTGCCTCATCATCTATTGTATATACAAGATAATACATCGGTGCATCCGTAAGCTTGCGCAGAGTATATAAATTCTCCTCATGGAAGGATATATATACTACATCACAATCATACTTATCAACTGTAGTAATAATTTCATCATAATGCTCAGTATTATTTTTACCCTTGAGTTCAATAACTGCTGTCATTGAATAATCCTGACAGGCTTTTAAATATTCATCAAGGCTGCAGATTTTAAGGTCAGGATAATTTTCAATATTATTTCCGTTATCGGTATTATGCTCAAGAAGCTCATCATAAGTGCATTTTTCAATAGACTTTGTGAAATCCATCATACGATATGTATTAACATCGTGCTGAACAACCCAAACACCGTCCTTGGTTCTGTAAATATCACATTCCGCACCCCAGAAACCGTTTTTGCCTGCCTCTTCAAAGGCCGGCAGAGTATTTTCAGGAGCAACCGCTCTGAATCCACGGTGAGCTATTATTTTAGTATCATCATTGGTAATCTGCTGAGCAGATACTATCTCATAATCACTCACGGTACAATACCAATGCAGTGCTGCAGCACCTGCACAAATTACAGCCACAAACAAAAACAACACTATGCTTAGAACAATAACTAATATTTTCTTCTTTTTTGACCATTTTTTCTTCTCCTTAACTCCCATATCATTCATTGCTTTCATCCTCCGTTTTCTTCGGCTCAAATTTTATTATTTGAGGCTCAATTTCTTCAAATATATTCTCATATGTCCAATGCCCATTAACACCTTTTGAACGGCATCCGAGCATAAAATGAAGCTTGGCAATACCAAAATCAATGCTTTTATCAGAATACGGTTCATCAACCTCAGCTGAAAGAATATCATTTTCAAATTTAAACTTTACAGGTCTTCTGTTAACTGCTGAAGGTCCCCTTTCAACAAGTTTCATGCCATATGTGTAAGCCTCAGGCAGCTTTTTATCGCACACCTCAAACATTTTCTGGTATGGCTTATTCTTTCTGTGAGTAGCTTTATAAATTGTCTTTTCAAGTGCAGTTGCTCTTTTCTTGGCATATCCTATCGTGATAACTGCATAAATCCGCTTGTCATTTGGCAGATTTATCATTTCATAAACCTTATTTTCATTATAGCTTCCGGAAACCCAGCAGGTTCCAAGTCCGTGATAAACACACTGCAGCACAATGCTTTCACCATAGTATCCACAGTCCTCACGAGCCTTCTGCGTATCGGGTCCGCACACAACAACCATCGAAAATCTGCCTGTAAAAATTTTGAAAGCAGGAGTTGCATCCTCAATGAAAATCATATCAAGATTTGCAGCTTCATTAACCGCATCAACCATATCCTTAATAACGCCCATAGTCTCTTCATCAAGAGGCTTGTTACGATACGATCTGCGTGATTTGCGTTTCTCAATTGCCTCAATATACTGTCCGTTTGTCATAATTAAAATTCCTTTTATACCAATTACTTAAATTATAACACAGTTACTCCTCAAACTCAACATTATACTTTTTAATCCACACATAAATCTGCAAAATATAGGCTAATACCTGCGGACCGCGCATAAGCTGCCCGTACCAGGGCTCACTGAGTGAGTCAGGATTTTCCATAAGATTGTGGATTGCATCAATGTTAAGCATTTCATAAAGCGGGCAGGCTTTATCTTCCAGCACTGCATCAACCATTTTGCAAACTTCACGAAGATATATCGGATTAAAGGTTTTAGGATAAGGACTTTTCTTGCGCCAGGTTATGATTTCAGGCAAATCATTTTCAAATGCCTTGCGCAGTATTCCTTTTTCACGATTATTATATGACTTAATACCCCAAGGCATATTGTATGCATAATCAACTATTCTGTAATCACAAAACGGAACTCTGACCTCAAGCGACGATTCCATACTCATTACATCCTTGCGTATCAGTAATGTTTGCATAAACCAGTTAAGATTAAGAACAAACATCTCACGCATACGCTTTTCAAGTGTGCTGTCGCTGTCAAGACTGTCAGTAAGTGCAACTGTTTCCAGATAAGCGTTATGAGCATACTCCTCACCCTCAGACAAAAATCCGTCACGCAGAATTGAGCGGCGAACATTGGTTGTGCGTGACCACGGGAAAGTTTCCTCAAAAAGAATCTCCGTTCTGTGATACCATGGATAACCTCCGAACACTTCATCTGCACATTCACCGCTCAGGCAAACAGTAAAGTTTTTCTTGACCTCCCTGCAAAACAGCATAAGGCTTGAATCAACATCTGTAAAACCCGGGCAGGAACGGGCAATTGTTGCCTCAATCAAAGCATCTGCCACTGCCTGATTATTCAATACAATATTATGATGTTCACTGCCGATATAATCTGCTATCAGGTTAATATAATCTGAATCCTTGTTAGGCTGAAAGGCACTTGACTTAAAAAATTTATCATTATCAACATAATCTACCGAATATGTGTTAAGGACTTTGCCACTGTCAGCATAATAATCTGACGCGACTTTTGAAATAATAGATGAATCCAGTCCGCCGCTTAAAAAAGTGCAAAGCGGAACATCCGATACAAGCTGTCTTTGTATTGCATCTGTAACAAGGAAGTGAGTATGCTCCTGTGCCTGAGATTCATTCTCATCAAACGGCTTAGCGGTCAATTTCCAGTATTTCTCGATCTCAATTCTGCCGTTCTTAAAATACATATAAGATGCAGGCGGAAGTTCTTTGATATCCCTGAAAACCGTCTTTCCTATTGTCTTTGCAGGACCGAGCATAAAAATTTCATTAAGTCCCTCACGATTACAAACAGGTTCAACACCCTTAACATAGAGAAGGCTTTCAAGGCGTGACGCAAATGCAAAGGTTCCGTCAATATAAGAATAATAAAGCGGCTTAACACCGATTCTGTCACGGCATAAGAATAAATCACGGCTTTCATCATCATAAACCGCATATGCATAAATACCGTTAAATTTCTTTGCGCTCTCCTCTTTCCACATATGAAATGCCTTGAGAATAACCTCAGTGTCACAAGCTGTGTCAAAAGTGTAACCGTAGTGCTTGAGTTCATCACGGATTTCACCAGTGTTGTAAAGTTCACCATTGTATACAACTGTATACTTGCCGAACCTCATAGGCTGTGCACCGTTTTCAACATCAATTACAGACAATCTTCTGTGAATTAATGCAACATCCTTTTTAATGTATTCGCCTCTCGCATCGGGACCGCGCTGTTTTAAAGAATTGCTGATTTTCCAAATTGCTTCCTTTTCAGAGCGAAGGTCTATGTTATCACTTAATATTCCTGCTATTCCGCACATGTAAATCACCTCGGTAATATCATATGCAAAAAAGTAAATAATGTACTGAATTTTATTAACACATAATATTATAAATCAAATAAAAATTTCGATAATTTTTTCTAAAAAAGTATTGACTATCCTAAAAACTTGTGATATATTATTAGGGCATTGGAGATATGCTGGTGTAGCTCAGTTGGTAGAGCAGCTGATTTGTAATCAGCAGGTCAGGGGTTCGAGTCCGTTCACCAGCTCCAATAAAAAGGGTGATAACTCCGGTTGTCACCCATATAATATGGAAGAGTTCCCGAGCGGCCAAAGGGAACAGACTGTAAATCTGTCGGCAATGCCTTCGGTGGTTCGAATCCACCCTCTTCCACCATAAAAAGACATCACTCTGTGGTGTCTTTTTTATTTTGTAAAATGATATCAATTTCGGGTATATTTGAAACACAAAACTATCAATGCGACGGCTTGTTCAGCAATCGAACTCTCAAGTGCCGCCCGATCCCACTCTCTTCCTCCAAAGTTTTGAATACGCTGTACTTAGATATTTCAAGTCTTTTTATTTGATCTACAATAAAATTATTCCTTTTAAAAAAGGCAAAGTCAAGAAATCCTGCTTTGCCTCAAATAATTTGTTATGTTATATCGCATACCGTAAAGCAATAGTTAACAAAACCGCCATTGTTAGTAACCTCTATTAAATATTGTCCCTCAGATAAAGTAAAACTTTCTGTTATACCATAGTCATACTCATTTTCAATTAAAACTTTCGTTTCTTCATATATTTCATTATCAATTATCTTATAAATTGTTATATTACAATCTAATATTGATTCGGTGTCATAAAAGGAGTAGTTAAAATATAATTCTTTATCATTATCAATATATAAATTGTAATTGTTTTTCTCACCATTATTCAGTGATGAACTAACCTGTGAGCCGATTTCAATTGATTCAAATCTTGAAAAATCAATATTGTCATCCGTTTCATTATTAATAACAGAGTAAGAAAAATTATAAGATAGATTTGCATTTGAAGAATCTGATGATGTTATAACGATATAATATTTATGGTTATTACTGAGATTGCTGCATTCGAATTCATTAATACCGTTGGTGATGCTAAATGAATACACTGAGTTGCAAAGCTCAATATCTTCATAAAGGAACATAGAATATTCGTTATATTCATATTCGTCAAAATCCGCCTCTAATGTTATATTCATTTCAGAAAAATCATAAGTATCAAATGTAAAACAATCAATATCATCACAGTCAAGAACACCGTTAATTTCAATATCTGTTTCAATATAAGCAGCTTCGTATCCGTTATTGTTTGATTCATTTTCATTATAATCTTCATAACATTCAGAATCACATTCCTCTGTAACATCTTCAATAACTAAATTAAAATCCTGATTATTATAGTCTGATTCTTCTGTATAAGAAGGCTCAAATTCAATATAGTATTTATTTGAAGTTACATTATAAGAATCTGCCATAAAAGAAACAGTTTGATTATTTGGATAAACACGCTTTGTTTCCAAAATGTGTTCTCGGTTATCTTGCGAATATAAATTCAAATCACCTAAACATTCATTCTGGTCATTTCCACAGTCGCAATTTACTTGCACCACAATTTCAACAGTTTCAGGTTTCACTTCAAAATCATAATATGATTTTTCATTAGAACTTGGCAATGTTGAATTATGTGTAGTATTAGTCGGAACTGTTTCAGATGAATCAAATGAAGTATTTCCGTTGGATTCAGCATCTTTAAAATTATCATTAAAAGCCACAATTATGGTAACAATGCTTGATAATAATCCTACTACAGCAGAAACAGCAGTGATTATTCTTCTTGCCTTTTTATTTGTAACATACAAACAAGACAATATTATAGCTGCAATGGCTAATGCCAAAAATGAAAGCGGAACAATTAATTTCATAATTTTTATTCTCCTTACAATTATAATATAGTTTGTTATATTCTCCTCAAGCCTTTAGATATTACATTCTCTATCACTCTCCTTATTTAATAATAAAAAGGCTGCTCTTTGTAATGGAAAGAGCAGCCCTTTTCTCTCTTCCATTATAAGCTAAATAACAGAAGAGCATTTTATAATGCTTTTCTGCTAAGTTATAATAAGTAATCTTTTGGTTAATTTATTCTCCATACTTTTATATCCTTTTTGTTAAACTTCTGTTTTTAGTTTATGAATTCAAAAAAAACTTAACTAATATCACTTTAAACATATAAGCGGTAAACTCGTAAAATGTGACCATTTTTAATTAACAATATTAAAAAATTCAGCACAGCAAAAATATTCATAATTATTTCACTAAAGGTTCATACTTTATTACATATGAATTCTTATTTATGAGTTAATATAATTTTACAGAGTAATTCTGAATATAAATTTTATGAGGTGTTAATCATGGTAGAGTATATAACCGGTATCAAAGGAATCGGAAAAACAAGACTTTTAGCACAGGCAGCAGCTGCCACAGCATTAAACAGCAAGGGAAATGTAATATATATTGATTGCTCTGATAAACTAAATCTGGCACTGCCGTCATCAATAAGACTGATTAATACAAAGGATTATAATATTGAAAGTGCTGTAGAATTTTATGGATTTTTAGTCGGGCTTTGCGCAAGCGACTATGATTTAACCGATGTTTTTGTTGATTCAACACTTGAAATCATTTCAAACAATGAAACTGATATTAATGATTTTATGGAAATAGTCACAAAAGCATCAAATGCAACAGGCGTTAATTTCCATTTTTCGGTATGCGATGAATATGAAAAGGAATTAGTTTATCAAAGTGTAAGTGAATAATCGAAAAAACATTAGGGGGCTGTAAAAAAACAGCCAAAAGGAAAGCCGGGATTCACGAAAAAGTGATTCCCGGTGATTTTTTTGCGAAAAACAAGGAAGATGTTAAAATCTTTGTGGAAAATCGCTTAGTTTGCGGCATAACAAATAAAGGTGTTGTATTTTACACCCTTGATGTGGAAAACTTTTCAGTTTTTCTATTCCGCTCGTAAGCAGGTAAGGCTCTTCAAATGGTATTTGTGCAGATTAAAACCACAACAAATCATCAATATCTCAAAATTTATGCCTTTTAAGCCTCTTCTTCTGGCTCTTGTGTAGGCTCGGTTCCATTTGATTGTGCCGAATGCGCCCTCAGCTTGTATGCTTCTGTTCATACGAAGCAATGCACCCTTTGTACTGTTGAGATTACCTAACACCTCTTGATGAACGCTTGTCAATTCTTCATTGAGTTTGATTATCCTGTTTCCCTCACATTTACAGCATTTCTCTTTATGCGGGCAGTTACTGCAGTCCTCACATTGGTAAAGTTCCTCTGTTCTTCCATATTTGTTTCCTTTAACAGGTCTTGTGTAAAGATAGTTAAACTTTTTACCGTTAGGACAAACAGGCTTGCCACTTTCGTTGATAGGAAAATTGACTGCTCTGTATGGATTGTCACGATACTTTTTATCCTTGCTTTCCTTTTCAAACATAGTGAATTTCATATACTTTTCCATACCGTGTTCTTCGCAGTAAAGGTAATTGTTGAAACTCCCATATCCTGCATCAGCAATAGGATATTTTGGATAGAAGCCGTGTATATCCTTGAACTTTTCCATAAGCGGAATGAAGCAATCCATATCTGAAGCATATTGCTTTACATCTGCTACTGCAATATATTCATCGCATATACCAAGCTGAATGTTGTATCCGGGCAGTAATTGGTCATTGCCCATATAGTCTCTTTTCATTCTGAAAAATGTTGCATCATTATCTGTTTTGGAATAACTGTTTCTGTTATCTCCGCAGATGTTAATATGTATTGCATATTTCTTTAATGCTTCCGTATATTCAACAAGCTTATCATAATTCCTTTGTTCTGTTGTTTTATGATGTCCTCTTCCTCTGACAATATATTCAGGCTGTATGCCTGTAAGCTTAATGTACTGCTCGATTATCTGCTCCATATACTCTATTGCATATTCTGTACGGATTTCAATTTCAACATTTTGATATATCATAGAAGTGTTGATTTCTTCAAACAATTCAGTAATCTTATTGAATGTATTTTGTCTGTGCTTAATACTGCTTTTCTTCCATACCCAGCTATACTTATTTGCATTGGCGGTAAGCTTTGTTCCGTCTATGTAGATATGTGATAAATCAACATTTTCTTTTTCAAAGATATATGAATTGATTTCGGCTAAAATATTTTCAATACAGTCGGCAAGATAATCCTTCATAAAGTTATCTATTGTCATATGGCTTGGTGCAGGATTATCCTGAAGTAGCCACATAAATCTAATATCGTTATTACAAAGCTTTTCTATCTCTCGTGTTGACACATAGCCAAACTCCATGAATGCAAACAGTATTACTTTAAGCAAGATTTCCGGATCATATCTTTTGCGACCTATCCTGCTTTCCTTAACGGCAAGATATTTTTTTAGGTCAATATGCTCCATTACCTCACAGAATGTATATACCGGATCGGAAATTTTTATCTTTTTTGAAATTTCCAGTGGTAATTTTAATTGATATGGTGTATTATATACTTCAGTGATATTCTTTTTCATTTCAACTAAATTATATCACAAAAAAGACTGCAAGCCTATCCTTTTCGGATTACTTGCAGTCTTTCCTTTTTTCGGGGCTGTTTTTTTACAGCCCCTTGTTATTTACATTTCGGACATTTGTTTTTACATATCCAGATAAGAAAACCGACAGCTTGACGGCTGTCGGTTTTCTTTCTTAACTACCCTATATCTAAAACAATAACATAACGGGAGAGTTTAGTTATCGTCAAGACCAAAATTATTTTTGAATAACTATATCCTCATACTTAAAGGTCGATGTATCAATACCATTGCACGAAATAATATACATTCTGTCCTTTGCATTGATATATCCATCGTTATTCATATCAACAAATTCGAGATATGACGGATCATTCTCTTTTGATGATACTACCATCTGGAACAACTCCAAATCTTTATTATCGATTTTGCCGTCCTTATTAAAATCACAGCCAATAATAGGGATTGCATTATCAAGAACAATATCCTCATCTTCAACAACAATAAATATTGTTCTGGTGAAGCCATAGGCATATCTGAGCTCTGCCTCGTATGAACCTGTTTCAAGTTTGAGACTGAATTTACCTTCGCTGTCAGTGGTTGCAACAACCATACCGTCAATTACAACGCTCACATTTTTTGCAGGTGCCTTGCCTTCGGTTGCTTTTTTGCCGGTTGCAATAACTACGGTGCCTGCAACTGTATGAGTCTGTACATCAACATCCTCGCCTGTAGGCTCTGTATATTCACAGAAGGACTGACCGCAGTTAATACAGGTGTAAACCTTCATACCTCTTACTGTTGCTGTTGCAGGGATCTGAGTTGTAAGCTTGTAGTTATGACCGCTGGCGTCAACATGGATTTCTTCAAGGATTTCCGAGCAGTATTCGCAAACGCCGATAATGTATCCGTCGTTTTCGCAGTCAGCCTCATAAACAGTCAAGTATTCTGTATTTCCGTGACCATTTGTGCAGTAGCCGAGATAGCCTGCTAAAACATCCAGCTTTTCTCCGCAAAGATCATAGAACAAATCATCATCTGTGTAAGCACTGTATGTAACCCCGTATTCTCTTGCATATCTGTATGCATCAGAGCCTGCAACGGTATAAATTGTAAGCTTATTATCATTTTGGAACACATCAGCACCAAGCTGAGTATTGTACCAAAGATAAATCTCCTCAAAATTTAAGCAGTCCTTAAATGCTCTGTCACCAATTGATTCGACATTTTCATCAAAAACTATACCGACAAGTGAAGTACAGCCCATAAATGCCTCTTCACCGATTACGGCAAGCTTTGTTGACGGAATTACACCTGCAAGGTTTATACAGCCCTTAAATGCTGCTCTGCCGATTGAGGTCAATGTTGAAGGAGCGTAGAATTTTTTAAGCAAAATACAATCCTCAAATGCACCCTCTCCGATAACAACAGTTCCTTTCAGAATATCAATATGATTCAAGGTTCTGCTTTGAGCAAATGCATAATTTCCAATTTCAGTAACACTTGATGGGATCTCAATGTTTACGGCATTTGTGCCGTAGCATGCATAATCACCAATCTTTGTTGCGCCTTCCTTAATACTAATTTCCTTAAGCGTTGCAGGAGCATATACTAATATGTCAGAACGGCTATAAAGACAATTATTGTAAAGATAAAAATTACTGTTGTCATTGCTTACCTCAATTGCCCGAACATAAGGAAGATATTGTGTATTAGTCACGCTTGATACATTTGAACCCAAGCTTATTTCTGAAATTTTAATGCCGTCAAACGGTTTGAAATCAGCACTTGTAACGGAAACACCATAGCTTAACCTGACGCCGTCGGTATATGAGCCTACATCTTTAAATGCTGATGCAGTATTTTCTGCAGTAATGTTTGAGTTGATATTAATATTATCGCAATAAACTGAGTTAGTAAAGGCACCCTCACCGATTGACGAAACACCGCTGCCAAGCGTGATGCTCTGTGCCTTAATTGTGTTATGGAATGCTTTTGAGCCGATTGTTTCAACACTGTCGGGAATCATGATTTGCTCCAGTGCAGTACAGTTATAAAATGCTCTCTCGCCTATTGATTTAACACTGCTGCCAATGCCGACAATCTGCAGCTTATTGCAGTTTTCAAACATGCTGTCGTGAACAGCTGTAATTCCGTTGCCGAGATCTACGCCCTGTAATGCTTCGCAGCCCTTGAAGGCATCTGCATCAAGAGATTTTACACCATTAGGAATTGAAACTGATTTAAGTCTGTCGCATCCCTCAAATACCCTGTAATTCAAAGCAGTAAGTGTGCTTGGCAGCTCAACATATTCAGGATTGAACTTAGCAAGTAAATCTGATACTGAAAATTCGGTAATACCATCTTCAATAATAAGATTACTTATATTCATACTTCCGATGTCAAAATCTGTTTCTGTTCGTTTAGTAATATTTCCGTTTTCAATCATGTCTATCAGCGAAGGAACATACTGAGTTAATGTTACCTGCTCATCAGCAGATGTTGCTGATAACTTGGTTCCGTAATTATAAACCTTATTTATAAGGACATATCCTGATTCGCTGTCTTCTGTTGGTACTACCCTTATAGAATCATCCTCAGCATAATAATACCAATGTAATTTATAATTATATGTAGTAGCATAATTTTTCTTATAGGTATAAGTTATTACACCATCTGCATACTCGGTACCATAATATTCGCTTGTTTTAATGCCGTTTGATGAAGCATATTCCCGAGCCTTGGAGGTGCTGCGGCAGTAAACTATAAGATTACTGTTAACTGTACCGTCGTCATTATAACCGAAAGCATTGTTTTCAGGTGCAGCTGAATCAGAATAAATATCATTTACTGAATAAGGGACTTCAAGATATGTAAGCTGTTTGCAGTTTGTAAATGCCTTTTTGCCAATACTCTGAATCTTTCCGAAAGCAAAAACATATGTTATATTTGTATTATAGAAGGCACCCTCACATATTTCAGTTAAATCTAAAGGCAGTATTACCTTATCATATAGACAGCTGCAGTTTGCAAACGCATATTTTCCTATATGAGTAATATTAGACGGAAAATATTGGTAATTAAATCCGGAACCGCTATATTTCAGTAAGTTGTATAAATATTCATTTGTTACAAAGTTAACATTTGTATTTGCAAATGCATAGTCACCGATAGAGGAAATGGAATCAGCAAGACAAACTCTATTTAAGCTTTCAACTCGTGTATCTTCATCAATATATATAAACTTATCAGGAATAGAAGTAACTCCGTTATTTATAATTATACGAGTCGTTTCTTTCTCTCTGACAAGCTCACCAAAGGTCTGAACCTTGCCATTGTAATCAACAGCAATATTGTTATTCATTTCACCCTCACCGTAAATAGTAAGAGTGTTTCCGCTTACCTGCCAGGTTCCATTTGACCATGTTCCCTTAAGTGAGTTTGCGGCGATCTGCTCTTCTGTCAAATCAGGAACAGGCTCTTCAGTATCTTCACTATCAGGGTCAATAAGTTCAAATTTAATGCTGTGTTCAGATGCAAATGTTTCTGCAGTTGAGCCTGAATATCCTTTAATAACAAGGTCACTGTCATAAGTATTTTTTCCTATAATAAGACTGTCATCAGCAATATATGCATCTTTATTGGGTATTTTAATTGAGTTAACTGAAGAATATGCAAATGCGCCTTCTGCTATAGTGGCAACATGCTTTGGCAGGCTGATGCTTCTGAGTGAAAGGCATTTATAAAATGCATACTGACCTACTGTGTACAAATCATTCGGCAGTTTAACCGATGAGAGATTAGCACAGCTGTCAAATGCATGAATACCAATGAATGGAGCTGTGTCATCTTCTGTTCTTTCGGCAAATTCAATACTTTCAATACCACTGCCCTGAAATGCATAATTGTTAACCCCTCTGAGCTTTGGCATATTAACCTCTTTTAGAGAAGTGGTTTTATTCAGGGCATAAGCGTTCACTGTTTTTACACTCGGCGCATTGAGACTTTCAAGCGCACTGCAGTTTTTGAATACACTGTCATTAAGAACTGTAATCTTGGACTTTGAAAGGTCTGCGTGCAAAAGCTTATAATTGTTCATAAATGCATAAGCATCAACAAATGCTAGACTTTCAGGAGTTACAAGCTCGGTCATATCATTATCAGAAAAAGCATATGAATAAATTTTTTCAACGCCTTCTTTAAATTCAAGACTGGTAATTCCTGCATTATTGAATGCACCCTTGGAAATGATTGATACACTTTCCGGAATAACAATTTCACCTAAATTATTTAAACGAAATGCATATTCACCAATAGTTTCCATGCTGTCCGGCAGAATAATGTTGTTCAATGAAGCTTCGTTAAAAGCTTTTGTGCCGATTGATACAACTCCGTTTGGAATATCAATTTTATTTAATAATTTGCATTCATTGAATGCGTATGGATTTATTGCTGTTAAACTATCCGGCAGAGTTACATTTTTAAGAGATGAATCATTTGCAAAAAGATAATTTTCAACAGTCTTTATACTTGCATTTATAACAGCAGTTTTTAATCTCTTACAGTTATAGAATGCGTATTCACCTATAGATGTTACTGATGATGGAACTGTAATTTCTTCAAGATTCGAATTTGCAAAACAAAAAGTGCCTATAGATGTTAATGTATCAGGCAGTTCAATTGACTTAATCGGCAGCTTATAAAGCTGGTATGCGCCTAAGGTGCTGAGGGTTGAACCTTTCTCAAACTCAACGCTTGTAACATCAGGATAATTATAGAATCCGGTATATTTGTCATATCCTAAGATTATTTCACCAAGGCTTGATATATGAGCACCAATTACCAGGTGTGAAAATGCCTCATTCCATAATCTGACGATACCGCTTTCATCAGTATAAACGGTAGGCAGATAATGCTCAACAACATTTGTAAGCCTATCATCGCAGCTTTTAAGAGTTGTACCCTCATCATATCCGTCGATATAAAGCGTATCGGTTGCGGCTGTATAATACCAATAGCCATTGGAAAAATCACCGTTAGCATCTGTTTTTGTTTCCGACATAGCGGTTAACGGCATTGCCGACATAACCATCAAAATTGCAAGTAAGACTGCAATTGTTCTTTTAATTCTTTTCATTATTTTCTCCCTTCTAATCATCCTCACCGAGGAGTTGATCAACACCCTGAATGTCAGGATCTTCAATGATTATATAATTAATATCATTATCCTTAGCATATCGAAGTGCCGAGCTGTTTTCATAAACATATAATGTTAAGCGTGTGCCGTTGTAAAATGCACTGTCGTCAATTTCAACGTTATAGTTGCTGAAATATATGCTCCTCATTCTTGTGCAGAATAGTGAACGAGTACCTATGCTTTTTAAATTCTTAGGCAAATGAATCTCTGTAAGCGGTGTGCTCATAAATGCAAAATCACCTATTGCCGTTACATTATCGTGGAAATCAACCTTAGCAAGCCTTGTGCCTATAAACGCAGCATACGGAATTTGAGTTATGCTGTCAGGCACTGTAAATTCAGTCAGCAAATAACAGTAACAGAATGAACCGTTATTAATCTCCTTAATACTCGGCAGAGTTCCCGTTTCAAGCTTTTGGCAGGTGTCAAATGCATAAGCTCCTGCAATTTCCAGATTATCAAGCGGATAATCAAAATTGACCAGCTTATCACCGCTAAAGGCTGATGCGCCAGCCTCTTTGAGCATTCTGGTGCCTGTTACCGTTTCAAGTGCAGTACACCTCATAAAAGCCTGAGCGGATACTTTAGCAACCTCTCCCTTGAATTCGACAGATTTTAGGCTTTCGCATCCCTCACAAAGACTTGCAGGAATTACCGTAATACTGCTTGGAATGGTTATTTTCTCAATTGCTGTATCCTTATATGCAGATATACCTAGATAGGTTAGCTCCTCACTATAAACTGCTTCCTTAAGCTTGGTACATCCGTCAAATGCATTATCACCGATATAAATTGCAGACGGTGCATAGCAGTCAATAAGCTCAGTACAGTTTTTAAATGCTCCCGGGAATATTTTTTGAACATTTTGTGCAATGATATACTCCAAATCACTGTCTGCAAAAACATTTGACCCGATTGCGATTACCTCATTATCATCAACATAATCAAGATTTATATTTTTTTCATCGCCGTGATAAGCTGTAATATATGCACCTCTTTCTGTAAGCAGATAGTCATACAAATCATTTGAGCATACCTCTGAGCCCCTTGTATCCTCATCAGGTCTTACAGTAATATCAATTGTTACAATACAGCCCTCATAAATAATTCTGAGCGTATAATCTGCAGTGATGTTCATATTAAGACTGTTGGTGTAATCACATTCGCTGAGTGCAACCTCCTTTTCACTGCCGTCACTGTAAACCGCCTTGAGGGTCAAACCGTCATAGCTTAGTTTTTCACCGTAAATATAATCTGTCTTAAAGTTGTCAAACTCTGCTTTCAATCCTGTTAAAACCGCCTCCTCTTTATCATCAGGCTTAGGCTTTGTTACAGGCTCTGCTGTTGTAGGAACTGCAGGTCTTTTAGTAGTTGAAGGCTTTGTTGTCGGCTCAGTTGTCGGCTCAGTTACTTTTTCGGTTGTAATAGTAGTTGAAATGGCAGTTGTTTCTTCATCGTCATCATCAGCGTCAAATTGCTCAATCCCATGCTTTGTTGTGATAGGCGCAGTTGTTGATAGCTTAGCCGTTGTTTCAACCGTTTCAGGTTCGGTAGTTTTCTCTGTAACTGCAGTCGGAATAGTTTCTTCATCGTCATCATCAGCGTCAAACTGATCAATATTTGAGGTTTTTAATATACCCATATCTTCTAATTTATCATGAACTGCACCGCCGATTTCACCCATAATATTAACACCGGTTGCAGATTCAACTGCAGCATTAACCGTGAAGGTCGAGCCTGCAAGAACTGCGGCAACTATTGCAATTCTTGCAAATCTATTAAGGCTCTTCCATTTGGAGGTACTATCAGCAGAAATTAGTTTTAAGAATTTTTCGCTTGAAACAAGCGGAACCAGAGCAACAAAGCCTTTGTCCCTGTCTTGCTCAATTTCAAGCAAAGCATTTACGCACTCATCAACGAAATCAATATCGACCTCATTATCAGGCTTCTCCAGCTCTGCATCAATCAAACTTTGTAAATCTTTAATAATATCATAGCTGTTAATCTTTGATGCAGTCATTTTATCAATATTGATGCGTGCCATAAATCTCTCCTTTCTACTCTAAGGAGAGAATCTCCTTAGAAATTGTAATTAATTTTTTATGTAATCTGTTTACTCTAGTGCCGATTGTAGACATATTTACCTTCTGCATTTCGGCAATTTCTTTAAGCGAATAATCCTCAATAAATCTAAGTCTGAATAATTCGGCATCTTGATCAGACAGGGCGGCACTGATTTGTCTTGAATATTCGTCAAATGTAAGCTTTTCTGTCATATCCTCGTTCTGGCTCGGCAGATGAATAACTTCATCAAGGCTGACATGCTTCTGAGCCTTTGCGATATCACGAAGCTTCATTTTCGCACAATTGCTTACAGTCTTATACAGGAAGGTTTTGACATATGTAACATCTTCTCCTGAAAGATACTTTTTATATAGAACAATAAATGCTTCCTGAACACAGTCATCAATAGATGACTTATCTCTTGTCAAATATGACATACAAAACCGATAAACATCACTGTAATACTTACTATAAGCATCCTTAAGCAGCTCGTCAGCACGCTTTTTATCAGACAAATCGCTCACCTCCCATCGCCGATTTTTTACCGTTTACACTATATAGTGTCATCAGTGTTCAAAAATTTCTCACTTTTTTCAAATTTTTTCAAATTTTTTGGTCACATTTTATTTTAGCATATATTTATTGACAAAAAAATAGGAAAATAAATGAATAATATCTGTTTGACACTTTTGTCGTATTTGTGTATACTTTAATTAATTAAATTGCAAGAGGTACTGTTTATGCCGCAAATAATTACAGATAAGAAAAAGACAAAGAATAAGGGGCTGAAAGCAATGTCAATTGTTATTGCAGTAATCGCTGCCATTGCATTAATTGCAGTAATTTTTATACATATTACAACCTTGCCGAAATCAGACACTGACGATAGTGCAATTTATGTCGGAGGTATGCTTACTTCAGATACAATTGACTACCAAAGTGAAAATGCCGAGGGACTTGATAAAAACCCTGTTATAAAAATCATGCAGATGATCTGGCGTTTTTGTGACGGCGGTGACAAGAAAAAGCATGCTGCACAAATTCCTCCTGATAATATCACCCAAATTTCAGATATTCCTTATATTGATGACGGAAACCACTATCACCTGCTTGATGTAATGTATCCCGAAAGCACGGTCAATGACGATAAACTGCCTGTAATTATTGATATTCACGGCGGCGGCTGGATGTATGCCGACAAGGATTTGAATGATTATTATTGCATGGGACTTGCAGACAGAGGCTATGTTGTATTCAATGTAAGCTACAGACTAGTACCCGATGTAACAGTTGATGAACAGCTGCAGGATGTTGCATACGCATTGAAGTGGATAAAAGAAAATATGGATAATTATCCCTGCGATACCGACAATATTTTGCTGACAGGTGACAGTGCAGGCGGTCAGCTTGCAGTATATTCAGCAGTTCTCCTGCAAAGTGAAGAGTTAAGGAATGTTTTTAACACAGTTGATGCAGATATGGATATAACTGCACTCCTGCTGACCTCACCCGTTTCATATATGAAAGACGGCGGAGCCTTCAGTGTTTACACAAAACCGCTATGGGGTAGAGATTATAAAAGTAAAAATACATATAACTATATGGATCTTGATGAAATTATTGACTACGCCGAAAATCTGCCTCCGACCTATCTGATTACAAGCAGCGGAGATTCGCTTGCTAAAACCCAGACAAACAGAGCATACGGGCTGCTGCAGAGCAAGGGTGTAAAATGCAAGCTTGCCGATTATGATAAAGAAGCGTTCGGAAAGAGCCTGCCTCATGTTTTCAGCGTTTTATATCCATTTGAAGAGGCAGGATCAACAGCAACCGACTCTGCACTTGAATTTTATCAGGAAACAATTGCCGAAAAACAAAAAGCAAATTAATAACCAAACAACAAAAAGAACTGTCCGAGGACAGTTCTTTTTTGTTGTTTTATTTGGTTTTTACTGATTTAGTGCTGCTCCAAGCTGAATAAATCTTTTTACCGTTTACCGTTTTATAGGTACGAATACGAACATAGTACTTTTTCTTCGCCTTAAGCTTTGAAATCGTTTTGCTTGTAGTCTTGTTTTTGCTCACTGTAACAGTTTTTGTTGTCTTTGAGCCAAACTTACTGCTTGTTGAATACTGAATCTGATAACCTGTAACCTGAGCAGTCTGTTTTTTCCATTTAACAGTAAAGCCCTTTGACTTTTTAGTCAGCTTACTGATATTTGTTGACTTAGGCTTGATTGTAAAGGTTTTCTTAACAGTACCGCTGTAATTACCCTTAAACTTAACAGTTACGGTATATGTGCCTACATTCTTTCTGCCGCTTGAATAGGTAACAGTATAATTTGAAGAGCTGATTTTGCTACCCTTACTGTTTTTAACTGTAACAGACGGCTTTTTCACCTTTGAATTATAAACATATGATGTGGACGAAAGAGCAACAGTTTTTGGATAATAAACAGTTGCTTTGCTCTTAATTGCTCCGCAGGAACTGCATTTCACAACAACAGAGCCATTCTTTTTTGTTGTCGCCTTTGTTATGTAGGTTTTGTAAGTGTGCGTATGTGCAGCAGGCTTAACAATATTAAAGTTGACTGTTGTACCGAAAATACGGTAATCACCGAGTCCCGCAACGCTGACCCTTGCAGTGCCGACATTTACATTATTGCTGTATACGGCATTATAATCAGTACCAAGCTTTAATGTTTTTCCGCCCTGCTTAACTGTAAGAGCAGGTTTTATAGCCTTGCCGGTGTAGGTCTGGTCAGGAATAGGTGAAACAACAAAGCTTTGAACCGTTTGATAATTTATATTATTGCGCTCAGCATAAAGCATAGCAGGCGAATCGGCCATGCAGACAATGGTAAGATTATCACAGTTTTCAAACGCTGTATCCGAAATTTCCTCAACAGATTCTGCAATCATGGCAGTTTCAAGATTAACACAATCAGCAAAGGCTCTGTCCTTAATCTCGGTAATACTGCTGCCGATTACAACATTTTGAACAGTTTCGTTTCCCTCAAACTCATTTTCAGCAATATAAGCCTCTTTTTCCTCTGCCGTAAAATAGAATTTGGTTAAATTTGTACAGCCTGTAAATGTTGCAGTTGAATATTCAATAGGTTTAGTGTAATGATTATCAACATATAGCACACCTGTTAAATCTATGCTTGTAAGTCCCGTGCAATATGCAAATGCACAGTAATCCAGCTTTTTAGTGTTTGAGAGGTTAACATATGTAAGCTCACTGCATTCTTCAAATGCTCTTGGGCCTATAATCTCAACAGATTCCGGAATAACGATGCTCTGAAGCTTTGTGCCTGCGAATGATGCAAATTCTATTTCTCTGACACCATTGGCAATAGTGATTTCCTTTAACTGTGAATCATTAAACACTTCCTCTATATATTCACAGTTGCAGGATAAATCAATGCTTTCTATGCCCGACTCTGCAAATACTCCGAATAAATAAGCAATCTTTGCATTGTCACCGAAATTAACGCTCTTAAGTGATTCACAAGCACGAAAAGTATTATCAAGTCTGTTCAGCTTAATATTTGAGTCAAATTCCACTCTTGCTAAAGCCTCGCTTTGCATAAATGCACTTTCGCCTATTTTCTCAATACTGTTAGGTATAAATATTTCTTTAAGGGATTTTGTTTTTGCAAAAGCATAATTTCCTATTGATTTTACACTGTATGGAATATTAACTACAGTAGTTTTTTTGATATTATCAAAAGCATAATCTGATATTTCGCTTACACCGTCAGGAATTGAGTAGCTTTCATCTTCCTTGCCTACAGGATAATAAATCAGTTTTGTCTTATCCTTACTGAACAGAACTCCGTCATCAGATGTATACAGTTTATTTGAAGAATTAACATTATATTCTGCAGGGTATGAACAATATCCGCCTTTCATATTGGGCTCAACAAAGCTGTTAAAAATAAATTCTTCAATATTTACAACATTGTCACCAAAGGTTATGCTCTTAAGGATTTCACCATTAAATGCCTTGGGATTAATATATTTCACTGAATTAGGAATAATAATATCTTCAATAGTTGAACCGCTAAAGGATAAGCTGTCAATATACTTAACATTATTGCCTATTTTTATTGACGGAAAATCGCTTTCATAAAATGTATATTCATTGATTATTGTTATACTATGGGGAATTACGATTTCATTTTCAGGACTTACAGCTCCCAAAAAAGCTTTTTTACCTATATACTTAATTGATTCCGGAAGCTTTATGCTACAATTAAAATTTGCACCTCCGAATGCGCTTTCGCCTATTGTCTGAATGGTATCAGGAAGAGTAATTTTATCAATCTCACGGCCGGAGAATACACCTGAAAGTATTTTGATTACAGGCTTTGAGTCGATATAATCAGGAATTGTATAATCCGTCTTTTCAATGACACCGTCAACACCATAAATTGCAATGCCGTTTTCCAGCTCATAATATTTATATTCACCATTTGACTGCAGCTTCGGTGTTTTCGGAATCTCTCCAAGTGATGAACAGTTGAAGAAGGCAGTTTGATCAATGCTGCTTACATCACCGGTATTAATCACTTCAAGTGAGTTACATCCATTGAATGCATTAGATTGGATTTTATCAACACTGATTGGGAGAATAACCTCATACAAGCTGCTGCAATCTTTAAAAGTTCCTGATTCAACTGCAGATATATTTGTATTATCAAGATTGATATATTTTATATTTTTATTTGATTGAAAAGCAGTTGAGCTTATTTCAGTTAAAGCACTGCAATTTGAAAAATCAATATTTTCAATATCCGTATCTGAAAATTTGCAGTTGATAACATTAAGAAGGCTGTTTTTGCCGATATTAATTGTTTTTAACGCAGTGCATCCGCAGAATAAATCCGTGCCCCAATAGGTAAGATTTGAATTATCCTCAAAATTAACTGTTTCAAGCGCCGTACAATAATCAAACACCTTCGCATCTCTAACATCAGTACCTAAAAAGCGGACCGATGCAGGAATATCAATTTCCTTTAAAGAAGTGCATGAGCTGAATGCTCTGTTTTGTATTGTTGTGCAGACTGAATTTTTTTCCCATTTGATTGCCGGCACATTACTTGAAGAAAATGCATTAGTCTCAATTATTTCAACACTTGCAGGTATCGTAATTTCACAATCAGTTGTGAGATTGTTAAAAACAAAATATTCAATAGATTTAAGTCTGCTGTTCTGTTCAAATTCAATCTCTCCGATTTTAGCAGAATAAAATGCATTGCGATAAATATTTTCAACAGAATTTGAAATAATCAGCTTGTCAAGCTTCATACCGATAGCGGCACAAGCTGCAACTGTGTTAACAGATTCAGGAATTTTAAAAACGGACTCACTTTTTCCTATAGGATACAGCAAAAGCTGCTTCATATTCTTAGAATAAAGAACATTATCAAGTACCGTATAGTAAGGATTATTTTCATCCACTTCCATGTTACTCAATTTTGAGCAATATGGTGCAAACGGCATTGTTTCGTCTATTGAATAATCCACCTGCTCAAAGCCAACAGAGAAAATATAATTCAGATAATCACACATTATTACCTGTGAGCCTAAATGAACAGATGTTATATTTGAATATGAAAAAACTGTTTTTGAAATATACTTTAAACTCTCAGGAAGCATTATATCGGTTTGAGTAAATCTTGTCTTTTTAAATGCATCCGTATCTATACCAACAAGACCCTCGGGAAAATTTATAGACTTGATACCCGATGATTCAAAGGCAGAGTTTCCGATATATTCAAGAGTTGAGGGAAGTTCAATGCTCAAATCCGATATGTTTCTGAAAGAATACACCTCAATATATTTAACACCTTCTGATATAACAATTTCTTTTGCATATTTGTTGCAATCAAACGCCCTATTAATACCTGCAACCTTTTTACCGTCAATCTCAGAAGGCACGACAACATTCGACGCAGTTCCCGAATATGACGAAATTTCAATATATGTTTCGCCGTCTTTTGTGAATAATTCGTTATAGCAAAACTGTCCGTCTTCACTTTTTGTTGAAGCCATAACAGTTATGGGACACACGGATAGAAGCATTACCACTGCCAAAACTATGCTGATCATTTTTTTCATTTTTGTCACCCCTCTATCTGATATACTACACTGCATGCACAACCGTTGTAGGCTATCACTACAAGTGCAACTGACTTATTATTTTCATCTTTTTCTATTGATTTGGTAATTTTACAGTCTGAAATCGGTATCTCTTTAGTTGAATTATCATTATATATTGCAGTAATTTTGATTTCACTTAAGTCGATACTGTCGATATCTTTTGCTTTGAATACCGTATTCTCAGGAAAGCTTGCATAAATTGAACTGATGGTGCTGTCATTTGAATCCGTGATATCAGCCATTTGCTGCAGCGAAGAAATAACAACCTCAAAAAATTCTTTTGATGATTTTGCAACTGCTGGTGAAGTATGAAATAATGCCGTACCTCCTATTACCATAACCAGGCATGCAGCAATAACTGCCCTGACTGCTCCGTTATTCCGACTGTGCTTTTTGCAGTATGACATTACCCTTTTCTCGGTAAGCATAAGTCTTATTGCCGGAGCAGAATTATAATACTCGGTGATTTCATCAATGGCATTAATACACTCATCAATAAAATCGCAGTCCATATCATCCTTTTCAAGCTCTTCATCAATAACCGAATTGAGAAAGCTGACTATTTCATTACTGTATAATTCATCATTTAATAAATTGCATAATGTCTTTTCATTTATTGTAAAGTCCATATTAACTGCCTCCTTTCTGTGCTTCTTTAAGTACAGACTCAACAAGCCCTTTAATCTTCGTTCTTAATCTTGAAGTGCGATTAGCAACAGCAGCGGGAGCAATATCCAGAATTTTTCCGATTTCCTTTAAGGATTTGCCATCAACATATTTCATTTGATAGAGCTGCTGCTCTCCGTCACTGAGTTTTGAGATTAACCGTGCTTTAATTACATCATAATCCAGCTCATCAGGCACAGCATCCTGCATAAACACTGCAATATTTTCTGCATCCTCAAGCGGCTTGGTGCGCTTGGCATTTTTAAAATATTCTTCTTTAGCCCGACAAACCATTATATTTGCAGTCCGGTAAAGGAACGCCCTTGAATTTTCAAAGGTCTCGCCTTTGAGTAATCGTTTATAATAAACGCAAAATGCTTCCTGAACGCAGTCATTAGTCATATCTGCAGTCTCACCTAAACGAATTCTGCAGTATTTTTCAACAGCCTTGCCATATTGCTCATAGGCAAGTTTAAGCTGCTCATCAGCATAAACCTTGCTCAAGGCGTTCCCTCCCTTCAATTGTGCTGTGAATTCACAAATCAAATTTGATTTCATAAATTAGTCAGCAAAATATCAAAATATGTCACAAAAAATTAATTTTATTTTATCATATAATAAAACCGGGCACAACAAAAAGGCATCCCCAATAAAGCTGAGGTACCGTACCTCAGTTAATGGAAATGCCTTTATTTTAATTATTTACATTATAATTGCTCTGCAATAGAATAAATAAGCTCTTTTGATTTTTCCCATCCGAGACAAGGGTCGGTAATTGACTTTCCGTATACTCCCTCTTCAACCTTTTGGCAGCCATCCTCGATATATGACTCAATCATAAATCCTTTTACCATTTTCTTGATGTCATCGCTGTGGCGCATTGAGTGAAGCACCTCGTTTGCAATACGAACCTGCTCAAGATACTTTTTACCTGAATTTGAATGATTAGTGTCAACAACAACTGCAGGATTTTCATAGCCGCCATGACAATATAAATCATGAAGAGTTCTTAAATCCTCATAGTGGTAATTTGCATGATTAATACCATGCTTATTAACACTGCCGCGCAGAATAGCATGAGCGATAGGATTACCCTTTGATTCAACCTCCCATCCTCTGTAAAGAAAGGTGTGGTCGCCCTGAGCCGCTTTAATTGCATTGAGCATAATTGAAAAATCTCCGCTTGTCGGATTTTTCATACCTACAGGGATATTTAGTGATGATGAAACAAGACGGTGCTCCTGATTTTCAACTGATCGGGCACCGATTGCAACATATGAAAGCAAATCCGAAAGATATCTATGATTTTCAGGATAAAGCATTTCATCTGCACATGTAAGTCCTGTTTGCTCTATAGCATCCTTGTGCAGAGATCTAACCTCAATAATACCCTCAAGCATATCAGGCTTTTTATCAGGATTAGGCTGGTGGAGCATACCTTTGTAGCCTGCACCGGTTGTGCGTGGTTTGCCGGTGTAAATTCGTGGGATAATTATGATTTTATCCTCAACTTCTTTCTGCACCTCAGCAAGACGATGAATATAATCGAGCACCGAATCCGCCCTGTCTGCTGAACACGGACCGATAATAAGAGCAAATTTACTGCTTTCACCTGTAAAAATTTTAGCAATTTCTGCATCTCTTGCCTCTTTGATTTTTGTTGCCTCCGGAGACAGCGGATACTGCTCTTTAATCTCCTTAGGCACCGGGAGCTTTCTTTTGAATTCTGTATTAATCATATTATCCATACTTAACACCTCATTTCGGCATATATGATAACATTAATTAATTTATAAGTCAACTTTATAAAATGCATATATAATGTAAATAATTATATAAACAAAACTTTTAACAATTGACAAGTATTTATTAAATTGATATACTAATTATATATAGATAGAAAAATGTTATATTTAATCTTATCTTGATGAAAAGGTGAACAAAATGGAAAAAAACAGAGTTAATTTAAAGATTTGCGGCAGCAGCTATTCAATATTAACAGAGGATGATCCGGATTATGTTGAAGAGCTTGGCGAACTTATTGATAAAGAGATGAAGCAGACTGCTCAGGATGCACCATCATTGTCAACAACACAATGCGCCGTTCTTGTTGCACTTGATCAGGCAGATGCCTGCAAAAAAGCAACTGCCTCAGCTGATAACCTCAGAGCACAGATTAAAGATTATCTTGAAGACAGTGCAAGGGCCAGAATGGAAGTTGATGTTGCAAGAAGAGAAATTGAGCGCCTTAACCGTGAAATAAGCAATCTTAGAAATAAGCTTGCAGGTAAATAATAAACTATGTTAAGCATAGGGGCGGCTGCGGTCGCCTTTTTTATTTAGGTGAAAAACATGAAAACAGAAATTCTTGCCCCGGTCGGCAATAGGGAAATGCTTATTGCTGCTGTTCGCTGCGGTGCAAATGCAGTATATCTCGGTACTAAAGATTTGAACGCCCGAAGAAATGCAGACAATTTCGGCACGGAAGAACTTACCGATGCAGTTACTTACTGCCATCAGAGAGAAGTTAAAGTATACCTTACTGTTAACACTCTTGTTGCAGACAGTGAGATGCAAACTGCTTATAAAACAATTGAAAACGCCATGCATTCAGGTGTGGACGGATTTATTGTGCAGGATTTAGGTCTTGCTAAAATGATTAAGCACAGCTTTCCGTCAGCAAAGCTGCATGCATCAACACAGTGCAGTGTAAACACACCCGACGGCTTTAACGCGCTGAAGGAACTCGGCTTTTCAAGAGCAGTTATTCCCCGTGAAATGAGTCTGGATGAGATTAAAGAAATACGAAAAAATACCGATCTGGAACTTGAGATGTTCGTTCACGGAGCACTTTGCATGTGCGTTTCGGGTCAATGCTATTTGTCTGCCATGCTAGGCTCAAGAAGCGGCAACAGGGGGCTTTGCGCCCAGCCATGCAGACTTGCTTTCAGCGCTGACGACAGCGGCAGCTGCGATTTATCACTTAAAGACCTTAGTCTTATCAGCAAAATCAAGGAGATTGAAGGCGCAGGAATAATCAGCCTAAAAATCGAAGGCAGAATGAAAAGACCGGAATATGTTGCTGCAACCGTTACCGCCTGCAAAAAGGCTATCGAAAACAACTACACGCAAAATGATGATAGAATTTTAAAATCAGTATTCTCACGCAGCGGCTTTACCGACGGATATTTTACAGGCTTAAGAGAGAATATGTTCGGTACGCGTCAAAAGGAGGATGTTGTTGCAGCAAATAGCGTTCTTAAAGAGCTTTCACATCTTTACGACAACGAAAACCCACTCATACCGATTGACCTTGAACTCACCTTCAAAGAAAATAAACCTATATCTCTCACAGCTGTAACTGAACGAAAAACCGTCACGGTTTCTTCAGTTGTTCCTGAAAAAGCAATCAGCAAGCCCGTGACCAAAGAGATACTTGAGAAACGACTGTCAAAACTCGGAAACACGCAATATTATCTAAGGAATATCAGCATTGACCTGGATAATGGTTTAATCGTAAGTGCAAGTGAAATTAATGAGCTCAGACGGAAAGCGGTTGAAAAGCTTAACGAGCAGAAACCAATAACATTTGAACAAAATCCGCTGAGTGCAATTAAATCAACTCATAAAAAATCCGAGCCATATTACACAGCAAGATTTTCAAATCCCGATTCTATTCCGAACAAACATCCTTTTAAGCGTATTTTTATACCAATTTGGTCAAGTGATGAGGATTTTTTAGATAACCGTGCAGGGGTTGAAATTCCACGAGGATTATTCGGTGTGGAGAGCAAGCTGAAAAAACAGCTTGAGCACCTGAAGAAAATCGGCGTAAAAAATGCTCTTTGCTCAAACCTTGGTGCTTATAAAACTGCTCAGAATATGGGATTTAAAGTATTCGGAGATTTCGGACTTAATGCATTTAACAGTGAAACTGCATCTCAATTCAATTCTCCGATATTATCCCTTGAACTGACAATTGAACAGGCTAACCGTATCAACGCTGCGGATACAGGTTTAATCGCTTATGGCAAATTGCCGCTGATGATTACACGCAACTGTCCTGTTAAAAACCGCATCGGATGCAATAATTGCATGAAACAGGGTATACTAACTGACAGAAAAGGGTATAAATTCCGGGTGAAATGCTCATCATATCCTTGTCTGGAAATACTTAATTCCATACCACTGTATCTTGGTGACAGAATGGACGAGATTAACACTGATTTTATCCATTTTTACTTTACGGATGAAACCGTTGAAGAGGTTAAGCAGTTAGTAAATATGTACAAAAATCAATATAAATTTGATAGAGAATACACAAGAGGACTTTATTACAGAGGAGTTAAATAAAATATGATTATATTAGCATCAAAAAGCCCCAGACGAAGGGAGCTTTTGAAATATATAACTACAGATTTTGAAGCAACAAGCAGTGATGTTGATGAAACTCTGCCAGACGGAATTTCACCCTCAGATGCAGTTATGCACCTCTCAAAAATCAAAGCGGAGCCGCTGCGAAATGACAATGATATCATTATCGGTGCAGACACAGTTGTAAGTATTAACGGCAAGATTTTAGGCAAGCCATGTGATGAAAAAGAGGCTGAAAAAATGCTTAAACTCTTAAGCGGCAATGTGCACAGCGTTTTTACAGGTGTAACAATAATTAAAGGAGAATCGGAAAGAACCTTTTATACTGAAACCAAAGTTAAATTTTTCGAGCTAAGCGATAAAGAAATAGAAGACTACATAAAAACGGGTGAACCAATGGACAAAGCAGGCTCATATGGAATACAGGGATACGGTTCACTTTTAGTCGAAAAAATAGATGGTGATTACTTTAATGTTGTCGGCTTGCCAATCAGTGCTTTAAACAAAGCTTTAAAAGAATTCTAGTAAAAACTTCCATTATGCTAAATGCAAAAAGTTGTTGTTTTTTATACAAAATGACGATTTTTGTTTGTTTTCTTGAAATTTTATGTTTCTTATGATATAGTAAAATTAAGGTAAATTGGCACATTTCAACCTAATTTATTACCTGAAAGGAGATTCATTATGGCAGCAGATTTACATTGTCATACTAAATTGAGCGACGGTTCAGTCGGAATTGAAGATTTAATTGTTATAGCACAGAAAAGCGGAGTAGATACTATTGCCATAACGGACCATGATTGTATTGCAGGCACCGTTAGAGGTCAAGTTATCGGCAAGCGCTATGGTGTTACGGTAATTCCCGGTGTTGAGCTTTCGGCATTTGATTTTGATACCGGCAAAAAAGTTCATATTTTGTCATATCTTGCCGATGCTCCTGACAGACTTGAAAGTATTTGCAAACGCACATCAGTTGCACGCAAAAGAGCAGGACAGATTATGATGCTTAAGGTTGCAGCACGCTTTCCTATCACAAGTGAATTTATAATATCACATGCAAGCGGATCAACCAATCTTTACAAGCAGCACATTATGCATGCACTTATGGATGCAGGTTACACTGATAAGATTTTTGGAGATTTACACAAAGCACTTTTTGATGAAAGCAGTGAATCAAATGTACTTGCACCAACCAAATATCCTGCTGTTGAGGAAGTTATAAATGAAATTCATGGTGCTGGCGGAATAGCAGTACTTGCACATCCGGGAAAATTCAATAATTTTGATGAAATTGAAAAATATATAAATATGGGTCTTGACGGAATAGAGGTATGGTGCCCTGAGAACACAGACGAACAAATAAGTAATCTTCAGGCAATTTGCAAGAAAAACAAAATTCTTATGACCGGCGGCTCAAACTTCCATGGAATTTACGGAGGCAGCGGCGCTGTCACAATCGGTTCATACTCAACTCCGCAAGAAAATCTAGACAAACTAATGGGCTATAAAGCTAAGAAAAAAAGAGCACAAAGAAAGGCTGAAAAAGAAGCTGCAAATGCAGCAGAAACTGCATAATAGGTATAAATTAAAAGAGCAGTGGTTCGCAAATGAAGTGACCCCCAAAGATTAGACAAAAATAAATATTAAAATGTAAGAGAAT
>JBKWUD010000006.1:0-81398 GCA_046989265.1 Eubacterium sp.
CTATTAAATAATAGAATGCAAGTGTGTTGGTTTTAACATTATTCCATTCCCAAAAGCATTCTTCAATCCAAATCAGTTTATTGCAGATGATATCTGCACCCGTTTCTTCTTTATATTCCCGTATCAATGTATCAGCAGAACTTTCACCGATTTTGACATGACCGCCGGGAAGTGCATAAACATTTCCGTCTTTATCTCTTTGCACCAGTATTTTATCGTTTTTAATTAATACGCCGACACTGCGAAAATTGCATATAGAATTATCAATTTTGAAATTCCAGTCTTTCATAAAATAACCTCTACATATAAATTTAATTTTTTATCTAATGAGCTGAAAAATCCAATATTGCAATCATTTATTTTTTCACATTGCCAACATCCGTTGATGCTTTTACTTTTACAACAAACTACATTAGGACACTTTTTATCATCAAACAGATTCGCATAAGAACAGCTTGGATTATTACTTTTACATCCGTCACATTTAGTGAAAAAACAATATTCACAATGATTTCCGCAATAGCCTATTTCTTTAATCATAACTATACCTCTAACCCATACAACTTGTAAGGGTTGCTCTTTAATTCCTGTTCATATAAGCTGACAACATCCCATATATTGAAAAACATAACCTTTGAATTGCCGATTAATCCGTCTTTGATAACACCTTTTTCATATGCCATTTTCTGAATTGTGTACCAAGGCTTTACAGGGAAAGCTCCTGCTTCTATAAGCCATTTATCAGAAGGGTAAATTTTATTGATTTCATCACTTAAGGGAAAATAATTTTTAATATCATCAGGCAATAAGTCCTCAACATAATGCATAGCGGTTAATTTATAAATGTCAACACCAAACATTAGTGCCTTACCGCCATTATGTATTAAATATTGCAATCCGTTTTTGACCTCTATTGCAGACTTACCCCATGCTGAAATACGGAATATTCCGTCATTCGTAATTGTATCAGGCATTTGCCTGAAAGTATCTGCAATAATACCCATTGCACTATGCTTGCAATCTTCAGGTAATATTTGAATTTTAGTTGTAATGCCAAGCAATTTATCTTGTTCGGTCAACGGCAATTCTTTACTCAATCTTAAAGCAGGCATAAATATACTGCCGTTTTCACCAACAACCTCTTTTAAGGCAGAGATAACTGTTTCAGCTCCGCCTTCAACATATCCAAAGTTGCTCAAGGAACTATGTACTTCTATTTCATCATCTGATTTTAATCCTAAATTATGCAATCCGTTTATAACATCTTGTTTCGTAATAGTTTTCATTAATCTTATTTGTATTCCTTTACTATTTCTACAACCTCAATATCACCATCAACAAGCATTTCTAAAATTGATGATTTATTAAAATCTTTGTTCTCCCAATATTTTTCAGCAAGGATAAGATTTTCTTTTTCTGTTAATCTGCCGTCAAAACATTTTTCTGCATCGCCGTAAAACACATTGCCGTTGACTTTTAATTTTACAATCTGAAAAGTCGGTCTGCCTAAACTGACAAAATAATCGAACCAGTTTTCGGCTTCTTCAAGTGTTTTTGATACATAAAGACAAGCCATTCTTGACGGATAATTTGGATATTTATTTACTCTGACTTTTTCTAATGCACGCTCCCTAAGTGCTACAGATGTGTGGTGTTCAAGTATGGTATTTTCATACTTTTCAGGATTATTATAAATAACATTAACAATATCAAGCTTTTCATTTACTCTTTGCCAGACACCATTATGATGATTTTCGTCAAAAAGTATATGTTGCCCTATATGCATAGGCTTTTCAGTTACTACATGATAGGCAATTAACTCTTTCATATTTATAATTCCTTTGTAAAAATAATTTCTAAATCTTGACAAAAAGGAAAGAAACTGCCGGCATCCTGATAACCGAGTTTTCTGTAAAAATGCTGCGCAAATTCATTAGCTTGTGATGATGTCATTACCTTATCATATCCGAGCCTTATCATTTCACTTTCCCAAAATTTAACCATTTGTGCACCATAACCTTTGCCGCGGTACTCTTCAAAAAAATACAGCATATTCATAAATGGAATTTCATCCCAAAACAGATTGTATCTCAACCACCCCGCAAAATTGCCGTCAACAAACATAATAATTTCACGCTTGTTTTTTATTGTATCTGCCCAAATATTTTCTTTAATATGGCTGTCCTTACTTAAAAGCATTTCTTTATCTGCCATAGTTGCATATCTTATTTCAATCATAGCCAATTTCCTTTAATTTAATTCCATTCCATAATAATCAACATCAATAACTGTTCCGTCAGGATAGGTTTCCTGCGCTGATTTTATAAATTCGTTAAAGCCTAAATGCTTGTATATATTCAGGTTGTCTGTTTCGTTCGGCTCGACGCCTAAGGTGATTTTTTCATAGCCTTTACTTTTTAAATCATCAATCATAAATTTGAATAGTTTTGAAAAATAACCTTTGCCCTGATATTGTTCAACAGTACGAAAAGCACAAAGATAAACTGTTTTATCATCGACTAATCCGTCACTGTTTTGGACTATATTTCTATCAAACATCGCTGTTGCCTGACATATAATTTTACTATTTAATATACCGTAGTAAGCTATACTCTGTCCATTTTTTACATGCTCTATTGCTTCTGATTTCCATATCTTCCAATTAGAATTTCTGTGTTTTTTTATTTCATAATCCCACATAACTTCCATTTCATCAATGGTTGCAATTTTACATATGTAGTCGTTCATAATCACTCCATAAATCAGATACAAAACTATCCATTCTGCTCGGATTAGTCAAATATATAAATTTTCTTCTATTACATAACTTTTATTTTTTAATCATTCATCAAGCCCTAAGATGTCATTTGACTGTGAGGTATCAAGTGACTCAACATTTCGCAGATTTTTTTGTATAATGCTGTTGCGGTGATCCGCATCATCAAGCACCTTGCCTGCCTCATCAACCTTTTTCTTTGCCTTGGCAATTAGATCTCCGAACTTGTCATACTGAGTTTTCGCTGCTCCTAATACTTTCCATACCTCATTAGCCTTTTGATTAATAGCGATTGAGCGAAATCCCATAGCCAGCGAATTGAGAAGTGCAGTGATTGTACTTGGACCTGCGACCATAATGCCGTCCTTCTGAAGTCTTTCTGCAACAGCATTTTTGCTGCTCATAATCTCTGCATAAAGTCCCTCGGTTGCAAGATACATTATTGCAAACGGTGTTGTTTCAGGTGTCGCAATATATTGCTTGATGGTTTTTCCCTCGCTGAGGACACGCTGTTCAAGTGCTTTTTTAGCTCTTTCAAGAGTTTCCAAATCGCCTGCCTCAGATGCCTCCTGCAGTCTTGCATAGTCCTCCATAGGGAACTTTGAGTCAACAGGGAGCCAAGTAATTGAATCATCATCCGCACTTGGAATTTTCACTGCAAATTCCACCTGACCGTTATACTTTGAATTCGTTTTAACATTAGTCTCATACATTCCAGGAATGGTTTGATCAAGGATATTGCCAAGCTGCACCTCTGCCCAGGTGCCTCGTGATTTAACATTTGTAAGCACACGGTTAAGACCTTTAACATTTTCGGTAACACCTGACGAAAGTTCCTTCATCTCACCAAGAGATTTATACACATTCTGCAGCTGTTGAGAAACCTGCTCAAATGAAGAGTTTATACGCTTATTAAGAGTTTCAGTGAGTTTTTCATCAACTGTAAGACGCATCTGCTCTAACTTTTTTTCATTGCTCTCCTGCATAGCTGATATTGATTTTCCGATTGAGTCGGTCTGCTTGGCAGCATTCTCTCCCAATGTTTCCATAAGCTTAATTTGCTGCTCATAATTCTTATTTGTAAGCTCCTGCATCTGCTTTGATATAATATCAAGACTTGAGTTTGTCTGTTTAGCAGTCAGTTCAACCTTTTGCTCTAACAGTGCCGACGAATTATCTTCCTTCGGTTTATTTAAAATCAAAAGTACAATAGCAATTATTAATAAAACTATCACAACTGCAAGCAAAATATATGTAATCATAACAAACACCTCCACTTTAGTACATTTTATCATTAAAATATAGACAAATCAATGCATATTATTTTAATGTCCGTATTTCTGTACAATAAAAAAGTCTCCCGAATGAGAGACTGAAATTTATATTAAATTTTCCTTTTATTTTTTAGTACGCTTAATTCCTGACGGATATTTATAATATCACCTTCCGGCATTAATGCACTTGCAAAACAATAGTCAACGAATCTTTCGCAATCAGCACAGTTCTAAGCTTCAATATATATCAGCAAACATTACTTATTTTCACAATTTTTTCAACTCTCCATTCTCAAAATAATATATATTCTCTTTTTTAAATCCATATTTTGAATCAATAATACTTATATGCGGTTCAAATGTAAAAAGCTGTACATCTCCAAGAGCAGCTGAATTGCCTTTTTCAATATAAATTCTATCTTTTTTCTTCTTTTCAATTGAGTGACCTAAATTCCCCAAAAAATCTAAATTAATGTATCCTTTATCAACAATATATTCATTTATATGATAATATAACTCTTCAAAAGTGGTTTGAGGTTTTGCAAACGTAAATAATTCATTATGCAAGCTTTCTTCCATCAGCAATCCGTTTCTCCATTCAATATTACTTATATTACTGATTTTCTCAACAACTTTACCATTTTCTATAATTATAGTTCTGGCATAATCTCCCCATATGTTTTTATTCTGAGGGCTCAAATCTATAGTAACTATATCATTGTTTGAAATAAGTCTGTTAGAAGTTTTATATTCTTTTCCTGACACAGATAATGCAGTTTCATCACCTGCAAAAACAAAAGCGCCTATATTCCAATACCAAAAAGAATCTGCACCTAAATCAATCATTTTTTGTTCACATAGCTTTCTGACTTCCAACAACTCCATTCTGGGTCTTATAACAAATTTTATATATTTAATAGTATCTTTAGCAATTTTTTGAACTTCATTATATTCCATAAAAATCTCCTAAATTATACCTTTATTATCAAATTAAAAAGGGCTCCAAACAATTTTGAAACCCTTTTGCTTTTGGTCTGCCCGACAGGATTCGAACCTGCAGTCGTCAGAATCGGAATCTGATGCATTATCCGGTTATGCTACGGGCAGTTTTATAAAACATCAGGGCGGATTTAATTATCCGCCCGTGATAATTAAAGAATAGTTATCCGAGCAGCTCTTTAAGCAGCTTTGTAACCTCGGAAGCAGGTGCCTTGCCTTTAAGGGCACGCATTGACTGACCGATAAGGAAATTGAAAGACTTTTCCTTGCCTTCCCTGTACTCTCCAACAGCCTTCTCATTATTTGCAATTACCTCTTCAATAACGGATTTAATGGCACCTGAATCTGAAACCATTTCCATATTATTTTCTTTAACGTAATCATCAGGAATAATATCGTCTTCAAAAACAGCCTTGAGAACCTTTTTGGCACTGTCACGGGAAATTTTGTTATTATTAAGAAGATTAATAATTTCACCGAGTGATTCAGATCTGAATGACATATTTTCAGGCAAAGTCTGAGAATCATTAAGCAATTTCATAAGGTCGCCCATAATCCAATGAGCAGAGTCCTTCGGATTGCTTGTAATTTCAACTGTTTTATCAAACAGTTTCGCATATGCACGGTCTGAGCAAAGAATTTTTGCATCATAATCAGTAAGACCGTATTCAGAAATATATCTTGCTTTTTTATCTTCAGGAAGCTCAGGCAGAGTATCTTTAATATTCTGAATATACTCATCACTAAGCTCAATGGGCGGCAAATCAGGCTCAGGAAAATACTTATAATCCTGTGCATCCTCCTTAGAACGCATTGCATAAGAAGTACCCTTGCTGTCATCCCAGCGGCGGGTTTCCTGAACTACTTTGTCTCCGTCTTCAATAAGTTCAATTTGTCTTTCTGCCTCAGCCTTAACGGCATTGTGAATAGCTTTGAAAGAGTTAATGTTTTTCATTTCTGTACGGGTCCCAAATTCTTTAGAACCTTTTTCCATAACAGAAACATTAACATCAGCTCTGAGTGAACCCTCCTGCATCTTGCAGTCCGAAACACCGCAAAACTGAAGAATAGCACGAAGCTTTTCAACATATTCAACAGCCTCGTCAGCACTTGCAATATCAGGCTCAGATACGATTTCAAGGAGAGGAACACCGCATCTGTTATAGTTTACAAGAGTAGAATCTGTCCACTCATCGTGAACAAGCTTGCCTGCATCCTCTTCCATATGAATTTCGTGAATTCTTACCTTCTTTGTGCCGCCGTTGATTGAATCGTTAATCTCAACCCAGCCATTGCGGCATATAGGCAAATACAGCTGGGAAATCTGATAGGCCTTAGGCAAATCAGGATAGAAATAGTTTTTTCTGTCAAATTTATTATACTGTGTAATTTCGCAGTTGAGAGCAAGTCCGGTTCTTACCGCAAACTCAACAACCTTCTTGTTAACTACGGGAAGAGTGCCCGGCATACCCGAACATATTTCGCAAACATGAGTGTTTGGCTCTCCGCCAAATGCTGTTGTGCAGTTACAGAAAATTTTAGTCTTGGTGGCAAGCTCGGTATGAACCTCAAGACCGCAAACTGTTTGAAATTCCATAACACTTACCTCCTTAAACTAATTGTGGTTTCTTTAAATGATAATCGGTTGCACACTGGAAAGTGTTACCGGCAGTGAGAATAGTTTTCTCATTGAAAGGTTTGCCAATAAGCTGCATACCGATTGGCATACCGTCATTATCAAATCCGCAAGGAAGAGCAAGTGACGGAAGGCCTGCTATATTAATCATTACGGTATAAATATCACCGAGATACATCTGAAGCGGATCAGAAAGTCCCTCACCCATTTTAAGAGCAGTGGTCGGAGCAACCGGGCCAATCAGAAAATCATATTTTTCAAATGCCTCACTGAATGCCTTGCATATAAGTCCCTTAGCCTGCAAAGCCTTCTTATAATAAGCATCAAAATAGCCCGATGAAAGCACAAAGTTACCAAGCATAATACGCTTTTTAACCTCCATGCCATCACCTTCTGAACGGGATTTGAAATACACATCACGAAGATTATTGCAATCCTCTGCCTTATATCCGTACTTAATACCGTCAAAGCGTGACAAATTTGAGCAAGCTTCCGCACAGGCAATAATGTAATAAGTAGGAATTGCATATTTAACAATCGGCATTGTAAATTCTTCGACTTCAGCACCGAGTTCTTTAAGAGTTTCTGCCGCTGCTTTAACACTGTCGGCAACCTCACCATTAATACCCTCACCGAAGAAATCAACGGGAATACCGACCTTCATACCCTTAATATTATCTGTTTTTATATCATCAAGAGTGAAAGACTCACTCTCCATTGAGGTGCCGTCTTTAATATCTTTGCCCTTGATGATACTGAATACAGATGCTACATCAAGAACATTTTTTCCAATAGGTCCGATTTGGTCAAGTGATGATGCATAAGCAATAAGACCGTATCTTGATACTGCACCATAGGTCGGTTTTAAGCCTGTAACACCGCAGAATGAGCATGGCTGACGGATTGAACCGCCGGTATCTGATCCAAGTGCAATAACACTTTCATCCGCTGCAACAGAAGCAGCAGCACCGCCCGATGAACCGCCGGGAACCCTTGTAATATCCCAAGGGTTCTTTGTTTCACCATAATATGAGGTTTCAGTGGTTGAGCCCATTGCAAACTCATCCATATTAAGCTTACCGAGAGGAACCATATCAGCAGCCTTAAGCTTATTGATTACAGTTGCATCATAAGGCGGCTTAAAATTATACAAAATCTTTGATGAGCAGGAGGTAAGCTTTCCTTTTTCACATATATTATCCTTAATTCCTACAGGCACACCTGCGAGTATTGACGTGCTCTCACCTGCATCAATTCTCTTTTGAACTGCTTCAGCCTGAGCCATAGCAGTATCCTTATCAAATGAGGTATAGCAGTTATAGGTGCCGTCTTTAGACTCGACAGCTTTCGCAACACTTTCAACCGCATCCATTGATGTAATCTCTTTTTTTCTGATTTTTTCAGCAACCTCAAGGGCTGTCATTTCATAAATTTCCATAATAAGCCCTCCTTAGTCTACTGTTTTAGGAACAACAAAGCAGCCATCCTGTGCTTCAGGGGCATTTGCTGTAATCTCATCAGGTGTCATTGAAGGAGCAACCTCGTCCTCACGCATAACATTTGTTATAGGAAAACAGTGGCTCATTGCCTCAACACCATCAGTGTCAAGCTCATTTAACATATCAATATAAGTCAATATATCCTGAAGCTCAGTGCCGACCTTTTTCTCTTCATCCTCTGTAAGAGTAATGCGAGCAAGAGATTCAAGATATTTAATTAAATCAGGAGTAATCTGCATTACATTTATTCCTTTCAGTCATAATAATTAAGAATTAAAAATTAAGAGTTAAGAGTTATCGGTTTGAATCAAATAATAAAATCAACTGTCAGCAGAACCAATAATCATAATTCTTAACTCTTTATTTTCAACTGAAAACTCATTTGTTCTCAACAGGTCTGCGAAGCTTAATATGCGTTTCACGAAGCTGCATTTCTGACACATAATTAGGTGCACCGAGGAGCATATCCTGAGCATTTGAATTCATAGGGAATGCTATAACCTCACGGATATTTTCCTCATCTTTAAGGAGCATAATCATTCTGTCAACACCGGGAGCCATACCTGCATGAGGCGGTGCACCATAGTGGAAAGCATTGTAAAGTGCACCAAACTTCTCTTTAACAGTCTCTTCACTGTATCCTGCCATTTCAAAAGCCTTGACCATAACATCAGGTCTGTGATTACGAACTGCGCCTGATGAAAGCTCAACACCGTTGCATACAATATCATACTGATAAGCCTTAATCTTAAGCGGATCTTCGTTGAGAAGTGCATCCATTTCGCCCTGGGGCATTGAGAATGGATTATGAGTAAAGATAAGCTTTCCGTCATCATCCTTTTCAAACATCGGGAAATCAGTGATATAACAGAACTCAAAACGATCCTTATCAATCAAATCCAGGCGGTTTGCAAGCTCAGTCCTGATTTGACCTGCAAGCTCATTAACAACCTTTGGAGTATCACAGATGAAGAATAATGTATCATCTGTTTGGAAATTAAAGATATTCCTTAGCTCTTCTTTCTTTTCAGGAGGTAAGAACTTATCGATAGGACCTTTATATGAGCCATCCTCAAGAACCTCAATATATCCAAGCCCCTTCATACCAATTTCAAGAGCATATTTAAGCATCTTTTCAAACCAGCCCTTTGACTGCTTAGCACAGCCCGGAACATTGATACCACGAACAGGTCTGCCTTTGAATGCCTTAAATTCAACATCGCTGAAAAACTGAGTTAAATCAACAATTTCAAGAGGATTTCTGAGATCCGGCTTATCTGTACCATATTTCAGCATTGCCTCTTCAAAAGGAATTTTTACAAACGGAGCAGGTGAAACCTTTTTACCGTTGCCGAATTTTGCAAATGTATTGTAAAGAACATCGTCAGCTACTGCAAAAACATCCTCCTGAGTTGCAAACGCCATCTCAAAATCAAGCTGATAGAACTCACCCGGTGAACGGTCTGCTCTTGCATCCTCATCTCTGAAACAGGGAGCAATCTGGAAATATTTGTCAAAGCCTGATGTCATAAGCAATTGCTTAAACTGCTGAGGTGCCTGCGGAAGAGCATAGAATTTGCCCTCATGCTTACGGGAAGGAATAATATAGTCCCTCGCACCCTCAGGTGATGAGCAGGTAAGAATAGGTGTTGTTATCTCTGTAAATCCAAGCTCTGTCATTTTCTGACGGAGATAAGATATAACCTCACTGCGGAATAAAATATTATCGTGTACCTTTTTATTTCTCAAATCAAGGAAACGGTAAGTAAGTCTGATATCCTCTCTTGTGTCCTTTGACTCGCTGATTTCAAAAGGCAGATTTTCAGTACAAGGATTAAGAACAGTAAGCTTGTCAACCTTAACCTCTAACTCACCTGTTGCAATTTTAGTGTTAATTGTTTCCTCATCGCGCTTAACAACTGTACCCTCTACAGAGATAACGCTCTCCTTCTTAAGGTGGTTGATAAGATCGCCGTCATTCACTACAACCTGAGTTACACCATATTCATCACGAAGGTCGATGAATGCAACACCGCCATGGTCACGGATAGTGTCAACCCAGCCTGAGAGCATAACTTTCTCATTTAAATTATCAAATGTAAGTTCATTACAATTATGTGTTCTGTATGCCATAATACACAAATTCCTTTCACGGAAAATTTGGATGTAGATATAAAAATCCACATTAACGATAAGTATTATAACATAATCTGCCAATCACATTCAACACCTAATTTATATATTTATATAAACAAAACAGAAAATATCCCCTGACTCCTCAAGGGATATTTGTTTAATATTGTTAAATGACATAATAAAAATAATGTAGTTTATTACTATCGGTATCATAAAAATACAGCATAACATTATTATTCCCATGCTCATTTATTACATTACCATCACTGTCATGATAAATAATTATATAATAATCACCACAAGATATTTCATTTGAAAAGCTCGCCTCTCCCCACTCTTCATATGATTGAACTGCATTTTTAAGTTCGGTTATATTGCTTTCATCAACAAGTGTATATTCTTCACTTTTTTCAAAATACTCCTGCTTATTGTCATATTGATACCAAAAATATTCATCAAGGTCTTTACCGGCATAACTATGTCCATCTGTGTCAGTATATCCTTTTGGAATATTATCATCTTTTATATAATCAGGCAAATTATCATAAACAGAGCAACCAATCATAAAAAATAAAATTGCCCCAACAACAGTCGCAATAACGATAACGATAATCTTTCTCATCATTCGCTCCTTTTCTGTTTAATCGATATTGTAATCATATTCATTCTTTTCGCTTAGTTCGTACATACCCTTTTTATTGTCAAAAGTATATACGCTTATATAATCTGTACCATAGAGATAATAAGCATTTTCATCTTCTGAATATTCATAATCCCCCGTTTCAAACTGATACAGACTCATAAACTTTTCTCTGTCATCCTCTTTCAAAGCATTGATATAATCGGCGATAGCCCTGCATGCATTATCCTTTGAATAATGATATTGACGAAAATCATATGAATCTGCATATTCTGATTTCCCGTTATCAAGCTTCAATGAATCATAATAAACATATCTAATTTTATTGATAACAGCTCTATCCGCTTTGATTGAAACAGCAGTATCCTCACTTTGCGAAAGCTGTAATAAATACTCAACAGCTGAGTCAGAAAGATTTACAATGCTGTCAATATCCAATTCATCTATCCTGCCGCTTTCATAGGCATTGATATTATATTTTGCAATCTGTGCATCAACATCAGCAAAAGACAGAACGATAAACATTGCACTGCAAATAATGATTATAGGCTGCATATAGCTGATTTTAGGTGCGAAAATATGAATTATAAAAAATGCTATTATCACCAAAAGCATTATCATAAATACACAAACCAATAATCTGTTTTTGGAAAGACCGTAAATTGAAATATTAAGTCTCATCTTCTGCATCGCTGTAACAATCAACAGAACTGAAAACAAAGATATAAACAGTGACAGGAATTTAACAGGCAGTGATTTTTTCTTAGCAAACATACTTACACCTGAAATAATTGCTATATTTATAATGCTTATTATAAACATTTCAAAAAATCCCCGTCTTGCAAATACAGAGGCTGAATATTCATATCCATCGGGTAAAAATCCCTTAAACGCGCTGAAAAAATATGCAAGCTGTGAAAAAAGATAGACCAGATAGGTTAAAGATATAACACTCAAAAACGATGAGCAAGCCGAAACAGGCAGCTTTTTAGATTTTGCATCGGAATATTCCTTTTTCTTTTTATTTATATTTTTCCGTTTGCCGAAGACAAATGAAAAAATGTACGGTGCAATAACAACAGCAAAAAGAAATTCCAAAAGATATATTCCTATATTTTTAGCAATCGTACTTACAAGACCTTCAAATGCTGCATCAGATTTAATAAGTAACGGAATTATTACAACCAGCACAGGAATTGCAACGGCAGCACCAACCATGCCATTCAATGACCTTTTATTTTTCTTTGCACTTGACTTAGCTGACCCGAAAAACTCAGGAATATTTTTAAAAGGATATGCAAAAGCAGAAAGTATCAAATCAATCAAAATTTTAAAGCTTCCCTGTTTATGATTAAATCCGCAGCTGATGCCTATACAATAAAGAGTATATAACCCTCCGATTAATACAAACATAATAGAATTGATAAAATAGTCACTGTAAAGAGCAAAGGTTATTGAACCCAGCAGCGAAAGTGCTCCGCATACTGCTGAAAAAACAGGAACTTGTTTATTTTGCTGTGAAATATAAATTGTCGAAGCAATAAACAAAATAAAATAAAAAATTGTAAAGCCTAAATGAAAACCGTTACAAAATGCAAAGTCTACAAGCAAGAATGAAATAATCAGAAAAACTATCATAAACACTATGTCTTTTTTATCCATAGGCTTATAAATCTTCTTTGACTTGATATATGGATTATAAGGTTTATTCTGATAAGATTGATTAACCTGTTCAGAATTTGTCTGTGCAAGAGTTACTTTATTTTCCATAAGATAATCTCCTTTACTATTCTTATTTCACAATCGTTATACCACTAAATTTATCGTTTGTCAATAAATTTTTATCATTTTTCAAATATTTTTTTACGATTATCAAAAAAAACAAAGCCCGTCTTGTGACAGGCTTTGCGTAGAATTATTTGTATCTTGTTATCAGTGCATATCTGAACGGCTCCAAGTGCAAATTGCAATTTGATATGCTTTCACCCAACAGGGTATAAGAATTATTCCAATCGTCAGAAATGCAAATATCTACCGCAGTTTCATCAAGATTAACTGCTATAAGTACCTCACTGCTATCGTTTGTGCGCTTATAGGCAATAGTCTTATGATTACAATACAACGGCACAAAATCTCCCTTTTCAAAGGTCTTGCAGCCTCTTCTGATTTCGCCAAGGCGCTTATACCACTTCAGCAGCTCCGTATTCGGATTATCCCAGTCCATACAAGCCCTGTTAAACGGGTCTTTTAAACCCTGCATACCGATTTCATCACCATAATATAATGACGGCACACCGGGCAATGTATATTGAAGCAGTGATGCTATTTTCATCATTGATACTCCGTGAAAATAATCATAATCAGAAAGCGTGTTATGCTCATACTGCCAATGCCTGCCGTAACCGTCACAATTCTCACCGGCAAGGCGGTTAATTGCACGCTCGGTATCATGCGTACCGATATGGTTCATAAGCACATTTGTAACCTGAGGCGGATATTTTTCAATGATATTCATTACGCTGTCAAAAAAAGCCTCGGCATTTGCATATTTCACAAAATTCAAAACCGCATCCGCAAACGGATAATTCATAACACTGTCCAGCTGATTGCCGAGAAGATAACGGCGTCGTTCGCCGTAAGCAAATTTTGTGGTTGCATCCTCCCAAACCTCGCCGATAATAATTGCGTCACTGTTTTCCGACTTAACTGCATTTCTTAAATCATCAAGAAAGATATCAGGCAATTCATCAGCAACATCTATACGCCAACCTGAAATACCGCATTTAAGCCATTTTCTCAGTATGCCGTTTTTTCCGCAGACATAATCCCTGTAGCTATCATTCTCCTCAATAACCTCAGGAAGGAGTTTTATTCCCCACCAGGAATGATAATCATCCGGATAATTTATAAATTTATACCAAGAAAAATAAGGACTCTCCTTGCTGTTGTAAGCACCTACAGAATCATAATTTGAATATAGATTAAAATATTTACTGTCGCATCCTGTATGACTGAACACTCCATCAAGGATTACGGATATTCCATATTTTTCTTTAGCGCTCCTGCACAGATTTTTTAAATCCTTCTCCGTTCCGAGAAGAGGATCAATTTTTTCATAATCGGCAGTATCATAGCGATGGTTTGAATTAGCTTCAAAAATAGGATTTAGGTATATACATGTTACACCTAAATCAGCAAGATAAGAAAGCTTTTCCTCAATGCCTTTAAGATCACCACCGAAATAATCATTGTTCCAGATTCCATTCATCTGCTCCTCGCGCCAATAAGGCTCCTCGCCCCATTTGCGTATTATGCGGCTGGGTCTTACACCTTTTTTAGGAGTACCGCTGTTATAAAATCTATCAGGAAAAATCTGATAAATCAGTCCGCCCTTAAGCCAGTCGGGAGTAGTAAATTCTTCATCATATACAGTTTGCTGAAATTCAACTCCGTCAGGTGCAAAATCGCCTACTCCGTGACCTACACTTCGGATATAGCTTTTGCCCCAAGGAGTATCAAGTTCAAAATGATACCAATAAAGTCCCGGCGTTTCTGCAGAAAAATGAAGCTCCCAATACTCATGGTCATCACCGCACATACCTGCCCAAAACATAGAATAATATGCGGGGCTTTCGTTCTCTTTGGATACTGTTAACACTGCACCCGAGCATCTCATTGAGCGCGGAACAATAATCCTGAGTTTAACCTTCTCGTTAGTGGCAATTGCACGAATCTTTGATTTATATTCAATTTGTCTTGAATTAAATACAAACATAAAACACACCTATAAATTTATATGGGCGGATTATAAAATCCGCCCTTAATGATTATTTTTTATTTGTCTTAGTAGATGTTTTCTTTTTAGACTTTTTTTCAGTTTTCTTAGCGGGCTTTTTAGTTGTTTTAGGAGCCATAGGAGCACTCTTCTTAGATGTCTTAGGCACTTCCTGCTCGAATTGAACAGGCTTAGTTTTCCATATATAATTAGCATAGTCCATAATTGAACGGTCAGCTGAGAATATACCGGCACCGCTGATGTTCATAAGTGACATTCTTGTAAATGACTCCTTATCAGCATATGCCTTGGAGATAGCCTGCTGAGCCTTTTGGTAATCAGCAAAATCAGCAAGAGCCATATATGGATCACTGTTTGTAAGTGAGGAAACAATTTCACCGAAATTCTTGCCGTTTACACCGGACTTAATAAATTCAATAGCATTTTTGAGTGTTTCATTGTTTTCAATATAGCTTTGAGGATTATAGCCGTTATTTTTAAGCTGATCGACCTCCGGTGTTTTCATACCAAAGATGAAGATGTTTTCTTCACCTACTGCATCATAAATCTCAACATTTGCACCGTCAAGGGTACCAAGCGTTACAGCACCATTAAGCATAAGCTTCATATTACCTGTGCCGGATGCCTCTGTACCAGCAAGTGAAATCTGCTCTGAAATATCAGCAGCAGGCATAAGTACCTCTGCAAGTGATACATTGTAATCCTCAACAAACACAACCTTGAGCTTGCCGTTTACATCAGGGTCATTATTAATAACCTTTGAAATTGCATCAATAAGTTCAATAAGCTTTTTCGCCATAAAATAGCCCGGAGCTGCCTTTGATGCAAAAATATATGTTTTCGGCTGATAATCAGCATTTGGATTAGCCTTGAGCATTTGATATTCAGCAATAATATTTAAGATATTAAGCTGCTGTCTTTTATACTCGTGAAGACGCTTAACCTGAACATCAAAAATAGAATCAGGGTCAATATCAATGCCGTTTCTCTTTTTAACAACCTCAGCAAATCGAACCTTGTTGTTGTGCTTGATTTCAGCAAGCTTTTTAAGAACAACCTTATCGTCTTTAAAGTCGCGAAGCTTTAAAAGCTCATCGGATTTTGTAATAAACTTATCACCGATAAGATCAGTAATATAAGCTGTAAGCTCAGGGTTTGCCTGACAAATCCAACGGCGGAAAGCAATACCATTTGTTACATTACAAAATTTATCCGGGGTAAGATTATAAAAATCGTTGAACACGGTATCCTTAAGAATCTCTGAATGCAGAGCAGATACACCGTTTACGCTATGTGAACCTGCAACACAGAGGTTAGCCATACGAACAACACCGTTTGATACGATTGCCATTCTTTCTACCTTATCAGCATCATGTGTAAAAGACCATACATATGCTCTGAAACGGTTGTCAATTTCCTTAGTGATTTGATAAATACGGGGAAGAAGACGAGAATAAAGTTCTTCGCTCCAGCATTCAAGCGCTTCTTTCATAACTGTATGGTTAGTATATGCAACTGTCTGTGTAACAATTGACCAAGCCTCATCCCAACCATAGCCGCATTCGTCAAGCATAATTCTCATAAGCTCAGGAATAGCCATTGTCGGATGTGTATCATTAATATGAATTGCAACCTTATCAGGAAGGTTATCAAGTGTGCCGTACTTTGTTAAATGGCGCTGAATAATATCCTGAACAGATGCACTTACAAGGAAATACTGCTGACGAAGTCTGAGCGATTTTCCCTCAGGTGAATTATCTGCAGGATAAAGAATCTTTGAAATAGCCTCTGCCATAGCAGACTGTTCCATAGCTTTAATATATTCACCCTGATTAAACAGAGTCATATCAAGCTCAGGCTTTTTGGATGCCCATAATCTTAGACGTGAAATACCCTTGCCCTTACCTGAAACATACATATCATAAGGAATAGCGGTTACAACATTTGCATCCCTGTGATTAACATGATGATAATCACCATCCCAGCTGTCCTCAATCCAGCCTTCAAATTTAACCTCACAGGCACGATCTTCACGAGGAACAAGCCAAACATCACCGCCCGGAAGCCAGAAATCAGGAAGTTCTGTCTGCCATCCGTCAACAAGCTTTTGCTTGAAAATACCGGCCTCATATCTGATGGAGTAACCCATGGACTGAAAACCGTTTGTTGCAAGTCCGTCAAGATAACAGGCTGCGAGTCTGCCGAGACCTCCGTTGCCAAGACCTGCGTCAGGTTCTTGTTCATACAATTTATCAAGCTTAACACCCATTGAGGAAAGTGCCTCATCAAATACCGATGTTAAACCAAGATTATAAAGGTTATTTTTAAGTGAACGACCCATAAGGAATTCCATGCAGAGATAGTAGACCTGTTTGGAATCCTGACCGTCTGCAGCAGTACGAAATTCACTGTTCATTTCTGACATACGATCTCTGACAATCATTGAAACAGCCTTGTAAAACTGCTCATCGGTAGCGTCTTTAGGAGACACACCGAAAAAATGTGAAAGCTTATCTGTTATTAATTTTTTTGCTTGTGAAGCAGAAATTGCCGATTTCATATAAATCCTCCAAATTATATTTCAACATTTAAGGGTTTTTCAAATTATTTTTGTGTATTATACACTAAAATACGCTCTTTTGCAACACTAAATAGAAATTAGGAATTATTTTTCTTTTTCTTTTTTAAAAATTTATCAGATAAAAGCCTGAATAACTGAACTAAAGGTTTAATATTAAACACAATCATAACCACAAATAAAACTGCCTCAACAGCATACATAACAGCAACGGATTTTACCAAAAGCATAACCGCCGTCTGAGCTGTAAGAATTAAAATTTCCGTTATCATTGCAGGTGTACTGAAATTAATTTTTACATACTTTCTGGTATTTATTGCTCTTGTAACAAATACAACAGCAAACGCACAGACAGTTGCTGCTGCCGCACCGACAGCACCCATTCTCGGAATAAGAATCAGATTTAACACAACATTTGTTACTGCACCTGCAAATGCAGTCACTGTACTCATAATTGTTTTCTTTGACGCCATATATACAGAGGCAAGAAAATTAACAAAGCATGACAGCGTTGTTGAAATAATCAAAACAGGAACATACTGCCAAGAATCATAATAGGAGCTGTCCACAAGTATTCTTGTTATAATCTGACAAGCAATAATAAGTCCCGAAGCAGCTGCAAAAACTCCGCCGGAATAAACCCTGAATACATTTGTGAAGAAATCAGCCTTTCCTTCATTATCATATTCATCAACCGCCGAAAGCTGCCAAGCATCAATAAATATTGATGAAAACATAATAATAAAATTAGGAATTTTTGATGCTGCAGTATAAAGTCCGTTAGCCGAAGAATCAATAAAATAAGTTACCATATATCTGTCAGACACATTAATTACCCACCAAAGAATTATACTTGGCATCATAGGCACTGAATACTTGAGCATATCAAATTTTGTTTTCTTATTAACTCCCTTAACCTTAACAAAACGCCAAAGCTTCTGAGTTACAAAGAAAAAGATAATTGAGCAGGCATCGCTTGCAATGATTGCAACAATATAGCCTGTTACACCCCAGTGAAAGACTCCAAGGAATAAAATATTAAACAACAGTGTTGTAGCAGTTGCTAAAATACCGTCTAATGCAAAAGTCTTTACATGGTTACATCCACGGACAAACTGCTGGCAAAGCTGACGAGTACCAGATACTAAAACAAAAACATATATTAATACGATATAGTCGCCAAGCCTAAAATCATTAATCTCTATGATACTAATCGGATACGCAAAAAGCAAAAACACTGCAAAGCCTTTGAGTGTTGTGCGTATGCCGACTGTAAAAACATCGCTTTTGTTTTCGCTTTTATCAAGTGCAAAACGCAGACAGGCAGAATTAACCTGTAAAAAAACAATAGGAATAAGAACATTTGCGGTTTGCTGAACAAGGTCAGCAGCGCCATAATCGCCAGTGCCCATCATTCGGGTTACAAAAGGCATAAGAAGAAAACTTAGTACCTTTGATGAAAATGTTCCAATAGCAAATATTAAAGTATTTGTCGCCAGTTTTTTATATTTATCCACTTTGCTTAACCTCTACTAATACTTCCATTTTCCGTTTTTGAATTTCATAATATTAGTTGATGATGTATATACACAGCTTGCAGAATATACATCGTCACCGATTATAAAATCATATTCGCCGCCATGCTGATAAACAGCCTCATCAGCCTTAGCGGATATAAGAGTTTTTTTCTTTCCTGAGTTCATATTAAGCTCAAGCATTTTATATTTACCGTTACTATATTCACTGTAATATAATCTGTTTGAATCAACAGTAGGATAATCATTTGCCTGAACATCTTCAGCAAGCGTAACCGGCTTTTCGCTGCCGAATTTCTGCCTGCAAAGATTATAACTTCCGTTGCTCTGCTTTTCATAATAAAATAAAAAGCCGTTCTCCATTACAGGATACATAATACTGCCCAATGCTTCATCTTCTCTGAATTTTACTGCATTTTCATGACCAAAAGCATCAACAGTCCTGTATTCAACTATATTATTATATTCATCAGTTAAACTGAAAAATATTCTGTCAAGCGATATGCCTATAAAATCAAGCCTGTAATCAGCTGAAAAATATGCAGTCACAGGAACAAGCTCCTTAACATCCATTGCACAAAGCTTATTATCATTGGTTACAAAATATACTATACTGTCATACACATAAGCAAGTCTAACATTTTCAGCAACCTTTCTCGGTTTAGATGAGCCCTTCTGCAGCTTATATAAATTATTATTGCTTTCATTCACATAATAAAAGTAATCACCGCGAAGATTAAGGCTTGAAAGCTTATCAGTTGTTTTATAGCAAACAGTATAACTCTCAGTCGACGGATTAAAACGGTAGATTCCCTTGCCGTCGACTATATGGTAAATATAGGTGAAATCTGTTCCAACCTTGCCTGAATTCAAAATATTACCGATATAATTACCTTGAACAGAGGTTTTAAAATCAAACTCCTCAAAATCAAGATATGTAAGAGTTTGCTGAGTTGTAGTCTGTTTTGATGTAGTTTCAGATGCTTCCTGTGTTATGGTAATCTTTCCCAAAATATTTTTGTCTACAAACTCTGCTGCCCGGTCAGGAACCAATGCTGAAAAATCATAGTTCGGCTCAATAACCTTAATAGTTGTCAAAAAAGCCGCAAGAGCAACGATAATCAGCGCAATAATCAATAAAAAGGTTTTTCCTGCTTTTTTGCCCTTACGCTTTCTTGAACGCTTTTGCCTGTATTTATCAAGTTCAGTTTCATCACTGAAATAATCTTTTTTCTTGTTCATTATCTAATCTGTCCGTTACCGTAAATAAGATATTTTGTTGATGTCAAACCGGCAAGACCCATGGGACCTCTGGCATGGAGTTTTTGAGTCGAAATGCCGATTTCCGCACCAAGACCAAACTCGCAGCCATCAGTAAAACGAGTCGACGCATTAACATAAACAGATGATGAGTCAATGCACTGCATAAACTTATCTGCATTAGATTTATTATTTGTAATTATAGACTCACTATGACCCGTTGAATGCTTGTTGATATGATGAATTGCTTCATCAACACTGTCAACAGTTTTAACACTTATAATATAATCAAGATATTCTGTATAAAAATCCTCGCTGCTTGCAGATTCAATATCCGGACAAACCGCTCTTGACCGCTCATCACCACGGATTTCAACATTTTTTTCATCAAGCCTTGCTTTGATTGCCGGCAAAGCCTTATCAATAATTTTGCTGTGAATTACAAGGCTTTCACACGCATTGCAAACACTTATTCTCTGCGTTTTAGCATTAAATATAATATCTGCCGCCATATCTACATCAGCACTCTCGTCAACAAAAATATGACAGTTGCCGGAGCCTGTCTCAATAACAGGTACAGTTGAATTCTCAACAACAGCCTTAATCAAGTTTTTACCGCCGCGAGGAATAAGGCAGTCAAGATAATCCGTCAATTGCATCATATCTGTTGATGACTGACGGTTTGTATCCTCAACAAGCTGAATAACATTCTCAGGGAAACCGACACTTTTAATGGCATTGCGCATAATCTCGGTAATAGATTTGTTGGAGTTGATTGCCTCCTTACCCCCTCGAAGAATCACTGCATTACCGCTCTTAAGGCAAAGTGCCGCTGCATCAGCAGTAACATTAGGTCGAGCCTCATAGATGATGCCGATAACCCCGATTGGCACAGTAATCTTCTTAATAACCAAACCGTTTTCCTTTTTATATTCATATATCGTTTTTCCGCATTCGTCCTCAAGCTCTGCGACCTGCCGAACTCCATCGGCAATACCGTCAATTCTGTCACTGTCAAGCATAAGCCTGTCCAGAAGTCCGGAATGCAAGCCGTTAGCTTTTCCGTTTTCAAGGTCAATCATATTAGCCTTTATAATATCATTTTTATGCTCAATTAACGCATCGGCAATTGCTGTAAGAGCCTTGTTTTTATCATCGGTTGTAACAAGTGATAAAAAAGTCTGAGTTGCCTTTGCGCTTTTTCCTAATTCATTTAAAGTCATAACTGTCACCAAATAATTATTCTGCCAAAAATTTTGTTCCTATGTTTTTTCCGTTTAAAACCTTATAAATATCTGTTGGCTTTTCACCATTCATTATTACAACAGGTATACCTGCACCGGTTGCAAGCTTAGCTGCCTTAACCTTGGTTACAAAACCGCCTGTTCCTTTTTCACTGGCTCCGCCTGCCACAGCCTCAATTTCAGGAGTAATTTTTTCAACGACCTCTATCAGCTTTGCATCGTCATTTTCATTCGGGTTTGAATCGTAAAGTCCGTTTGTGTCTGTTAAAAGAATCAGCAAATCTGCATTAATCAATGCCGCCACAGATGCAGAAAGACAATCATTATCACCATTCAGAAGTTCTTCAACAGAAACACTGTCATTCTCATTAACAATAGGAATTGAACCGTATTCAATAAGCTGGTTAAATGTATCAATAAGATGCTTTTTCCCATCTACTATTTCAAGTTCATCTGATGTGAACAGAAGCTGAGAAACAACAACGCCGTACTCACTGAAAAACTTATCATACAAAAACATAAGCTCACTTTGACCTACGGCAGCTGCTGCTTGAAGTCCCTTTGTTGTATCAGGCTTGCTTTGGAGCCCAAGCTTACTTGAGCCGATACCGACAGCACCGCTTGATACAAGCACGATCTCGTGACCCATATTATGTAAATCAGCAAGAACAGAAACAAGCTTTGCCATACTGGCAATATTTGTTTTACCCGTTTTATGTGTAAGAGTCGAGGTTCCGACCTTGACAATTATTCTTTTCTTTTCCAATTCAGACATAAACATACTACCCCATTATCATAGTTAGTATGTATTATAGCATAGTAATCCATTTTATGCAACGAATATTAGTTTTAAGATTATATGGATTATTTTAGAAGGTTCAAAATACTATCATTAAATAATGATAAATTTATTTTTTGAATTATTTTGCATATGTTGTAAATAATAACAGCGGAGGTTATCATTATGACAAGACGCAGTTATGTAAGGATTACATCATATATCATATTTATCTTAACAATTATTATTGCTTTTGCTATATTAAACACAAGAAGTATGAAGAGTTATAAAAATCAGCTTGAGCTGTCGTATCAGCAATCTCTTACTGAGCTTTCTGAGTGCCTTGACAGCGTAAACACCGATTTAACCAAAAGCCTGTATTCAAATTCGGCAAATGAGATTTATGATGTAAGCCGTGATTTATATGCACAATGCTCAACGGCTAAGAATGCTATCAGCCGCCTTCCTGTTTCGCAGATGGAGCTTGGCAACACTTATAAATTCTTAAGTCAGGCAAGCGACTATGCTCAATATATAGGCGGAAAAATTGAAAACGGTGATAATATCACAGAAGAAGAACACCAAAATATATATAAGCTTTTGGATTATGCACAAAAATTTTCTGACGCTGCTGACGAAATGGTAAGGATTGTTGAAAACGGTGCACGAATCACTGAGGGTGAGGTTTCAAACAACAGCGAAATTCAGGTCAAGTCACTTTCAAACAGCTTTTCCGTCAGTGCAAAAACCTTTGAAAGCTTTCCGACTCTCTTATACGACGGCCCTTTTTCAGACCAAATATTAAACAAATCTTCTCAGCTTGTTAAAAGCTCGGATGTTAAGACAAAGGACGAATGCAAAAAAATTGCAGCAGACTGCCTTGATGTCAGCACAAATAAGGTAAGCTTTGAGGCTGATGAACAATCTATTCTGCCATGCTATACCTACACCTGCGGAAGATACTCAGTATCTGTAACAAAGCAGGGCGGATATATTAAGTCAATTCTTTATTCAGGGATTATTAATGATGCAGGAATAACCGAAGAAAATGCAATTAACATTGCTAAAGATTTTCTAAAAAAAATCGGATATAGCAATATGGAAGAGTGCTATTACAACACATCAAATAATGTTTGCACTGTTAACTTTGCTTATACTGAAAACAATGTATTTTGCTACAGTGATTTAATCAAATGCGGTATTTCACTAAGCGACGGAAGTGTAGTATCACTTGATGCCAAGACTTATCTCACAAACCACATAGACAGAGCACAATTCTCTCCAAAGCTCAGTGCAGCAGAATGCCAAAAAAATCTTTCTCAATATTTAACTGCACACTCAATCAAGCAGTGTGTCATTCCGAAAGAGAACGGAACAGAAATTCAATGCTACGAATTCTTATGCACAAGCAAAGATACCGGTGAGGACACACTCGTTTATATAAACTGTAATACCGGCGAAGAAGAGGATATTATGCTGCTTCTCTACACCGATAACGGCACACTTGTAAAATAAGATTGTATAATATTAAAAAAAATGAAAACAATACCATATGAAAGGATGATAAATATGAAAAAGATATTAGTTATTACACTGTCTGTTGTTATTGCAGCAGCAATTTTTGCAGGCTGCGGCAACAATAACAAAGATAATAACAATGACACAACTGCAACTTCAAACACAACTGCTGCTGAAACAAGCTCTTCAACTACCAACAGAGCTGAAGAGAATGCATCGGATATGGCCGATGATGCTTCCAACAGAGCCGATAAAGTAGGAGACGATGTAGGAAATGCTGTTGACGATGCAGCAGACGGTGTAGGAAATGCCATTAATGATACAGGCGATGCAGTATCAGACGCACTTGACTAAAATGAAACAATAAAAACCGCCGTATAAACTACGGCGATTTTTACTTTTACTGTTAACTCAATTTCTCAACAAATAGTACCGGCATTATTTATTATTTCAGCACTTTTTTACTCCAGCTTCGTTTATTACATTCAGGGCATTTCAAATATCTAGTTGTACCCATATGCATTGCAAAATATACCGATGAATATTTGGGAACATATTTATTATGACAGTTTTGGCACTCATAATAACCTGCCTCGGTTTCAATTTTGAGAGCAAAACTGACTCCTATCAGAAGCAAAATAAAAGCAGCAGCAATCAAAGCAATACGCCATGCTAAAATTTTCGTAGCAAATACACCTGCAAATATCAGCACTATATACGATAAAGTGCTTGAAAGTCCTATAACCTTTTCAAAAAACAATAATCTTTTATTGTTTTCTTCTTCTTTCTTTTTAAATTCAACTAACTGCATTTCCGCTATCTCATTATAATTTTCCATTTCAATTTTCTCTCCATTCAAAAGTTCATTCGCAGTGATTTCCAGCTCGTTACACAAATCAAGCATTATTGAAGAATCAGGCATTCCCTTTCCTCTTTCCCACTTTGATATTGCCCGGTCAGTAATTCCGAGTGTTTGCGCAAGCTGAATCTGGGTTAATCCCTTTTTCTTTCTTAATTCAGCAATGAATTTTCCCGTTTTAATTTGATCCATCGCAACAGCCCCTTTCAATAATAACTTACCACATAAAGCTGAAAAAATATACAAACTAATCGTTGAGTTAACTAAAAAAGCAGATTGATTAAACAATCTGCTCATAAATACATTTTTATTCAGCTAACGCCTTTATAATCTCATTCATTTCATCCATATGAAGCTCCATATCAGCTACAAGCTTAAACTGATTTCTGGCACGGACAAGATTGTGTTCAGGATAATCAATTCTGAAATATGTATCACCATTCAAATAATCAGTCAAAAATCTCATTCCGCATTCCAAGGTCATCAGCTTAGATGCAAAAGCAAGATTGTCAATTTCACACTGATTGAAGGAATTACCTGCTTCTGCAAGAAATCCTTCAGCATAAGCTTTAAAATAATCAAGATTAATGCTCACCTTTGATAAATTGCTTTCGTCTTCCTCGGCAGTATTTGCACCAAAGCGAATTGAATCACCGAAATCATAAAGCGCCAGACCCGGCATAACGGTATCCAAATCAATAACGCAAATACATTCATTCGTATTTTCATCAAACATAACATTATTCAGCTTAGTATCATTATGAGTGACACGCAAAGGCAAGCAGCCCTTTTCTGTCAAATTAACAAGAACACTTGTATCAGCAGCACGATTTTTCACAAAATCTATCTCATCAGCACATAAAGCAGCCCTGCCTTTAATATCATTTTCAACCGAAGGTATAAATTCATTATCATAGCGCCACTTTGTATTATGAAAATGAGGAATTGTTTCGCTCAGAGTAGATGCATCAAAATCAGCGAGAAGCTTTTGAAAACGTCCGAATGCAGTACCGCTTGATTTAAAAAGCTCAGCGCTTTCAACAGTATTGTAACAAATGCTGTCTTTGACATAAACATATGATCGGTAAAATGAGCCATCATCAGCTGTATAATACTTTTTATCGTCTTTAGTTTTTATAAAATGAAGTGTTTCCCTCTCTGAATCACCGCCGTTTTTCTTAATTACACTGCGGAGATATGAAGTAACGGAAAACACATTTTCCATTAATTCATCAATATTTTTAAATACACTGTCATTAACCTGCTGAACTACATATTTTTTTTCAATACCTTTATCATTATAAGCAGCAAGGTAAGTTTTATTTATATGACCTGAGCCAAACTCCTTGCAGGATACCAATTCGCCGTCAAATTTAAAATTAGCAATAACATCATATATACTGCTCATTTTTCCACCCTCTTTTATTGACATAATAACATATAATTATTAATTTGGCAAATATAAAAAGGCAATCCAAAAAGGATTGCCTGATTGTAAAAAGATTATTCACTTCTTAATGCGTCAATAGGACTAAGCTGAGCAGCCTTTCTGGCAGGATAAATTCCGAAGAAAAGACCGACACCGCTTGAAAACAGTAATGCCAAAAGTACAAGCCATACGCTAATCTTAGGCGTTATATCAATTATCGCACATGCCGCAAAAGCACCTGATATTCCCAAAACTACACCTATAAGGCCTCCGATAAGGCAAAGAATTATAGATTCAGTCAGGAACTGCATTGTGATAACTCTTGTCTTTGCACCTAATGACTTTCTTATACCTATTTCACGCGTTCGCTCCGTTACCGATACAAGCATAATATTCATAACGCCGATACCGCCTACTATAAGCGAAATTGCACCAACACCTGCAATAAATATTGTAAGCACAGACATAATAATATCAACTATTTCAATATATGTTGCCATATTCTGTGCTGTATACATACCGTTTTCATAATTGCCGTGTACAGCTTTAAGATAGTTAATTGTTGCATTGCCGACTGCGTCGTAATCTGCACCTTCCTTAGCAATAACAAATACGCTGGATAGATTCGCACTGGCACCGGTAATTTGTGTCAGTGTTGTACATGGCATAAACAGAGCAATTATAGGTTTGTCAGATGAGGATGAAAAGAAATCACCCATATTGCCGCTGCCGCCCATTGAATTTGCAAGTGCATCAACATTTGCTACTCCGCAAACCTTAATTCTCATTGATTTGCCGCTTGATGAAACTGTTATGTATTCATTTGTCGCATCTTCGTAACCAAAAATAGTTTTTGCTGACTCAATACCCATAACCGCTACAGGTGCATTTGCCTCATATTCCTCATCACTAAAGAAACGGCCGTAACTGCAGGTATTTGTAAGTGCAAACTGAACATCACTATTAACGCCGACCATCATTGCTGTTGCTTCTGTTGCCGTTTTATCAATAGTCGCCTGACCAAAGCCCATAAGCATAGGAGAGCAGCGCTCAACACCGTTTACCTTTTGCTTGATATTTTCAACATCATCAAGAGTAATATAATCACTGTCTGATGCTTGAGTGGTATCAACTGATACCAACACAGCATTTGATCCCATATCCTCAATAAGACCTACTATATAGTCTCTCACACCGGTACCTGCACCGACAATCATAATAACAGAGGTGATGCCGATAATAATTCCAAGCATAGTAAGGAGTGAGCGCATCCAGTTTGCTTTTATACACTTTACAGCGATTTTTAAGCTTTCTGTAATATTCACTAATGTTACCTCGTTATTTAACTTTTACCTTGAATGTATCCTCTTCATAGTCAGAAGCAGGAGTTGAAACAATTTTGTCACCTATTGAAAGACCGCTTGTTACCTCATATGATGTATCTGAAGCAGCACCTGTTTCAATAGCTGTTTTTGTAACAGTGCCCTCCTCCTCATCATAAAGATAAACATATGTACCTTCCTTTTCAAGAATAATAGATTCAATCGGAACTGTAGGCACATCAGTATAATTACCGGTTTGAATTTCAACAGATGCATCAAAACCTATAATAATATTTTCATCCGGATTATCAATAGTTACAGTGCATTGCACACCGGCACCTGAATCAGTGAGTGATGAAAGACCGCTGATTCCTGCCATTGATCCAACGCTGTCAAGAACTGAGCCCTCAGAACCGCCTGTTGCAGTCGGAGCAATTGTTGCAACCTCACCTGTATATGAGCCATAGGCAGTTTTAATTGTGGCTTCCATACCAACCTTAACCTTGTGCACATCATATTCACCAAGTGAAATTGTTGCTACCATTGAATCCATATTTTCAAGCTTAAGACCCGTTTCAAGAGCAGTTGTTTGTGCACCAGCTGTAACATTGCATTCTGTGACAGTTCCGCTAATTGAAGCAATCCAACCCTCTGCAAGCTCATCTTTAGACGTTTTAAGAGTATCAAGAGCATTCTTGGTTGTATCCATAACCTGCTTTTGAGCATCAGAAACAGTTGAGTCAGATGAAATTGTAAAAATCTCTTTTTCAGCATAAAGAGCTGCTAATTGAAGCTGAGTAGATGTGAGCTGAACTGAATTTGTATTTTCAATATTTTTTACGATTGATTCCCAGTCAATTGACTTTACTGCAGTCTCTACCATATCAATAGCAATACCGCTTTCAATAATCAATGTGGTCTCATCAATAAGGCCCTTCTGAATTGCTTCAGCCATTGCATCACCGCATTTTTCAGCAATAGAATCAGCATTGTAATCACCTGATTGAATTGCCTTTGTTATTGTATCAGTAATTGTCTGAAGGAGCTGATTCATTGTCTTAACACTATCTGTAAGCTCGGTAATGGTATTCGCTATCTCTTCAAGTGACCCGGTGATTGATTCAAGGTCATCATAAATGTCTGAAGTATCGGCATAAACAGCATTAGCTGAGGCTTTAACTGCACCGCCTGACTTTGAAGCAGCCGGAGTTTTAGCATTTGAATTCTTTTGACTTGCTTTGGAAGATGTTGATGAAGATGAATTCTGTGCAGCCTCAAGCTTTTTAAGATCTTTTTCAAGAGCAGAAATCTGCTTATTTACAGATGCAAGTTTTGATTTTGCATTATTCTCAGATGAGATTGCGCTTTTATATGACTTGCTTGCATTGTTATATGTAGACTGGAGAGAGCTGATTTGTGTATCAAGAGTCTCCGTATCAAAGGTAGCAAGGACATCGCCTTTTTTTACCTCATCACCTACCTTAACAAAAACCTCTTTGCAGACTGCTACAGTTCCTGCCTTATATTCTCTGCTTGCACCGGCACTAACCTCACCTGTTGCACTTACATTTTCAACAATATTATCAGTTGAAATTGTTGCAAGTGAAACCTCAGGGGTGCCTGTACTTGCCTTTACTGCAACAACAGAACCTGCAATTATTGCAATTACAAGAATTATGCAAATAGGAATTATTATCTTCTTTTTCTTGCTTTTCTTTACAGTTGCCATATGTATAACCTCCAACTTAATTGTGAGCATAAATATACTGACTCAAAATTAATTCATTCTAAGTATAATTCCGTTTTGTATAATTGTCAATAACTTTTTGTATTTTTATTCAATTTTAATAATTTATTAATACATTATTTATTTAGTGCTTTAAGAGCCCTAGCACCAATATCCTTGCGGTAATGCGCACCCTCAAATTTAATTTTTTCAACGCCTTCATATGATTTGTGCAGAGCCTCATCAATTTCCGCGCCAAGAGCAGTAACACCGAGAACACGGCCTCCGGAGGTAACGAGCTTACCATCCTCAAGCTTTGTGCCCGCATGGTAAACAGTAACACCGTCAAGCTGACCATTATCAAGACCTGTGATTTCTATCCCTTTTGGATATGATTTCGGATATCCGCCTGATGCCATAATTACGCAGGTACAAGCTCTGTCATCCCATTCAATATCAAGCTCGGAAAGTGTTTCATTATTAATAGCCTCAAATATATCAATAATATCCGTTTTCAGTCTTGGAAGAACAACCTGAGTCTCAGGATCACCAAAACGGCAGTTATATTCAATTACCTTTGGTCCTTTGGGAGTAATCATAAGTCCAAAATACAAACAGCCTTTAAATGTTCTTCCCTCCGAGTTCATTGCATTAATTGTAGGAAGAAAGATTTTTTCCATACATTCTTCAGCAATTTCATCAGTATAATATGGGTTAGGTGATACAGTACCCATACCGCCTGTATTAAGACCCTTGTCACCATCAAGAGCACGCTTATGATCCATTGAAGAAACCATTGGCTTTACACATTTACCGTCAGTAAATGCAAGAACCGAAACCTCAGGGCCTGTAAGAAATTCTTCAACAACAACATTATTACCGCTGTCGCCGAAAATCTTATCCTCCATAATCTCCTTAACTCCTGCCTCTGCCTCTTCAAGTGTTTCGGGAATAATTACACCCTTTCCGAGTGCAAGGCCATCCGCCTTAATAACTGTAGGAAATTCATTTTTTTCTTTTATATAATCTATAACATCTGCAGGATTGTCAAACACTTTGTATTCTGCAGTCGGTATGTTATATTTAAGCATTAAGTCCTTAGAGAAAACCTTAGATCCTTCAATAATAGCTGCATCGGCTTTAGGACCAAATGTTGCAAAACCGGCAGCATTTAAAGCGTCTACCATACCCATTACAAGCGGGTCATCGGGTGCAACAACCACAAAATCAGCTTTAATCTCTTTAGCCAAATTTACTACACCGTCAATATCGGTTGCGCCTACATTAAAGCATTCTGCATCATAAGAAATACCGCCGTTGCCCGGGCAGCATGCAATATAATCCACCTTTGATGATTCTTTAATTTTTCTGATAAGGGCATGCTCTCTTCCGCCGCCGCCTACTACTAATACTCTCATTTTCTGTCTCCTTATTTAAAGCACAATAGGACGATTATAAACCGTCCTTTGCTATTTTAATTATTCTTATTTATAATTCTTGTTTCTTCATCGCCTGTTTCAAGATCAATAAAACGAGTAAAAAGTGAAACCTTATTATCTTCATTGAGGTTGTCCCAAATCATTGATGTAAATTCATCAATATCACTGCTGTCAAGTTCAACAGGAGTCGGCTCACCCTCAAATGACGGAATCGGATTACCGTCGCACTTATAAGTATGAATAAAGTGACCGAGTCCCGAATGTGCAGGATATTCAAAGAAATATCTTACGCACTCAGGCATGCCCATATTTGACTTAAGAATTGACATATTATAGTCACCATTCGGCTTAACTATACCTGATATCCTTGGAGTGTAATTCGGTTCATCAGGCTCATACTCACGGGTAAGAAGAGCATGACGATAACAATGTCCGTCCTTCATAAAATCATAAATCGTATCCGTTTGGTCACCGTTAGTAACAATTATTTTGCCGTCAAGTTTTAAAACCGGATTATAAATTATAAGGCTGGGATCTTCCATTTTTGATTCGTCAAATGCCTTAGTTCTGATACCGCCGCGGTCATTCTCCTCAAAAACTCTGTTGCGTGAATTTACACTTCTGCCCATAATAAAATAAGCAATAACAGTCTTTTTTCCGTCCTTTGACTTGCCGATAATTATTCCTCTTCCGGGATAAGTATTTGTATTTAATTCGGCTGCAAGTGATTTAATTTCCATTTTGTCACCTCAAATAATTTCAGTTTTATTACCATTTATTTTAATTCTGCCCTCACAGAAAAGCGATACCGCCTCAGGCAGGATTTTCCATTCACACTGTTCCATAACTCTTTTTTGCAGAATTTCGGAAGTATCATTATTATTAACAGAAATTGCTTTTTGCAAAATAATAGGTCCTGCATCACAATCCTCTGTTACAAAATGAACTGTTGCACCGGTGAGTTTTACTCCGCTTGCCAAAACCGCATCGTGCACATGCAGTCCATAAAAGCCTTTACCGCAAAAGGAAGGAATAAGAGCAGGATGAACATTCATCATTTTGTAAGGAAAAGCTTCGACAATCTGAGAATCTAAAATCGTCATAAATCCTGCATATACAACAAGATCAGCTTTTGCATCAAGCAGCGCATCTCTGACAGCTGCAGTATATTTATGAATATCATCGTATTCCCTGCGTGCAATAACTTTTGCAGCAATGTTATTTTTCTTAGCTCTTTCAAGTGCATACGCATCAGGCTTTGACGAAATTACAAGAGTAATTCTTCCGTTTTTGATTTCACCGCGGTTCTGGGCATCAATAAGAGCCTGAAGATTTGTTCCGCCGCCTGACACTAATACAGCAATATTCATCATACCAGCTCTACTCCCTTTTCACCGCTTTTGATTTCGCCGACAACTGCAGCCTGCTCGCCTGCTGCATTAAGGATACGAACTGCCTCATCAGCCTTATCGCTGTCAACTGCAAGAATAAGACCATTGCCCATGTTAAAGGTATTATACATATCGTGCTCATTTATTTTTCCGATATTCTGAATCAAATTAAAAATAGGTTTTTTAAAGCATTTATCCTTTTCAATAACTGCAAGAGTATCATCATTTAACATTCTCGGAACATTTTCATAAAATCCGCCGCCTGTAATATGTGATATCGCATTTACACGGACACTGTCCATAAGAGTCAGCAACGGCTTTACATAGATTCTTGTCGGAGTTAGAAGAACCTCACCGAGAGTGCCGTCAAGCTCGTCATATTTTTTATTAATTGTTTCTTCGTTGATATTGAACACTTTTCTTACAAGTGAAAAACCGTTAGAGTGAACACCGGATGAAGCAACTGCAATCAGTGCATCACCTGCTTTAAGATGCTCGCCAGATACAAGCTTATCCTTTTCACCGATACCGACAGTAAATCCAGCAAGGTCATATTCCTCATTAGGCATCAGACCCGGATGCTCTGCAGTTTCGCCGCCTACAAGCGCACAACCTGACTGAACACAGCCCTCTGCAACACCCTTAACAATTTGCTCAATCTTTTCAGGATAGTTCTTGCCGCAAGCAATATAATCAAGAAAAAACAAGGGTTTTGCACCTGAACAGGCAACATCGTTAACACACATTGCGACACAGTCAATTCCGATAGTGTCATGCTTGTCCATAAGAAAAGCAAGCTTAAGCTTTGTACCAACGCCATCTGTTCCTGAAACAAGAACAGGATTTTTATATTGATTAGCCGCAATTTCAAACATACCTCCGAAACCGCCGATACCGCCGATTACACCCGGGATATTTGTTCTTTTAACATGAGACTTAATAAGATCTACAGACTCATATCCTGCTGTTACATCAACACCTGCTGCTGCATAACTCTCGCTGAAACTTTTTTCCATAATAGTTCTCCTTATAGTTTTCTTATAATTCCTTTAGCTTTTCCTGAAGGGCAGCATCTTTCTCTGCTACCTGATCAGCCATTTCTTTTCTCATTTCAATAAGCTTTGCGCTGAGTTCAGGCTCGCCGACTGCAAGAATTTCTGCTGCAAGCAACGCTGCATTTTTAGCAGCATTAACACCGACAGTTGCAACCGGAATTCCCGGAGGCATCATAACGGTTGCAAGCATTGCATCCATACCGTCAAGTACTTTAGCCGAACACGGAATACCAATAACGGGCAATGTTGTTGAAGCGGCAAGCACTCCGCCGAGGTGAGCAGCCATACCCGCTGCTGCGATTATAACACCAAAACCGTTTTTGACAGCGTTTTCACTGAATTCCTGAGCTGCTTTCGGTGTTCTGTGAGCAGACATCACTCTAACCTCAGTTTCAATACCCAAGTCCTTCAGCTGCTTAACAGCAGGAGTAACTACAGGCAAATCACTGTCTGAGCCCATAATAATTGCAACCTTTTTCATAATCTGTCCTCCAAACATAAATATATCGGTTATATATTTTTATAGTTAAGTTATTATACATTGTTTATAAGGTGATTTCAAGAGTTTAATATATAAAATAAGTAATAGGCAGAGTAATACTCTGCCTACACAAAATTATGCGCAAACTGCCAATAGTCTGCTCCGTATTTATCACGTTTATCATGAATGAATATAGCATAATCCTTGCCATTAACTCTGTTATCATTATTAAAATCATATGCTTTGTATGCAATTGCACCATAATGAGCAACAGTGTAAGGCTCTAATCCGTTTACCAAATAAGAAAAGCAAAAATGCCTGCCCTCATCGTTTTCAATATATACATCAATATTATTAAAAGTATTAATCTGCCATGTACCGTCTGCATTAATAGGATAAATTCTTTCTTTATATGTTACGACATCATAAACAACAATTTTGCCATAAGTGTACGGCACATTATTATCATGATTTCCATTCCAATCCTCAGCAAAGACGGCAGTGCCTGTTATTTTTATTGCAGGAGTAGGAACATAATCGGTTTTGTATTCATCATTGCACAACACACAGCTGTAGAGGGTATATCCGTCTTTATCAACGGTATAGCTAATCTCGCTGCTCTCATAATTGTGATTAATATACAGACTGTATGGTGAGGTAACCTCACCTATGGCAAGATATGCAGTATTTTCACCGCAGGAAAGCAGAGTATCATACTGAGTCATATATTTACCATCAAAAAAATCAGCATTATAATAAACCTTGTCAACTAAGCCTATATCAAAACGGATATTCAAAACCAGCGAGGTAAGAAGAGTATCATCAACTCTTGTCATATCGGCTGCTGCATCAGAAACAGCACTGCCCTCAATAGTAAATGATTCAATCCCATCAGGATAAATCCAAAGCTTATAAGTACCAATTGATTTTGATTTATAAGAAGCTACTGTAACAGTATAGGCTTCTCCCTCTTTAAGACTGGCTGAAAGGGCAAAATTTCTGTCATTATCTGAAATATCTTCACTCTTTGCAATCAAATTACCGTCTGAATCCGTGACAGTTCCCTCAACATCACAATCTCCCCGGGTGTAAATATTGTATTCTTCAGTGGTATCGGGAACAAAACTGTAAACATATTCTTTGCTGAGGTTATTTTTTTCTTCATCCTGACTGTATGTATTAGAATAGCCAACCGCAGTCTGTGCAGGAACGGTATCATACAAAGTATAAGAAATAGATGCTGCCTGCGCATAAAGCTGTGCCGCAGTGTCTTCATAAACCCTCATTGATACATCAGCGTATTTTGTGCTTGTTGTTTTATATCCGAATGCGCGGGTACTCATTGAGGCATTCATAGGAACTGTTAGAGTTTTAAGTGCAGAACACGCAAGGAAACAGTTTGAGCCGATCGAAACAGATGCTGTCAGAGACTGAAAACAAACATCATTTAAAGCAGAGCAATTATAAAATGCTTTGCTGCCAATCTTTCCCACGCTGTAAGGAATCACAATTGATTTAATTGAGCTGCAGCCTTCAAAAGCATTGCTTCCGATAGTTGTAAGGGTATCCGGCAGGGTTATGCTCTCAAGATTGTCACAATAATAAAATGCATACGAACCTATTGATGTTAATCCAAATTGAAAGTCCCAGTTTGTTACTCCACGGGTATACGACAATGCATATAAACCTATTTTTGTTAAGGTATCAGGCAATTCAATACCGGTTGCCTGGATTTGATATAAAAAATAATTACCGAGAGAGGTAATTCCCTCCTCAACAATAACCTTGTTGATACTGGTGCTGCGCCAGTCATACCATGGTGCACCGGTACCATTGCTTGAAAAGTTCGGAGTATCACCTTCGCCGCTTATTATAAGAGTACCTGTTGAAGCATCAAATTCATAATATGTATTCGTAGCATCAAGCTGCGTCCTTTCTATATCAACTGTTTGTGTAGTACCGGCAAATGCATTGAACGGAACAATAAAAAGAGATGTGCATAAAATTATAAAAGTCACAGCAAAGCCAAAAACTTTTTTCACACAATCATCTCCTTTAAATAATAATGCTTTTATTATATCATAATTATATTAAATTCTCAATACTGAAGAAAAAGGCTGTTTCGGTAATGAATCAGCCTTTTATAAACCTTTTTTGCTGCGGCCGTTTTATCTTCTTGGTTTTGGCGGCGGAATAAAATCGTCATCACTTCCGTCCAAATAACCATTTACCTGATTATCAAGCTCCTGCTGACGGCGGCGTTTTTCTGCTATACGCTTTTTATTTTTGCGCATTCTGTTTGCAAAAATAATTACATATAGTACAGCAAGAATAATAATTATCATAATGACTGCAAGCACTATTTTGCTGCTGAAAAAGTTCTTGAGTGCATTAAGTATTTTTAAAAAAGTTGACAATTCAATTGTCTGAGCTGCTACAAGATTTACCGTTGCAATTATTTGGTCACCGTAAATAATATTTGCAGTACATATATTATCACCTTTGGTAATCGGTGCATCAAGACTTTCAGGCTCATTCATCGGCTCAATGATTACAGCAGAAGGATCAAGGCTTGTCGGAACAAGGGTTGTAATATCCTTCTCAGCTACAAGCTGGACAGTATCAGCATCCTTACCGTTAATAACAGGCAGCTCTGACACAACATCATTCTGCCTGATAATAGTTGAATATTTCAGGCTGTCAAACGCCCAGTCAAACAGTGTAGCTGCATCAATAAATGAACATTTTGTGTCATATCCTTTGAGGTGCTTTATAGGCGAATCCATAACTACCGCAAGATAATTATATCCGTTTTTAGAAGCTTTAGTTATTACACAATATCCTGCTTGCTCTGTTGACCCGGTCTTAATTCCCTCGGCATATTCATAATAATAAGTAACATGAAATTTATCAAGCATAAAATTTGTATGAATAAAGGTTGTGCCGTCATACTCATAAGACTGAGTAGACGATATCTTATTAAAAGTATCGTTTTTCATTGCCTCAAGGGTAATTGCTGCCATATCTGCAGCTGTAGTATAATGATTATCATCATGCAAGCCATCGGGATTTACAAAATTTGTATTTTCACAGCCAATTGATTTAACCCAGTCATTCATCATCTGAACAAAACTGTCTGCAGAGCCTGCAACATATTCTGCAAGCACCTGACAGGCATCACACGCTGAATGAACCATTGTAAGATACAAAAGCTGCTCAATTGTTATTTCAGAACCTATTTTAAGACCTGCAACCTGTGCTCCTGTTCCGTAAAGAGCCTCAATCGCAGTTTTGGAAACCGTTGTTTTTGCCGATAAATCAGACACATTATTAAGCGTCACCATTGCAGTTACAATCTTAGTAAGCGAAGCAGGATACTTTTTCTTTTCTGCATTTTTTGATGCGATTACCGGATACGAGCTGTCATCAAGATTTATCAGCATATATGAATCCGCATAAACCGTTTCGGTCACATTATACATACCGTCAGTGCTCTGTTTATCATCAGCAAAAGCAGAAAAAGGAATGCAGCATACTGAAATTATGATTATATTAAAAGCCATAAAAAAAGAAAGCAGTTTTTTCATAGACTTGACACCTTCTCAAATTAAATATATTATATATATTAACACATTTAATTATGGAATAAAAGCGTTAAAGATTAAAAAAATATTTAAAATTTCTATCGGAGGAATTATGGTATACATAACCGGAGATATTCACGGAGATATCAGTTTCTTTAAAAACCCCAAGCTTAAAAAGCTGACCGAGGATGATACGCTCATTGTTTGCGGAGATTTTGGTTTTTTATGGAACCGAAGTGAAAAAGAAAAGAAATCACTTGAAACTTTAAAAAAGAAAAAATACACTATCTGCTTTGTAGACGGCACGCACGAGAATTATGACATTCTGAATTCATACAAGCCATACCGCTACAAAGGGGGCAACACCCATAAGATAGCACAAAATATTTATCACCTGCTCAGAGGTGAAATTTTTACATTTGATAAAAAAACCTTCTTTTGTATGGGCGGCGGTGAAAGCACGGATATTGAAATGCGCACCGAAGGTGAAAGCTGGTGGAAAGATGAAATGCCAAGTGCAGAAGAGCTTATGAACGGAGCACAGAATTTAAAGGATGCCGAATATCAGGTTGATTATGTAATCACCCACGAAGCTCCTGCACTTGCCAAGGACTTCATCCGTCTGCACACTAATCAGGAAATGCACCTGACTCCGCTCAACACATATCTTCAGGAACTGATGAAGAGTGTTGAATACAATCACTGGTTTTTCGGATCATTGCATATGGATATTAACATAAGCAAAAAAATGACCGCCGTATTTAACGATGTGATTAAAATAAGATAAAACGCAAAAACGCAGTCAAACATGACTGCGTTTTTATTTTGTACGATTGTAAACCTCGAAACGAAAATGAGTTGACAATTTATTTTTACCTGTTAAAATAAATTGAATATATTTGGAGGTAACAATTATGAGTGATACTCAAGTCAATGAAAAAAGAAGATTTAAAACAATTGATGTGGTTTATATCGGTCTGTCTGCGGCACTTATTGCAATATGCTCATGGATTTCAATCCCATTGCCAACCGTTCCGATTACACTGCAAACAATGGGTGTTGTACTTATTGCAAGCCTTTTCGGTGCTAAGCGAGGGATGATTGCAACTGTCATTTACATAGTACTGGGTGCAATCGGTGTGCCTGTATTTTCAGAGTTTAGCGGTGGAATAGGTGTTTTGACAGGTCCTACGGGGGGATATATAATAGGATTTATTTTCACTGCAATCATTGTCGGTATTACAGCTGATAAGACAAACAAGCTATGGGCATTAATTTTGTCAATGGTTGCTGGAATACTTGTATGCTATGCTTTCGGTACTGCATGGTTTGCATATGTTTATGCAAAAACATCAGGTGCTCAGCCGCTTATGACAATTTTGGGCTGGTGTGTATTCCCGTTTCTTCTTCCCGATGCTGTTAAGATTGTAATTGCAGCAATACTGACAAACAGACTAAAAAGGTTCATAAAATAATGAAAATCCGTTATCATCACTTAATGTGTATTCCTCGTTTCGGAGGTAAAGGATACAGCAAAGAATTCTGTAAAAATATGCAGATAATTAAATCCTGCATAGGAAACGAAAACTATAAGCTTGTTGATGAGTGTGACGATATATGTGCTCACTGTCCTAACAACATTAACGGCATTTGCAAAGATAACGACAAAGTAAGTAAATATGATATTAAAGTAAGAACTGCACTTGAGCAAGGTATAACACCTTTGCCGAAAGATATATGCACCGATTGCAAATGGTATTATATATGTTCCGAAATTCAATGACACATAAAAACAGCCCCGAGGTTCAGACCCCGGGGTTATGTTATTTTCAATTACTTATCGCCCTCTGCTTCATAATTGAAGCTTGAAGCATTGTAACCGAAGTATTTTTCAACAATAGGAGTGAAAAAGTCACCATCATCATATTTATCGCTCTTAAGCTGACGAATGGCTTCGTTAATTGAATCCTTCCAGCCGCTGTGCTTAGCGCAGGCAATTACATATTCAATAGTATCAATCTCATGGTCAAGAACAGTATACGAATCGGCTTTATCATAAGGCATAAAGTTAAATTCATCAGTAATCACAACATCTGCTTTGCCGCTGTCAAGAAGTGCGAGTGCATCTTCAATTTTCGCAGATTCAGTCACACTTGCACAAGCGGATGAAATTGCCGAATTTTTTTCAAATGCTGTCTTTGCAATATCACTCACTGTTACCGCCTTAGCACCTGCAAAATCAGCATATGAAGCAATTTTACTGTTTTTTGAAACTACTGCAATAACCCTATCAGTAATAATCGGCTCTGTAAATGAATAATCCTCATTAAAAGTTCCGTTGTTTTTTGAAACTGCACCCATAAGAAGAGCTGCAGAATATTCTTTGTCATTTGAGTCAAAGAAACCGCCGTCCTCTTCAAGCTGATATCCTTCATCTACTTTTTCAAACACATAGCTTTTAAGATCGCCTTTAACATTATCAAAAATTGCGTTCCAAAGCTCAGCCTCAAAACCGGGATTATCCGAACCGTCTTTAACGCCTGTAACATTGCCGTCTTTATCAGCAATAAGAAACGGTTCTGCTGCTTCTGTATATCCTATAATCAGTGTTTCATCACTGTATTTTTCACCGTCATTCGATGAGCAGCCTGCAAAGCATGCCGCAATAAATACAACTGACAAAATCACAGCAAGAAATTTCTTGATTGTTTTCATAACAAAAATCCTCCTCATCAGGATTGAAAAATTATACCAATACAATTTTATATTATAATAACTGCAAAGTCAAGAATTATATTATAAAAAGGCATTCAAACCGAATGCCTATAATAAAGCTAAATTATAACTCTGCGATAAGCTCAACCTCGCAAAGAACACCCTTAGGCAAATCTTTTACTGCAACACAGGAGCGCGCAGGCTTTGCGGTAAAATATGAACCGTATATTTCATTAAATGCTCCAAAATCATTTATATCAGCCAAAAAGCAAACCGTCTTTACTACTTTATCCATAGTTGTACCGGCAGCTTCAACTATTGCCTTAAGGTTTTCACACACCTGAGTTGTCTGCTCCGCAATTGTTTTTGCCTCAACAGTATTTGTTGCAGGATTAATTGCAATCTGACCGGATGTAAATAACAATCCATTTACCTTAACTGCCTGTGAATAAGGACCGATAGCACCCGGTGCATTATTTGTTGCTAAATATTCCATAATTAATCTCCTTTATAAAATTATTCGCATACCTTAAACCCGGCATCAGCAAGAGCCTTCTTCACTGCCACAATATGCTCAAAATTTCTTGTTTCAACGCCGATTTTCAGATAACAATCAGTTATATTCATATCCAGATCGGTTGAATCATAGTTTACACTGACAACATTTGCGCCCTGCTCAGCAATAATCTGACTTACACCGGAAAGCTGACCCGGTTTGTCAGAAAGGGCAATAACGATATCAGCAGTCCTGCCGCCCATTTTCAAACCACGCTCAATAACTCTTGACAGTATCGTAACATCAATATTACCGCCGGATACAAGACAGCAAACATTTTTACCGTCCATATCAGGAATTTTACCATTCATTACGGCCGCAACAGGAACTGCTCCGGCTCCTTCGGCAATAAGCTTCTGCTGCTCTAAAAGAGTAAGAATTGCCAGAGCAATTTCATCATCAGACACAGTAACAATACCGTCAACATATTTCTGACAAAGCTCATAAGTAAGATCACCGGGCGTTTTAACTGCAATTCCGTCAGCAATAGTATTGACATCTGAAAGAGTTTCAATTTCGCCATCTATAATACTTTTTTGCATTGACGGTGCACCCGACGCCTGAACACCGTAAACCCTGCAGTTAGGCTTAAGCTGTTTTATTGTATATGCAACACCTGCAATAAGTCCGCCGCCGCCGATTGGAACGACAACTATATCTGCATCAGGCAGCTGATTCAGTATTTCAAGACCGATTGTGCCCTGACCGGCAATTACATCAGGATCATTAAAAGGATGAATAAAGGTGTATCCTTTTTCATCTCTGAGCTGGATAGCCTTGTTGTATGCATCATCATACACGCCCTTAACAAGGCAAACCTCTGCACCGTATCGTTTTGTTGCTTCAACCTTGCTGATTGGTGCACCGTCAGGAAGACAAATTGTTGATTTGATACCGTTTCTTGTTGCCGCAAGTGCCACACCCTGTGCATGGTTACCTGCCGAACATGCAATAACACCCTTAGCCTTTTCTTCCTCCGATAATTGACTTATTTTAAAATACGAGCCCCTTATTTTAAACGAACCGGTTACCTGCAAATTTTCAGTTTTAAGATAAACCTTTGCACACGGATTAAGCTTAGGTGCAGCAATCATATCTGTTTCTCTTACTACTTCCTTTAGCACTGTGGAAGCCTTATACACTCTGTCAAGTGATAACATTTTTTCGCCTTCTTATATACTTATTTCCAGATATTTTAATACTTTTTTTAATGTATGTCAATCAATATCCTAAATCTTCATTAACAATGATAACCTTAATTCTATCCTTATGTCGCTGCTGAGCTGTTATAACAAAATTACAGCAAATTCGTCTGTCACTCTTGCATCCGTCACAAATAAAAGCATTTTCTTTTGAAAGAGAAACGCACTCACCTATTTTAGCACAAGGAGTGTCACAGTCAAGGCGCACGGTGTTAGGCGGCGCAGCCTTTTGCTTAACTCTAACTACAGCAGCATTAATATCGGGTACAATTTTGTTTTTTCCTACAACCATAATGACTTGTTTGGGTCCGTAAACAATGCATGCAACACGATTTGAATTGCCGTCAACATTATACAACTCGCCCCGCTCTGTCACTGCGTTTGACGAACAAAAATAGGTATCACACATAAAAGCTCTGCCATATGCCTCACGGAGTTTCTCACCCTGTAAGCCTGTGCGGTCAATAAAATCATAATCACCACTGCCCAGAATTTCAGTATCAACACCGCATTCCTTCAAAGAAACAGAGCCGCCGCAGGACACGCTATCGCCCTTGTTAATCAAAGTTTTAATAAGAGGAACAACATCTTCCCTGCTTTCAACATAAAAAGCTTTAATATTATTCTTCTCCAGATTTTCCATCGTCTTTTCAATATACGTTTCCATATTGACATCTACCTCCTGATATATTTGAAATGGTATCTTTCGGCAATACACATTGTGCATGCCGTAAATAAAATAAGGGGGCAAGAGAGAATGATGAGTTTCCCCTTTGTCCGCTTTCTTGATTGCCATCTTTCGCGACTTGTAAGATGGTAACAACCGTGTGTTAGCACAAATAAATAATTAAATTTTTAATTTTATTATTCCCAATACTTTCTGTCAAGGCTTCGGTATTGTATTGCCTCTGCAATGTGAATGAATTCGATTTTTTCACTTGCTTCAAGGTCGGCGATTGTGCGTGCTATACGAAGAATTTTATCATATGCTCTTGCAGACAATCCCATTGATTCAAAGCTGCTTTTCAAAAGCTCATTTGCATCATCGGTAAGAATGCAGTACTCTCTGGTTGCCCTCGGCGTCATATTTGCGTTACAGGTAATACCTGTTCCTTTAAAGCGTTTATTCTGAATGGAGCGAGCCTTGTTCACTCTATCCCTTATTTGAGCACTGCTCTCTTCCTTCTGTTTTCCTGAAAGCTGCTCATAATCAACACTCTGAACCTCAATATGAATATCAATTCTGTCAAGTAAAGGACCTGAAATTTTATCACGGTAACGTTTTTTTGCCGCATCACTGCAGGTGCATTCCCTTGTGGGATGACCGAGATAACCGCAAGGACATGGATTCATAGCTGCAACCACCATAAGATTTGACGGATATGTTACACTGCCGGATGCCCTTGTAATCGTTACTTTTCCGTCCTCAAGCGGCTGACGCAGCGATTCCTTTGCACGCCTGTCAAACTCGGGAAACTCATCCATAAACATAACACCATTGTGAGCAAGGCTTATTTCACCCGGTTTCGGATTCATTCCGCCGCCTGTTAATCCCTGTGCAGAAACTGTGTGATGAGGACTTCTGAAAGGTCTTTTTGCAATCAATCTCGCATTTTTTGGCAATTCGCCTGCTACAGAATAAATTTTTGTTGTTTCAATCTGCTCATCAAAGGTCATTTCAGGCATAATTGAGCCAATTCTCTTGGCAAGCATTGACTTTCCCGTGCCCGGAGGACCTATCATAAGCACATTATGTCCGCCTGCCGCAGCTATCTCAAGAGCACGCTTAGCCTCTGACTGCCCCTTAACATCGCAAAAATCAAGCTCATCACTGATAATTTCCTCTTCAGAAAGCTCCCTGAATACCGGCTCAATCAATTTTCTGCCTGAAATATGGTCAATAATTTCACCGATATCTCTTGCAGGCAAAACATCTATTCCTTTAATTACAGAACCTTCTACCGCATTTTCATACGGAATAAATACTGCACCGACACCACTCTCCTCAGCACCTATAACCATAGGCAGAATGCCTGTCGCCGAGCGTATTTTACCATCAAGTGAAAGCTCACCTATGAATGAATAATCATCAATATCTGCCTCTATCTGCCCGCTTGCTTTAAGAATTGAAATCAGAATAGGCAGGTCATAAACAGGACCTTCTTTTTTTATGTCTGCGGGGGCAATATTAACCGTGATTCTTGAAACCGGGAAGGTATAACCGCTGTTTTTAATTGATGCCCTTACCCTTTCTCTGCTCTCTTTAACCGCAGTATCCGGCAAACCGACAACATCAAACCTCGGCAGACCTGAGCTGATATCCGCTTCCACTACAACATCAAAGCTGTTCAAACCGTATATTCCCTGACTTTTCACTCTAGCAAACATTTCATCACCAAAAACAAATAATATAGATATTATACTAAATATTTGAAATATTGACAACAACAAATAATAATATTAAAATAGAAATGTAAATAATTACTAATTTAAGGAGAGATATTTATGGACATTAACGATTTATATAACGAATGGCTCGAAAAGGCTACAGGCGATCCCGATCTTAAGGCAGAGCTTGAAAGCATTAAGGGCAACGATGATGAAATTCTTGACCGCTTTTACCGCAGCCTTGAATTCGGAACTGCGGGACTCAGAGGAGTTATCGGTGCCGGAACAAACAGAATGAACATTTACACTGTGGGCAGAGCTACGCAGGGACTTTCCGATTTTTTAAACAAGAATTATGAAAATCCGTCAATTGCCATTGGATATGACTCCCGTATAAAAAGTGATTATTTCAGCAAGGAGGCTGCTTCAATTCTTGCAGCTAACGGAATTAAGGTTTATATTTATGAAGAATTAGAGCCTACGCCTTGTCTCTCTTTTGCTATCAGACATTTTCACACATCAAGCGGTATTATCCTGACTGCATCCCATAACCCTGCAAAGTATAATGGTTACAAATGTTACAATCCGAAGGGATATCAGATGACTGACGAGGAAGCTGCCGAAACATACGATTTCATTCAAAAGGTTGACTATTTTACCGGAATTAAAAAGGTTGACTTTGATGAGGCTGTCGCAAACGGTATGATTGAATACATCGGTCAGGATATTATTGAAATTTTTCTTGATGAAGTTCAAAAACAGTGTATTAATCCTGAAATCGTTAAAGAGGCTGACCTCAAAGTTATCTACACCCCTCTTAACGGAACAGGCAACAAGCCTGTAAGAAGAATACTTGACAGAATTGGTGTTAAACAGGTTTATATTGTACCGGAACAGGAAAATCCGGACGGCAATTTTCCAACATGTCCGTTCCCTAACCCTGAAATTAAGCAGGTTTTTGAAATCGGTCTTGAGATGAATAAAAAAATCGGAGCAGATATTCTCCTTGCTACCGATCCTGACTGTGACCGTGTAGGCATTGCAGTACCGGACAAGAGCGGTGATCTTGTTCTTATGAGCGGAAACGAGGTCGGAGCAATGCTGCTTAACTATATTCTTTCACAGCGTCTTGAAAAAGGCACTCTGCCGTCTTCGGCAATTGCTGTTAAGAGCTTTGTTTCAACAGACCTTGCTGAAGTTATTGCAAAAAAATATAACTGCACATTCAAAAACCTTTTAACAGGCTTTAAATATATCGGAGAGCTTATTACAAATCTCGAGAGCGAAGGCAGAGCAGATGACTTTGTTATGGGATTTGAGGAAAGCTACGGATATCTTGCAGGCACACATGCAAGAGATAAGGATGCAGTTGTTGCATCAATGCTTATTTGTGAAATGGCTGCTTATTACAAAACAAAAGGTATGAATCTTGTTGATGTTATGAATTCACTTTATGATGAATTCGGCTACTATTGCAATACTGTTCAGTCATACACTTTTGAGGGTGCTGCCGGTATGGAAAAAATGGCAGATATAATGAATGCTTTAAGAGTGAACCCGCCTGAAGAAATTGCCGGAATGCCTGTAACAGCAATATCTGACTACAAAGCAAGCAAGACAGTATTCACTAATGGTTCACAAGAGACTATAGATCTTCCGAAATCAAATGTGTTAGCATTTGCTCTTGAAAACGGCAATAAGGTCATTGTAAGACCTTCAGGCACTGAGCCTAAAATTAAGGCTTATATCACAGCAATAGGTGACAATAAAAATAACGCAGCGGTTCTTGCTGATAAGCTTATTGCTGCAGCAAATGAATTTATGAAATAAGAGGTATAACAAATGAACAGAGGATGGGTCAAGGTGACCGCAATTATTCTTGCTGTTTTAATGGCAATCAGCGGTGTTGGTGTTGGCGTTGCGGCATTTATAAAATAACAAAAACGCATTGGCGAAAATCGTCAATGCGTTTTGTTGTTTTTGCGTTGAATTAATTTAATTAGCCTTGGACGGTTATATCTTTGCAGAATAACAAAGAAAAAATCGCATATACAGCCTGCAATTGAGGTAATAATAAATGCGGCAGGCGTTCCGAACGGAATAATTAGAACGAGCGGAACAAAACTAAGCAACATATTGACCTCATGAATAACTTCGTTGCGGCAGGTCGTATTGACAATCTCCTCAAGTGTGCATTGCTGTGAAGAATAGGTTTTGGGATTATATGTGGGAGCATTTTGTTTCCACTTTTTAACCTTGAGTTTTTTATATAAACCATTTTCAAAGCTTTTTTCCATAAACCAAGCAGATTTATAATTGAATTTTTTTGGTATTACTCCGCCGACCGCAAGACGGACAGCAAAATGATAAAGGCAGGTGCCGAATGTAACAGCAAGCGTAATGAATATTCCTTTATCTTTTATTACAGCAAAACAAATAAACACTGCTGTAAGCAATGTAAATATAAATGTTATTGACAAATAAAAGCGTTTCGTATTCATAATATTAATATATCATAAAAATTATAAAGTATCAACTATAATAAAAGCAGTGAGTCAAAATGAAGTGACCCCCAAAGATTAGACAAAAATAAATATTAAAATGTAAGAGAATGAGTTCGGTATTGCACCGGGCTCATTTTCAGTTTTGATACGATTCGTTCATTGTTGTAGTAATCAATGTAATCTTTCAAACAGTTGATGAATTCATCAACTGTTTGAAAACTTTCGCCGTAAAACATTTCGACTTTCAGTCTGCCGAAGAAGTTTTCCATTGCTCCGTTATCCATACAGTTACCTTTGCGTGACATACTTTGTATAATGTTATGCTCCGTAAGTAAGCGTTGATATTCTGCATGCTGATACTGCCAGCCTTGATCTGAATGAAAAATCGGTTTTGCATCTTTAGGCAGTTTCTTGAATAAGCCATTTAACATATCTCTGATTTGCTGCAGGTCAGGACTTAGTGAAATTGAGTAAGATATAACTTCTCTGTTAAATAAATCAAGAACAGGTGATAAATATACTTTCTCATTGCAGACGTTGAACTGTGTAACATCTGTTGCAAGCTTTTCAAATGGTTTGTCCGCATTGAAATCCCTTTTTAGTATATTATCTGCTATCTTACCTACCGTACCCTTGTATGAATGATATCTCCCATTTTTGCTTTGTTTAGCTCTTAATCCAAGCTCTTTCATCAGCTTTTGTACAGTTTTATGATTAATTGTATATCCTGCCTTATGCAGTTCTTCTGTTATTCTGCGATATCCGTATCTGCCCTTGTGCTTCTTGAATATTTCCGAAATCTTAAGTTTTAGATTTTCATATTTATCTTTATTGCCTTGTTTAAGATAATAGTAATATGTGCTTTTGGCGATTTCTGATAATTTAAGCAATTCGTTCAGCGGATATTCTTGCCTTAGTTCATTTACTATTAACGCTTTTTCCTTTCTTCTCGCTCTCTTTTCTGAACTAAGGCATCGAGTTTTTTTAGATATTCTATCTCCATTCTCAAGCGTTGATTTTCTGCTATTAAATCTTCTTCTACTTTTTTATCAAGCTTTGGCGGTCTTCCTTTTCTTGATCCGATTGCTCTGCCTCTGCGTTCTTTCATCAGACCTTCGGCTCCTTCTTCCAAGTATATGCGTTCCCACAATTTTATCTGTTGAAAATGATTTGATACCAATCCATCATTCCAATATTTTCGGATCGTTTCATTATACCCCAAACCATGTTCTCGCATATCCATTATAACAGATATTTTGAACTCTTCACTATATACTTTATTTTTTCTTCCTGTTTTTCCCATAAAAAATATGCACCTCCAAAAGTTGTCTAACTTTTGGGGTGCATATCAAAAGCCCACTGCTTTTAGTTATGCTATTAGTCCTTGCTTTCAATAAGCTTGCACTTAACCTTAAATGTTTTGATTGAGTTACCCTGAACTCTTGCCATCGTCAGTGTTACCGTATCACCGGGTTTGCTGTTGGAAAGAACAGAGGTTAAAACATCTGTTGATGTCATTGTTTTACCATCGACAGCAACAATCATATCATATTGCTGAACATCACTGTTTTTAAGATCCGATTCATCATCAATGCTTTGAAGAACCATTGTGCCTGAAGCATCTTCAAATCCCTGCTGAGCAAGCGCAGAAAGAATTGCAGAGGCATTGTTATAATTTTCAAGTGAAACATACTGGACACCCAGCTTTGCTCTGCCTGCAACATAACCGTTCTTAATAAGAGAATTCGCAGTTTCAACTGCAGTATTGCTTGGAACTGCAAAACCCATTCCCTCATACTCCGTTGATGCAATCTTTGATGAATTAATTCCGATTACCTGACCCTGCATATTAAATAATGCACCGCCTGAATTACCCGGATTAATTGCTGCATCAACCTGAATACACTCATTACTGTAACCGATTGATGATGAAACAGGTCTGTCAAGAGCTGATATAATACCCTGAGTTACACTGTTTTTAAACTCAAGTCCGCCGGGACATCCGATTGCAATACATGTTGCACCAACCTCAATATCAGCACTGTCGCCAAACTCTGCAATCTGCAAACCGGTTTTGTTAATTGAAAGCACACCGATATCTGTCTGACTGTCATATCCAACCATTTCCGCATCATACTCGGTATCGTCATTAAGTGTTACCTTAAATGAACTGCCGTCTGCAATAACATGAGCACAAGTCATAATATAAGTCTTGCCGTTAGACTCGCTCATAATTACACCCGAACCCTCACCGGATGCAGACTCTTCGCCTGATTCGTTTGAATTCTGACCATAATTATAGAAATAACTGTAAGCACTCTGTTGAGTATAAACAGTAATACCTACACATGAATCCATTGCTTTTTGAGCAACTCCTGCTGCAGTAAGATTGCCGTCCGAGTCAGTCTTTGCGGCTTCGTTGCTGCCCTTAACGCTGGCAGCCGCATCATCATTACTATTTGATTTCTGCTCATCAGTTACTGATGGTTGATTGTCTGTTTTGCCTGTATAAGCAGCTATTGCAAGACCGCCCACTGCAACAGCCGCACAAATTACAATTATAATAGCAATAATTATTGCGGTCTTATTTTTTTTCTTTTTCGGCTTTGCATCAACAGGTGCCCCGTTCACCACTGTTTGACCATTATTGCTCCGTGATGCATTGTTATAGGTCGGAGGGGTGTAATAATTATTATATCCAGGCTGCTGATAGCTTCCTGTACTCTGCTGATTCTGCTGAGGATTATAATATTCATTAGATGATTTTGGCGGAACAAAATGATATTCGCCGTTCACCCTGCCTTCCTCAGACTTTGATTTTTCTTCATTTGTGCCTTGTTTATTATTGAAGAAATCGTCCATATTTACATTACTCCTTTTTTAACAGTTTCTTTGCCTTTGGAAGAGTGAATACAAATTCAGCCTCACTCATACTGTCTGAACGGGCATAAATTCTTCCGCCATGCATTTCAACCATCATTTTTACTATATACAATCCAAGCCCTGCACCCTTGGCATCAAGACTTCTGGACTTATCAACTTTATAAAACCTTTCAAATATTCTTGAAAGTTCACTTGAATTAATACCTTCACCGCTGTTTTTGATTGATACCTCAACAGAATCAGCAAGCTCTCTGATCCCAACATCAATATAGCCGCCCTCATTAGTAAACTTAACAGCATTATCAAAAAGATTATATATTACCTGATAAATCATATCCGTGTCAGCACTAATGTGGTGAGGCTCAAGATTTTCAAGTCCTCTGACTTCAATATTCTTCTTCTCTATTTTTTGCTCAAAAGTCAAAAGAATGTGAATAACCTGATCTGAAAGATTATAGTCTTTAGGCTTCATTTCAAAATCGCCTGACTCAATTTTGCTCATATTAAGCATAGCAACAACAAGACGAGAAAGTCGTCTAACCTCGTCGCTGACCAGCTTTAAATAATAATCTTCCTTTGATTTAGGTATTGTTCCGTCAAGTATGCCGTCTATAAATCCGGCAATAGAGGTCATAGGCGTTTTAAGCTCATGTGAAACATTTGCGACGAACGATCGCCTTGAGCTTTCAAGCTTATCAAGAGCATCTGCCATATCATTAAATGCGATACCCAAATCTGCAAGCTCATCATTGCTCTGAATGTTAACTCTGTAAGAGAAATCGCCTACCGCAAAACGCTTTGCCGCAACACTCATCTGCTGCAGCGGAGTTACCATTCTTTTTGTTAAAATCCAAATAAGCAAAAATCCAACCGCCAGGCATATAAAAGCAATTACAAAAAATACTTTTATAACTGACAAAACAAGATGCGTGGTCCCGCTTTCTACAACAGCAAATACCGAACCTATAATCCTGTTTCCGCCTGAAGGTATGCCGTGACTGTAATAAGGTGCTACAATTGCTGTGCCAACCACATAACAGTTTTCGCCGTTTATAATAGCACGGCTGATTGCATTTTGATTTTCATAGACACTTTGAATCAGACTGTCCTGAACTTTAAAGCTGCTGTGTTCAGCACATACCATTGAAGAAGAATAATACGGATTTGCACCTATCTGCTCTTTGCAAAGAATTACATTTCCCCCCGTATCACACACAAAAATATCTGCATCAATACAGTTAGAAACAACTGCGAGTGACTCACATATAGCTTCTTTTTCAAGTGAATAATTATCATTCATATTATTAACATTAAGAGCAGACGAAACAGATTTTGCTATATTAGCAGTATTCTCCTGCAGCAAATCTGTTTTTTCATGAAGTGAGTACGCATTTACAAGAATGATAAGCGAGGCCGCAAGCACTGCAAAAGTTACAAGAAAAATTCCCGCAAACAAAACAAAATAGGTAAAAAATATATTTGAGCGATTTCCCTTAGCCTTTGTATTAGCTATGGTCATTTTTAATTAATCCTTTGTTTCAAATTTGTAGCCTACGCCCCAAACAGTTTTAAGTGCCCATTTGTCCGACACACCCTCAAGCTTTTCACGAAGACGCTTAACATGAACATCTACAGTTCTGGAATCGCCGTAATAATCAAAGCCCCAAACTTCATCAAGAAGCTGATCACGGGTATAAACCCTGTTCGGATTTGAAGCAAAATGATAAATGAGTTCAAGCTCTTTAGGCGGGGTATCGACTGCAACACCCTTGACCTTCATTTCATAATTTGTAATATTTATTTCAAGATTATCATAAATAACAATCTTATTTTCATCCTCCTGAGCATCGTTCTCACCCTTAGTTCTGCGCAGAACTGCTTTCACCCTTGCCATAACCTCCTTGGCATCAAAAGGCTTAACAACATAATCGTCTGCACCAAGCTCCAAACCCAGAACCTTATCAAAAATCTCTCCCTTAGCGGTCAGCATAATAATAGGTGCTGATGATGTTTTTCTGATTTCACGGCAAACCTGCCATCCATCCATTTTAGGCAGCATAATATCAAGCAAAACCAAATCAGGGGTCTTGTTTTGAAACATTGCAACTGCCTCCTGACCGTCATTTGCTGTGAATACAGTATAACCGTCATTTTCAAGATACAGCTTTAAAAGCTCACAAATATTTAAATCATCATCTACTACAAGAATTTTATTTGCCATAGTTTCGTCCTTTCTTTACATAAAAATCTTCCCAAAGAAAATTTCATTGATGAAATAGTAACACTTAATTTTGTTCATAATTTGTCTTTTGGGTAAACAAAATTTTAAAATTTTGAACAATCGGTTAATAGAAAATTATTAAATTTTTACCAATCAATACCTCGTTTTATACAGCCTTCAACATAATCGGTGAACTGTTTTGCACACCTTGGCGAGCGACCTCCTCTTCGCCTTGCAAACTGCTCAGCTGCCTCAAGGAATTTATCCATATCAACCTCAAGCCCTCTGTCAGCCGCAATCTTCTCAGCAATGTCCTGATAATCCTTTTTATCAGGATTCATAAATGTAATTGAAAGGCCAAAGCGGTCTGAAAGAGAAAGCTCTTCCTGAAGAGTGTCACTGCGGTTGACGTCATTTTCCCTGTCAGAAAAATTTTCTTTGATAAGATGGCGGCGATTAGAGGTTGCATATATAATAGTATTGCTCTGTCTGCCGGAAAGAGAGCCTTCAAGTGCTGCCTTCAGCTCACCGAAAGAGTCATCATGTGAATCAAAGCTTAAATCGTCAATAAATATTATAAATTTCATAGGACTGCCGGCAATCTTTTCTCTTATCATAGTAAGCTCATTGATATCGCCCTTTGATATTTCTATCATTCTTAGTCCTTTTGTTTTATATTCATTCAATATTGCATGAATCGTCGAGCTTTTTCCCGTTCCCCTGTCTCCGTATAAAAGAACATTATTGGCCGGCAGATTGTCAAGAAAGGCAAGCGTATTATCAAGCACCTGAGTCCGCTGCTTTTCATAATTTTTCAAATCAGTCAGTTTTATAGGATCAATGGCGGTGATGGGAACAAAATCATGGTCACGCCATACGAACGCAGCATATTTTGCATATTTGCCATAGCCGTTTGTTTTGTGAAAATCCTTAAGCACATCAATCCGGTCGCTCCAATCACTTGTGAGCGGAGCCATTGCTCTTCCGTCAGCATTCCATTTAGGCATGGTTTCAAGAATTTCCTGAAGCTCACGATTTTTAACCGCAGAGAATATATCATAAGATGTTATTGACGCAATTTCTTCAAGCTTTTTCAAATCATTCTTTACACCGTCAATAATATTGTCTCCGAGTTCATCGGCAAGACCTGCCGCTGCAGCCTTGGTAAATACATTATCATCAGTTAATATAAGTTTTGAAATATAGTGTTTAAAGGACTTGTGCTCTGAAAGTAAATTAAAGAAAACACTCTGCTTTACAAGCACTGTTTCACTGTCAAGTGATGAAAGCAAATCATAAAGTGCCGATAACAGCTCGTCCTTTTTTAAGTCATAAATACAAAGCGATTCAATATAATATCTTATTTTTGTCGCTTTATTCATAAGTACCACCTCCCGCAAAATACAATGATACATTATAATTTTATACTATTTAAATGTATTTTACAAGCGAATAACGGTTTTTTGTTAAAATATTACAATAACAATATCTTCTTTTGGATTTATGTTGTACGATGTCATACAACATATTGACTTTTCCGGCATACATATGTTATTATTAAAGCAGAGGTGAAAATATGAGCAAATTAGCTGACAGCACTGCAAAGCAAATTATGGATATGATAGAAGTGAATAATCGTTTTTCCGTGGGTGATAAGCTCCCTAATGAAATAGATTTCGCAGCTGAGCTTGGGGTAAGCCGCTCAACGCTCAGGGAGGCAATTAAAATATTGACAACAAACGGTGTTCTCGAAATTCGCCGCGGCAAAGGTACTTTTGTTACTGACAATACAGTCATTGATTCAAATGACTTAAGCGATATTGCATCAGGACTTGATGACCTTTTTGAAATGCGTTTAATGTTTGAGCCGGACTGCGCTTTTTTAGCCGCACAGCGTGCAACTGATGAAGAATTAGACATCATTTGCTATTATGGCGAAGAAATTGAAAAAAAGATTCTCAGCGGCGAGGACAGAACCTTTGAAGAACAAAAATTCCACGAGAGTATCGCAAACGCTACGCATAATTCTTTTGTTAAGCAATTTATGCCTATTATCTTCAACGCTATAAAAAAAGGTGTTATGGTTCTTACAAAGGATCAGGATGTCAGCGATGATAATTTAAAAGATGACCGGTTGATTATGGACTTTTTAAAGAAGAGAAATGCCGAAGGTGCAAGAACAGCAATGCGCCTTCATATAATTCACGCAATGGAAAGATTGTAATAAAAATTCAAATTGCTATTGACATTAGACATCATACAAGTTATAATAAGAATCGTCAAATAAACAGTTAGGTTGACTGACAACCTGCTGAACAAATTTCAATTTATTTTCTGGGAGGAAATAAAAATGGCAGAAGCTAAGATTTTCTACGAATCAGACTGTAACCTCAGCGTTCTTGACGGCAAAACAGTTGCTATCATCGGCTTTGGTTCACAGGGTCACGCACACGCACTCAATCTTCATGAAAGCGGCGTAAATGTTATTGTCGGTCTTTATGAAGGCTCAAAATCATGGGAAAAGGTTGAGAACCTCGGTCTTAAAGTTATGACTACTGCTGAGGCAGTTAAGGCTGCTGATGTAGTTATGATTCTCACTCCTGATGAGAGACAGGCTGCTATCTATAAGAAAGATATTGAACCAAACCTCACAGAGGGTAAGGCTCTTGCATTTGCTCACGGCTTTAACATCCACTACAAGCAAATCGTGCCTCCTTCAAATGTTGATGTATTCATGATTGCTCCTAAGGCTCCGGGTCACACTGTTCGTTCAGAGTATAAAGAAGGCAAAGGCACTCCTTGTCTTGTTGCTGTTTATCAGGATGCTTCAGGTCACTGCCTTGATATCGCTCTCGCTTATGGTGCAGGTATCGGCGGCGCTCGTGCAGCTATCCTTGAAACAACATTCAAATGTGAAACAGAGACTGACCTCTTTGGTGAGCAGGCTGTTCTTTGCGGCGGTGTAACTGCTCTTATGAAGGCTGGTTTTGAAACACTTGTTGAGGCCGGTTATGACCCAAGAAATGCATACTTTGAATGTATCCATGAAATGAAGCTTATCGTTGACCTTATTTATTCAGGCGGTTTCTCAAAGATGAGATACTCAATCTCAAACACTGCTGAGTTCGGCGATTACGAAACAGGCAAGAGACTTGTAACTGAAGAAACAAAGAAGGAAATGAAGAAGGTTCTTGAAGAAATTCAGGACGGTACATTCGCTTCTAAATTCATCACAGAGGCTAACAACGGCTGGGCTCACTTCAAGGCTAAGAGAGCGCTTGAGGCTAGTCATCAGCTTGAGCAGGTTGGTGAAGGCATCCGTTCTATGTACAGCTGGAGCAAGGGTGAAGATAAGTACGCTGAAAAGTAATCTTACTTTATATAACAACACCGTGAAAGACAAATCTTTCACGGTGTTTCATTATATAATAATAAAATATTTAATACATATAATAATAAGGGAGGTATCTTTGTATGAAATATGTTTGCGATGTCTGCGGATGGGAATATGACGAGGAAGCAGGCTATCCGGAGGGCGGTATCGCACCCGGCACAAAATGGGAAGATGTTCCGGAAGATTTTGAATGTCCGCTTTGTTTTGTGGGTAAAGAACAATTTTCCAAATCATAAAAAACACACTGCAGGCGGCGGTCAATGAACGCCCCTATAATAATTCTATAATAAAAACCACTTGCCAATTTTGATTCGCAAGTGGTTTTTATAATTTGTTTTTGTTATTCTTTTTGTAAAGTTCGGTAGGAATATCAGTAAGTTCTAAAATATAATCTGCCGATACATTAAAAAATTTACATATCAGTGCAAGATCAGCTGCTTTTAAATGAGCACGCCCATTTTCAATGTATGAATAATTTTCTTGTGACATTTGCAATGCTTTTGCCAATTCAGTCTGATTTAAATCTTTATCTACTCTTAAATCTTTAAGTCTTTTATAATGTGTTATCTCACCTTTAGATTTCATTTCATCACCTTACTTAAAACTTATTATACACATAAATCAGTTTTTTCCTGACATTTATAACAATATCTTATATAATAATTTTAATTTATAAGATTTTCTTATATTTTGTGGTGAAACAAGAAATATTTTACTTTAAATAATATTATCATTAATCACTTGTATTATCAGAATTTTCCACTTTATTTAAATCACTTTCTTCTATTAATTCACATCTTTCAATTGCAAAATCCAGAAGAATATTTACTAATTCATTTCGTGACCTGCCTGTTTCAGCAGCTAATTTATCAAGTCTGTTAATAATGTCATTTGTAAATCTAATAGAAATTGTTTTATGATTATCTTCACCTTTAAATTTTTTAGTTAATTTCAGTTTTTCTTCCATAAGCAACTCCTAATCATGAAAAATTTTTTTATAATTAAATTATATTCAATTACATTTTAAAAATATATCATATAATTTATAATATATTTAAATGTATTTCATATTATAATAATATTGTTGATAATGCTCATTCTCAAAAGATTATATACAATATAAAGGCGCCCAGATACTTGCCTGCTCATACTTTAGGCAGGCAGAAAAAAAGAACAATTACCTCCAATCGTTCTTTTTGCTTTGAATATGCTGTTTTAAAACGATATTGATATATTGTGACAGCGAACGGTCATCATTTTCTGCCATTGCCTTGATTTTGCTAAGCGTGTCACGGTCTATTGTAATACTAATTTGTTCTTTTAATGGTTTCATAATCATCACCTCTGATTATTATATCATAAAAAAGTTTTAAATGTTGACAAATGATTTTAAATAATATATAATATCATAAAATAATAATTTCTATTATTTTATGATATGAATTAATAATTATCTATATTTTTTTGTCACACATTCTGATTTTCACGCTTATATTATTTGAGATGAGTAGTTGATTTCATCTTAATTATGACAAATTCTGCAGGAATAATGTGTCATAATAACTATCGGTAGCTACCGCTATGCGGTGTTACATATAAAATCCGGATACTGTTATTGGTCTGAAGGGTAGCTGTGTCTGGTAGGTGCCTGGTTCACATCAAAAAATATTAAAAACTCCATTGCCGAAGTACGGCTTTACGAATAATTACGCGGTGTTTGAACAGGCACCTTAATTAACAAAGCATCTATGCTTGCGAAAGCGAGCATAGATGCTTTGTTTTATACTGTTTATATTATTTATTTAAATTTTTTTTGATTGCCTCAAGAGTTTCATCACTGATAACATGCTCAATTTTGCAGGCATCTGCTGCAGCGGTTTCTTCGCTCACGCCAAGCTTTATAAGCAGCTCGGTTAATACCGTATGACGCTCATATATTTTTTTTGCCAAATCAATACCTGAATCAGTAAGCTCAAGAAATCCATTGCCGTCAACAGTCAAATAACCGTCACGCTTAAGAATACTGACTCCCCTGCTTACGCTGGGCTTTGAAAAACCCATTTCCTCAGCAACATCAATAGAGCGCACATCCGGCTTTTTTTGATATAGAACATAAATGGTTTCAAGATACATTTCTCCTGACTCGTGCATAGCTTTCGCCTCCTGTAAAATATATCTTAGCATATGCCGATTTTTTTTTCAAGCCTTTAAATTGAGGGAATATATACATATTAATATAATATTAAATTTGAATTGTTATTGTTGTTTTTGTTGGAATAATAATGTATAATACAAATAATTATACTTATATAGAAAACAGGAAAATTTATGAAAATATTAACAATAGGTGATATTGTTTCCAAACAGGGCTGCGAATATCTAAGGCAAAAGCTGCCGGGTCTTAAGCGAGAGTATCAGGCAGATATTGTAATTGCCAACGGTGAAAATTCAGCAGTGGGCAACGGCATTCTTCCGCAGAGCGCAAGGTATATATTTGACAGTGGAGTTGATGTAATAACCCTTGGCAACCATGCTCTCAAGCGCCCTGAAATAAGCGATTATTTAGATGAAAATGAATTCATAATCCGACCTGCAAACTATCATCCCTCCGCTCCGGGCAGGGGTATGGTGATTCTTGACAAGGGTTACTGCCAGGTTGCTGTAATAAATATTCAGGGTATAGTTTATCTTGAAAATCATCTTAATCCGTTTGATATAATAGATAAAAAAATTGAAGAGGCAAAGGCTGAAGGGGCAAGAATTATTATTGTTGACCTTCATGCCGAGGCAAGCAGTGAAAAGCGGGCTATAGGTTTTTATGTTGACGGCAGAGTATCTGCAATAGTAGGAACTCACACCCATGTACAGACCTCTGATGAGCAGATTTTACCCAATGGCACGGCATATATAACCGATCTCGGAATGACAGGTCCGTATTATTCTGTACTGGGAATTTCGCCTGAAAGGGCAATTCAAAAAATGAAAACCAATCTGCCTGTCAGATTTATAAGCGAAGACGGCCCCTGCTCACTTGAGGGCTGCTTTATTGAGATTGACAATAAAACAGGAAAAGCTATTCACATAGAAAGGTTTAGAAAATGACAAAAAAATATTTGTCTTTAATACTTTCGGCTGTGCTGATTATATCTGTTTTTACAGCGTGCACTGCTCAGCAGAGCACTGATGAACACAAGCTGGTAACACAGACCACAACCGAAATATCAGCCGACACTACCAGCTTTAAGCTAAGCTATTCTCAATCGGACTCGCTGGACCCGTTTGAGTCCGAAACTCTTAACAACCAAATAGTTGAGGAACTTGTATTTGACTCTCTTTTCACTCTTGATGAAAGCTTTGAGGCACAGCCTAATATTGCAACAAGCTATTCATACACTGACAACACAACGCTGACTGTAACAATACCAAGCGGAATTCAGTTTTCCGACGGCGGCACACTGACAGCAAAAAATGTTGTTTCTTCTTTTTACAAGGCTAAGGATTCACCTCACTGGAAAAACTCGCTTAAATCCATAGATTCTGCATCAACGGTAAGCGATACAGTCATAAAATTCAAATTAAGCTATGCAAATCCAAATGCGCATAATCTTTTGACCTTTGCAGTTTCAAACGGCAAAACCGATAAAGCAGGCTACTCCATAGGCTCCGGAAGATACAAATTCGCTGAGGGCAGCGGAGAGGTTTATATCGAGGTTAACAAGAATTACAGAAAGGATTTTAATCCTCACTTTACAAAAATACTGCTTATAAACATAACCTCCGGCGAATCGATTGAAAACGCTGTTAATATAGGTAATATAAGCTATGCATTCCGTGATTTATCTACAGGAAGCAAGGTCAGAATACAAAGCAACAAAAAAGCTGTTAATCTTAACAATCTTGTTTATATCGGCATAAACCAATATTCGGGCATTACTTCAAACGAATATATACGCCGTGCAATTTCTCTCGCAATTGACAGGGATACACTTGTTAAAAGTGCATATCAGGGCTATGCAAAAAGTGCCGTTTCCGTATTCAATTCGGCATCAAAGCTTGGCAAGCAGACTCAGATCTTTTCATCTGTTTCAGACACTGCAGCCGCTAAACAGGCTATAGCACAAAGCGGATATGAAAGCAGTGAATTAAAAATTGATATTTTGGTAAACAATAATTCTAACAAGTATTCGGCAGCTCAGCTTATTAAACAGCAGCTTGAGACGGCAGGCTTCAAGGTAACAATTAATAAAGAAAAAAATGCCTCATATCAAAACAAAGTAAAAAACAGGAACTTTAATATTTATATAGGTGAAACAAAAATACCAAATGATATGAACTTAAGCAGCTTTTTCACATCAAAGGGCGCAACCCGCTACGGGATTAAGCTTGATGACAGTGCAGCTGTAAAATCATATAACGGTTATCTCAAATCAAAAAATGAAATAGGCAGATTTGTTCTTGCCTTTTCTGAGGAAATGCCGTTTATTCCTCTGCTTTACAGGCAGGGTATGATTTGTTATTCAAAATCTATGCACGGAGATATGCAGGGATATACAGACAATTATTTCTCAAATATAGAGGATTGGTACTATAACTAATTAATCAGGAGGATAACAATGATAAAGTTTGAAAATCCTAACGGATACATTGAAATTACGAACAATTATTTTTCAAGCCTTGTAGGCAATGCAGCTCAAAGCTGTTTCGGCGTTACAAGAATGGTGAATCCAAATGCTTACCAAAGCATTAAATCTGTTATTAAAAGCAAGGTTGATCTTGACAATCACAGTCAGGGTGTAACAGTTAAAAGCATTAACGGCTCACTTGTTGTTGATCTTCATATTGCTGTATCATACGGTGTTAACATCAATGCCATTTCAGACAGCATTGTTAACAAGGTTCGATACACGGTTGAATCTGCAACAGGGCTTAAGGTATCAGAGGTCAATGTTCATGTTGACGGACTTAACTAATCGGAGGAATTCTTAATGATTACAGGACTTATGTTTCGTGACGGAATTATCTCCGCCGCTAATAATATTTCAAACAGCAGACAGGCTGTAGATGCTCTGAATATCTTCCCTGTTCCGGACGGTGATACGGGCACGAATATGTCAATGACAATAAATGCAGCCGCAAAAGATATTACATCAATGCCTGATGACAGCTCTATAGAAGATGTTTCCAAGCGCACCGCATCAGCACTTTTAAGAGGTGCCAGAGGAAATTCAGGTGTTATTCTTTCACTGATATTCCGAGGAATTTCAAAAGCCTTCAAGGGAATTGACAGTGCCGGCTCAAAAGATGTGGCAAAGGCAATCAGAATGGGTTGTGATGCTGCATATAAAGCTGTAATGAAACCGACTGAAGGTACAATTTTAACAGTGGTACGCAAGGCTGCCGATGCCGCAGAGGAAATGGCTGACATTCAGGACGATCCTATGGAGGTTTGCTTTGCTGCTCTGCAGGCTGCAAAAGAAGCACTTGCCAAAACTCCTGAACAGCTTCCTGTACTGAAAAAAGCAGGAGTTGTTGACGCAGGCGGTCAGGGATTAGTGCTTATCTTTGAAGGAATCAGCAGCGTATTCGGTCACGGCGTTATTGTTCAGCCCATCGGTGCAGCAGTTAAGCCTGTTGAAACCCCCGATAAGAAAACGGTTGCCGATGCAGGCGATGATATTAAATTCGGCTACTGTTCTGAATTTTTAATCGAAAAGTCTAAAGATTCAAATGAAAAAGACCCGCTTCGCCTTCGTGCTTATCTTGAATCAATCGGAGATTGTGTTGTAGTAGTTGATGACAGCGATATCATCAAGGTCCATGTTCACTCAAACTGTCCGGGTGATGTAATTCAGGCAGCACTGAAATATGGTCAGCTTATCAATATAAAAATTGACAATATGCGCTATCAGCACAGAAATGCTGAAGAGGGAGTTAAGGATGGCGATAAGCCTATTGAACCTGCAGTCGTTGAGCCTGAAAATAAATATGGATTTGTTGCTGTTTGTGCAGGTGAAGGACTTGCAGAGCTTTTCACTGATCTCGGTGCAGATGTTATTGTAAGCGGCGGTCAGACAATGAACCCGTCGACTGACGATATTTTAAACGCAGTTAATCAGACACCTGCAAAAACAGTTTTCGTTTTGCCGAACAACAAAAATATTATTATGGCAGCAGAGCAGGCCATACCGCTTGCCAACGGCAGAGAGGTAAGAGTTCTTCAGACCAAAACAATTCCTCAGGGAATTTCTGCTATGCTATGCTTTGACGACAGCGAGGATGCCGATACAAATCAGATGACTATGATGGAAATGGCTGGTGCAGTTGAAACCAGTCAGGTAACTTTTGCCGCCCGTGACAGCGAAATTGACGGCAAGCCTATTAAACAGGGTCAGATAATGGGAATGCTCAACGGAAAAATCAAATTTATCGGTGACAATAAAGACGATATTGCTTTCAGGACTGTCGATAAATTATTTAAACGAGGAATGCATTCACTTGTAACCCTGATATATGGCGAAGGCGTAAATGAAGAAGATGCCTGCAGCGTTGAAGAAAAGCTCAAAAGCAAATATGGCAATGATATGGAAATCAGCATTGTAAACGGCGGTCAGCCGATTTACTACTACATTATTTCGGTGGAATAACTAATGAATTTTGATGAATACAATATTCAGTATATAAAGGGTGTTGGCGAAAAAAAAGCCCGGCTTTTCAATAAGCTGGGTATTTATTCTGTTGACGATCTTATTCATTATTTTCCCAGAAAATATGAGGACTGGAGTCAAACCACAACTGTTATTAATGCCCCTGTTGATGAAAATGTATTTATCAAAGCAACAATGATTACTCCTGTTAAGGAGTCGATGATTAGAAAGGGGTTAACCCTTTACAAATGCAATTTTACTGACGGTGAAACAGTAATTCATGTTACAATTTTTAACAATAAATATCTTGCAAAATCACTGAGAACTTTTGATGATTATGTACTTTACGGCAAAATTGAAAAAAGCTTCACTCAGGCATCAATAAGTTCACCGCAGATTGAAAGGGTTGAAAATGCAACAGGAATCCATCCGATATATTCTGCAACCGAAAAGCTGAATTCAAAAGCGATATCCAAGGTAGTAAAGGCAGCTCTTGATAAAACAGAATTCATTGAGGACACACTCAGCGATGAGATAAAAGCCGAGTATAATCTTTGCTCGCTTGACTGGGCAATCAGACAGATACACTTTCCTTCTAATATAAAAAATGTTGAAATAGCACGGCAAAGACTGATTTTTGATGAGCTTTTAACTCTTCAGCTTGGACTTTTGAAATTAAAGAACAAGAAGAGTGCCAAAAACGAATTAAGGCTATTTGAAAATTACACCGAGGAGTTTTATTCTCTTTTGCCTTTCAAACCGACCAATGCCCAGATTAATGCAATAAACGACTGTATTAACGATATGATGAACGAAGAGGCAATGAACCGTCTTATTCAGGGTGATGTAGGTTCAGGCAAAACGGCTGTCGCGGCTGCTGTTATATACAGCACTGTCAAAAACGGTTATCAGTCTGCAATGATGGCACCTACTGAAATACTTGCCGCTCAGCACTTTGACTCATTATCAAAGCTTTTTGAAGGAACAAAAATTAAAATTGCGCTACTGACAGGGTCAACAAAAGCAAAAGATAAAAAAATTATTAAACAAGCACTCATTGACGGCAATATTGATTTAATTGTTGGCACTCACGCACTTATTCAAAACGATGTTGAATTCAAAAATCTGGCACTCATTGTGACCGATGAACAGCATCGCTTTGGCGTTGAACAGCGTGCAAGTCTTGCCATGAAAGGCAGTAATCCGCACATGATGGTAATGAGTGCCACCCCTATTCCCAGAACTCTGGGGCTTATTATTTACGGAGATTTGGATATTAGCATTCTTAATGAGCTGCCTCCCGGAAGGCAGGAAATTCGCACCGATGTTGTGAATTCAGCATATCATGAGAGAATTTATAAATTCATCAGAAATGCTGTTGACGAAGGACATCAGGCATACATAGTATGCTCCCTTGTTGATGAGGGCGAAACTGATTTAGTCTCTGCCAAGGAATATGCTCAAAAGCTCTCTGAAACAGCGTTTAAAGGATATAACTTAGGATTGCTGCACGGCAAAATGAAGCCTAAAGAAAAAGATACTGTTATGAATGCCTTTGCCAAAGGTGATGTTGATATTCTTGTTTCAACCACCGTTGTTGAGGTTGGTGTTGATGTTGCGAATGCAACAATAATGCTGATTGAAAATGCAGATAGGTTCGGACTTTCACAGCTTCATCAGCTGAGAGGCAGAGTCGGCCGCGGCAAAGATAAATCATTTTGCATTCTTGTTTCAGATAACAAGAGCAAAAGCGCATCAGAACGACTTAAAATTATGAAACAGACAAACGACGGCTTTAAGATTGCTGATTACGATTTAAAAGCCAGAGGACCGGGTGATTTCTTCGGCAAAAGGCAGCATGGTCTTCCAAATCTTATTATTGCTGATATGCTTGAGGATATGGATACTCTAAAAAAATGTCAGTCATGTGCTGTAAAAATGCTGAAAGATGATTCTAATTTAGATAAGCTCCCTGCTCTTCGCAGACAAATAAACAAGATGTTCAGTAAAAGTGATTATTAAAAAATCCTGCAAACGGGACGCACCCGACTGCAGGATTTTTATTATTTATGATGTTTTATTATTAATCGTATCACAGTCAACATATTGCTGACCAACTTTTGGCTTAGCACCGGTTTTAGCCTCAATAAGCTCTTCGCAGGTCACAAGCTGATAACCCTTTTTAATAAGAATAGGAACCATTTTTTCAACCGCATCGGCAGTTGAATCATAAATTTCGTGCATAAGGATAATATCGCCGTCGCTTACATTTTTAATGACCTTGTTATAAACCTTATCTGCATCACGGTATTTCCAATCCATAGTATCGAGTGACCAGTAATAAAGAACCATATTTTCATTTTTGCACTCTTTAAGAATTGTTGAAGTAGTATTTCCTCCGGGTGAGCGGAAAGCTGTAGGATACTGACCGCAAGCCTTATAAATTGCATTTGATGCTTTCTTTATATCATCAACAGTAACATTTTTTCCATAGTGATTATGATTATAGGTATGATTGCCTATCTCACAACCGAGCTCAACCTTGCGTTTAAGATTATCCGGATGATCGGCAGCATTTTTACCAACCATAAAGAATGTTGCTCTTGCACTGTATTTTTCAAGCACATCCAGAATTCTGTCTGATACATTATTATAGCCCGGACCATCATCAAAGGTAAGTGCAATCATTGGCTTATCAGGGTCAATATTACTTGACATCTGAATTTTATCTGCTATTTCAACTGATGCAGTCTCACTCCAATTCCCTGCCACGGTTTTATCATTGTAAATCATATAAGAACGAACTCTGACACTATAGGTTTGTTTTGAATCAAGCTTTTCAACGAGCTGCTTGTCAGTCTTGCATTCCTTAATATCAATCTTTTCAGCATTTGAAAAATCAGAACCGTCACCATTGACATACTGAATCTGATAACCCTCAGCCTTATCGTTTTTATTCCATTGAATATCCAGCTGACCTGCCTCCGGTGATGAAACCTCAATCTCCTGCTGACTGGGAAGAGTACAGCCTGAAATCACTTGATACTCTTCACTTTCGACATTATTCTTAGAAGCTTTAAATGCCGTTACATAAAAATCATATGCTGTTGCCTGCTCCAAATTATCAACTGTATATTCAACAGTTTTGGAATCCTTTATTGTTGCTATTTTTTCAAAACTCTTATTCCCGCCGATGCTTTGATATATATAGTATCCATCTGAAGACGATACTTTCTTCCAGCTTAAGCCGATGCTTTTTTCAGTGCTAGCTGTTACCGATACATCTTCAACATCTGCAACGGTTTTTGCCTGAACAACCCCCATAGCAGAAAACATTGCAATAATGATAAGTACAATAATAATAAGCCCTGTTAATCTTATTTTTCTAGACATAATCCACTCTTCTTTGTTAAAGTTAAACAGTAAAATAATCTAAATCTGTTATTGATTACAATTATTATATATCTTTATTTTAAATAGTTCAACTACTATTTTTTGTTAAAATTATTTTCATTAAAAAAGTATAATTTTCCACGCTAAAAAATGACAATATTTATTGATTTTTAAAACAGATTGTGTTAGTATTTTATGCGGTATAAGTTATGTTTTTATAATATACTTAATTATTCGGAGAAACGATATAAAAGAATCCGACGGAAATGGGGTTAAAAAATGGAAAGTATGATAATGTTTCTTATCGGTTTTCCCTTTGTCAGTGCTCTTCTTCTAGCAATTTTCAAGAACAATACTGCAAGAAAAATCGTAACCTACTTATCATCAGCCGCAATTATTATTACGGCTTTGACCTTTGCGCTCACCTATTTTACAATGGGCAGCCCGCAGGTCACTCTTTTAGAACGGGGAGAACTTTTCGGTATTGAAATCACTGAAATTGTAGATATCGGAATTATAGCAGTTGAATGCTTCCTCGTTGTACTGATAACTGTGCTTAGCATTAAATATAAAAAATATTATGCAGCGCTTTTATCAATTGCTCAGACAGTGCTTATATTCTGGTATGAATTCAGCGGTCAAAAGCCTGAGCAGCATTTCAAAAATTTATATATTGACCAAATAACGGTAATTATGGTACTGATTATTGCAGTCGTAGGTACTCTAATAACAGTTTATGCTTGCGGATATATGAATGATTACCATAAACATCATACTGAATTTAAAGACAGACGCAGCTTTTTCTTTGCAATTATGTATGTATTTATCGGAGCAATGTTTGGACTTGTTCTTTCAAACAGCATTATCTGGATATACTTTTTCTGGGAAATCACAAGCGTATGCTCCTTCCTTCTCATTGGATACACAAAGACCGGTGAAGCAATTAATAACTGTTTCAGAGCCTTGTGGATGAATCTTCTCGGCGGATGCGGTTTTGCAATCGGTATTGTTTGGGCAGGTATCAAATTCAATATTTCTGATTTGCAGTCTTTGATTCTTTGCGATGGCAAAATGATTATTATGCCTGTTATATGCCTGGCATTTGCCGCTCTTACAAAAAGTGCTCAGCTTCCGTTTTCAAAATGGCTTCTCGGAGCAATGGTTGCACCTACACCATCATCGGCACTGCTTCACAGTGCAACAATGGTTAAGGCAGGCGTTTATCTTCTGATAAGACTTGCTCCTGTAATGAGCGGTCAATTTTCCGGATATATGATCGGTCTTATCGGCGGTCTTACCTTCCTTGCAATGTCTATGCTTGCAATCACAGTATCCGACGGCAAGAAGGTTCTTGCATATTCAACACTTTCAAACCTTGGTCTTATAACTGCATGTGCCGGTATAGGCACACAGGAGACTGTGTGGGCAGCAATTTTCCTTGTAATTTTCCACGCAGTTTCAAAGGCATTATTATTCCAGACAGTTGGTTCAATTGAGCATCAGACAGGCTCAAGAGATATAGAAACCATGCATGGTCTTGTAAGACGCTATCCATATCTTACATGGATGCTAGTTATCGGTATTGCAGGAATGTTCCTTGCTCCGTTCGGCATGCTTGTTTCTAAATGGGCAGCCCTCAAAGCGTTTATTGACACAGGATTAAATGGCGGATCACCTCTTCTTTCACTGTGCTCGGTTGTGCTTGTTCTTTGTATCTGCTTCGGCTCGGCTACAACATTGCTCTATTGGTCAAAATGGCTTGCAACTGTTTTATCAAGCAATCCTGCCGATAAAAGGCATAAAAACACATTGTCTTTGAATCAATGGTTTTCGCTCGGTGTTCACAGCATTTTAATGGTTGTAATATGCTTTGTTTTTGAATTCATTTCAAAATATGTTGTCCTTCCGTATACTGCTCAAATATATGGTCAAACCTCGGATGTTCTTTCATCTCAAAATATCATACTTACAATTATTATGATTGTATTTATATTTGTAATTCCTGCTGCAACATATTTCTTAATTGCCAGAAACAGGCCGTTCCCTAAAGCAGAAAGATACTTCAACGGTGCAGGAACAAAGGATCAGGTTGGTTTTGTTGATGCCTTCGGCAATGAAAAGAAGGAATTCCTTACAAACTGGTATATGGAAGATATATTCGGTGAACACAAAATGTATATGCCTAGCGTATACACATCTATAGGATTATTAGTAATACTCACAATTGTCAGCTTTTTTGTAGGAGGTGGTTTCTGATGTCAACATTAATCAAATCAATTATCAGCGCCATTGTCTACATAGTTGCGGCACCTTTTGCAGGAGCTCTTCTTTCAGGACTTGACAGAAAGATAACTGCAAGAATGCAGGGCAGACAGGGTCCCCCGATTATGCAGCCTCTTTATGATGTTGCAAAGCTTTTAAAAAAGCAGACTAAAGCAATCAACAGAGTTCAGATTTTATATTTATTTTCTTTCCTCTTTTTTGTAATTTTTACAGGTGCATTATTCTTCGGCGGATATGACTTGTTGTTAATATTTTTTGCACTTACAACTGCAAATATTTTTCTTGTCATTGCTGCATCAAGCGGACACTCGCCATATGCATATATGGGCACAAGCAGAGAGCTGATACAGATGCTTGCATACGAGCCGATGGTTCTTATGACAGCAATCGGACTTTATGTTCATACAGGCAGCTTTAAGGTTTCGGAAATCGTTACAAGTTCCGAAATACTGCCTATAGTTCATTTGCCCGGCATTTTCTTCGGTTTCATATTTGTTCTCACAATAAAGCTCAGAAAGCACCCGTTTGATCTTTCAACAAGCCATCACGCACATCAGGAAATGGTAAAAGGTATCACTACAGAATTCAGCGGTATTATGTTTGCAATCGTAGAGATTTCTCACTGGTATGAAAACATATTTTTGCTTGGTGTTCTTTCGCTATTCTTTATTAACGGTAAATGGTGGAGCCCACTTGTTGCAATTGCTGCATTAATCATCTGTTACTTTATTGAAATTCTTGTTGATAATACAAACGCAAGAGTAAAATGGAAAACAATGTTAAACAATTCATGGATTGTAACAGCTGTTGTGGGTGCGCTTAACTTAGTTATTATAGAAATCATAAAGGGGGTAAAATAATATGGCAGCTATTACAAAATCACCGTGGATAATGCATTATGACGGCTCCTCCTGCAACGGATGCGATATTGAGGTTTTAGCCTGTCTTACTCCGGTTTATGATGTTGAACGTTTTGGTGTTATAAATACAGGCAATCCGAAGCATGCGGATATTCTCCTTATCACCGGATCTGTTAACTCGCAAAACAAGGATGTTGTTAAGCAGATTTATGACCAAATGACAGAGCCGAAGGTTGTATGTGCAATCGGTATTTGTGCTTGCAACGGCGGTGTATTTAAAGACTGCTACAATATTCTCGGCGGAGTTGATAAAGTTATTCCGGTTGATATTTATGTTCCGGGATGTGCTGCAAGACCGCAGGCTATTATAGACGGTGTTGTTCAATCACTTGACCTTCTTAAGAAAAAGCAGGCTGAATATGAAAACTCCCGAAATGCATTAACAGCAGATAAGGAGGTTGATAAATAATGAACAATTATAATGATTTTGAAATTACAAAAGTAACCGTTGATGAGCTTTATAAGATTATGGAAGAAAAATATAACGACGGCTATAGGCTTGCGCAGATATGTGCAGTTGCTTTTGAGGGATATAATGAAGTTACTTATTCGGTAGGAAAGGGATATACGCTTGAGCATTATAAGATTGAGCTTCCTATAGATGACGAAATAAAGTCATTTTCGGATATTTATCCTACTGCAATGCTTTATGAAAACGAAATTAAAGAGCTTTGGGGTGTAAAGGTAACAGGTATATCACTTGACTATCAAAACAAATTCTATAGAATTGATAAGGAAACCCCATTCAAAAAGCAAATCAAGGTTATAAAGAAGGAGGGCAAAGAATAATGGCAAACAGATCAATTATTCCTTTCGGTCCTCAGCACCCTGTTCTTCCTGAGCCGATTCATTTGGATCTTGTGCTTGAAGATGAAAAGGTTATAGAGGCAATTCCCTCTATCGGATTTATCCATAGAGGACTGGAACAATTAGCAGAAAAAAGAGACTTTAATGACTACCAGTATGTTGTTGAAAGAACCTGCGGCATTTGCTCATTCGGTCACGGACTTGGATATTGTGAGGCTCTTGAAAAAATATTCAATGCAGAGGTTCCTGAAAGAGCAAAATATCTCAGAACATTCTGGTTTGAAATGAGCCGTATTCATTCTCACCTTCTCTGGCTTGGACTTCTTGCAGACGCATTTGCATTTGATTCATTATTTATGCAATGCTGGAGAATGAGAGAAAAGGTGCTTGATATGTTTGAAGCATCAACAGGCGGCCGAGTTATATTCTCAATCAACAAAATCGGCGGTGTTCTTAAGGATATGGATTCATCAATGATAAAAAGCTTCATTGATATATTCAATTCCATGGAAAAAGATTTAAAGAGAATCACGAATGTATTTCTCAATGACTATACAGTTAAAACACGACTGAGCGGAGTAGGTATTCTCACCAAAGATGATGCTTACAGATTATTTGCGGCAGGCGCTATGGCAAGAGCCAGCGGTATTGAACTTGATATGAGAAAAACAGGTTACGAGGCATATGATAAAGTTGAATTTGATGTCATAACCTCAGACGGATGCGACGGATATGCCCGTTGTGTTGTAAGAATCGGCGAATTATTTCAGTCAATCAGCATTCTTCGTCAGATTGCAGAAAAAATTCCGTCAGGTGCAATCTGTAACCCTCAGAAGGGTATGCCAAACGGTGAAGCATTTGTAAGAATTGAGCAGCCACGCGGCGAGGCACTTTACTATGCTAAAGCTAATGGAACCAAATTCCTCGAACGATTCAGAATCCGTACTCCCACCTTTACAAATATTCAATCACTTATTCACATTCTGCCGGGCTCGGATTTAGCTGATGTTCCTATGCAGATACTGACTATTGACCCATGCATCAGCTGCACTGAGAGATAAGGAGGCGCTTACGATATGAAAATAATGGATTTTACCTCAATCGCCATAAAAAACCTTTTCTCTAAGCCTGCAACCTGTAATTACCCTGCACAGCCTGCAGTTTATCCTGAGCGTTCACGCGGTCATATTGTAATTAATATTGATGATTGCATTATGTGCGGTCTTTGTATGAGAAAATGTCCGTCAGATGCTATAAAGGTTGACAGAAATAAAAAGGAATGGTCAATTGAAAGAATGGGCTGTGTTCAGTGTGAAAACTGTGTTAATGCCTGCCCAAAGAAATGTCTTTCAATACAGCCGGGATACACTGCTCCTGCAACATCAATGACCGTTGATACCTTTGCTCAGCCTATTCCGGAAACACCTGCAGGCAAGGTTTCCAACGATATGTCAAAATGTATTCTTTGCGGTCTGTGTGCAAGAAAATGTCCGCAGGAATGTATTACGGTTGACAGAACAGGCGAAAAAACCTGGACTATTAACAGAGATAAATGCGTTCAGTGCGGTGCCTGCGTTGATGCCTGCCTGAAATTCAAGGCACTTTCAATGGTAACAGATGATGGAGAAACAGGAGTTGTAGCTCTTAAGAAAGAGGGTTAAATTATAACCGTAAAATATACCTTTTCAGGTATTGTTCAGGGCATCGGCTTTCGCCCCGCAGCCCTGAGGCTTGCAAATGAGCTGAATATAAACGGCGAGGTTAAAAACTCAGGCGGTAATGTAACAATTATTGCGCAAGGCAATAAAAAGGCGTTGGATGCTTTCGTCCAACGCCTTGCTGCAATATTTGATATAGAGTCTTATAATAAAGAAAAGCTGCCAAATACAAAATATAATGAATTTAAAATAGTTCACAGCAGTAATGATAACAGCATTCCGTTTATTACTCCTGATTTAGCTACTTGTGCTGACTGTGAAAAAGAACTTAAAAACGAAAATAACCGCAGATATCACCATCCGTTTATAAGTTGTGTTAACTGCGGACCAAGATATACAATAATTAATTCTTTGCCTTATGACAGAGAACGAATCACAATGAGCAAGTTTGATTTGTGTGAAAAATGCAGAAAAGAGTATACAACACCTTCTGACAGACGATGCCATGCACAAACAATTGCATGCCCTGAATGCGGACCTGAAACCGGCATAACCATTAACGAAGCGGTCAAAATATTAGAAAATGATAAAATACTGGCAATAAAGGATATCGGCGGCTATCACCTTGCTTGCACCTGCAAAACAAGCACTGCACTAAAGCTAAGAGAAATAAAAGGCAGAGAAAAAAAGCCGTTTGCAATAATGTTTTCCTCTGTCGAGGAAATAAAGGAATACTGCAAGGTCAGCAATGCGGAGCAAAAACTATTAACCTCCCCTGCCAGACCTATAGTACTGCTTGAAAAAATAAAAGATATGCCAAGCGGTATTTGTGATTCATCAGATTATATTGGTGCCTTTCTCCCCTGCAATCCAATTCAGATAATGATTCTTGAAAGAGTTTCGCCTTTAATCATGACAAGTGCAAATTTAAGCGGTGAACCGATTATTATCGATGATAATGAAATTAATAAATTCGGTGTTGATATATTATCACATAACAGAGATATACTAACCCCGATAGATGACAGCATTGTTCAAATAAACGCAGGCAGAATACAGTTCATTCGCAGGGCAAGAGGATATGTCCCTTTAGCAATTGATATAGGAATTAATTCTGAAAAAAAAGTCCTATGCTTGGGCGGAGATTTGAAAAGCAGTTTTTGCATATTAAATAACAATTTCGTATATCCAAGTCAGTATTTCGGCGATTTGGAGGATGAAGATTATTTTAAGGCTTATAAAAATAACATAAGCAGATTTTGCACGCTTCATTCATTCACACCCGAAATAATTGTGAGCGACAAGCATCCTCTATACCATTCCTGCAGTCTCTTCCGATCTGATATAAAAATTCAGCATCATCTGGCTCACGCTTACAGTGTTATAGCAGAGCACCATTTAAAAGGCGATACACTCAGCTTTGTATTGGACGGCACAGGATACGGAGATGACGGTGCAATATGGGGTGCTGAGGTGTTTTTTAACAGGGAGCGTGTCCGGCATTTGGAATACACAAAAATGCTTGCATCTGATGATATATCTAAAAACGCAGATCTTGCTCTTGCCTGCTATGACGGTTCAAACGAACTTATTAACAAAGCAATTGAAAGCAATATAAATACAGTTAATTCATCAAGTATGGGCAGACTGTTTGACGCTGTCTGCGCAGCGCTTGATATAAAGCATTTCAACAGTTATGAAGGCGAATGTGCAGCAGCGCTTGAAAGTGCTGCCAGAAAGGCAGAAAAAGCCTTTTTCATAGAGCCTTCACTTAATCCTAAAAAAATAATAGAAGCTGTTAAATCCGCGCCTGCTCCAAAAGAAGAGGTTGCGCTTGGCTTTCATATAATGCTCAGTGAATTAATTTTAAATATTGCACAAGAATTTAATGTAAAACAAATTACTCTCAGCGGAGGTTGTTTTGTAAACAGAATATTACTTACAAATACAATCCATCTGCTTGAAGATAACGGCTTTCAAGTATATACAAATGAACAGGTATCACCCGGCGATAACGGAATTTGTCTTGGCCAGGCTTACCTGTCAATATCGGAGGACTGAATATGTGTGTTGCAGCACCCGGAAAAATTATTGAAATCAACGGCACTGATGCCACAATTGAATATTCATCAAACAAAACTCATGCCAATATAGGCATTGTAGATGCTAAAATCGGCGACTGGGTTTTAGTTCATGCCGGCTTGGTCATCCAAATTTTGCCTGAGGATGAGGCAAAATATATGGTCGATTTATTCAAAGACCTTGAGGAGCTGGGATAATAATGGATATTAATACTCTACTAAATTATCTTAATAACTATAATGGCAGGGATGTAACCTTTATGGAGGTTTGCGGAACTCATACAGCATCTATTGCAGAAAATGCTATACCGTCACTCATAAGCGATAAAATACATCTTATCAGTGGTCCCGGCTGTCCTGTATGTGTAACGGTCAGTGCATATGTTGATAAGCTTTGTGAGCTTGCACTCAATCCCGATATTGTAATTGTAACCTTTGGTGATATGATAAGGGTTCCGGGTTCTGTAAAGGCACTTCAGGATATAAAGGCAGACGGTGCCGACATAAGAATGGTATACTCTCCTATTGAAACTCTTTCAATGGCTGAAAAAGAGCCCGGCAAAACATTTATTTTTGCAGCAGTCGGCTTTGAAACAACAACACCGATTTATGCACTTATGATAGATCAGGCTATAAAAAAAGGTATAAAAAACATAAAAATTTTAACAGCACTTAAAACTATGCCTGAGGTAATATCAGCTTTATGCGAAAAGGACAACAGCATTGACGGCTTTATAGCTCCCGGTCATGTAGCAGTTATCACAGGAAGTGATGCATTTTACTCTTTGGCTGATAAATACAAATTGCCCTTTGCAGTAAGCGGATTTAATGGTGAGGAAATTCTGGCAGCAATTTATGCGCTGATAAAAATGCAAAATCAAGGAAAAGTTATTAATCTTTATAAATCAGTTGTTAAAAGCGGCAGAAATGAAAAAGCATCCCATCTTGTTAACAAGTATTTTGAGCCATATGATGCTGCTTGGAGAGGTCTAGGAATAATAAAGGACTCCGGTTTAAAACTAAAAAACGAATACGCCTTTTTTGATGCAGGCAGTGCAGAACTTACGGATGATTATTCATATAGTAAGGGCTGCTGCTGCAGTGACATAATTACAGGCACAAAAAGACCTAGCGAATGCCCATTATATGGGAAAATATGCACACCCGAAAATCCAAAAGGAGCATGCATGGTTTCAAATGAAGGCTCATGCTTTAATTATTTAGTAAATGATAGGACATAAAAATGAAAATTACACTTTCACACGGCAGCGGCGGAAAATCGACTAGTGAATTGATTGACAAAATCTTTGCCAAAGCCTTTTCAAACCCAATTCTCAATATGATGGAGGACAGTGCAGTTGTTGACGGCTCTTCACAGATTGCTGTCACAACAGACAGCTTTGTTGTAACACCCCTTATTTTTAAGGGTGGTAATATCGGCAGACTTGCTGTCTGCGGAACCGTAAATGACCTGTTGATGCGCGGAGCAGAACCAAAATATATCACATCTGCATTTATTATTGAAGAAGGTGCAGATTCTGAAACCCTTGAAATGATTGCAAATTCTATGGCACAAACCGCAAAAGAGGCCGGTGTTACAGTCATTGCAGGCGACACAAAGGTTATTGAAGGGAGCGGCGGTATTTACATCAACACAACAGGCGTAGGCTTTGTCAAAGAAAATACAAATATTGTATCCACAAATCTGCACGAAGGCGATGCAGTTATTGTAAGCGGTAATATGGGTGATCACCACGCTGCAATACTTTCTGCAAGAATGGGTATTGAAAATAATATCCGGTCTGATAATGCACCTCTTGGCGAAATAGTAGCCACTCTTTTGAACAATGGAATCAGCGTTCACTGTATGCGTGATGTAACACGAGGCGGTCTCGGAACTGTTTTAAATGAGCTTGCAAATGCATCACATGTGAACATTGAGATTGATGAAAACAAAATTCCTGTAAATGACGATGTTAAAGCTTTTGCAAAAATTCTCGGTTTGAATATTATGCATATGGGAAATGAGGGTAAGCTTGCTGCAATTATTCCAAATGAACAGGCAGAAAAAGCTGTTGAGCTTATTAAAAACTGCAAATATGGAGAAAAGGCTGCGATTATAGGAAGAGTTAAAAGCGGTGAAGGAGTAACTCTTATAACTCCTCTTGGCGGAAAAAGGAAGGTTAATGTGCTTATAGGAGAAGGATTACCGAGAATTTGTTAAACAAATGTCTATATAATTAGAATTCCTTGCGATTTTTGTCTATTTATGTTATACTTAGATTGACATATATGCATTAATGTTAAATAATTTAATAACTAGGTGGTATTCTAATGGCAACAAAAACCAAGGAATTTATATTGTCTGAATTTTTGAAACTGCTTGAAACACAGGAATTTGATAGAATAACTGTTACCGATTTAGTCGAACAGTGCAATATAAGCCGACAAACCTTCTACTATCATTTTGATGATATTTCAAAAATGATTGAATGGGCATTTAATATTGATACGAATGACATTTGCAGTGAAATCAATAAAAACGATGATGCTGAAAATTTTGTTGCTTTATATACCGTTTTTATGAATAAATACGACATACTTTTCAAAAAGTCAATAAATACCTCTCAATTTATTTTTATTTACAATCTGCTTGAAAATTTATTTTTTATAACTACAAAAAAATATTTTTCAACAGTTTACAGTTCATTGCAAAGCAATCACGAATTTCTGATAAGATTTTGGTCAAATGCAATTCTTGGTTATGCAATTTCAGAAATGCAAAAAAGCAATTCCGATTATGAATCAGTATTTAAAACTTTATGCTTATACATACCAAAAACTAATAAAGATTAAAAACAACGTTATGGATAAACCCATAACGCTGTTTTTATATTCCGAAGAAATCCTCGGCATTTTTTATACTGTTATATTTTCGGTTTGTAAGTGAAGAAACAGCCTGTCCATCCTCATCTTCTGTTAGCGATGAATTTGTACTGTCTATCTTATAATAACTGCTTTCTGTTCCTTCACCATTATTTACTACAAGAAATCCGTCCTCAATTACATATGTGCCTTTATACGTAGTTACCTTCCAGTCTGCAGAACCATTTTTGTAATACTGTGTTGATGTGTATGAACCGTTTTTGTTAAAGTTTAATGCAAAAATTGTATATGAATCAGCATCATTATAAGGCTCGGTAAACCAATATCCATTATAAATAAAATCATTATTTACAACCTTTTTTGCAGCAGCAGTTGTTTTTTCGGTCGTTTGCTCTTGAGAAGCGTCTTCTGATACTTCCTTATCAAGACTGTGATCAAAAATTATATCCGATATATTTTCAGTAATATTACTGTTAAAACTAACACTCTGGTCATAAGTATAAATCTTGTCGGATCCTGCAAAGCTGAAATTCATTTCAAATGTATAGGTATAATCCTCACCCTTCTTAAGCTCTAAATCATCAGTGTCAAAGAAAATTGTTCTGAAACTTGAATCAACACTTTTTGTGTATTGATAATCGGTTGATACTGCATCGGCTGAAGGTGACGATTTATCATTTTTATCATAAGCATATAACGAAACGCCATGAATATATTCAATATTTGAGCTATTCTCAATTGCAACATATATGATTTTTTCATCACCATTAACTATACCGCTGCCCGATGAAAAAACTATTTCAGGTTTTTTATCGTTGTCATAAAAATCAGTAAAATAAATATAAGCACCCGCTCCGATTATTGCAATGATAAGAATTGCTGAAATTAAAAATTTTAAGCCGCTTTTTTTCTTTCCTTTACTGTTATCATATGAATAAAAGTCATCCATTTTATCATCTGATGTAAGCAAAACATAGCCTGTCTCATCACCGCAAAACGCACCGCAGTTTGGACAAATCCTTGCATTATCCTTGATTTTTGCACCACAGTTTTTACAATTCATATTCTCACCTCAACATATTATTATCATAGCCAAACAAGATTAATATAACATTTCTAATCACAATATACAACACTAAAATTGTAAAAAGGACACGATTATCATAATTCGTGTCCTTTTTACATGTGGAGTAAAATTTATGTAAAAACTTAAAAAGCAATAAATTAATGTCGATAAAATTTAAATCTCAATTTCTTTAAATATTTCGTATGCATCAGAATTCATATTAATCTGTGCAGTGTTATCAGAAGCTATAAATCTGTTTTTAAGCAATGAACCCTTAATCATAAAGAAAGCAACATCCTTGCTTATTCCCGCATAATCAATATTAAGGATTTTTGAACTTACATGCTTTGAAAAGAAATTGACTAGCGGTCCCATCATAAATGCAGTAATAATTGTGCCAATACCAATATTCTTAATTGATGAAAAATCTCCTTTTATTACTGCGGTAAATCCGCCGCTTACTACAAGTCCAATAAGAATTACAGTTAAATCCGTAATAACTCTTATCCATTTATAAGGCACATTTACCTTTTGACTTAACATAAATCCAAGAGAATCATAAGGACCTACACCGACATTAGAGGTAAAAAAGAGAGAACAGGAAAAGCACAGAACAACTATGCCCGCCGCAAGTAGACATAAGCGAATTGCAAGTTTATCTGAATAATCAGAAAGGAGAGGTCTGATTATACTCTCAAACAATTCACACGAATAGCCAACACCGACCATGTTAAACATTGTCCCAAGTCCGATAAGTCCCCTATGGGCAACTATCACAACAAATACAATGATAACCGCATTAACTATTAATTGGTATGTTCCGTAGCCAATTCCCAAGGTTGAGGAAATGTTCATATTCATTGATGTAAAGGGGTCAACACCAAATCCGGAAACTGAAAATAATGAAATTCCAAAGCCCATTATGATTATTGAAAGCACTGATAATACACAGCGCTTAACCATATTGTGCTGAACAAACATATCTTTAATATATCCATATGCTTCGTCTTGAAATTTTTTCATACCATTTGCCTCGCAAACCTTAGTGAACACTACTTCCGTTCACCATTTATTTCCTCTCTTTGCCTTACATTATATGCTTAGTTTTAAAAATTTCAAGTTTTTTGTGCAACTTTCTACCTATGTAACATATTGCACAATTTAATTTAATAAATTTTGTGCAATAATAACAAATATTATTCCATTTGCTTCCCTAAGAAAGCAGCGGCAACCTGAACTAATTTAATATCAGCCTCAGTAGGTATTTCATTCTTATCATTTTCAAGCAGTGCAATCGCTCCGCTGACATCACCGCCGTATATAATAGGATAAACGACCTCGGCTTGTCTGTCATAGCCTTCAATAGCATTCATAGACGGAACAGTATCTGTCTTTATATGGATTTGGCGATTTTCCATAAGTTCCTCAAGACTCTTTGTGACTCTGCGTTCAAGCACTTCACGCTTGCTTATTCCTGATGCGGCAATAACATGGTCATTATCCATAATAGCGATTGGCAATCCTCCGTCCTTATGAAGAACCTCTGCATACTGCGTTGCAAATGAGGACAATTCACCTATAGGCGAATATTTCTTAAAAATAACCTCACCCTCAGCATCAGTATAGATTTCAAGAGGATCGCCTTCCTTTATACGGAATGAACGGCGTATTTCCTTAGGAATAACAATTCTGCCAAGATCATCTATTCTTCTAACAATTCCTGTTGCTTTCATTTAAAACATTCTCCCTTTATTTAGTGCTAATAATTTCTTCTGTAATATTTTGCTCAGATACTATTTTAAAATACAAGCAATAAATTGGAATTTTTTGAAAAAACAATGCAGCCGAGTTATCAGCTGCATTGTGTATTCAATTTAATTCTAACAAATATAAGCGAAAATTTGTTGATTCAAACCTTTATTTTGTTTGATATTGTTTGGATAACCACTGAGGAGCTTCTGAGTTTTTAATAAGCATTGGTATATAAATCGTTTTACCGTTTTTATCTTTTGAAACAAAAAGAACGATAATATCTTCGTCATCTGAATATTGATAAGGTTTTGAAGCACTTATAAGTGATTTAATTTTTTCCGGATTTTCAACAGCGTTATCACCATAGACATCTTTAACTGATTCATCCGTATAAAAGATATCACTGTCGCTTATTGTGCTTTCAAACATATAGCTAAATGAAGAATTTGACATAAGTTTCTTTGCAGTTGTAATATAGGCCTTAGTAGGCTGGCTGACAAAATAGTTTGTACGTTCACGATATGCACCGATTGATTTAAGGTATTCAATCGTGTTTGTCATCGAAGGATAAATGCGATAGACACAGCTTTCAATGTCGTACAACTCCTCTGACTGCTCATAAGATTCTGGGATTTCATCATAATAATATTCATAAAGTGAAAATTTAATTTGAGCAATCTCCTTTTCATCAGGTCTGAAACGCTGTTCATAGGTTGAAGATTCCAAATCCTTATAAAGTGCCTGCTTCAACTGAATTGTATTTTCTATTTTTACAGAATCATCAAAACCGTAATGCTGTAATGAAACAATACCATTATCAAATACTTGCTTTGATGTACTAAAATTTGTTTCCTTATCGTAATAGTTAAAATTCTCTTCACTTAATCCAAGGGTTTCAATTTTTTCATCAAAGTCATTTTTATCCTTTGTATCACCGAGCATCAAATATTTAAGCTGTGATTTATATGCATCTGTGTCAGTAAGTGATAAAATCCTAAATAATGCCTCCTTGCCTGCAATGGTATAATTTCTGGATACCTTCTCTCCGTTTTTCAGCCGATAAACAACAGTAACCTCTGTATCAACATTATCATCAGATTTTTCGACAAGCGATTTTGCGACATCTGTTAACTTTACCAAATCGTCTTCATCACTGAAAACTGCAAATAAAGAATTATCAAGCATATATAAAGGATATGTTGAATACTCGTCAAGTTTTGACTCATTGTGCATTGTATCAGCTATTCCGGTACTTGTAATGGCTGCCGATTCAATTTCATCAGCATCAGGCACATATTTTGAATATCCGAAACCGCCAAAACTCAATACACCGCATATGATCAAAACGCAAATACCTGTCACTGCGCCAGTGATATAAGTATTTTTAGAAAGTATTGCTTTTCTTGTGCAGATTGCGTTAAGAATAAAGAAGACTGCTAAGAAAATCAGCAATAAAGTTATAATAAAAATATATTTGTTTTCGCCTGAGCTTATGATTGATATAACAGAAGCCGAAACAGCCAATGCAAAAATAACGGTAAACAAAAGTGTTGCAAATTTATTTGATGCATGAATAGCAGTGTTTTCAGCCTTTTTATGAATGAATATATATCTTGCGACAAATACAAGACCTATAAAAATCACAGCCCAAATAATAACCGGCATGATATAATTCATATCAGGCAGCCAATATTCAAGCTTTGGCCTATCCGTCAATGTGTCTTCATAATAATAACTGTCAAAACCGCCATATTTGAAATTGCTTATATTGTTATAGCAAAGATTAAATATTGTATCAGACAATCTATCACTGCCAAATGCTCTTCCAAAGCAAAGCGGATTAAAACAGGTAGTAGATACAAGCAGACTCCTGTCCAGCAAATTGTTAGAATATCCTGCATAAAACATATTATTGAAGAGATTTGAAATGTATTCTTCTCGTCCATAACCATTCAAAAAGGCTCTGCAAACACTGTCCGCTATTGAACCAATTCCGGTTGGTAAGCAAATAAGAAATATGCCAAATATCAGACCCTCAATTACTGTATAGCAGGCATAAATTCCGATAGAAAAGATAATATATGCCACAAAGCAATATACAAGACTTTCTGCATAAAGAGCGAGTGCCATTTTTATAATATAAACAGGATTTGAGAGATAATAAATGTTTATTATGCTATCAGCAAAAATGGTTACAAACAAAACGCCTGCCATACAAGTTAATGCAGATATTGTTCTGTTTTTAAAAAGCGTTGCTCTGTCAATAGGAACTGAAAAAATAAAATTATTATATCCCTTATTGGATAAAGCTACATTAACAATTGAAAATAACAAGCCATAAAAAATGCATAAATATGGAATTAAACCGAAAGAAATATCTGATGTAAGCATGCACAGTGCATTATCTTTAATTGCTTTTGCAACTGTTGATTTTAATAAGCCATAAATTTGAAATTCACTTATAACATTAACAATAAAGTGTCGAGTTAAACTTACTAGCATAAACGCTGCAGGAATAAGACTGAATTTAAAGCATCTTTGTAAATCAAAATTGGCAGAATGCTTATCAGCTGAATATCTTAGAGATGTCATAATTCTTATCCTCCATTTCATTAAGAAATACCTCTTCAAGTGAAAGATTCATGCTTTCAATGTGAATAGGATTAAGATGAGCAAAAATACTTTCATCCGTGTCTGACGGAACAATAATTGTTGCAAGTTTGCCATCAAGTGTAATGCCCTTATTCGGAACAGCAGCAATATCCTCCGCGCTGATATCCTCAGTGCAGATGATTCTGTATTTCTTATATGCTGAGCTGATATCATCAACACTTACATTCATTGCCAGATGAGTGCCGTTGATAAGTGCAACCTTATCACAAATATCACTGACCTCCTGCAAATTATGTGAACTCATAATAATTGAACAGCCCGACTCTGCCATATACTCAATAAAAATCTTTTTAAGCATATTGCGTTTTTGAGGGTCAATACCGTCAAAGCATTCATCAAGCAGCAAATATTTAGGTTTAGTTGCCATAGCAGTAATAAGCTCCGCCTGACGCTGCATACCCTTTGAAAATGAGCTTA
>JBKWUD010000007.1:0-74482 GCA_046989265.1 Eubacterium sp.
ATATATAAATGACTTTTTAAATTCAATGATAAAAATAAATTCTTTATGGACTGTTCTGATTTATTCGGATATGAAATTTAATTTCAATTTTTATGATGATACCGATATTGGAATCTTAAGACGATGTATAGATCAATATAATGCACTGGCAGAAGTAGTAACAATGCAAATTGTACTTAATAATATTTTTAATACTGTTGGTGATGATAGCAATGATCAAACTGCTCGTTTAGAATATTTTGAGAAAGAATTTAATAAGAATTTTGATAACTTTAACAAAGTTAGTTTCACAACAAAGAAATTTGATGAGTATATGTTTAATCCAAATTCAAAATCAATAGGAACAATGAGTGAATATTATATCTGTACATCCGTTTCAGAGTTTTATTCTGTTTTGATTTATTTGCATTTTCAAAGCAATAAAAGAATTAATGTTTGTAAGTTATGTGGCAGCCTATTTGCTCCTAAAACAGCAAAGTCTACTGCTTATTGCTATGGCTTTTATGGCGGACAAAAATGTCAGGAATTAGGTCCTCATATTGCAAACAGAGAGAAACAAAAAAACGATGAAGTGTTAGCAGAATTTGAAAAGGTCAGAAGAAAATTATATTTACAATTTTATGTTGAACCTGATGAATACTGGAAAGATGTCGAACCGATTATTCCAAATGAAAGATATACTGAATTTATGGAGAAAAAGAAAAAACTCCTTGCCGATTATCGTACTAACAAAATTAGCAAGGAGAAAGTTATGAAGTTTTTAGAGCAGTATAAATAGCATTAAAATATAAAATCTCACAGCGCAATATTTTTTAACTAAGACCCGATAATGATCTCATCACTAAATCAACGTCTTTATTTTCAAGTTCTTGAATAATATGAAGATAAGTTTTTTGAGTGGTATTCATACTTGAATGGCCCAATCTTTTTGCAACACTGGCTATTGAAACACCGGCAAAAAGAAGCAAAGAAGCATGAGTGTGTCTTAATCCGTGAATTGATATTATTGGTATTTCTGCATTCTTGCAGTGCCTTGCTAATATATCATTTACAGTTGAATTGTAAATCTTGCCTTTAGCAAATATAGGTTCATTTTCGGGTAGTCCCTTTAATAATTCAGAAAACTGAATTACCGTTTGCCAATCGATTTGAATTTTTCTTACAGATGATTTGTTTTTTGTTGGTAAAAATCCGCCATTTTCTTTATAGTCCCATGTTTTATTGACTGAAAGAACCTGATGGGAAAAATCGAAATCATTTGGTGTTAAAGCTAATGCTTCTGAAAATCGCATACCGGTTTTAGCCACTAATAAAATAAACCAGTCCCAATTTATTTCATTGCCTAAATCTAAATGGGTTAATAAAGTGTGCAATTCAAATTGATTGAGATATTTTATCTTTTTGGGCGAAGGTTGTTTACCCTTTATTATTGCTTTTCTTGTAGGATCTCTGTCGATAAGACCTTCATCAACTGCATCCAGCACTGCACCTTTTAATTGATGGTGAAAATCCATAGTCGTTTGTCTTTCGTGATATAATGCATAATCATTTATGATTTGCTGATATGTATTTCTGTTCAAATCACAAAGCTTTAATTCTGGTACAAGTTTTACGAGCCACGAATGAGTCATATAATATTTGTTCAATGTAACTTTTCTTATTGCACCATCTTTATAAACACTTATCCATTGTTTGTAATAGTCACAGAATAAATCTGTACTCTTTAAATCCGTTAACATATTAACCTCCTAAATTTATTTATTGCGCTGGTGAGATGTTATAATACTAAAACAAAATTAAAAATAAAAAAAGAATAACTCGAGCATTAATTATATGTATAAAAACATTAATGCTCGAGTTATATTTATTAGTATTAATAATCTATATCAGCAATATTGTGAATAAGATAGTTTCTTAAAAACTCATCTACAAGGATTATTATCTGTCTTTTTTTCAGTTCGGTATTTGTTTTTGATTCAAAAAAATTTTTGGCTTTGTCAATGTCTATAGTATCCTTGAGTTTGTCAAATCTGCCATACTTGTCGATATCAGTTTCTGTAACTTTGAGAGCTTTAAATTCTCTCAACATTCGTTCATCAACACCGATTGAAGATGCGACTTTGCAAATAGTATCATTATTAGCTTTAATCATATATTCATTAACATAATCTCTAAAAGACTTTTTATCGTCAAGAACAGCATCACCACTCTCAATATCATTTAAAAATAAATTAGCATATTTTTGTTCTTCAGAAGACAAGTTTGCAAATGAGGCATGAAGTTCATTCTTGACTTTATCTATTTCCTCTTGACTGCCGGTATTTAGAATCTTCAAATATTTGGTAAACCGTGAATTCATATATTCAAAATCAATTTTACCGGTGTCTATCTCTGTTAAATATCCCTCAATATCAAACGGAGCGTCGACTCCAGGTCCTATAGGTCCAACTGAAAAAAGTTCTTTGTATCTTTTTGCTAATACTAAATATGTATTTTCATTTAGCAGTATATTAATATCCCTTTTACCATCTGTATCCTTAAAAGTGTAAATCAACTTGTCCCAAATAAAACATTGTAATTTTGCAGCTTCGAGGTATTTATTCAGTTCTCTGAATAGTTTGGCAAATTTTGCTTTTTCGGAATTTTCATCAGGAAGTTTAACAAAATTTACTATTTCGGCGTTTTCAAATAAATTTTTAATTTTGATAAAAGTATTATTTATACTTATAAGATTTTTTTCAAGCTTATCAGCAAATAAACCAAGTGGTTTATCACCTGAAAACATTTTGAAGGCATTTTCAACATTTTGTTTCATAGTGAAAGGATATCTATAATATCGTATTACTCCAAATGGTTTTTCAGGGCCAAATAATCGATTCGTTCTAGAAAATGCTTGAATCAAATGTTGATATTGAAGCATTTTATCCATATAAAGAGTATTAACCCATTTTGAGTCAAAACCGGTAAGCATTTGATTGACTACTATCAATAAATCAATTTGTTTTGATTTTTCAACATTTTTATACATTTCCTTATGAGCAAGACGATAAGCAACATCCTTTTTATATCTTGAAAAATTAGCTAATTTAAAGCTTTGCTCATACCTGCCATTATAATCCTTAAGAATTTCAATAATTGCATCACTTTTAGTTATAGAAAATTCACTGTTATTACTATCATTTTCATCAAATAATGCAGTTATTTTTAGATCTGTTTTAGATTTTAATAAGTGATAATATTCTATGGCTACAGGTATACTGCTAACTGCAAGTATTGCGTGGAATTTACCACCATGACTAAGCATAGAAAAATTATCTTTTATATCTTCAACAACTTTTAATTGGTGTTCATGATTACTTTCATATTGCGATTTAGGGACAAAATCCTCTATTCCCTTAATGAATTTTCCTGAATCATCGGTATATCCTGCCATAGGGCAATCATTCATGTAGTAATAATAGATTTTTTCTTTTTCAGGGTTTCCAAAAATATTGCTTTCTTCATCAACCTTTGCCTCTTGCAAAGCAATAGCACGACGTAAATCTTTTTCTTTATATGTACTAACCATATAGGGATCAAAGCCAAGAACATTTTTGTCTCTAATTCCGTCGGCAATACTGTAACGGTGCAGTTCATCACCAAAAATATCAGCGGTACTCATTCCTTTTAATGCGATTTCGTTTTTTATAGGAGTGCCTGTAAAACCAAAAAACATAGCCATAGGAAAAGTTTTCTTGATAGTTGTCATCATATCTCCAAAAGTTGAACGGTGACATTCATCAACAATAAAAACTATTCTTTTTTCATTGATAATATCTATATCTCTATCACGATTTTTACCGTATTCTATGTTGCTCATCTTCTGAATAGAAGTAACAATGAGAGTATCAGATACCTCAGGACTTTTTAGTTTTGAAACCAGTTCATCTGTATTCTCAGTAGCTTGAACATCAACCATATCACCTGCAAATCCTTGATACTCCAAGAGAGATTGCGTGCCGAGTTCAATTCTATCCATAAGAAATACAACTTTGTCTGCATCTTTAGAATTAGCGATAAGCTGAGCAGATTTAAACGATGTTAAAGTTTTTCCCGATCCTGTAGTATGCCAAATATGACCACCATATATGTCCTTTGCTGCCCAATCTCTTGATGCAACACGAGAAGAAATTTTATTACAAGCGTAATATTGATAGCTTCGCATAACTTTCAATATTCCATCTGTATTATCACCTACGGTATAAAATCCTATTAACTGGTGTGCCATTGGTATAGACAGTAATTTATCTGCTATAGATTTCCAATCATTAATTGGCTCATTGTTAAAATCAGCCCAGTGAAAAAAGTAATCCTTATTAAATTTTCCATCAAATCCGGGATTAGCAAAATAAACAGTTTCATCAGGATTCATTGCTACGAAAACTTGAACCAAAGAGAATATACCTGAAGAAAAGACTCCTTCATGAGTGTATTTTTCAATCTGATTGCATGCCTGACTTACAGGAACTCCTGATTTTTTCAACTCAACATGAATCAGTGGCATACCATTGATAAGAAGCATAAAATCTCCTCGCCTGTCTCTGCCAAGCTGAGATTTGCTTTTGAATATAGGCTGCTGAGCAATCTGGTATCTGCTTGTACCGCCTGCAATTTCAAGCCTGTCATATATTTCTAGGCTTATCTCTTTACCAAGATGTTCAGGGTCATCAGGATTATCCCTTTTTATGAGTACAGTTTTACCATTAATGAAGTTGTTTAACTTTAAAGGTGTTTTCTCAAGATTGATTATATTTATAATTTGTGCCATTTCAGTATCAGTTAATGGCACATCATTTAATTTATCTCTGCTTTTATTTTTGTCAAAAAGAATTGATTTCCAGTTGTCAATCAATTCTTCTTCTGTTTTGTATTTCAACACCTTATTGTCCCAGCCTTTGCTGAATAATAAATTTATTAGGGCTGATTCAAATTCAGATTCTTTATCAAAAATCATACTGTACTCCTTTGAGATTTTATTTGTTATATTTGGATAAAATTTATTTATTAAACTGTTCTTTAATTGCTTTAATAATGATACCTTACGCTGATGAAGGGTGATGAGATTGTCGAGGTGTTTGAAATATAGTCCGATTTCTTTTTGCTCCTCAAAATTTGTGTAGGGGATTTTTATTGTTTTCATGCCTTCAATATCAATACTTCTGCCATCACGGATACCATATACATGTGGTTTTAAATCTGCATCTATAAATTCAGGTGACCTAAAATACAAGTAATAAAACCGTGAGTCCGTATTTTTTCCATGAAATGTATGGTATGCAGGGCTAATAATACCGAGGGTTTTAGCTTTTTCAAGCCCTCCTTCAAAAGAACGCAAATGAACAACAAAGTCACCTGCGTTAACTAATTTATAGTTTGATAAACTTGATTTGTCATATTGCAAATTTCTGTCTGATTCATCACGGCGAACCGTTCCACCACCTTGAATAATTGTTAATGCTGGTAGTTCATCATGTCCTTTTTCGGAATATTCTTCAAAAAGCTCACCCAACTTACGCTGTTCCCAAGCATCAGTGAAGCCTTTAAATCTTATCTGAGGTGTATTATTTTTTTCCATATTACTCACCTCCCAAAAGTGCCTGAAATGCCCGTAATCCCTGCATATCATAGTCATTTCCGGTTAAATCATCAATCATTGAAGAAAGAGCTTTTTCAGCCTCTTTTATTTCTTTATCAAGCTGAGAAAAAGTGACTGAATATTTATTCAATTTTGCCTTTAATGACGATATTAAACTATTAGTTATTGCATCAGGCAGTTTATTTAAATTATCAGTTAACGGAGCAATCCACTTCATTTCAAGCAAAGTGATTATTTGTTCTTCTGAAAGATTTTCAATAGCATCTTTCGTTTTTAAATGAAGAGGTCCTTTTCTGCTTTTAATGACTTTTTCAATGTCTTTTCTTCATCAAGTAATTTGTCAACAGCTTTTAATTTTATCTTTGTTTCATCGTCATAATCATCAGATTTTATTGATTTTTTAATTTCTTTATTTACAAAAGCATCTTTTGAGTCATTTACAAAGACCATTTCTTTTTCTTCTTCCGTTAATGAATCAAACACTTCTTGAATTTCAGAACTTATTTCAAGTAATCGAGATTCTATCTTGCTAATTGATTCAAGATCATCTGCAAATAAAAAATTCTGTACGAGTTCAAATGGTATAATATGACCTTTCCATCCTTCCTGAACTTCAACATCTTTGTTATTTTTCTTTTTTATTACCATGTTAGGGTCAACTTGAGTAATTGCAGTTTTGCCCTCGGTTTGAATCATTTCAAGGTCAACTGATATTTCTCTCCACTCATCGTCAAGGAGCTGATAAGCCTCATATTTATCAATTAAAGGAATAGATTCAAGATTATTAAAAATAATATCGCTTATTTCATTTTCTTCTTTAGAAAGATTTACCTCAAACATATTATCAATAAGTCTGATTTTTAGGCAACCTTCAAAATTGTTAAATGCTGAAGAAAAATTATTTTTGAAGTTAATTATATCTTCGCACTGATTTATTGTTTCTTTTATTTTTTCTGATTTTAAAGAATAATATGAATCATTTATTTTGTCTAAAATATTTTCTTTAAGTTTTGGAAAGGCTGTCCAATACTCATTAAATTCATCTATTTCAGTGGCAGGAATACCGCCAAACATAGATGCATAAATATCCCATGTTTCTGCCTTTTCTGATGAATCGACATATCTTGGTATATTCAAATTGTATTCATTTGCAACAATTTCTGCTTTAGATACTCTTCTTGAGAATTTATCAACATCCATTCTTTGAATATATGTATCTGTGATTTTCTTTATATCGCACGCTCTGAGTTTATTCTTTTTGCCATCCTTAATGTAACCTTTTGATGCATCAATAATAAGCACATCATTTTCTTCTCTGTTTTGCTTTAATACCATAATAAGTGTTGGTATACCTGTGCCAAAGAAAATATCGGCAGGCAATCCAATAATAGCATCAATTTTATTGTTTTCTATTAAATTTTTTCTGATTTCGCCTTCTTCACCGCCTCTGAATAAAACACCATGCGGCAAAACAATAGTAACAATTCCGTTTGGCTTAATATGAAATAAATCGTGAAGAAGAAATGCATAATCAGCTTTACTTTTAGGAGCAACGCCATATCTTGAAAATCTTGGATCAACCTCTTTGTTAGTAGGCTCCCATTTCAAAGAATAAGGAGGGTTTGAAACAACAGCATCTACATAAAGCGGGTTATAAGTATTTTCGGGGTCTGCATCATCAAAATAAGGCCAGTCACTCTCCAATGTGTCACCATTTCGTACGGTAATATTATTAGGCAATATACCACGCATAACAAGATTCATACGAGTTAAGTTATATGTAGCCTTAATTTTTTCCTGTGCAAAATATTCAACATTGTTTTTATCGGCTGCATATTTTGAAACTGCATTACCTATATTTATCAGCAACGAGCCTGAGCCACTTGTTGGGTCATAAATAGAAATGTGTTCATTGTTCCTTAAATGATTGGAAATAATTTCGCTCATTAAAATACTGATTTCGTGAGGAGTATAGAATTCTCCTGCCTTTTTACCGGCATTAGCTGCAAAATTACTGATAAGATACTCATAAATAAATCCTAAAACATCATACCCCTGAGAGCCATCAGTCGGTATTTCATCAATAAGTTCAATTAAAGCTCTTATAGACTTCGTTTGTTCTGTTGCAGTAGTTCCAAGATCACTTATACCTTTCTGCAAAGTATCAAAAATATCAGAAAAAACCTTTTTATAATTTGCGCCGATATTTCTGTTAAAAGCATTAAGTGCGTCAGTAACATTGCTGACATCAAAATCACTTTTTAAATTAAGCCAAGTTGAATACAAATTGTCGTAAGATATAAAATATCCAATATTATTTTGCAAGTTTTCAACTAATTTTATATCACTTTCAACAACCTCATTTAACTCATCAGCTTCAAAATAAAGGCGTTTTTTTAGATAAGATATTTCTTTATCAGATAGAAATTTGTAAAACAAAAAACCAAGAATATAATCTTTATATTTTCCGGCCTCGATATTTGAACGCATATCATTTGCAGAAGCCCAGATTTTACTTGCTAATTGTTGTTTGTTCATATTTTCCTCCACATAATGAGTTTAATTACATTAATAATATCATATTTAATGATCTTTTTCAAATTCTATAATTGATTATAAGTATACAGTACCGAAATATGGACAACTAAAGCGACAAATATGCATTCAATATCAAATCATTGACAAAATACATTCCTTATGATAATTTTAAATTATATAGTTATATATGTTATTAAGGAGAAGAATACTATGCCGGTACCTAAGTATTATGAGTTTTTTCCGTATGTTCTTGAATTCTTATCAGATGATAATAATCACACAATGAAGGAAATAGCAGAATATTGTGCAAAAGCTGCTAAATTAACCGAGAATGATAAAAGAGAAACTATTTCAAGCGGAATGCCTGTTTATACCAATCGTGTGGGTTGGGCTCGTACATATCTGAGCAAAGCAGGGTTAATTGAAAGAGTTGCAAGGTCTACTTATCATATAACTGCATCAGGTAAAAAGGCAGTTGAATTTGGAGTGCAAAAAGTAGATTTGCAGTATCTTCGTCAGTTTGAATCTTTCAATGAATTTTCAAATTCTAAAGCAACAGATAAAAATAAAACCGAAGTTGTTACTGAAAAAGAAGAAAGTCCGCAAGAGCAAATTGAGTCTGCAATCAGAAAATTAACCATCACTTTAGATGATATTATGAGTGAAGTAAAAATGTCGCCATATGATTTTGAGAATCTTGTTGTCAGATTGCTTATTAAAATGGGATATGGAACACTTAAACAAAATCCTGATGCTGTTACGAAAAAGACAGGTGATGAAGGTATTGACGGTGTTGTATCCGCCGATAAATTTGGCTTTGATTCAATATATATTCAGGCTAAAAAATGGCAGACATCCTCAACTGTCGGCAGACCTGAAGTTCAGAAATTCCTCGGTGCATTAGCCGGACAAGGTGCTACAAAAGGTATATTTATCACAACGGCCCACTTTTCTAAAGAAGCAATTGATTTTGCGAATAAGCAGCTTCATCAGAAAATTGTTTTGGTTGACGGTGAACAACTTTCAAAATTGATGATAGAATATGATTTTGGTGTTTCGACTGTTGAAAACTATGTAGTTAAACGAGTAGATTACGATTTCTTTAATAATGAGGTTTAAACTTCCATTACAGAATTTATCTTGATGATTAGGAGAATAGCCATGCCTCTTTTATTTTTAGTTATAGCAATTATTATTTTGGTTGTTGTTTTGAAAGTGTACACTTTTAGCAAAACCACATATCACAATAGCACTAAAAATTCTTATTTTGGAACGATTTACGATATTGGTAAAAATGGTGAATATCAAATATTTAAGCAGCTCAAATTTCTTGAAAAGAAAGGCTGTAAGTTTTTATTCAATGTTTATCTTCCTAAAGACAATGGCGAAACAACGGAAATAGATGTCATGCTGATTGCGCCAAAAGGTATTATAGTTTTTGAAAGCAAGAATTACAGTGGCTGGATTTTTGGTAACGAGAAGTATAAAAATTGGACGCAAATCTTGCCACAGGGGAAAGGCAAAAGCCGTAAAGAACACTTTTTCAATCCTGTAATGCAAAATAATTTACATATTAAGTGGTTAAAAAATGTTATCGGTGAGGATTATCCTATTCATTCAATTATTGCATTTTCAGAAAGATGTACACTGAAAGATATAACTTTATATAGCAAAGATATTCAGGTGATAAAAAGAAATGATATATATTCAGCAGTAGGAAAGGTTTTTAATCCTATTGAAAATTCAATCATTTCTGATAATGAAATTCAAAAGCTATATGATTTGCTTTATCCATATTCACAAGTTAGTGAGCAAGTAAAGCAAGAGCATATAAATAATATAAAGAACAATATAAATTAACACGTGTTGAAAGACCAATCAAATTAACATATAATTAAATTATCAACACAATCGGGAGTTCAAAATGGCTGACGAAAATAAATTATCCACAAATGAAAATCAAGGTGAAATTGTAATATATCAGACTGATGACGGGAATACAAAAATAGATGTGCGTTTTGTTGATGAAACAGTATGGCTTACGCAACAGCAGATGGCTGAATTATTTCGATCCTCACGAACAAATATTGTTGAGCATATACATCATATCTATGAAGAAGGCGAACTTGATGAAGCTTCAACTTGTCGGAAATTCCGACAGGTTCGAACAGAAGGGAACAGACAGGTTGTAAGAGAACTTCCATATTACAACCTTGATATGATAATTTCTCTCGGTTATCGAGTGAAATCAATCGTTGCTACTCATTTTCGCCGTTGGGCAACAGAACGCTTAAAAGAATATATGATTAAAGGCTTCACTATGGATGATGAACGCTTGAAAAATCTCGGCGGCGGCAATTACTGGAAAGAACTTTTAGACAGAATCAGGGATATCCGTTCATCAGAAAAAGTGATGTATCGCCAGGTGCTTGATCTCTATGCAACAAGCGTTGACTATAATCCGAAAAGCAGTGAGTCAATAGCATTCTTTAAAATGGTGCAGAACAAACTGCATTATGCTGCACACGGACATACTGCTGCAGAGGTTATCTATGAGCGAGCAGATGCAGACAAGCCTTTTATGGGACTGACTGCTTTTTCAGGAGATTTTCCGACAGCAAAAGATATTGAAGTTGCAAAGAATTATTTGACTGAAGATGAGCTAAAGGTATTAAATAATATCGTATCAGGATATTTTGATTTTGCTGAAATCCAGGCAATGCGACATAATCCGATGTATATGAGCGATTATGTTGAGCATCTTGATAGTTTATTGAAAGCAATCGGTGAAAATCTATTGACTGACGCAGGAAAGGTTAGTCATGCACAAGCATTGGGAAAAGCAAAAGCCGAATATCAAAAATATCAGGTGCAAAATCTTTCACCTGTTGAAGAGGCTTATTTGCAGAATATAAAACAGATTGAAAAAGAGGCAAAAAAGAAAGCTAAATATAATTAAAGGTCCTTTTTCAAAATTTGTGTAAACACAAGAAAAGGCATAAAATAAACCTCCTGAAAGTTGTTTCTATTCTACACCTTTCAGGAGGTTTATACATTTGCTGTAGAAGTCACTCTTATTTTATGCGATAGTTGCGATATACAGATTATCTTTATCAACCAATAATTGAACCGGCTTATTATACAATTCATTTACAGTATCAATATTTTCAATGAAAGGTCTAATGGAATTGCTTTGATGCTCAATTAAAGAATGCATTTGTTTTCTGAGCCTTTCGACATTTAAATTTTCCAATTTATTGCCTGCGGCTATCAAAATTTCATCTGCCTGTCCCTTACTGACAACTGGAATTCTTTCTACAAATTTACCCACTGAAGAACTTGCTTTTGCAATTCCTTTCAATATTGATGACTGAACAGATTTCGAATAATAACCTTCAATTTCATCATAGCATTGTGAATACAGTTCTCTATACTTTAAAGAATATGTGTCCAGCTTTGATGAAATTCCTGATAAATAGTTTGCATCATAATTTTCCAAAAGCATTACTTCTAAAAAGACGAAAATCCAAGTAAGTACAAGGCAAGATGATAATCTTTGAATTGGTCTTGAACAGCCTGCAATTGTTTATTTACCGTTTGGTCACTATGAATAAGATTTTTCTTATTGACTTTAGCAATTATCTGTTCACGATAAAAAGCAACTTTCTTTTCCGCCTCTTGCCTTATATCCAAAACCTTGATGTGATTGCTGTTCTTGTACATCTCGTTGTTCCAGTTGTATTTGTAGTTATTGAACACATCAAATAAAAAATTCAAATTTCCTTTCAAATCTGCCTTTTCTTTTTGCACAAGAAAATCTATCATTTCTTTTTGTGTATCCTGTATAGCAGTCAGCTTTTTATCAATATTTGCCAATGCTGCTGCCATAAACAGCATTGTCGGGTCACAAGCCAGCTGTGTCATCTTAGCTTATCCGCCGCCGACCGCACCGGTAGAAGCTTTCAATGAGCCAATAAATTTATTAGTACCGTTCTTTTGAAACATTGTTTTTCCGGCAGTATCAACATAGTAAATCCCGCTGCCTCGGCTCCATTAACAGCGGTTTGAACAGCAGTTACAAGCGGTTGAAATGCTGTTCCGTAAGCAGTAAGTCTTGAAATTGGCAGTGGGGTATAATTGGAGACACCGACATTTGACTCCTGCAGCATAGGGCAAAGAGATGTATCATTCATCATTCGTAAAATGGTATTCTCTTTTCCTTCAGGTAGTTCATTGTTTTGTTTGATTATTTCACCCATAAAAATCCTCTTTTCTATAATTATTGAACCTATAGTTCATAATATAAATTGTAATTTTTGCGTACCAGTGTTTTGCTCGTATAAGCTCTACTGTTTACAGTACATTATAAATTGTAAAAATTTGTTAGATTATGTGAAAAATGGAAATATTATTTCATGTTTCTTCGCAATTCATTCGGTGTGTGTCCACGATTTTCCCATAGACGGGTATTGTTTGCCATATCTGAATATCTCATTAAAAATTGGTTGTATTGCTGCATATCGGCAAATACGACATCATCCTCTTCAAGCAAGCTGAATACTTGATCAGGTGACATTCCGGCAATGCACATATAAGCAATGTTTTCTGCTATTTCAGTAGCTTTGCTATTAGGAAGTTTAAGTGCATACATAAGAAATGTAATCATATTTCTAAATTGAGGTGTTCTTTGAAAATAATCACGATCCTCATATTTCAATAATTCATCCTTAGGCAGTTTTGCATATCTCTTACCCTCTTGTGCCTGCATAAGCTCCTCAAGGTTGTTTTCAGATACGTAAAATGCATCATTTGCGACAATCATATAACCATTGTCATCTTCTAAAATGATAAATCCGTATCTGTCGGTTGTTGACATGCTTTCATCTTCTAAGACATTCACTATGGAATAGCTCTTGTTTTCATATTTGTTAAGCATCGCCTGGGCTTCTTTTATTGAAATAATTCCGTATAAATTCGCAAATGCTTTGATGTATTTTAATGTTGTTTCGAAGACTTTTTTATTCATAATGTCCCTTTCTATTCAATCACATAACTGTATTTTTGTTTTCTTAAATAATTATAACATATTTAATGATAAATCGGTATATTATTAACAATTTAAAGTTTTAAAATTTTGAAAGTTTTTGTATGTTAAAAAAAACAGTTAGCTATAATATCTGCATAATAAATATACATGTGATACAATGAATATAAATACAGGCTTGTGTTTTAGTATGAATTCTTCAACTATAACACTATGCTAAAACCAGATGTGTTTTCAAAATGCAACAATAACAGGAATTAATATTCAACAATCATAGGAAAATAAAGTCAATAATCACAGGAATATTATTGACTTTGATATAATGTTGTGTTATTATTTCAATAAAGAATATACTATATATGAGGTGGAAGCATTGGCAGAGTATTATAGCAGATTTGTTGAAAAGAGCATTGAAAGAAAAATGAAATCGTCAGGAGCAGTTGTTGTTGAGGGCCCGAAGTTTTGCGGAAAAACAACTACTGCGCTCAGGTATGCTAAAAGTTCTATTAAATTAAATACATCTCATTCTATCGAACTTGCAAAGCTTGAAACAAAAAATGTTCTTAGGGGTGAAACACCGAGGGTTATTGACGAATGGCAAACCGTTCCTGAAATATGGAATGAGGTTAAAGGCTGGATTGATGAAAATCCGTCATTTGGTCAATTTATATTAACAGGTAGCTCTACACCTGCTGATAAAAGCAAAATATATCATTCAGGTGCAGGCAGAATAACTGCTGTCAAAATGCGACCTATGAGTTTGGCGGAATCAAAAGACTCAAAATGCACCGTACCTCTTAGTGAACTTTTCGAAAATCCAAATGCAGATGTATTTGATGAAAATAACGATTCAAGTCTTGAAAAAGTTGCCCATTATCTTTGCCGTGGCGGATGGCCGTTGTCTGTTTTGGCAGGTGAAGATATTGCACTTGATGTTACAAGAAACTATTACGAAGGATTGTTTAATTTTGAATACAGCGAAAATGAAAAGTTCAGGAATAAAAATCCGGAACTTATGCGAATGATTTTGAGAAGTTACGCACGCAACATTTCATCTGCAGCACCGCTTAAAACTATTCAGTCAGATGTTATAAGTTCAAACAACAGAACTCTTGACAATAAGACTTTAGATGAATATTTGGACGCCCTGAAAGATTTGTTTATCATTGAAGATATTACTGCATGGAATCCTAACATAAGGAGCAAGGCTGCTATAAGAACCACTCCTACAAGGCATTTTGTAGATACATCAATTGCGGCTGCTGTTCTTGGAATAACCCCTGCTGATTTGATGAACGATTTGCAATCGTTTGGCTTGTTTTTTGAAGATATGGCCGTGCGTGATTTAGTTATTTATTCGTCATGCCTGGGTGCTTCTGTAAAACATTATCGTGACAGTTCAGGTCTTGAATGCGATTCCATTATTCATTTTGAAAATGGAAAATGGGCAGCTGTTGAAATAAAATTAGGCGGAGAAAGGTTAATTGAAGAGGGAGCAAAAAATCTTGCAAAATTAAAAAAAGTAGTTGATAATGATGATTTGGCTTTCAGAATGATTCTTACTGCTACAGGCCCTGCATATCGAAGAAAAGACGGTATTTATGTTGCTCCGATAAATTGCCTTACGGTTTAGAAATTATATTATGTAAGCAAAAAGCGTTGAGATTTTAAACCCTCAACGCTTTTGTTATACTCTTATACTGCCAGATTGAATTCATATGTAATCGGTAAATTATGCCCGTTTATGGTGCGAATTTCTCGGTTGAAATGTACCGTTCGTACAGGACACATTATATTATTTATTGGTAAAACTTACCAAATTTTGTATAAAAAGATTAAATTCGATTTTTTTACCAACGATAATAGGGATAATCTTTGGGTTTTAGTGCCTTCTTTTCTGATGATTCTTTATGATCTCGTATACCTAAGTATTCATCTTCACGCTTAATTGAAGGATCAAACCAATCAGCCTTTTTGTTTGCCCAATTAATCCATTCTGTTGTTTCTTCTGTTAAATTGCCTAAATTGATAACAGCTTGTACATATTGCCTGATTTGACTTGCGATAATATAATCTTCCGATTCATTAACTAGCTGCTGTGTTCTTTCAATTTCAAGATTTTTTCTTTTTCGTATTTCCTCTTTTCGCCTTTCTTCTTCAAGCCTTAACCGTTCAGCTTCTTCACTTGCTTCCCTTGTTTTTCGTTCTGATTCAATAGATTCAAATATAGCTATCATCATTTTATCCAGCATATCTTCAAGTTTCTCGTTAACAGAATCTCTGAAAGTGTTTAATCCTATTTTAATTGAAAGTTTATCATTAAAATAGTAATCATATTTGTTTATTTTAGGTCTGCTTGGATAGTGTCCGTTTCGCTTTTCGTCTTCATATTTTACTAATTGAGCAGCTTCCTCTTTAGTTAATTCATGGGGAACTTTGCTTTTGCTTTCACTGAATGAAAGGGATATGGTATCTTCGCCTTTTGAAATTGTAAAATCATAATTTACTCTGCAATCCAGTTTTTCTGCTGAGAAAAACAAGGCATCAAGAATTTTTTCCATTCTTGGAAGGGAGGCTGTTGATATATCATCATAGTATAATGGCTTTTCTATATTCGGATCCCGTCCATAAGGATAAAGCATTGATGAGCGTTGGGATTCTCTTAAATCTTTTTTATATTGTTTTATATCATCACGGTATTCAGTTATACGATAGTGAAGTCTTTTATTAACTCTGATTTGTATATTCGAAATCTCTTCTATAACTTTTTGGCGATAACCTTCGTCAAGAAAAAGTAGCTTATCTGCGTATTTGTCTTTTGTTGATTCTTCAGTTCCAATTTGTATATTTTCTTCTTGAGAAACAGGAATAACCTTTTTGGTTTCAATAATTTCATCTTTTCTTTTTTCATCAATAGTAGCAGCTGATTTTGGCTTTTTTGTTTTAGGCACAAATATTATTTCATCGTTATCAGCTTCAGGTAATGGAGTTTTTTCATTTGTAACATCAAAGCCCCAATTTCGTCTGGTAAAATATCCTGAGCTTGGAGTGGGTATTTCATTATCAAAGCAAAATTGCTTTAATTCAGTTGGTTTTATATTATGCTTGATTGCAGTATGTCTTAGTGACATGTCCCATATTTCTTCATATAATTCTTTTCTTGAAAATTTTATGTTATTTCCCATCACGCCAATCTGTCCTTTCATATTGTTTGTTTTTGTCTTTGTACTTTCCAAGCGAAAACGCAAATTCAAATAGTTCTAATTCTTCTACTTTGCGTTTTCGCTTAATACAAAAACCAAATCGTCTTTCACTTCCTGCATTTTTTCAATAAGCGTTTCAAGATTCTTTTCAACATTCTGAATCTGCACTTCAGTTATATGTCCGTGATTATAAGCAATAAGACGCTCCGGAATAATATGGTATGACCATGTATCTGATCCATAAACTTTTTCTTTTTCGCATTTAACTGCGAATCCTATTGGTAAAAGATTGTTTCTCATTCCAAGACCTACCGCATTCGGTGATATTCCAAGGTAATCACCTGCGATTTTTAGTGTTATTTTTCCGATGTTTCTGATTTCATCATCTGAATATACTGCCATAATCAATACCTCCAATAAATTATTACAGTATAATTATAACATGCCGAATGATAAATCAGTATATTATTTAAATAAATTAAAAAACTTTTAAAGACTTCAAAGATATTTTAAAACTTTTATAAAACTGTTTAAAACTTTCTAGAATCGTTTAAAACTTTTTGAAAATATTTTGAAAGTTATTGAATATTTTCAAAAAATATGTATAATATTTTAAAAGGAGTGATTTTATGCAAACGAAAGAACTCGTTGAACTTGTAAATAAAATACAGAAATTGAAAAGTGAATCAACAACTATAGAACTTAAGGCTGCTGAATCCGGATGCCCTAAAAAGCTTTATGACACGCTTTCAAGTTTTTCTAATCAGGATGATGGCGGAATAATTATTTTTGGTATTGATGAAAGTAAAGACTACTCTATTGTTGGTGTTTATGATGCTCAGGATTTGCAAAAGCAAATAAATAATCAGTGCAAAGAAATGGAGCCTGTTGTCAGACCACTGATTACAATTTGTGATATAGACGGAAAGAGTATTGTTTCAGCAGAAATTCCGGGAATAGAAATAACGAACAGACCTTGCTATTATAAAGGTAAGGGAAAAATAAAAGGCTCATATATCCGTTCAGGTGATTCGGATGAGCCTATGACAGATTATGAGATTTATAGTTATGAAGCATACAGGCAGAAATATCAGGATGATGTAAGAATAGTCGATAGAGCAAGTATGCAGACAATGGATGAAGATATGCTTGCTAATTACAAGACAATGTGCAAGAAAGATAAGCCACATCTTGCTAAAGTTGCTGATGAACAGTTTAATGAACTAATGAGTATAACAAAAGATGGTAAGTTAACCCTTTCAAGTGTATTACTTTTTTGTGTATATCCGCAAGCGTATTTTCCACAACTATCTATAATAGCAACTGCTGTTTATGGCAATGAAATGGGAGAGCTTGGTGAAAATGGTGAGCGTTTTTTAGATAACCGACGAATTGAGGGTAGTATTAGTGAAATGATTGATGGTGCACTTCAGTTTGTAAAAAATAATATGAGAATGAGCACTATAATCAATCCGGAGACAGGAAAAAGAAACGATAAATTTGATTATCCTCTTACCGCTGTCAGAGAGGTTATTCTTAATGCACTTGTGCATAGGGATTATAGCATTCATACAGAGGGTATGCCTATTCAGATTACAATGTATAATGACAGATTAGAGGTGAAAAACCCAGGAGGCTTATATGGAAGACTTACCATAGATCAGCTTGGAAAGGTGCAGCCTGATACCCGAAACCCTGTGCTTGCTACAGCAATGGAAACTATGAATATAACTGAAAACAGATATTCCGGCATACCAACCATTCGTATGGAAATGAAAAATGCAGGATTGCCTGCCCCGGTGTTTGAAGATAAGAGAGGAACATTTACTGTCACATTATTTAAAAATTCAGATAATGTAAAAGGGACGAAAGACATAAATGAATCCATACTTGAATTTTGCAGCATCCCACGAACTCGTATTGAAATTGCTAATTTTATTGGAGTATCAACACCTACCTATGCAATCTCAAAATATATCAAGCCTCTTATAAAAGAGGGGAAGATTGAGATGATAAATCCCCAAAGACCTAACAGTCCAAATCAAAAGTATTTTACAAAATCATAAAAACAACAAAAGCGTTGAGATTTTAAACCCTCAACGCTTTTGTTATACTCTTATACTGCCAGATTGAATTCATATGTAATCGGTAAATTATGTCCGTTTATAGTGCGAATTTCTCGGTTGAAATGAACCGTTCGTACAGGACACATTATATTAACCATCTGACCGCCTACAGAACCGGCCTGCTTTGAAGTAAGGTCACCATTGTAGCCTTGCTTAAGGTTTACACCAACCTCTTTCGGCGTTCAATTACATCTTAAAATACGCCTAAACCGCCATTTTATTCGGCACATCAGGCGCATTTTGTCTATTTGTGTCATTTTCCTGCATATTGCCGATAAATCGGTAGAATATTTTGATTGTCTGTGTGTAAGGAACATTTTTGCCTGCCGCCCGGAAGCCTTCAGGCAGTTCCTTTTTCTCGATTTCAATTCTTTCTATGAAAGTTCTGACGATTTCCTCAGTCAGCTCATCAATATGCGTGTACTGCTTTACAAGGCTGAAAAATTTTTCATAGTTGTCAACAATATCATTTCCGCTTGATTGCTGATTCTGAATTTTTGCCAACTGCTTTTTCAGCTTTGTTGCTTCATCGGAAAAGTTTGAAACCATTTTGCTCAGCATATCATCGGCAATAATGCCTGCTGAATTATCACTGTAAAGCTTGATAATGATTTTGTCGATTGACTCCAAACGCTTTTCAATAGCCTTTTGATTGTCCTCGGGGTTTTCATAGATATTAACTTGTCCCGACCTTTTCAGTGCATCGTTTATGATTTCTTTGATGTCATCATCATTTAACGATATCAGCTGATTCAGATCATTTTTTACGACTTCAAGCAAGTCCGAATATTTGATTCTTGCACCGTGCTGACAGTGATTTTTGGAACGCTTGGGTATATTGTTGCAGGAGAGATACCAGTATTTTTCTCTCTCGCCCTTATACACCGAGCCTGCCGAACACATTGCACCGCCGCAGTTTGCACAAAAGGTAATTCCGTTAAAAATGCTTGAACGGCATTTTTCGTGCTCCTTCCAGTTCCTTGTGTGCATACCCATATACTTTTCAGCCTTCTCAAACTGCTCTTTTGTAACGAGAGGCATATGCGTGTTTTCGGTTATATGCCATTCCTCTCTTGGCACTTTAACCTTTTTCTTTGACTTAAGGCTTGCTTTTTTGGTTTTGCCCAGCATTGTGTGACCGAGATATACCTGATTTTTAAGAATCCGTTTAACCGTGGTGTGATTCCATTCATCTACCGCCCTCGCAGCACCTTTTTCACTAAAGTTGTCCCTGTATAAAACTCTGTATTTCAGCGGTGTTATACAGCCTTCTTCAGTCAGTATATTTGCGATTGCGTGGGCAGATCTGCCTTCCTCTGCAAGTGCAAATATTTTTTGAACAATCGGAGCAGTCATAGGGTCGGGAATAAGCGTACTCTCGTTTTCGGGATTTTTCATATACCCGAACGGCGGACAGGCGCAATATTCACCCTTATTCATTTTTTGATTCAATACCTGCTTGATTTTCCTTGAGGTATCACGAAGATAAACATCGTTCATGGCAAACTGGAAGGGAGCCATAAGATTGATTTCATCGGAGTCAAAGTTGTCGCTTATTGCAAGGTAATGCACGCCGTGATCGGGAAAATAGGTTTCCGCATAGTGACTCGATTCGGTCATATCTCTGCCAAGTCTTGACAGGTCCTTGGTTATAACCATATTGGCAAGTCCCTTGTTAAGATGTGCCAGCATGGAATTAAAACCCGGTCTGTCAAAGTTTGAGCCTGAATAGCCGTCATCAACGAACTCGCTTACAATCGTAATACCGTGATCCTCACAGTATTGACGGACGATACTCCGCTGATTTTTAATACTTGATGATTCGCCCTCGTTTGCTTCCTCAACGGAAAGTCTGTAGTATGCATCGGCTAATTTTAAGTTTGTATTCAATAGTGAATCCTCCTCATATTAGCCGGCACATAACCCAATTGCAGTATATCACAAGAGGATTTCAATATCAACTCAAACCCTCCTTTTCTTTGACGGAAATCGTTTCCTTTATCAAAGATTTTACATCCTTGTTTTTGCCGAAAATCCGTACAACCTCATAATGACTGTTTTTGATGTCATAAACTGTTGTCTGTGTAACAGATGAAGCATTTTCCATTGATGCACCTCCAACAGTATTATTGCCAACATTTTTGCCAATTATTTTTTCTGTTGCCATAAGGCAACACAGATTTAAATATTTTCTATACCACTCCTATTTTTTAGTTATTTATTGCTGTATACACTACTGCATTTGCTGTAATTTTTATTTTCATATAATTCCTTTCTGCCTGCCGATTGTTCGGCAGGTTTTTTAATTTACATAGATTGTGTATAGTCTTCATACTCCTCATAGCCGTCAGATTTCTGCCCTTGAGCAAGTCTTTTCTCAATTTCTTTTTGAGATAACTTGATTCGTTTTCTGTGATAACGGGTTTGATTATCTATCATTTTAAATAGATTTCCAGCAAAATAGAGAGTATCTGAAAGAATATTTGAACTCCTATCATTGTTCCAAAAAATATCGGAATCCATTTCTTCTTCAGGTCTTTCAGCAAATCCTTCATCGGTTCTGTAACCGAAAGCATACTCTCGTTCATCTTCCCAGCCTGTTCGGTCAGTATCGTTTCCTGATTCTTCAGTTCTTTCTGAATCATACTCTCTTGCTCCGCAATTTTCTTTTTCAATTGAAGAATAATTTGTGCCGAATAGTGATTGATTGTTTCTTCCGTCACCTGATTCTGCTCTATCGTACTCAACTGCTGATTCTGACTTCTGTTCAAATCTATCAGTGCTTTCCAGTAGTCGCTCTCCACGATTGTTACCTGAGATGCCTGTTCCATCCTTGTTATCATATCGTTTGCTGAGGATTTTTGAGGTGCATTTTTCTGTTTCAATTCTTCGTAATTCAAACTCAAATTCCATTTTCTCCTTTCTGTATTTTTCCTGGTGCAGTTTAATATCACGGCATTTCATTCCGTTCGGACAAGTATAAGTTATATACTTTCTTTCATTTGTCCATAAGACTTGATAACCGTTCTTCTTCATTTCATCAATGAATTCTTTTTTTGTTTTACACTTTTTCATTGCATTATCAATCGTAAACATCAAAGCAAATTTCCAGCTTGTACCTTTCATTGCCATACGATATTCACCATCTGATAAACGCTTTTCTTTTGTTTTTGTATAAGGTTTTAAAGGTGTAACATTGTATTTGATACATATTTCATCGCTGAGTTTCCTCAAAGATTTTAATGTGTTCGGATTTTGTCTCAGCTTCTTTCCCGTTTCAAAACTGACTGAATTGATAATGAAATGCGTGTGTATATGATTTCTGTCGCAGTGTGTTGTGACTAAGACTTCGTGTCCCTGCCATGCTTTCTCTGCAAACTCTAAAGCAATCTTGTGAGCCTTATCATAATCAACATTGTCTTTCGGTGAGAAAGATTGAACATACTGATAAAAATATCTGCCATTATTCGCATTGTTTGCCAGCTTGGTTGCCATAAATTCTTTGTAAGCATTTAAGCCGTTGCAGTTGATACCTGATACATATCTTTTGCCTGTCTGTGCATCAACAGTCTTGTATTTCTGCAAGCAGTAATTAATTGAACCTTTCATAGAAGAAGGATTCTGCTTTTCATTTTTAATGAATCTGACTATCGGCATTGGCTATTTCAAAAACCTTTTCATAAATTTTGTTCTGCATATCAATAACTTCATCAAAGTTTACAGAGTACACAGCACCGCTGTTTACCTTAACGGCAATCTGATTGATGTTGTTACCGATACGCTTTAACTGTGATACAACGGGTCTTAAATCTTCAGGTGTTTTGATGACAGCATTATCTGTGCTTGCAATGATAAAATCCGTTGCACTCATTTTTGTTTTCCGTGCTTTTGCAATAATTTTCTTTTTCTCACTATCTGTCAATCTGATAGTGAGTGTCTTATCTCTTTTTCTGTTTTCTTCTATTTCTTTTACCTCCGAATTATAAATATTTACCTCTTTTACAGCGACAGATACTTGTACTGTCGCTGAGAGGAGAAACATATGCAGTGATTGTTATATGTTCGCTTGCGAATATATTTAATCACGTAATATGTTTGGACGAGTGGGTCCGGGCTTCTCCCCGGTTATTGGGGTGTCCGGACTGCCGGACGCTCTGCATTGCCCCAGACAAAGTCTGGGATTAGTACAGAAAAATATATAACTAAATCATATAATTTCACCTCCTGTTTTTCTCTAAAATCAATTTTTATTTCAAATTGATTAGTTTACCGAATTGATAATAAAAAGTTGTTATACTGCGATACAATGGATACAGTATGCTTTACAATAAAACAGAAGAGGTAAAGCAGAAACATCAGATTAACATGACTTTTGAAATCTATGTTATGTTCAACCTCTCCATATATAAGGACACTTAAAAGCATTTTGTAAACCAAATTTATTAAATTTTTTCAAAAATATTTCTGCACAGAAAAAGGAACCCATGTTGCCATGAGTTCCTTAAGCTTTTTGATGACATGATTATGCCGTTTTGATACAGCCATTCGGCTGATTCCAAAGTGCTGCCCGATTTGTTCCATACTCCAATCCTTGTAATAGTACAGTTCAATCAACACCTGTTCGTCTGAACTGAGTGTTTGCAGTGCACTTTGCAATTTTTTCAGTTCTATTTTGTGAATAACTTCAAGATAAGTTTCGTCAGAATAAATAGGCACTCGCTGTGAGCCAATGCAGTCCTGTTCAAAAGTTCCTTTACTAAGGTGCCGCCTGTCACTGCGCTCCTGTGCCTGCTGACGTCTCCTGTCCCGTTCAAGATATTCATAAACTTCTTCGGAAACATCTACTTCGATACAATCGTCACCATATTCAATTGTGGTATTAAGCAAACCTTGCCTTTCCGTCAGAAAAGCGGTAAGCGTGGCATAGCCGAAACAGTACCACAGCTGTCAATTCCTCAGCGTTTCGCTATTATTATCAGGATTGCAATGGCGGCAGCCAAGAAATCTAAGGTTGATCTTTTACAACCTCACCGACTATTTTATTTCATTAGTGAATACTAATGATAAATTTATTATATTCTTTATTTTTTGCTTGTCAATATATTCGACATTACTATCTAAATTTCAACAAAAATATCAAAATAAATGATTTAAAATAGTAAGAAGTAATTTTACTTTAGTGTCAAATTAAATTCTTTTATGATTATATCAACAAGTTTTATTGCTGCTTTTTTGTCAAGTTGAATGTTTTGACTTGATTTAAACTCTTTTCTATTATCAGAACCATAGGTATCAATTTGAAGTATTTTTTCATAAGTATCTTCTCTAATAAATGTTTGATATGTAGCTTTGGTTTCTGTCTTTATCTTTTTATGTTCTTTTGCTTCGGTAAAAGCAATATCACCTATAATTAACGCCATTTCATACTTCCTTTCATAATAAAGCGATTTAATCCTTTATCAACAATAAAATTTTTGTTAATGTTTTCTCTCGAATATCCTTTTTCAATTCACATTCCCATACGACTATTGTATTCCATCCTAACTCTTGTAATAAATTAAGATTCTTTTTATCCCGTTCAACATTACCAAGAATTTTGTTATGCCAATAGTCAGTATTAGTAGATGGCCATACAAATCTTCCACAATCATGCATATGCCAAAAACAACCATGTACAAATATTACTGTTTTATATTTTGGTAATACGATATCAGGTTTTCCAGGTAATGTGGAGACATTTTTTCGATACCTAAAACCCTGTGAAAAAAGAAATTTTCGAACTATTACTTCTGGCGTTGTGTTTTGGCTGCGAATACGAGACATATTATAGCTTCGTATTTCCTTTGTATGATTATCTGCCATAAATATTCCTCAATTCATTGCCTGTTCAAAAGCTTTTTCAAAAATATCATTATCTAATGGTTTTCTAAGTTCTTTTTTAAACTTTAAACATGCCTCTAGATATTTTTTTGATCTTCTACTTTTAGTTTTAATTTTTGCACTTTTAGGATTCTCTTTTGAAAAATTACTAAATGCTATTCTCCAATAAACACCCATTGCATAAATAGAATCATATATATCAAATAATTCTTTATCACTAAACACAGATGTATCTTTGCTTTTTAAATAAAAGTGCAGTCCTTTTTCAAATTCTCTCCAATCATCTTCTCGAATTTTTTCTTTTCTATTACGAATCCATTCAAAAATTCGCTCATCTTCACGATTTGAAACGCGATCTAATAAATCTTGCCATTGACGCCAAGATAGTTTTTCAACTATTTCTTGATCAAATTGTGATAGTCTATAACACTGCCCATAGAAACTACGTGTTTCAGAGTTTGCACCCTCATTTCTGATGCGATTTTCTTTCGTGGCGAATGTCTTTATTTCATCCCAAAACTTCCTACGTTCAGAAGCAGAGATGTTATACTTAGTTAACAACCCACCGAGAAATTTACCAAGGTTATACTTATATAAAACGCTCTTTCCATAGGCTTCTTCAAGATCGGATTCGATCTGGGGGATTTCTTGTTTAAGCGCATTTAGTATTTCATCTATAGTGGCAATTTCTTTTGAAGATAATAAACCGTCATACACAAGATGCCCTTCGGTATCCAACGCAACTATATGTCCCATGCTTATCACCTCACCTTAAACTCTGAAAGTATACACTTTCGATTTTTTGCAAAACTTGATCTGCTGCTTCTTGCGGCTCAAGATCTGCAAAATCTTTTCCCTGCTCTCCGAACATATCGTACTTACCCTCGGCGAGGTAGAGAAGAACATACTGCTTAAGCATCTGTTCCCTCATATAATCATGCTGCACATCTGGGTATTCAGATACATTCAGATATGCGACATGTCCTGCATTAAGAGTGATAGTGCGTCCGTTTCCAGCTGTGTGCCACGAGCGCCTATAATCTTCAGGTGCTACAACGCTTTGTACATCGAAGGAATCATTCTTTCCACTTTTTTCATCGGAGTTCAAGAAAATCTTATAGTGATAGGATGTTATCTTGTCACCCTTTTCATATTGCGGATCATCGGTATTAGCAATAAGTCTTGCACGAAGCTCAAGAACACCCTCTGATAGATGCGGTTCATAAGTCTGTTGATCGAAGAAAATCATGTCAATAGGTGTAGTAATCATTTCCTCAAATGGTTCAATATGCCCTGTGAAAGAATCAATATCAACTATTTTCGGACAGGTTGGATCGCTTGCGTTATGAATGCTTATATTCAAACGATAGCTGAGTGTGTGATTTCTTTTGTTTTCAATTAGGTATGAAACATTTCTCAACGCTTCACCAAAATTTGCTCTGCGGCTGTTCTCAGTCGGGAAAATGCACTCATGAAGGACAAGATTGACAGTCTCACGGGCATTATCTGGTTTATCAATATCAAAGAAATAGGGAAGCTCTTTTCGCTTTTCTTTACCACTACCAATTACCTTTACCGAGAGAACAATTCTATTCTCTGCAAACTGAATAGAATTCTGCTTTGAAACAGTATGTGTAAAGTCTATTTTTTTAATAGAATTAGAAGGTACAATAATCTTATCATTCGCAATTAATGACACTACAGTACCTGTTTGTGGGTTTACGACAGATAATTTATACTCAAATTTTTTGTCTGTAGCATAAGAACTCTTTATTCTGACCGTAAAATCTATTTTCTCCCCTGATGTTACCCGTTCAGAATCCGAAACAGGATATGAAATGTCTTGCCATCGAACATCGAAGTCTGCCTTTTGCGGCCCTTTTCCTAAATCTTCAAAGCCAAGACGGTCAAACAAATCCTGAATATCTTCAGCAATTTGCTTCAGCTCATCCTTCAGTTTTTTGTCTTCACTTTCCTTATCTTTTATGTATCCCCATTCAATCAAATTTGCTTTGAACTTATTATTGCAGTAGTTTTTAAGATGCTGATATGTAACTGTGTTTTTCTTGCCCTTGCTAACACCAAAGTGAACTTTATCCTCAATATCAGACAAGTCATCTTCCCACTGTTCATCAACTTCGATATAGCCCCAGAATTTATCCTCAATTTTTTTAGGAATGTCCTTAATATCGATTTCTCCGATTTTCATACCCTTCCTATAATAGGATATTCCGTTCTATCTGTTGTTACCCTCGTCAAATATGTAAAGACCAAAATGCTTTACTTTATATCCCGGTATATAAATTTCAGGATTCTGAAGTTCAAACAAATGTGATGCAAATTTAATGTCTTCCGGCACATCAACTTTAATGCCGTTTACAGTGATAGCAGCATCATCCTTCAAGCGCTGGATTATTAACCACCATGATTCCTGAATGAATGGGATAATTTCGCCATTGATAATAGAGTTAACCAATTCTTCCTTAGGAGACTCGATTATTATGCGTGTACCAACAGTTTTTTTCTCGGGCAGTCCAGTGTTTTCAAAAATGTAGTTCTTGGCTTCGTCTCCTTCATAGGCAGTTGAATTGACTTGTCCACTCTTATTAACATTAGCTACATATAATCCATCTTCACGAAGAGAATCATAATAATAGGTATAGGATTGAGAGGCAACGGAATAAACGCTTTTTCCAGCTCCAAAAAGACCACCGCCAGTTGTATTGCCGCCAGAATTAAACATAGATGTAAAGCGCGAGAGACGTTCTTCTGCTGGAAGCGTTTCTCCGTTTCTCATCATCGCATTGATTTGCTCAGTAGGCGTGTTTTTGCCTGTTAATCCAACGGTTCCGGAATCCTCAACAACGACATATTTTCCGTGATCGTTTTCAATCGATGAAATATCGCATCTCCAATTTTTCCATTTATTTGTTTTTCTCGCTCCAACAGCATTTTGAATAGCATCCTTTTGAAATCCATTCGGAAAGGATACACCCGCATCTGTGTATGCGCCCAGAATCCAGTCAACATTGTTTCTGTAGTTTTGCGGTATAGGTGTCAAGTTGTCTTTCATATTCATACCTCCATAATATTAATCTAAAGTGAAACGAGTGCCTTTTTTATTTTCAATCTTATTAAATTTCTTTTTGGCTTCTTTAATCTCATATTCAATAGCTGAAAATATTTTGTCAACATCTTGCTGTGTATAATCATAAGTACTCAAATTAGAACAATTACCTAGTAACTGAATCATATCAATAATTTTATTTGTACGTGCCTCTGCCAAACGAACAAATTTATCACGTTTACTTTCTGTTGCATTATTCATAAGAAAACCTCTCCTTCAATTTCTATAAAAAGCATAGCATAAATAGTCGTATATTGTCAACAATATTTTTGAAATATATGTAATATTCTGAATATATTATGTGTATATGTTTCAAATTTAAAATTATTAAGCATAAAACAAAAATATCCGAAAAATAAAAACTACATTTTTCGGATATTATAAAGTATTTACTTTTTTATATATTCTAAAACTTTTTCAGCAATTCCTTTTGCTAATTTGGGTGGAACTGCATTTCCAACTTGCTGATACTGAGAATCTTTAGTTCCAATAAATTTAAAACTATCTGGAAATGATTGCAATCTTGCTGCTTCTCTAACAGTCACAGCTCTATCCTTAGTAGGATGTATCCACATAGATTTACGAACATTTACAACAGTACCACTTGGCTCTTTAGGATTAAGCCTAAGATATATAGTGTTCTGAGTTCTTGTTGGATCTGAATAAGTTGTTTTCAAATTATCATCAAGACTATGAAAATTCATTCCTTGTTCTATTGCTTTAAATCGTTCCATAGCTGTGTTTGTAGTTTTTGTTGCAATATGATTTTTAACAGTTGTACTGCCTTTTCTCATTTCTTTTGCATATTCAGATAATTTATCTTTCTTATCATATGGAATATCATCACAAGTACTCTCTGTGCTAACTGGGTATTCTGCCAAGTCCATTATCGCATCTTCTACAGTAAAATGTATATTATTTAAATTTTGAGAAGGAAATACTATTTCTGTCTCGCTATTTTTATTATTCTCATTATTAATGCCAATTATAATATGTCGTTTCCTTTCCTGCGGAACCCCAAACCATTCAGCATTAAGAGTTGCTCCTTTTTGAATATAGCGATTACCTAATATTGCATTAATATAATCAATTACTGCATAGGATTTTGTTTTAAAGATAACATTGTTGTTTGTATCTCTTTGAAAAGTTCCAATTAATCTATTTTGATATATTTCTTTTATTGAAATAAGATTTTTTTGAAGTTCTACAAGTAACGTTAACTCTGAACAATCTTTTATATCTTTTTCTTGAGGTAAAGTTTGCTTTATCATATTGAGCATTTTACCTATTAAAGCTTTAAGATTATCTTGTGTGTCGATTGCTTCAATATATTTATCAATTTGTATGATTAATTTATTTGAGTTTTTACTTAAAAAGTTTGGCAAACGTTTTTTATTATTCTTATTCTTATTCAGCACTCTAATAAGAACATATAAATCATCAGGCAAAATAAGTTTTTTTACGGTATTTATATCAGTTGCTATATTAAGCATATCAAAGCCATTAAAGCTATCTTTTGATATAAATATTGAATCATCACGAGTTGGTATATTACAATTATCGGCTCTTAATGCTTCGATTTCATCATGATCATTATATGAATCATAAAATCGATGCGTATTAGATTCAAGCATACTCACATTTTCCATTACAAACGCTTGTGGTGAAATTTCTTTAATTGCTCTAAAGTATTCTTTTACCAAAGCATTATTCATGTTTATTAAATGGTTTTTCTGTCTATTAGCATTGGAAAAGCCTTGACATGGAGGACCACCAATTACAACATCTATACATCCAAGTTCTTCTTTTAATGCTTTAAAATCATAACCAATTACATTATCTATAAATCTAAAATTATCTGCATTTGCAGGTATGTTTTTTTTATATGTAGCTTGTGCATTTTTATTGATTTCAGCTGCGGCTACTAACTCAAATTGTCCAGTCTGTTTGAATCCTAAACTAAGTCCACCTGCACCAGCAAATAAGTCAATTGTTTTAAACATTATCATTATCTCCATTTTATTTAATCACTGACGATTTTTTTTGATTTCATCCACTCGTCAACTTCACTTATTTTAAACTTCCAAATTTTATTATCTGGTTTATAAGCGGGCATGCCTTCTTCATATACAAGCTTCTTTATTGTATCTTTACTAAATCCAAGATGTTTGCATATAGTATCCATTGAGACCCATTTTTCACTATTTTCACTCATGTTACCAACTCCTCCTGCAATAATATAATACTTTTTCTTGATAAAATCAACTAATATATACTATTTTCTACTAATATATAATAAATACAATTTAAAATACAATTCATGTTTATACACCATATCAAATACAAATTAATATTATAAATTCATATTAGCATCACATTAACTTCATAGTTAATTTTATAATGCTTGTCCCATTCTGGAACTCGCTTCACCTTATGTTCTGCCATTTTACCAAATGATACAAAATAGTAGGTTTTATATTTACAAAGGGTTATTGCGTATCAGCAACAGGGAAAATATATTTTACCTATCTCGGACGATTTATTTTCGATACCTTTATATCCTTTGAAGGCTTAAACCGTATGCTTACAATTATTGTATGGAGTATATGTTTAAAAACGGCAAAAGCATTGAATGTGCCCGCTGTGCTTTGTATGTGGTGCAGTATTCCAAACAGCAAAAATGCCACTCCTAAAAAGGAATGGAAATACGAAACAGATTTTTGTAATCTTCACAATGAATTTTCCGAGCTTGTTGAAAAGAACGGCTGCAGTTGGTTTTATCGTCATATAAAATCAGTTGCAAAATTTATAAAAAGTAATCCCGATAAGGTGAACAAATCCGTTTATGATAAGGTCAATTAGCTTGGTACAAACTTTAATATGTATTTCAGCAAAAATGGCTCAATGAAATCCCTGAAAGTATTATTATTCGTGATAAACAAAGAATAAGAAAAGAGTCTTTATATTTAAACTTTTTATCACTTATCTTTTATTACTTCATATACCCTTTGAGCAAATACTTTACCGCCACGGGCATTTGGGTGAACACCATCGGAAAACAGCTCCTTTTTATTTTTTAAAACGCTAAGTATTGAACGCCCGTTTTATCTGCTATACGCTTTACTGAAGGACATATTTCTTCATCAACAATATTTTTTCTGAACTGCCACATTACTTTGCCATTAACCTCAAATAACGGTGGAGGAGTGAGCATATACACCTTAGGATGTGATTCCAACTTGAGATAGCTTTCAATAATTTCACAGTAATCCGTTGTGAATTTATCCCGGTTCCAGTTATTCTCCTTTGAATCATTTGAGCCAAGCATAATAACAACAATATCAGGCTTAAAATCAAGACTTTGCTGATATAATTTTTCATCAGTATATGGATAATCAGCACTTTTTATTGCAGTTCGGTTCGTATAACCGAAATTGTTGACACAATAGTTTTCACCCAGCAAATTGACTTTTTGGCTTTTAATATGATATTATTTTGCTATCACAATACATAGGCAGGAACAAAAATGTCACAATATATTGCTTTTGATGTTGAAACGCCGAATCGTTTTAACAATCGTATGAGTGCAATCGGTATTACGATAATTGAAGGCGGAATAATTACAAGAAAGCTTTATTCTCTAATCAATCCCGAAACAAGCTTTGATTTTTTCAACACGCAATTAACAGGAATCAGTGAGGAAAGGGTACAGGATAAGCCTACATTTCCGCAGATTTGGAATAAAATCGAACCGATTATGAGCAGTGGTATTTTAGTTGCACACAATGCACCATTTGATATGAGTGTTCTCAAATGCTGTTTGCGAAATTATGGAATAACTTGGAAATCACATGTACCATATCTCTGTACGGTACAGATTGGCAGACGCATTCTTCCTAAAATAAGTCACAGACTCAATTCAATGTGTGACTATTATGGCATTGAGCTTGACCATCATCATGCAGGAAGTGACAGCCTTGCCTGTGCTAATATTCTTTTGAAATATATAGAAAACGGAACAGATATAAATCAGTTTATAAAAATATACCATTTTTAAAATAAAGATAATTAAAGCCTGCGATTCATTCAACCGCAGGCTTAATCTTTGTGCTTATTTCAAAATTTCTTCTTTCAGCTCTAATACCGCCGACGCTGCTGTGCAAGCCGGACAGTCGCAATTTGCTATGCCTTGAGCTTTTAGCTCCTTTGCGTGTTCATAGAACTTATTTGCTGTTTCTTCACCAAACTTTGCTTTGGCTTCATCAGTCGGCAAAAATGCAAGCATTCCGTCAACAGTTACGATTGAATCCTGAAGCTCAAGAACATATTTTCTTCCTGCCTCTTTTTCTTCGTCAGTACCGATAGAGTCGAGCCAAGCCTGAGCTGCTTCCTTTAATTCATTACAGCACCAGTTTGACAATAATATTTTTGTTCTTTCAATAGCTTTTTTCATAATCATTACTCCTTTAACAGTTTATTCAGTGAATCAATGAACATTTTGTTATTTTGGTACTGTATCAATTAAAATTCTCATAGCTTACACCAAGGAATTTAGCAAGGCTTCGCAACCGGCATAAATATCCTTATAGCACCGATTAAAATCACGGGTGTACCAAGGGTCAGAAACATCTGCACTACTGCCTGTATATTCCATCAGCTTATGAATTTTATTATCCTTATCTCCGCCGAGAATACGAGCCATATTGCGAATGTTGGCATTGTCCATACCGATAAACAAATCGTATTTATCGTAGTCACTCGCTTTAAGCTGAACAGCTCTTTTACCGCTCGGGTCAATGCCGTGACTTTCAAGAACAGCCTTTGCAGGCGGATAAACAGGATTGCCGACTCCGTTCCATATTTCTTCTGTACTTGTAGCAGACGAGGCGATTACAAAATCCTTTTCCAAACCTCTGCGCCTTACCATATCTTTTAACACAAATTCAGCCATCGGCGAACGACAAATGTTGCCGTGGCACACAAACATAATCTTAATCATAGTTATATGATATTTTATTTATGAATTGTTGTCAATAAAAAGATACAAGTCGAGAACTAAATCGCTCTCGGCTTATTAACAATTTTATATTTTACGCCTTTCCTCTGTGTTTACACAAAGTTTGAAAAATCTTTATTTAAACATATACTGATATTTATGCTTTTGGCAGAGCAGAATAGTTTTAGCTCTGTTTATAATTTCATTGTCATAATACTCTTTTGCCTTGTCTAATGCATAATCAATATCCTTATTTGTAAATGATAATTTAAGTTGATCTCCGTAAAGTTTTTGTGCAGTTTCAAGCTGTTCGTCAAAATCTGTACTAAATGGCTTTGACTTTATTTTATTCATAAGATAATATACATCTTCACCAAGTGGATAATCTTCCGTTGTATCAGCAAGAAGTGCTAATCCAAAATCGAAATACGGACAAAATCTATATTCTCCTGTTTCATCATTCAGAATAAACGCAATATTATTCGTATGCCTATCCTCATTTAAGAAAAACGCATCAAGCTCAAGCATCATCGTAATATAAGCACCAATATTTTTGAGATTGGTTACCTTTTCTATGAAATCAACTGTATGCTTTATCTTATCTTCAACAGTGTCATATTTAAGCAATTCTTTTGCCATAGAATTAGCAAGCCATTGTTTTGATAAGCGTTCTAAAGTAATAATACTTTCGTTCTTGTTCTTGAAATTTTTAGAAAAACAGCCATTGAGGGTCTTTTCTGCAAACTCAATTCTGATAGGCGAATATTCAACAAAATCAGTTACATTTGATTTATTCAACAGAGTTGAAACTACAACTTCACACAATGCCTCATATCCCATGTGGTCTGCCTTATACCAGGTGTTTTTTACCAACCACTTTTGTTGATTCCCCTTTGAAGAGGTTGCCTTGGTATCAACCAAATCATATTTGTCAAGATTTATATTTTTAATCAAAATGCCACCCTCTTTCTATAAGTAAAGTTAATATATTGATTATCTTCAGCTGTTCGTCCCTTTGTTTTTTCAAGAATCTGAATTGGATCGTAACTGTCAATTCCAATGCGTGATAAAACAGTTTTACGCATTGCTCTTGATTTAGGCAAACACCGTTCTTCAAGAAAATCCTCAAAATCCTGCCAAGTTGGATTTTCGTTTACACCGAACGCTCTTTTCATAATATCGTTAGTACGGTTGACAATTTTTATTTGCTCATTCTGATAATCAACATATATTTCTGTGCAAACCTTTTGCTTATACATAAAATCAAGACGCATAACAAAATCATCACTCAAAGGTTTGTTTAGATACTTTGAGATGGTTTGACGGCTGACGCCAAAATGCTTGGCAATTTCTTTTGTTGTTTTGCCTTTTTGCTGCATTTTTATTGCATTTTCAATATCATTTTTCGTTAGTGAATTTTTTCTTCCTCCACGGAGTCTGCCAGCTATTTTTTTTAGTTCATTTTCATCATCTGTACCAAACAAGTCTATACATAATTTACGATAATCTGTCATCATTTCACCACCTTAATAGTGTATATTATCATTATTTACACTATTATATTATTTTATTCTGTTTTTGTCAATGTTTTGGTATCACAATATTATATAAAAGCAAAAATTACGCAGGTAAGAATAAATTACCTGCGTGTCATATTTATGGAATTATTTATTTCCCCTTCTTTTTTTCAAATAACACTTGCAAGTGCAGTTTAATAATAGCATAACCTGACTTCAAAATTATTGCCTGTTATATCAAAATGTGCAGAAAAAGCCAAGGCAATATCGCCTTGGCTTGCATAAATTAGTGACCTTTATGCTTTTCTTTGCGCTTTGCAGATTTCAGTTCAAACCTACGCTCTTTTTCTTCCTCACGCTTTTGTTTGGAAGAAATTTTACGGGCTTGCTTGGACTGTTCCTGCATCAGCTTGAATGCCTGCTGTGCCTTCGTTCCTATACCAGCGCTGTTCAGTTGCTTGTTAACCAGTCTTTGCATTCGCTTCGGATTAACATTTTTATCAGCAAGCACCTTTGTTTTTATGGTCGGACTGAATTTTAAAGACTCATAATTTTTCAGCAGATAATCATAAACCTCATAATCCTTCGGTTCTGCGCCGAATGTGATTTTGCAGGCTTCATATTTATTGCCGAATTGTCTTTCATAAATCGCAATCCAGAAAGGCTCATCAAAAAGTACTGTTATTGATGATACGATCTCGACCATATAATCCCTCCTTTTACTGAAAATAAGCAAGAAAGGGACAACCAAAGGAGGCAGGTTACTGACAATACAAGAAAACTGTATTGCTCCCGGACTACCTACCGGGATGTGTTTTTATCCTTGCACGAATATAATATCATAGATAATGATAAGTATCAACTATCCATATCATATAACTTTTGTATCACATTCGGTTTTCTTTATTTCCTTTTCTAAATCTCGCATATATCTTTTCTGCATACTTCTTAAATAAGGTTTAGCTAATAATTTCATTATTAAATGATTTGTATGTAAAATGATTTGTATGTACTTCTTCTGTAAAATCAAGTTCAACATTTCCATTCGGCAATTCTTTAAATAAGCCTGTCCATTTGCCCGTCATATTTGCATTTTCCATATCAAATTTATACTCTTTATATTTCTGTTTTGAAGTAATTGTAAAATAAGTCGGGAAGTTGTTTTTTGCATATTCTGTAAAATGATTATCGTCAACGATTTCTATTTTTGATAAATCACTTCTCCAAGCATAATTTGTGTTGTCCGTGATTATATCCCATAGCTTTTCTATATTACAATGAAATTCTTTTTTGATGTTTGACTTTACCATATAATTACTCCAAAATTTTGATTAATATCTATCCTTATATCTTTCTTTTGCTGTATTTACTATCTTGGCAACAAATTCTGTTTTACCAGCGGTGTATAAATCTCTGTTCGGTTTATATTTGTTATATAATTCTTCTTTTAATTTTTCATATTCCTTTGCTTTTGACAAATTATCATTCAAATAATCCCTGAAATACAGCTCGTCACAATCGCCGAATTCCTTTATGTGAATGTGAAATACAGTATCGGCGTAACCGTTTATTGTATATCCCTTGTTAAAGGATATTTTGTCAGGTGCTTCACGCATCAAAATATAATGATTGTTAAGCAGTATTTCTTTAATAATGTCTTTATTATCAAAATCTGTTTCTATTAAAATATCAACGATAGGTTTTGTTTTGATACTTTTTATAGCCGTACTGCCGATATGACTGATTCTTTTGATAGAATTGCCTGACAGCAATTCCAGATTCTCTTTTTCAGTCAAAAATTGCTTTTCAAATTTTATATTGCTATCAACGAAAGTAATAGGGAATAGTTCCCATAATTCTTCTAAACTCAAATCTTTTAGCATAATATAATTCCTTTAGAGGTTATTGCTTGTCCATTTCCATTTCAATACAATTCCAGATTTCGCCCATACACTTATAGCTTTCAGTAATTTCTGTTTCAACTGTCTGAAAACCGCAGGATAGATAACAATGAATCGCAGGGGTATTATTTTCAAAAACACCCAAGGTTACTTTGGCGGCATTTAATTTATCAAAGGCATATTCCAATGCAGATGAAACAAGTTGTTTACCATAGCCTTTTCCTCTTTGACAGTCATCAACAATTACAAAGCCGATACGGGCAGTTTTTCTTGCTTCATCAGTAAATCGGATCGTAAGATGTCCGATGATTTCGCTGCCGTCAACTGCAGTTAATTTATATAACTCATCATCACTGTATTGTGCATAATAATGATTCATATCATCAGCAGTTATCGGATAGCTGTCATATCTGTCTGCACTCCATTGACGAAAGGCGTATTCATTTTTGAGCCAACTGACTATGTACTTTGCGTCACTGTTTTTATATTTTCTTAATTCAAGCATTTTTACTCCCAGATATATTCAATCTCTTTTGTTTCAAGCTCCAAGGTACACATTGAATAATTAGTACCTTTATATTTTATATCAGTACAAAGTTCAATTTTGGCACTTCTGATATTTGGAGAAACATATGTATCAAGATATTCCCACGGGTTATCTGCTCTTTTCTTAATTTCTTCATTGGCAATTTCAACAAATTCGTTTATAGATAAATATTGAAATTTTCCTTTGCCGTGTTTATTCTGCGTTGTTTCAAGGCGAACGTCACAGAAATATTCATCTTCAAGGTAACATCTTATGTGACACTTTTTATATTCAAAATACTTCTTTGCAAAATCATTTTCTCCGTATTCTTCTTTGCTTAAGAAAATATTAAAGCTTAATGTCAGTACTCCGTTTTCTAATGATATTTCATAAAGGTTTTGGTCGTGCAGCATACCATCTGGTATATTATTTTCACGCATAACAAATTTTTCAGTTATTTATAATTCCCCCATTATTTTCCAGTAACCGTTGCGTTTGCCGTTCACCCTTTGAATCAAGCCTTTTTCTTGTAATAATTTCATTTTTCGCTTGATTGTTCTGTCTGTTACTTGCATTTTTTCAGCTAACTGAATTTGTGTAATTGATGGATTTTTTGAAATCAGTTGGAGTAAAGCTAATTCGTCCAAAGTGACATTTTGTTCAATGGATTTGTCACTTTGAATGTCACTTTGAAAATCAATATGCAGATATCTGTTTTTCGCCTTTGTGAAGGCTTATAATAGTGTTTTGTTTTTCAAGGCTATTTGCATAACAGCCAAAATTCTCCATTCGGCATTATTGCATTAAAACCATCTTTTCTTTCTAAAACTTCATTTGTTTCAAAATTTCTGATAATTATTTCTTCACGGTAATCAGGGTCCTCAATCCACTTGAATGATATTAATTTATTATCATTCAATAAAACCAATACCTCATTTTCCTCTAATTGAATTTTTTTCTCAACAGGATATAAAAAGATTGCGAAATCGTCCAGATTTTCGTGTTTAACCAATGTATATGAATTTTGCAAAACACCTACATTTATTAAATCTCCACCCTTTGACAAGGGTACTTCACCGACAACGGAGCAATGATTCGTTTCAATATCATATTTTAAAATCTGAATGATCTTTTTATTGAAATCAAATTTCACAATTGCAAATGCATTGTCATCAACATTGTAAACAGGATTGCTTAAATAGATATTCTTTTCTTGTTTGACAGGCTCAAATATTTTGCCTGAAATATGGATAAGATATACTTTGTTTCCCATATATTCATCTTGGCAATCTAATATATCCTCGACATCAACACCATCCGATAAATTGCAATAAAACCATTCAGAAGTACCTTCAATTTTTTCAGGATATATTTTTTCACATTCTTTTAATTCCTTTATTTTCATCATTTCACCTGCTTTTATAAGTCTTTCTTATTATTCTTAAACATTTATTCATTATCTCACTTTGAAAATCATTATAAAAATAACTGTTAACATTGTACCATATAACTGATTGATATGAAAGTTCAATTTAAAATACATCAAATCAGGAAATGTTTTTATGATTAAAATATGGTATGCTATATTCATACTTGCAGGTATTAAAGAAAGAGGGATAGTATGCGTATCAAATCAATTATTCAATACAGCATAGATTGTATTGATGAAAACATAAAAGATAAATTTTCGGTTGCCGATTTATGTAATCATGCTGGCTACTCCTATGAGCATTATTGCAGATTGTTTAAGCAATATGTTGGTTTGGCACCTGCAGAATACATTGTCCGCAGAAAATTGTTGTATGCAATATATGATATTTCACAGGGCAAATCCAAAACGGCAACTGCCTTTGAATACGGATATGATTCATACGCAGGCTTTTATAAAGCATTTATGCGAGAATACAAATGCTCTCCATCTGAATTTATAAAAAATCACAAAGGCTCAAAGCCTTACAAAATGAATATTTTGCAGGAGGAACATATTATGATTTCTAAGGATAAAATCAAAAATGTCTTGAAAGAATGGAATATTGAAAATGCTGAGATAAACAATATTTTTAATAGGAATACAGGAAAGCAAAGTGAAAATGCATTTTATATCGGCAGTAGTTATGTTATGAAATATACTAATAACATCGGTTTTATTAAAAATAATATAAGCATAACGAACGCACTTATCCATGCAGGATTACCTGCATCGGAAATGATTAAGACAGTCAAAGGAGAAAGCTATTATCAAAGCGGTGATTTGTATTTTATATTGCAAAAGAGAATTATCGGTGAGCAGTTAAGCTGTGATGATATTTTTAACGATATGAGCATTGCTTTTCAAATAGGGCAAAATATTGCAAAGCTGCATACTGCACTTCTTGATTTTGACAAATCCAATTATGATGAAAAGAATATTTACAGCGAAGTCCTTTCCATACTGCCTTGCTTAAACGAGAAGGGTATTTTAACTGAAGATTTCGTAAACGATTATCAAGAAACATTCGGTGCGATATATGATGAATTGCCAAAGCAGATGATTCACAGGGACATCAATCCGTCAAATATGATTTTTGATAATGGTGTTTTCAAAGGCTTTCTTGATTTTGATTTGAGTGAATATAATGTCAGAATATTTGATATTTGCTATTCGGCAACTTCAATTCTGTCAGAAAGTTATTCAAAAGATGTAAGCTTAAGTGAGTGGAGAAAAATATTGAATGCTGTTATTGACGGCTATGAAAGTTTAACTCCGCTGACATCTTTGGAAAAATCAGCAATTAAATATATAATTTATTCAATTCAGATTATCTGTATTAATTATTTCAGTAAGTTTGATAAATATGAGGAGCTTGCAAAAATAAATATTGATATTCTTAATCAAATGCTGAAATAAGCTTTAGTTAAAGGTATATAAATAGCAGAGCCGACAAACTGTGATTACTCACAAGTTTATCGGCTCTGTGTCTGTCTTTTTGATGATATGTTGACCTGTCCTATTAAATAGTAAAGTTTAAATCTGAACTGTATCCAAAAAGCAAAGCAGTTTTATACTTTCTTTCGTGTCAGGAAAATTCCTACAATTGCTCCTATAAAGACAATCGGTGCTGATCTGACAAACAGATATTCAAAAGCGTGAAAAGCTGTTCCGAAAACTGCAATTTCAGGGTCATTATAATTCCAGCTTAAGTAGGGACTGTTTAATACAATTAAGATTGCAAAAACTATTACTATGATCGCACACAGCGAGACAAGCAACCAATGAAGTATTTTTCTTCTCGTTGCCTTTCTCCATGCGAGCTGCAGGTTTATAACCTCCAGCTTTTCGGAAATTGCTTTCAAGTCATCAGCCTTCGTTTCAGCAACAGCTTCCCCAAGCAAAGTGCTTACAGGTGTTTCAAGCACCTCCGATATGGTAATTAACATATCGGAATCGGGAACCGACAATCCGTTCTCCCATTTGGAAATTGTCTGCCGTACTACATTCAGTTTGATTGCAAGTTCTTCCTGTGAAAGTCCTTTTGATTTTCTGATTGATTTAATGTTTTCATTTAGCATTAGAAATAACCGCCTTTCATTTAATTGTTACCCCTATTATATGGGGGAGTGTCAGTTGCTTCAAGCAACGCATATTAACATTTAATATTTGTTACTCCTATTTGGTTGTTGCCTGTCTGCTATATATTATTGTTTTATTTGTTTTTTTGAAAAGTCGGAAAATTGTCGATTAAATTATATTGAAAAGTTGGTTTTTATATGCTATAATTTATTTGAAAAGTCATAACAGAGGTGAAGTATGCTATATCGTAAAATAGAATCTTTAATTGAATCGCATTTAAAATCGAATTCAAAAAAAATACTTTTGATTGACGGCGCAAGGCAGGTTGGAAAGACATACATCATTCGATATGTAGGCAATAAGCTGTTTGAAAATCTTATTGAAATCAATATGGTTGAGGACGCTTTGGGTGACCGCCTGTTTGCAAACACAAAAACAGTGGAGGATTTTTATCTTCAAGTCAGCATGCTTGCAGGCAATAAAATGAAGAAAAAAGAAAATACCTTAATCTTTATTGATGAAATTCAGGCATATCCGCATTTGCTCACGCTCTTAAAGTTTTTGTCCCAGGACGACAGGTTTACCTATATCGCAAGCGGTTCGCTTTTGGGTGTTACGCTGTCGCAGACGACCTCAATTCCTATGGGCAGTATTCGCAAGGTCAGAATGTTTCCGCTTGATTTTGAGGAATTTTTGTACGCAAACGGAATGAATGAAATCGCAATTTCTGCCATGCAGAAAAAGTTTGAAAGGCTTGAAGCACTTGATGAGCCTATGCACAATAAAATGATGGATTTGTTCCGTAAATATCTGCTTGTGGGCGGACTGCCTGATGCGGTCAACTCCTTTCTTGCAGAAAAAAATATTCTTTCTGTCAGAGAAATTCAAAGCGAAATTCATGATTATTACTCTGCCGATGCGTCAAAATATGATGAGGAGAAAAAGCTCAAAATTCGCCGTATCTATGACCTGATTCCGTCAAATATGGAGAATAAGAAAAAGCGGGTTGTAGCACAGAGTATTGAAAACAAAAAGGGCAAAACCTTTGGCGATTACGAGGATGAATTTGAGTATTTAATCAGCGCAGGCATAGCCCTCAATGTTCAGGCTATCTCCAATCCTGTTTTTCCGCTGATTGAATCGACAGGGAAGAACCTGCTGAAATTGTATCTCAATGATGTTGGAATCCTTACGGGAATTCTTTACGGAAACAATATCCGTGCTGTTTTGGATGATGAGAGAAGTATCAATCTCGGCTCTGTTTACGAAAGTGTTATCGCAAGCGAGCTGATTGCACACGGATATAAGCTGTTCTACTACGATAATCGCAATAAAGGCGAGGTTGATTACCTGATTGATGATTATGACAGCCTTTCAGCTGTTCCGATTGAAGTGAAATCAGGCAAGGATTATACGGTCCACAGTGCGCTGAATACCTTTGTTAAAAATGAGGATTATCATATCAAAAAGGCATTTGTTGTGTCCAACGAACGCACCGTTACAACAAAAGGCAAGATAACCTATATCCCGATTTATTATATTATGTTTTTCAAAAATTCTTCGGGTGATTCTAAAAGTCTGAAAATCTAAACCGAATATTCAAATAACAAGACCTCCTTTGGTGTTTTAATCATTCCAAAGGAGGTTATTAGTTTTATACTTTCTCTAACAATTTTGTAATAAACATAAACTTACAGCTTGCATTTTGTGCGGCTTGTTTATCCTTCTCTTCATCGCCAATGAACATAATATCCTTTATATCGGTATTAAAATAATCAGCAATATATTGCAAACCGAATTTATTGGGTTTCCTATACCCACAGCTTTGTGATGAAACATATAAATCCAGTTTGTCTATCAGCTCTGCTAACGGTTTCCTGAAAATATAATCAGGCATACCGCTCGGCAAATCTGTTAAACAGGCGATTTTATATCCATTAGATTTATATTTTTCTAACAGCTTAAAAGAATAATCATATATAACCGTTTCAAGATTGATTCCTGCAAAAAAGCTTTCAATCATGCTGTTGATGTCTAATTCTTTGTTCCAATCAGCAGTTGCCTTTTTGAAAATATCATATGGAGCAATTTCATTCTCTCTGTAATTAACCCTTGGATTAAATGATTTCATGATTTGGACAGACCTGTCGATATCACTGTCAGTTAAGCCAAGATTATATTTTGCGTTGACGCTGTCAAATCCGACTTTATAATAATCAATCCATACAGGCGGCATACCTTTAAATTCCATTAGGGTTCCGCCTAAATCAAATACAATTACTTTTGCCACTAAGCATCACTCCTACGCTTTAAATGTTTTAACATCTCCAAGCAGTTTGATTTTACCGTTGTCAACAAGTATAGCACCTGTTCTCAATGCAGTTGCATATACTGTTTTTTCTCTTTCTTTTAATACACGCCGGATAGCGTTATTCTGTACTTCAGTGCCTTCATAATGAACTTCCAAATAGAAATCGTCTAAATAGGAAAGTCCCTCGTAATACTTAAATTCCGGATAGTCTTTATCAGGAGATAAATGATACTCTGATAATTGAATAACAGCACCTGCGCTATATCCCATAATGATTCCGTTATGCTCTTTCAACACATCTACCAAATCAAATTCCTTGATTCTGTCCATCATTCTGTCCGGTCGACCGCCAAGGAAATATAGAATATCAGCTTGCTTGATTTTCTGCTCAGCCGATTCCTTGGTGTCAGTAAAATAGTTGATAAATGAAATATTATTTTCAGATATACCATAGGCAGTAAACCCACCTACTATACCGTTATAATACATACTGTTTTCTTTACCGTACAAAGTATTCCAATCAGACAAAGATTTAACTTTGCTGTCCCGAAAAGAAAAAGCCACTACTGCCACGGAATAGTCCGGCATTATGTAATTTTTCAAATCCTTATAAAGCCATGGGGCATTTATGTCATATTCTTCAAGCAAAATGTTAATCATTTATATCACCTAATATCATTTTTACAGTATCTTCAACTGACATATCTTGGCTTATGAATTTCTCATTATCAAAACCTAATACATCTTTTTCATTCCACCAGCGTTTCATATCTTCTTCAGTGAAATTGACATTTTCTTTGGTATGAAAGCGCTTTACTGTTTCTTCAAACGAGATATCATAATAATATGCGTATATGTCAGAAAAATTATTTTCAATTATATCAAACAATGGCTTATACCAAACGGAATTGAGAATACCCTCAAGAACAATTATTTTACTGTTTTTCTTCCCGAACAAAATGAATTCAATCAGTAAATCTATTGCCTTGCTTTCTTTACCGTCATTTGTATGTAATATTTCTCTTCTAATCACATCCTGAGAAAGCAGCATGCAGTCTTGTCCTAATTGTTTACATAATTCTTTAGCAACAGTCGTTTTGCCGCTGCCCGAGTTCCCTCTGATTATAATAATTTTATTTGTCATATTAATTTCTATAATTCTTTCTTCTTTTTTGATTTTGGGGCAGGCAGTTCATCATAAATGGATTCAAATAATTTTACTAAAAGCTCTTTATTATCAACATCATCGATACGCAAAAGCTTCTTTCTGCCACCCTCCATCATTGAATCGTATTCTGCATTTGGGAGCAGTTTGATTGCAGATGGGACAGGTCTAACCAGAAAGCGTTCATCGCATATGTAGGCGGCAACCTTGTCTTTGTAATATATGATATACTCACCCATCATTCTGCGATAATAAATATAATTAAGTTCTGCAAGCTGCTCCATTAGAAATTCCATATATTCTTTACTTGTTGCCATTATACACCTACATAAAATTTAATTAATAATCTTCTTATTTCCAAAGTATTGTACTAAAATCAGAATTAACGCACTGCATGCGAGTATTCCGTCCATAATACCGGCAGGGAGCATAAACATCATCAGAGTCATTGTTATAACACAATTTATGATTGAAAGGACCAATCCCCACATTCTGTTTTTCCACAGTCCTACTGCGCCGATAACTCTGACGATTCCGTAAATCAGTCCGATAATGCTCATCATATACAAATTATCCTGAAAATACGGAACGATGAAAGAAAAATACTTGCTCATATCAAAGCGGTCACTTCCGAATATCAGCGCAGGTATCAGACACAGGCACCCGCCGATTTCCATAAAAGCTCCGTGAATAAACATCAGAATGGATGCGATTTTATATTTTTTCATATCCTAACTCCCCATAATTTATTCAGGTTATTTCTTTATGAATGTTTTATCCTGAGTTGGAATCCCTGCTTCATCTGTAACATATCGTTCAACCTTCATATGAAGATCATATTTCTCTCGTAATTTAATAATTTGCTGCATCATAGGTGACACGTGATGAATGTCAATTGATTTCTGATCTTCCCAGCTGTCAATTAAAAGTACGGTTTCTTCATCATCCATTGGAAAAAAGTAATCATATCTGATATTTCCGCTCTCAGCACGAATATCATTTACAATTTTGCTTGATGTCATTTCTTCAGCAAATTTCTTTGCGTTTCCATTTGTTCCCGTATAATAAATATTTATGGTAATAGGCATTTTTACCTCTCAAAATTCAAATTATTTTATATCCGTTTGTTTCCAAAATTTTTAACGACTTTTCAAAGTTTTCTTTTTTTACAAGAACATAGTCTGTATTATAGGTTGAAACGGCAAAGATTCCTATCTGATTTTCTGCCAATATATCTGCAATCGGAGCAAGTATACCGATTAGAGAAAAATCCAAAGTTCCTTGAATACGAAAGGCTTTCCAGTCATCATCCTTTTCCAAAGCATCATCAGGAGCATTTTCAGTCAAACATACTAATGATAATTCTTCATCTGTTTTTCCTATAAAGCAAAATTCTGCGTTTAAATCTGATGACCGAATTTTTTTCACTTTGCATACAGAAAAATCAAAATTAATTTTCTTCAGTTCCATAATAATTACACCTTATTTAGTTTTTATTCCTTTGTTTTAATTATATCAGTTTTAAAATGATATGCCAATATATAAATTTGGTTGAGGTATGAGTTTGTTGATTGAAAAATTCAGATTTCTAAAGTGCATATTATAGCATATTCACACTATATTTTATTAAATTATGGGTAAAATGCTTGACAAAACACAAAATCATCTCTAATCTGTGAGCTTATCCCAAAAGGGATAATATTAAATTGGAGATGATAAAAATTACAAGTTATGAATACAGGAACAATCCTATGTTCCTGCGGAATCAATTTAAAAGTGTTGGTATGTTCAAATTACCTCTTGTTAAAAAACAAGAAATAAGTCTTGAAGATGTAAAGCTGATAGGTTATGATAAAATTAATCAAAGTAAAGATTATGATAGTATTGTACATTTCTTTCTTGACGATTACAGGTTTGAGAGCATATACATCAATCCGGAAAAGAAATTGGAAACGCTGAAACAGTATAAAGCAGTTTTGACACCTGATTTCAGTATGTTTACGGAAATGCCGATAGCGTTGCAGTTGTTCAGTACCTTTAAAAACAGATGGGTAGGTGCATATCTTCAGGAGCAGGGTGTCAGTGTTATACCGACAGTACGGTGGGGTGACTTAACAAGTTTTAATTTCTGCTTTGACGGAATTGAAAAGGGCAGCGCAGTTGCTGTTTCAACCCTTGGCGTCAGAAATGAAAAATCACATTTTATGATTGGATACAATGAAATGCTCAGCAGAATAAAGCCGAAAAAAATCATTTGTTATGGCAAGCCTTTTGATGAAATGAAAGGTGATATTATCGAAGTTGATTATGCCGAAACAAATAATTTGAGTAAAGGCTTTTTTGTAAAAAAGACATTTATAACAACATTTGAGCCATTGCATAAGGGCGGTGGTTCTGCCAGTGGTGGGAATTCTGCTAATCCAAAGCCAACATGGTATCCAAAAAACGAGGATGCTAAACGATTTTTGGGAAAGCCCGGAGAAATTAAAGAAACTGTTGATAAAAACGGAGAAAGACGTTTAACAAAAATCGGTAAAGATGGAAAGGCTGAAAAAGAACGCCATTTTTCTGATCATAAAAGACCTGATAAGCATACAAATCCACATGATCATGAAATTGATTGGAGCAATGGATATCCAAATCCGCAATCACCTATTAATTATCCGAATGGGAAAATCCCTGAATTTAAATCATTCAAAGGAGTATATATGTATACAAAAAATGAGCATATTTTAGAATATCCGAATTATAAGAATATAGAAGAATTTAAAGAAAGTCTGGTTATAGGGAAAGAAATTGAAATCAGATGGAAAAACATTGATTATACTATTGAGTATGAACAGAATAAAACATTTTCGATTTGTGAAGCATATAAACCTGAAACAGAAAGCTGCTTTAAATCAACTGACGAATTGCTTGAATTTAAATTAAAAACCGGAGAAGCATTAAAGGATATTATTCTGCAAGCAGAGATTATGTGGAGGAACATATGAACAAATTATACAGAATGACAATGGAAAAGAAAGGTTGAACGCGTTCTTGTGAAAGGGGTTAAATATGATAGACAGTAAAGCAATTGATAATATATTTACGGAATTCGGCTGTGTCAAAAAGAAACTGCCGAATAAAAGCGTATGTTATTTTAAAGAGGATATTCATTTTAAATTTACATTTGTTGAAGGGATTAATTCTTATGTGCTTGAAACGGCAGGCAATCATAATGAGGCTGTAAAAAACCTTTTTGAAGACAATGAAACATATTTTGCAGATGCTGATGATGAAACTATTATTGAGAATCTGAAAAATGATTTGAAAAATTTGTATAACTTAAAATTTGTATAACTTATAAATTGTTTATTAAAAATATAGCCGGGAGCAAGTGCTCCCGGCTTAAAATTTTGGGTTATGTATCGGCTTTTTTGTGTATTTTTGCTGTTTTGATGTGATTGAACACCAACATTTCCGTTTTTTCGGCTTGTGGAATTCGGCTTAAACTAGCGCTTTTTGAATTTTTAATATGTAATTGCACACCAACCTCAGCAGCTGCCTCCATCTTAAATCTGTTAAGAGCTTCCTTAGCCTCTGGAACAACATTCTTTGAACTTGACATTTAAATACACCTCTTTTTCATATTATTGCAAGATAAAAATCATTTGTTAAAACCGTCTTACGCTTTTAAAAAACGATTTCTATTTCATCTTGCAAGTATATTTTGTGCACTGTATTATAAAATACAAATGAAAAAATTTGACAATTGAATTTTTTATTTAATTTGTCTTGCACTAAAAAGCATAAAATGTTAGGATTATAAAAATTGCTGTTGATATAATTAGTTTTACAGAAAGGGGAAGATATATGAATTATGCCAAGTGCCTTGAAAATGCAATTGATTATATTGAAAACAATTTAACAAATCAGATTGATTTTAGTGAAATTGCAAAACATTCAGGCTTCTCTGTGTTTTATTTCCAGCGAATATTCGGCATTCTTTGCGGTTGTTCACTCGGAGAATATATACGCAATCGCAGACTTACTCTTGCCGGCAATGAGTTAGCTGCCACCGATATTAAAGTAATTGATGCTGCTTTTAAATACGGTTATGAATCACCCGAGAGCTTTTCAAGGGCGTTTGTAAAGTTTCACGGCATAACTCCGTCTGATGCAAAGAAAAATAATTCTATACTGAAATCGTTTTCCCGTCTTTCTGTTGAAATTAATTTGAAGGGTGGTAGTTTAATGAACTACAAAATTGTAAGAAAAGAATCGTTTAAAGTGTTAGAAAAAATAAGTGTTCAGGATATTGACGATTCAAAAAACAAAAATACGATTCCTGATTTCTGGACAGAATCGCATAAAAACGGCACGGTTGCAAAGCTGTTAAGTATTACAGAAAACAGAGATTACATATTCGGTATATGCTATGGCGGTGATTTAACCGATAAAAAGACCTTTGATTACAGTATTGCTGCTGTATATAATGATAATACGGATATCCCTGACGGTTTCAGAGTCAATGAAATACCTGCACGCACATGGGCCGTGTTTGAGTGTGTTGGCGCTATGCCAAACGCAATGCAGGAAACATGGCACAAAATTTGCGCAGAATTCTTTCCTACAGCAAGCTATGAACCGACTTATGAAATGGATATTGAGGCATATCCTGCAGGTGAGATGAACTCACCAGATTACAAAAGTGAAATATGGGTTCCTGTTAAGGAAAAAGAGTAAATGTAATAACTTATATTTTGATTCATAAAAGCTAAGACAATTAATTTGGCTGGGCTTTTATGAATTTTTGTCACAAATTTAATTTCGTACGCTTATATATTATAACTTGATAATGTATATCTAGTTAATTTAACTTAAATATTTAATAGACAAAAAACAGAAGTTTTATATTGTACAAAAAACTGTTTTTATGTTAAACTAAAGGAGTAATAAATATGCGTATTAATGAAATAGTAAACTTTTGTGATAATGAATTCCAAAAAAGAAGATGTGAAGGATGTGACAAGAGTTGTAATCATGATTGCAATAAATGCTTATATGATTTGCATTATCACAAAAAAGAAATTAGAGATAATTACGAATGTGAGCATTTATTAGATTATTATGTATGTAAGTATTCTTACAAGTATTGTTCTGAAATAATTTATGCTCTTAGAAGTATTGATTTGTCTCGATACAATAAATTTAATATTGTTTCTTTTGGATGCGGTGCCGCTCCAGATTTGATGGCATTTGATTGTCTGAATTCAGATTTGTTGGTGAGAAAAGAAATTATTTATCAAGGGATTGATAATAATACTTACTTAGAAAAGATACATAACAAAATGATTAATGTTTTTAGTAATTATGACATTAGTTTTATTAGGGATTGCGATGCAATAACATTTTTAGACAATCATGAAATAAATGATTGTAATGTTATAATAATAGAATATCTTATTTCATTTATCTATGACGGTGATAGAAAATTCGTAGTCTATAATTGGTTTAAAGAGATTGTTGAAAAAATAGTTAGTAATAAAATGCCAGATACTCCAATGTTAATAATAATAAATGACGCTGATAGCTGTTATACAGGCAGAGATACATTTGATATGTTGATACAATATATTGAAGATGCAGGATTTACTATATCAACAAATATAAAAAAAGCATTTAAAAAAGACCACCATTATGATGGTGCTGAAGTATATGAACGGCAAAGAAATATATTTTCTGTTCCAGAAAATATTAAAAATAATTATAAGGCTGCCTTGAATTGTTCAAGTGTACAGCTTATTATAGAGGTAGAATAAATTGATTATAAGTGCAAGCAGAAGAACGGATATTCCCAATTATTATTCTGATTGGTTTTTTAATAGAATAAAAGAAGGATATTTATATGTTAGAAATCCAATGAACATTCATCAGATAAGTCGAATATCGCTTTCAAGAGAAGTTATTGACGGAATTATTTTTTGGACGAAAAATCCGAGCAATATGCTAAATAGAATTGACGAAATAGATAATTATCCATATTATTTTCAATTCACATTAACATCATATGGTAAAGATATAGAGCCGAATGTTCCTTCAAAAAAAGATATGATTATTCCATGCTTCCAAACTCTTTCAAAACAAATCGGAAGAGAGCGAGTTGTCTGGAGATATGATCCGATTCTCATAACAAAAAAATATACAGTTGAATATCATATTAAATTTTTTAAGAATTTAGTAGAAAAGCTTTCTGATTATACTGAAAAATGCACAGTTAGCTTTTTGGATTCGTATAAGAACATTAGATCAAATATGAATAAATATGGAATAATAGTTCCAAATGAATCACAAAGAGATGAGATTATAATCTCTTTTAAAGAAATTGCTTTAAAAGCAGGTATCTTCGTTGATACATGTTCTGAAAAATATAATAAATTTGATGTTCCTCATGCAAGTTGTATAGATAAAAAACGCATTGAGAGAATAGGAAATTATTCTCTTAATGTGTCTAAAGATACGGGGCAGCGTGATGCATGTGGTTGTGCTTCAAGTATTGACATCGGAGCATATAATACTTGTAAAAATGGTTGTGTGTATTGCTATGCGAATTTTAGTAATAAAATGGTGAAAAATAATTCAAACAAGCACAATCCCAATTCTCCATTATTATATGGGGAAGTTATGGAAAATGATGTAATAATTGAAAAGAAAATGAAATCATATATTGTTACACAAACAACATTATTCAATTGAAAAACAAAAAACAGCCACAAAAAGTGACTGTTTTTTATTTGGTGACCCGGACGGGAATTGAACCCGTGTTACCGCCGTGAAAGGGCGGTGTCTTAACCTCTTGACCACCGGGCCGTTGGTGGCTTTAACTGGATTCGAACCAGTGACACCCCGGGTATGAACCGAGTGCTCTAGCCAACTGAGCTATAAAGCCATTTCAATTGCAAGCAAGATTATATCGTATATTTGGTAAAATGTCAACACTTTTTTAAAATTAAATATTTAAGGGAAAAAATCAGTACATATGTTTGACATTGCGCCAATATAGTGATACTATATATAATAGTATAAAATTTATATATTAATAATAAAGGAGATTGACTTGTGGAACAATTAACTAAAAAGCAGCAAGCGGTTTTTGATTACATTAAGGACATAATAGATGAGAGAGGAGTTGCCCCGTCAGTCAGAGAGATTGGAGCAGCAGTCGGGTTAAAATCAACCTCATCTGTTCAATATAATCTAAATGCCCTTGAACAGTTAGGCTATATTAAGCGTGATCCTAATTTAAAGCGAACAATCAGAATATCAAATCAGGGTTCAAAAACATATCATGTTCCGCTTATCGGAACTGTAACTGCCGGCCAGCCGATATTGGCAGTACAAAGCATTGAGGATTATATTCCCATTCCGATTAACAGCAAGGGTCGGGATTTGTTTGCCCTTCGGGTTAAGGGTGACTCAATGATTAATGCAGCAATTCTTGATGGTGATATTGTTGTTATTGACAAAACGCCTGTTGCTCAAAATGGTGATATTGTTGTTGCCCTTGTAGAAGAAGAGGCAACGGTAAAGCGATTTTTTAAAGAGGACGGTCATTTCAGATTACAGCCCGAAAATGATAATTATAAGCCCATTATTGTTGATGAGCTTTCGGTGCTCGGCAAAGTTGTAATGACTATCAGGAGCTATGAATAATAAAAAATTCAAAATTACGGTGTTGTATTATTAATATTATTATGATAAAATTCTATAAATTTATTATTGGAGATGAACAGATATGAGCGAATGTACACATGATTGTTCAAGCTGCTCAAGCAATTGCAGTGAAAGAGAAAATCCACAGAGCTTTTTAAAGCCAATGAATGAGTATTCAAATATTAAAAAGGTTATCGGCGTAGTGTCGGGCAAGGGCGGAGTCGGCAAAAGTCTTGTCAGCTGCCTTCTTGCAGCAAAATGCCAAAAGGCAGGTCTTAAGGTTGGTATACTTGATGCGGATGTAACAGGTCCGTCAGTGCCTAAATCTTTTGGTATTACAAGCCGTGCTATGCAAGACGAAACAGGTCTTTTGCCTGCTGTTACTAAAACCGGAATCAAGATGATGAGCATTAATCTTCTTCTTGAAGATGAGAACCAGCCTGTAGTATGGCGCGGTCCCGTAATCAGCGGAGTTATTCAGCAGTTCTGGAGCGATGTTAACTGGGGCGAGCTTGATTATTTATTTGTTGATATGCCTCCCGGAACAGGCGATGTTGCACTGACTGTATTTCAATCGCTTCCTGTTGATGGTATTGTAATTGTTTCAACGCCGCAGGATTTGGTTAAGATGATTGTAAACAAGGCATTTAATATGGCAAAGATGATGGGCGTGCCCGTGCTCGGTCTTGTTGAAAATATGAGTTATTATGAATGCCCTGACTGCGGCAAAAAGCTTAATATTTTTGGCGATTCGCAAATTGAGGAAACCGCAAAGGAGCTTGGTGTTCCTGTTCTTGCAAAACTGCCTATTAATCCGGCTGCGGCTAAACAGGTTGATGCAGGTGCAGTTGAGGATATGGATTGCCCTGAGCTTGACGAATTTGTCAGTGCATTAAAATAAAGGAATCGACAGTATGCGGGCGGATTTTATCCGCCCTGCAATTAATTATACATAAGGAGAATATTATGCCAAAGCGTGAAGATTATATTTCCTGGGACGAATACTTTATGGGTGTTTCACTGCTAGCCTCGATGCGAAGCAAGGACCCTAATACGCAGGTAGGTGCCTGTATTGTTGGGGATGACAATAAAATAATTTCAGTTGGTTACAACGGCTTTCCCCGAGGATGCAGTGATGATGTTTTCCCTTGGGAGCGTACAGCTGACAGTCAGAATGATACAAAATATCCGTTCGTATGCCATGCAGAGCTTAATGCAATTCTCAATGCAGGCGGTCAGAGCCTTAACGGTGCTCGGATTTTTGTTGCACTGTTTCCATGCAACGAGTGCGCTAAGGCAATTATTCAAAGCGGCATAAAAGAGGTTATTTACATATCGGACAAGTATGCTGATACTCCTGCAACTCTTGCCAGCAAAGCAATGTTCAATGCAGCGGGAATAAAGCTTACTCAGTTCAGCAGTAACAAAAGTATTAATATATCATTTAATGCAGAAGGAATATAGGAAATTTATGGATAAAAAAGAAATTGACATCTATGATTTTGATAAAACAATAGTTCCGTTTGACAGCGGTACGCTTTTTTCAATATATTGCTTATTGCATTATCCATGGTGTATAATACTGCTGCCTATTGAGGGGATTGCGGCAATACTTATGCTGCTGCATATAATTGATTTTACTACCTTCAAAAAAACCTGCTTTATTTATTGGCCAATGATTCCGAAGGAGAAAGCGGTTAAACGCTTTTGGGATAAGCATGAGAAGCAGGTACATACTTGGTTTAAGGATAAAAAACGTTATACGGTTGTAATCAGTGCAAGCCCTGATTTTCTTTTGAATGAGCTCAGTCATAGGATTGGATTTGATAAACTGATTTGCACCCGCCATAATTATAAAACAGGTGTAATTATTGGTAAGAATTGCCGTGATGAGGAAAAGGTACGCCGTCTTTTTGAGGAATTTGACAAGGAAAGCATAAGAGTTGTTGATGTTTATTCTGATTCATTAAAGCATGACAAACCTATATTCTCTCTGGCAGAAAATCAATGTTATCATATTATTGACGGTGAAAAAAAACCGTTTAATTATAACGAAGTTTATAAATAAGAGGACACAAATGAAATACTTTTTAAGAATTCTTCTTGTGCTTGTTGTTGCAGCCGGTGTTGTCTTTGGTGTTTACTATTATACAAACGGCGGTGGCTCAAATGACAATCAGGTTAGTCTCACAACAGTTACTAAGCCGGAGGCAACTGAAAAAAACAGCGACAGAAAACTACTTGTCTCCCTCAAAGACGAGGGCTTTAATCTCTATAAAAGCGGCAAAAAAGTTATCCTTTCACATAATGGTAAGGATTTTGAATTTGATAACTGGAGCAGTATGATTGATGCTGAAACGCCTGAAATGCATTATGCTGATTTTGATGGCGACGATGATAAGGAAATTCTTATCAAGGGCGTGAGCGAGCAGGACTCAGGCACAGGAGAGTATATTTATAATGTATATGTGCTCAATCCGGTTAAGGATAATGACGGCAATGAAGCATATACGGTTTCAATGGCGTCGCGCAGCACATGGAACAATATTCTGGATGAATATATTGTTGAGGAGCTGACTCAGCTTAAGACCTGCAAAAAAATTGCACAATTTTCGATGACGAATTCAGGCAAATCAGTTGCATATAACAAAACTACAGGAATTGCCGAAAACGGTCATGCCGGTTATTTTCGTGCTCTGCAAGGATCAGACGGCAAGTATATGACTGTGAATAAATGGTCAAAAGGTATCGGCGTGTACACAATTACTAAGGATAATAAAATTGAGGTTGATATTTCCGTCAATATCAGCTACAAGGAGTCAAGCACTGTTCAGTGTGCAGGTTCTATCCATTTTGAACTTGCACTGGATAAAAGCAATACATTTTATCCGGCAGAAAAATCTTTGTTTTTTATAACTGATGATAAATATAAGGTTTCAAATCCGAAAACCTCTGATAAAAGTGAATGGAGCTATACGGAAAATAATTCGGATAAGAGCAAACCGTCAAGCGATATCATTAATGACTGGATAAAATACAGTACAAAATATGATCCCACTATCACAACTCAAACGCAAAGCTATGCTGCAGAATCAACAGATATGAAAAATATATCAAAGCTTGTTATAACCAACAGCTATATTGAGCTTACTGCAAAGACGGGAAGCTCATTCGATAAAAAAGCAGCAGGCAAAGGCGAATTTTCGGTTATAATAAATGAGGGCACTGATAATGAATATGATATTGCATATACTGCATCTGTTACAAACACAGGCAATAAAGAAGTTCTGAAGATTACTTTTGATAAATCTTATCCGAAAAGTGAAATCAAAACAGTAAATATTAATTATGGTGCCAAATAATATAAATAATATATAAAATCAGGTTTTGTGTTATTGATAAGATTTGATTTTGTGTTATAATATATCGTATTATTATCCTAAGGAGAAATGAAAATGTCAGCAGCTAAAGAGGTTCTAATCACAGCTGACTCAACCTGCGATTTACCTGAATATATTGTTAAGGAAAAAGGTATAATAATTATTCCGCTTTCAGTTTTGCTTGGTAATAAAGAATATCTTGACGGAGTAGATGTTAAGCCTCAGGATATTTACAAATATGTTGAAGAAACAAAAGAACTGCCTAAAACGTCCGCAGTGACGCCAAGCAGATATTATGAGGTTTTCAGCAAAGCGGTCAGCGAGGGTAAGAAGGTTGTTCATATAGGTTTTTCATCTGCACTTTCCTCTTCATTTCAGAATGCGTGTGTTGCTGCTGCAGATCTTGATGATGTTTACTGTGTTGATTCAAAGTCACTTTGCACTGCTATGGGCCTTTTGGTATTAAAGGCATGCGATTTCCGTGATAAGGGAATGGATGCAAAAAGAATTGCCGATAAAGTTACCAGGCTTGTGCCTAAAGTCAGTGCAACCTTTGTTATCAATTCACTTGAATATCTTCATAAGGGAGGCCGTTGCTCAGGTGTAGCACGGTTCGGAGCAAATGTCCTTGGCATTAAACCAAGTATTGCGGTGGATAATTCAACAGGAAAAATGGATGTTGCAAAAAAATACCGTGGGAAAATGGATATTGTTTACAGACAGTATGTAAGTGACCGCCTTGCTGATGTAAATAAAATTGATACCTCTCGCATTGTAATTGCAAACAGCGGTAATATAGAGCCTCAAAGTCTTGCTTTTGCAAGGGGATTAGTTGAGGGCAAGGGCAAGTTTGAGCAGATTATTTATGCAGATGCAGGCTGCACGATTTCATCGCATTGCGGACCAAAAACCCTTGCAATATTCTATTTAAGAAAATAATTAAAGCGGAATGTTATCATAATAGGATTGCATTCCGCTGTGTTTTTAGGTGACGATATGAGCACAAAAGAAGAAGTATTAAAAGTTTTAATAAGAAATTCAAATGACTATTTCAGCGGTGAGGATTTGGCAGCACGGCTCGGAAAAAGCCGCGCTGCCGTATGGAAGGCGGTTAAGACTCTTCAAAAAGAGGGTTATATTATTGATGCGATAACGAACCGCGGATATAGGCTCAGCGAGGATAATGATATACTTAATTCTGAAATTGTTAAATCAAGATTGATCAATGATATTGAGGTTATCTATTATCCGTCAATAGATTCAACAAATAACCAGGCAAAACGACTTGTCAGCGAAGGCAGAAATAACACTATGCTTATTATCTGCGACGAGCAGACGGCAGGAAGAGGAAGACAGGGAAAAAGCTTTTATTCTCCGGCTTTAACGGGTATTTATATGAGCTTTGTAACGCACCCGATGACAGCGCTTCAGAATGCTGTGACTGCAACAACTGCAGCTGCAGTGGCAGTTTGCAGGGCAATTGAAAAACTGACAGACAGAAAGCCAAAAATCAAATGGGTTAATGATGTTTATCTTGACGGTAAAAAAATTTGCGGTATTCTTACTGAGGCTGTGACGGATTTTGAAACTCAGACTGTAACCTCTGTAATAATCGGTGTGGGAATGAATATAAAGACTATTGATTTTCCCGATGATGTTGAAAATGCTTCATGTCTTGGTTCAAATGTAAAGCGTGCCGATTTAATTGCTGAAATTGCGAATGAGCTCTACAGAATCAATAACAGCGATTACAGTGACTTTATCAGCTACTACCGTTCACATTCAATGATTATCGGTGAGAAAATTAATTTTATAAAAAATAATATGGTAACTCCTGCCACTGCAATTGAAATTGATTCCGAAGGAGGACTTGTTGTTCAGCTTGAAACCGGTGAAATAAAGACTCTCCGCAGCGGTGAAATAAGTATAAGGAAAAGATAATGGGCAAAAAAGAAGAAAAAACAAATGTAATGCGTATACTTGACCAAAAGAAAATTGAATACAATCATTTTTCTTGTGATAATATGACTACTAATGCTGAGCAGGTTGCAAAAGGATTGGGTGCAAATCCGGAGTTCCTTTATAAAACCCTTGTTACTGTTGCAAAGTCCAAAGAGCACTATGTCTTTATGGTTCCTGCTCAAAATGAGCTTGACCTGAAAAAGCAGCTAAGGCTGTAGGAGAGAAAAGTATTGAAATGATACCACAAAAAGAATTGCTTCCGCTCACAGGTTATATTCATGGTGGTTGCTCGCCTATCGGAATGAAAAAGCAGTTCAAAACCACAATTCATATCAATGCTGAAAATGCAGATAAAATTTTCTTTTCAGCCGGTAAGGTTGGCAGGCAGGTTCAAATTTCACCAAATGATCTTAAAACAATAATACCGCTTCAATTTTTTGATATTATTAAGTAGCATCACCCAAACAAGAGCCCAACCACTTGCAAAGGTGCTGATAATTGTTTATAATAATCAATATATTAATACATAATCAAGGAGAATACAGATGGAAAAAATATTAGTTCTTGACTTTGGCGGTCAGTACAATCAGCTTATTGCCCGCCGTGTTCGTGATCATCATGTTTATGCAGAGATTTTACCTTATACAACCCCTCTTGATGAGATTAAGGCAAAGGGATATAAGGGAATTATTTTTACAGGCGGTCCTAATTCTGTATTTGATATGAGTTCACCTCATTATGCTAAGGATATTCTTGAAATCGGTGTTCCCGTTCTGGGTATTTGCTATGGATGCCAGCTTATTGCATGGATGGGTGACGGAGAGGTTAAAACCGCACCGGTCAGTGAGTATGGAAAAATTGAGCTTGTGGTTAAAGATAATACATCAAGGCTTTTCAAAAATGTGCCCGAAAAATCGGTTGTCTGGATGAGCCATACTGATTATATTGCAGTGCCTCCTGAGGGATTCGTTGTTACAGGCGCAACAAATGACTGCCCTTGTGCAGCAATGCAGAATACTGAAAAAAATATATATGCGGTTCAGTTCCATCCGGAGGTTACTCATTCAGAATACGGTAAGCAGGTCCTTTATAATTTCCTTTATGAGGTTTGCGGTTGTTCCGGCGACTGGGTAATGGACAATTTTATTGATAATACTGTTGCTGCTCTTCGTGAGAAAATTGGTGATAAAAATGTAATCCTAGGTCTTTCGGGTGGTGTTGACAGTTCTGTTGCAGCAGGTCTTTTGTCCCGTGCAGTCGGCAAGCAGCTTACCTGCGTATTTGTTGACCAAGGACTTATGCGCAAGGATGAAGGCGATTTTGTTGAAAAAACCTTCACAACGATGTTTGATATGAACTTTGTCCGTGTTAACTGCGGCGACCATTTTATGGCAGAGCTAAAGGGTGTTACAGATCCAGAGAAAAAGCGCAAGATTATCGGTGCGGAGTTCTATAAAGTGTTCTGGAATGAGGTCCGCAATAGAGCGGAGGATGGTTTCTTCGCACAAGGCACAATTTATCCTGACAGAATTGAATCAGGCAAAGGCAAGAGTGACGGCAAAGCAAATACTGCTGTAATAAAAACACATCATAATATGGCGGAGATGCCTAAGGATATTAAATTCCTCGGCACAATTGAGCCGCTTGGTGATTTGTTTAAGGATGAGGTTCGTGCAGTGGGAGAGAAACTTGGTATTCCTAAAGAATTAGTATGGCGTCAGCCATTCCCCGGCCCCGGTCTCGGAGTTAGGATTATCGGTGAAATCACTGCTGAAAAGGTTAAGATTCTTCAGGATGCAGATTGGGTGCTTCGTGACGAAATGGCGAAAAACGGCTATGAAAAGGAGCTCGCACAGTTTTTCTGTGTCCTTCCGGGAGTTAATACTGTCGGCGTTATGGGTGACCACAGAACATATGATAATCTAATCGCAATAAGAGCCGTTACAACAGATGACTTTATGACTGCCGATTGGGCAAGAATTCCATACGATATTCTTGCGAAGGTTTCAAACCGTATAACCAACGAATGCAGCCATATAAACAGAGTCGTTTACGACATCACTTCCAAACCCCCCGGAACAGTCGAGTGGGAATAGTAAACAAAATCCCGAAACCCTTGTAAGTAAAGAGTTTTGGGATTTCTTCTTTTGTCAAGCCATATAAATCTTATAAAATTTTTTATTTTATCAGCAAAAAATTCCAACCTTTTTTAATCTTTTGTGTCTATATAAGTGAAAGCAGCTTTCAAGGAGATAAAAATGAATAGAACTGATGCCGAAAGAATAACAACAGAATACTTAAAACCTGTCTTTGGTTTTACTTTAAAGCGTTGTAAAAACTTAGAGGATGCAGAAGATTTATCTCAGGATATTATTACGAAGATTTTTCTTGCTTTGTGTCAGCGTGATGATATTGAGGATATTTCAAGTTTCGTATGGACTATAGCACACAACTGCCTGAGTAATTATTACCGTGATAACAATCATAGTTTTTCAGTACTAGCAATTTATGATGTTTCCGACCATCTCTATGATAATTTCCCAAGTATGGATTTATCACTTATAGAGCGTGAGGAAATAGCAAGATTACATACTGAAATAGCATATCTTTCAAAGTTACAACGAAGAATAGTAATTATGTATTACTATGAAAACAAAAATCAAGTGAAAATTTCAGAAGAGCTGAATATTCCTGTCGGCACAGTAAAATGGCACTTATTTGAAGCCAAGAAAGAACTGAAAAGAGGTATGGAAATTATGAGACAACCAAGTGAATTAAAATTTAATCCAATAAAATTTGATATGTGCACTTTCAGCGGTAAAATTGGAACGAAGGGAGATATTTCAAATTTCTTCCGTTCTGCTATTTCACAGAATATTGAGTATACTGTGAGAAATGAAGCAAAGACAGTAAATGAAATTGCAGATGAATTAGGTGTTTCACCGGTTTACGTTGAAAGTGAAGCAGAATATCTTGAAGAGTACGGCTTTTTGCTTAAGCAGAAAAACAAATATCTTTGCAATATTCTCATATCAGAACCTACTGAACGACTTAACCGTTTACAAGATGAAATGTATATGAGAGCAGCAAAGATTTTTGCGAATGAGTTGTATGACGAACTTATGCACTCGGACTTGCTGGATTGTGATGGTCTTTTAGGGGGATACAACGATATTAAAGATAACAATTTTCTTATGTGGGCACTTATTCCGTTTATTGCATCTTTCAGCGGCGAAAATACAATGGATAAGAGTATTGCATTTTCCGACGTTTATACTATACGGCCTGACGGCGGTAAAAATATTTGCTATGCTTCTGTTATGTCACCTGATATAAAACCGCCGATGTATAACGAGGAAATGAAAAATTTTAAAGGTCCTTTTTGGAATGGCCTTACAGATAAAATCACTCTTTGGACTATTGATTCCGAATGGTCTGAAAAGCGGATCGATGAAAATTATCAGCTTACTGTTATTCGTGATTTAACACTGCTCAACAATTATCTTAATGATGTAATTATGAGTGAAGACGATTATGCTTATCTTGCCCAAAAAGGATATATATCCGTAAGCGGAAAAATTGACGAATTATTCAAAACCGCTTTAAGAATTGTTTATATAAAAGATGAAGAAACCCGCAGGAAATTGTTATCCATTGGTGATAGAATAAAAGAAAAGCATAAAACTGAATTCGAGGAACTCAAACGACCGTATATTAAGGCTGTACTTGAAAACACACCAAAACATTTACAAAAAATGAGAATGTACGGCTTACAGTATATTTTTTACAGCGATGCATGGTTTATCTTACATTGTTTGAAAGAACTTATTAATAACGATAAATTAATCTTACCAACACAAAAACAAAATCAACCATTAACTACTATATTATTTAATCAATAACAAATAAACAAGTATATTAAGCTACATATTGCGCTTATTTCTTGGAATAAGAATAAGGTTAAAGATGATATGCAACTTTCGTTATTATAAGGTAATTTGTAACCGAGTTTTGAATTTGTTATTTTAAATTATTGAGTTTTACGTCTATTTGAGGTAGTATAATATACAGAAAACAACCGTTTCTGTCAAACAAAAATACAACAATATAAACGGAATTATAATAAGGCGGCGGAATATTCTGCCGCTTTTTCTGCGGAATCTATTGACAATATTATTATAACTGTATATAATGTATATATACAGTATAAACAGAGGTGATGTGGTGAACATTTTAATTGACAACAAAAACGGAGCACCGATTTATAATCAAATATATCATCAGATTAAAAGTCAAATCATCAGCGGCGTATTAAAAGAAGATGAAATGCTCCCGTCTATTCGCGGGCTTGCCAAAGATCTCAGGATTAGCTTTATTACGACCAAGCACGCCTATGAAGAACTGGAGAAGGATGGCTTTATATACACGATTCCCGGCAAGGGATGTTATGTTGCCCCGAAGAATGTAGAACTGCTGCGTGAAGAGAATCTGAAGAAGATTGAAGAGCATATGGATGAGATTATCAGGCTTTCCGCCTCCTGTAATTTGAGCAAAGAGGAGCTTATAGAAATGGTTAATTTCAGTTTGGAGGAACAAGTATGAATGCACTTGAAATAAAAAATCTAACCAAATCATATCCGGGATTTACGCTGGAAAATCTTAATTTGACACTGCCAAGCGGGTGTATTATGGGTCTGATTGGCAAAAATGGTGCCGGCAAGAGTACCACAATCAAGCTTATTCTGGATATGATACATAAGGATGGAGGAACGATTCGCATACTCGGAAAGGATAACACCGACAATATACAGCTTACAAAGGAAGAAATCGGTGTTGTTATGGATGATGTCGGTATTCCCGAATGTTTGACTGCTAAGCAAATCGGAAATGTAATGAGATACACATTCCGAAATTGGGATGATGTTGAATATAATAAACTGCTTCATAAGCTTTCTCTGCCTGATAACAAGCCCTTTAAGGAATTCTCACGCGGAATGAAAATGAAGTTGGGTATTGCCATTGCTATGTCGCACAACAGCAGGCTTCTGATTTTGGATGAAGCAACATCGGGACTTGACCCTGTTGTTCGTGACGAGGTTGTAGAGATGCTCATTGATTTCACCCGTGATGAAAATCATTCAATTTTAATTTCATCACACATAGTAAGCGATTTAGAGAGAATGTGTGATTATGTGGCTTTTCTGGATAAAGGAAGGCTGTTGCTCTGTGAGGAAAAGGATCAATTACTTTCAGAGTATGGGTTGGTTCACTGTACCAAAGAAGAGCTGCGGAAGTTTCCGTCAAACGCAGTCAAGCATAAGAGGGAAAATCTTTATGGTGTTGACGCGATGGTGCTTAGAAGTGCTGTGCCCTCAGGTATTAAAATCAGTCCAATAAGTATTGAAGAACTCTTTGTATTTATGGTAAAGGAGGCAGGATAAAATGAAAGGGCTGCTTTTAAAAGATTGGTATATGATTAAGAAGTATTGCAAATCTTATCTTATTATTTTTGCTGTATTTTTTGCAGTGTCCTTTGTTAGTAACGATAATTTGTTTTTTGTGTTTTATCCTTGCATACTTTGCGGTATGATACCGTTAAATTTGCTTAGTTATGATGAACGAAGTCGTTGGATTCAGTACAGCGGATGCCTGCCATACACAAAGAAACAAATCGTATCTGCTAAGTATCTTATAGGATTACTTATTCAAATCGCTGTGTTGATTGTGACAGCCGCTGTACAATGTATCAAAATGAATATGAACAGCAATTTCGTACTCAACGATTTTATTGTGCTCATGCTGATGATGTTGATTATAGCGACTTTCACATCGTCAATTTCTCTGCCGTTTATTTTTAAATTGGGTGTTGAAAGAGGGCGTATTGCTTACTATGGAATGATTGTCTTCGTGTGCGGTGCCGGTGCTTTGGGTTCCGTCTTGTTTAACGAATACCTGAAAGCGGATATAAAGCCTAACACTATTTTGATTTTACTTTCATTTGCCGGAGTCAGTTGCTATATTCTTTCATGGTATCTATCTGTTGCCTTTTATAAAAAACGTGAAATACAGTAACGTGAGACAAGGTGTTCGCAGGCTGGTCAACAAAGAAAAATGCATACCTGTTTATACAAACAACAGAAGAATAAAAATCTAACTTCTACAGAAGGTAAAACTGTAACCCCGTATGCTAAATGGTCAATGACCAAAACAATTATTACATTCTCTTCTGTAATGCAAATCTAGTGGGAGTAGTAAAATCGGCATATTTGTAATTATAAATAAAGCCTTTCTTAAGTAATTTTAGGAAAGGTTTTATTTTGTCCATATTGTTCAAGAAAAAATAAATTCAATGTGATATAATTGTTTTGTAAGAGGTGATTATATGGAGCTTATGGCTGGGTTAGACCTTGCCGAGAGTATTCAAATGTTTATTCTTGAGCATATTAATGAGAACGATTTCACAGATCGGGAGGTATTCAATGAATTTAATTATTCAAGCAGGCATATAAACAGAATCTTTAAACAATTCACCGGAAAATTGCTTATCCCGCAAAAATGATTTGATAACAAAAAATTATTAAGGTACCTTGACAAATATTCTCGGAAGAGATATAATATCAAGGTACCTAATAATATTTTAAGGAGGAAATTATTATGAGTGAAAAAAGGTTTTGTCCATGTTGTGGCCGTCACTGTGATTCGGAAAATCTCCATTGCCGGAGAGGTGAAGAGTATTTTCTCACAGGAGTTATTCCGGAGTCCGACCATAGCCATGGAAGGGGACATAATCACGGTCATTCAAACAGTGAGAAATATGCTGCGGAATACAGAACAATGGATACCAATAATAAGCTTATTATAAATCTGCGTGATCTTGGTCATATGTTACGATTCCTATTTGAGGGAAAGGGCAGTCAGAAGCGCATCTTGATAATACTGAATGAAGTTGAATCCATTACTCAAAATAAGCTGACAGAAAGACTGGGGATAAAGCCGGGTTCTGCAAGTGAGGTTATTTCTAAGCTTGAGTCAGCGGGACTGATTGAGCGTACTCCCAGTGTTACTGATCGGCGGACGATTGATATCAGGCTCACTGAGGCAGGCAAATTACAAGCTGAGGAAGCTGCACAGAATAGGGAGGACAGACACAGCGAAATGTTTTCGAGCCTGACTGATGAAGAAAAGGAGAAACTGCTTTCCTTGCTGGAGAAGGTCAATTCAGATTGGAAACAACGCTATAATGAGCACAAAGAGTTGTTTGATCACGAGAAGCACCATAAAGGCCATAAGCATGGTGGTGCTCATAATGGCAGAGCTCATCATAAGCACTAAATATTATACGCATAAGCAAAGCAGCCCATGAACAGCAAAGCTCGTGGGCTTTATGCCTTTAGCGGCTAAAAAAATAAAAGCTCATAAAAGAGCTTTTATAATCTGTATTACCAACCAAGACGAACAATTGTGATTGTGCATGAACCGGTGCCATATCTGTAGCAGGCATCGTGACCTTCAGGAGTAAAGATATCAATCCTGCCTTCTCTTGAAAGACCTGAGCCGCCGCGGTCAACTACAGTGTAGTTAGTACCGTCAACATTGATTACCGATCCAAGCGGGAGCCAGTTGCAGGCAACATAATACGGATTAGCCATACCATTTGAAATCTTTTTGCCTGATGAGGTTACTCCTCTTGAGTTTCCGTTGCATTTTGCGCAGGCACAATAATGTGTATATCTGCCGCTGATTACCTGACCGACTGTATAGCCGTTCTTTGAGGTAACACCGTTCGGCTTAACAGTTGATGAACCTTTAGTCTTTTTAGTGCCAATCTTGACAACCTTGTTTGTAGGTTCTGTTACTACAACTTCAGATAGGGTCTCACGGCTTTCCTCTTTGCCGTTGATATATTTTACCTTGTAGGTTACGTCCTTGCTTCCGTCAACACCTTTGGTAATAACCTTGGTTCTGCCTTGTGCAAGAGATTTGTCTTTTTTCTGAGTTGTTGAATATTTGATTGTTTCTGTTTTTGTTTCTGTTTTATATTCAACCCTGTAAACAGTTACTTTCATTCCTGCTTTAAGAGCTGATGATGCATCAGGTTTTGTATAATCATCTGCACCCAGCTGAATGCCGGCGAGATTTAATAAATCGGCAACTGTACCATTGGCAATAGCATATTCCGCTGTTTTGCCGTCTGCAGTTAATGATACTGAAAATGCCGCTCTGATGCTGATTACCATTCCGTTTTGAACGGTATCATTAAGGTCATAGCTGACCTTGTCATTTTGACCTACTGTAACACCGATTTCATCAAGTGCCTCGCCTACTGTTGATGAGTAAACACTGTAGGTGTGGATTGCTCCGTCAAACTCAACATTTATTGAATTGAGTCTGTTAATAATAATTGTGCCGCCCTCTCCCTCATCAAATGAGGTAATGTCCATCTTGTCATCGGATGAAAGGGTAATACCGGCTGTGTTGAGAATTTCGATAGGTTCCGTCTCAGTTGTGGTAACTGTAAATTCTTCACCGTTATCTACGATTTTAACATCATATTGATTAAGAGTGTCTGCAAATGCAGTTGATGTAAAGGTTGAAACGATAAGAAGAATTGCAATTACTGTTGTAAGGATAGCTTTTATGGAGCTTTTCCCGGCAACATTTGATTGGTTAGTCATCTTAAGTCTCCTTTTCTTATGGGCAATACGGGTTTTATTTGAACTGCTGCGAGGCGGTTCATACCTCATATCGCTTGAAGCGTTGCCTATTATAGCACAAATGCATAAGATGTCAATTTCCAAAAACTCAATTTTTTGTTTATATTGCACAAAACAAAACTTTCTAATTGCTTAAAAATCACTTTTCAATTCTAAATCTTGTGGTTTCTCACTTTAACGCTTTATCTTACTAAAATGAATTTTTGGTCAAAATTAAGAAAATCCCACCTCTCAAAATTACATTTTGTAACTTTTTAAATGGAATTTGTTACAAAACCGCAATATATAGTTTTAAATTGTGAAAATATTTGTTACCAATTCTACATATAGATTTTGATGTTTTGCAAAATTTGTAAAGCAAATATTTATAATTTATATATTATAATATATAAAGACAAGTTGTTTTGTTAAATAATTATAAGTTTGAAATATTATGGCACATAAAAAATAACCTCATAGCAATTCAAATAAAGAACTGCTGTGAGGTTATATATGTATAATTATTTGTTGCGATAGATGATTGCTTCTCTTTCAGGACCGTTTGAAACCATTGTGATTTTATGACCGAGTTCACCTTCAATAAACTCAACATAATCACGGGCTTCCTGCGGAAGCTCCTCATAATTCTTGATACCGCGGATATCGCAGTGCCAACCCTTAAGAGTTTTAAGAATTGGCTTTGCTTTTTTGAGTGTAGGAGTGGTTGGAAAATCCTTAGTTATTTCGCCGTCAATTTCATATCCTACGCATACTTTAATTTCTTCAAGGTATGAAAGACAGTCAAGGGCAGTCATTACAACCTGAGTTGCACCCTGGCATTCGATGCCGTAGCGTGAAGCAACACAGTCAAACCAGCCGACTCTTCTTGGTCTGCCTGTTGTTGCACCAAATTCACCCTTATCACCGCCGTGAATACGAAGTGCCTGTGCCTCGTCTCCAAAGATTTCAGATACAAACTCGCCTGCACCTACAGCAGATGAATAAGCCTTGGTTACTACAACAATATCCTCAATTTTGTGAGGCGGAATACCTGCGCCTACTGCACCGTAGCCTGCAAGTGTTGATGATGATGTAACCATAGGATAGATGCCGAAATCAGGATCCTTAAGTGTGCCGAGTTGACCTTCAAGAAGAATGTTTTTGCCTTCCTTGATAGCATCAGCAATGTATTTATGAGTATCACATACATATGGAGCAATTTTTTCCTTATATTCCATACAGGTTGCAAAAAGCTCTTCTTCACTGAGCAAAGGCTTGTGGTAAACATGCTCAAGAGTTAAATTCTTAAGAGTACAGATATTTTTAAGCTTTGCCTTAAGTGTTTCATCGTCAAAAAGCTCATTAACCTGAATACCGATTTTTGAATATTTGTCAGAGAAGAATGGTGCAATACCGCTTTTTGTTGAGCCGAATGCATTCTTGCCTAAACGCTCCTCCTCATAAGTGTCAAGTAAGATGTGATAAGGCATAAGAATCTGAGCACGCTCACTTACAAGAAGGTGAGGATTTAATCCTGCTTTTTTAACCTCCTCAAGCTCGGTGATAAATTTGTTAATATCAAGTGCAACACCGTTGCCGATTATACAGGTTGTGTGATCATAGCAAACGCCTGATGGCATAAGATGAAGCGCAAAGCGTCCATGCTCATTAATAATTGTGTGACCTGCGTTAGCACCTCCCTGAAAGCGGATAACGATGTCACTCTGCTCGGCGAACATATCGGTAATTTTACCTTTACCTTCATCGCCCCAGTTTGCACCTACTATAGCTCTTACCATAATGTATCTCCTTATTGGGTTATTGTATATAATGATTAATCTATGAATTAATGGTGGAATAATCTGATTCCTGTCATTGTCATTGCAATGCCGTGGTCATCACAGCATTCAATAACATTTTGATCTCTTACAGAACCACCGGGCTGTGCAATATATTTAACGCCTGACTTAACAGCTCGTTCAATATTATCCTCAAATGGGAAGAATGCGTCTGATCCAAGGGCAACATTGTCCATCTTTTCATGCCATGCAGCCTTTTCCTCAGCTGTGAACGGTTCAGGCTTTTCAGTGAAGTATCTTTGCCATACGCCGTCTTTTAAAAGCTCATCATAATCATCGCTGATATAGAGATCAATAGCATTGTCTGCATCGCATTTGCGTATGCCATCAATAAAAGGAAGACTGAGAACCTTTTCGTTCCTTCTGAGCCAAAGCATATCTGCCTTATTTCCTGCCATTCGTGTGCACAAAATACGGCTTTGCTGACCGGCTCCTACACCGAGAGTCTGACCGCCTTTTGCATAAACAACAGAGTTAGATTGAGTGTATTTTAATGTAATCATTGAAATAAGCAGGTCAATCTTTGCAATCTCAGGAATTTCTTTGATTTTTGTAGGCATATTGTTGAATAAATCCATTGTAATTTCAGCATTGTTTCGCTTTTGCTCAAATTTAATGCCGAATACTTGCTTTGTTTCCATTTCTTCAGGAGCATAGTCAGGATCAATTTTGATTATTAGAAAATTGCCTCTTCTTTTAGATTTAAGAATTTCAAGTGCTTCATCCGTATAGCCGGGAGCAATAATGCCGTCTGAAACCTCTTTTTGAAGGAACTTTGCCACTGATGCATCGCAGGTGTCGGAGAGAGCGGCAAAATCTCCAAATGAAGACTGCCTGTCGCAGCTTCTTGCACGAACATAAGCCTCAGCTATAGGTGAAAGCTCCAGTCCATCAGGAACCATACAGACCTTTCTGTCAATCTCGTCAAGCGGTTGAGCAACTGCTGCACCTGCAGGTGAGACATGCTTAAATGATGCTGCGCTTGCAAGACCTGTAGCTTTTTTAAGCTCCTTCACAAGCTGCCAGCTGTTGAAGGCGTCAAGAAGATTTATGTAACCTGCTGCACCATTAAGAATTTCAAACGGAAGCTCTTTGCCGTCCATATGAATACGGGCAGGGTTTTGATTCGGATTACAGCCGTATTTTAATTTGTACTCTGTCATTTGATTACTCCTTTAAAATACAAATTTTATTATTAATATTAAAAATATTATATAAATATTTACAACATAGTATTTTACAATACTTGATTGAAAAAAGCAAGACACAGTGATACAATAAATATGATGAAAAGTGTTAGTTGGTGAAATAATGACAGGATTTTTGGTTATAAATCACTTCTTGCAAGGTGAAAAGTATGACACTTTGCATAAAGCTTTGATAAAAAGTGCAGAAAAATTTGGAATGGAATTATTGATAAAAACGAATCAGGAAATGATTTTTGAGGAGCAAATACCGGATTTTATTCTGTTTTGGGATAAGGATATTAATCTTGCTTTGTCGCTTGAGAATAAGGGAATACCTGTCTTTAATTCTGCAAAGTCGATTGCATTATGCGATGATAAGGCAAAGACTTATCTTGCACTTGATGGCATTGTTCCTCAGCCTGAAACTATAATTGCACCTATGTCGTTTTTCAATTCCGACTATAGCGAGTTTGCAGATTGTGCAATTAAAAAATTAGGTCTGCCGCTTATATATAAAGAATGTTTCGGTTCATTCGGTGAGCAGGTTTATCTGTGCAAAAGCAAATCAGATATAATAAGTCACACCAATGGCAAGCCGTTTTTGCTGCAGAAATTTATTGAAAAATCCTGTGGTGAGGATATCCGTCTTGAAATCATAGACGGCAAGTGTGCCGCAGCAATGAAAAGATACAACATCAATGATTTTCGTTCAAATATTACAAACGGAGGCACGGCAGAGCCGTATTCGCCGACTGATGACGAAATTAATCTTGCAGTTAATGCCTGCAATGCACTTGGCTTGACTTTCGGCGGAGTGGATATTTTAAAGGGCGGTCTGGTGTGTGAGGTTAATTCAAATGCACATATCATAAACCTTAGGAACTGCACGGGAATTGATATTGCACCAATGATTTTTGAAAGTATAATTAATAAACTATGACACCGATTTTAATTTATTCAGATGAAGAAGCAAAACGAAACCGCTTTGTTGTAAATATAATTAAAAAAGAGCTTGGCGCAAGGCTTGTTACACCTGATTACAGGGGCAGTGCAGAATATGTAATTAACCGCACAAATGATTATAAAATTGCACAGTACTATGAGCAAAGGGGAGTGCGCGTATTTAATCCGTCAGCTTTTTCAATTCTCGCTAACAACAAGCAGCGTTGTTATGATTTTATGGAGCAAAACGGTGTTGAGGTTATGCCTACCCGATACAGCAGACCGCCGTTTGTAAAAAAGCCTGTTGACGGTCACGGCGGTCAGGGTGTTGTAATGTGCAGCAGCCCTGATGATTATGATGAAAATATGGTCTGCCAGAAGCCGGCATCAGACCTTGGGCGTGATTTGCGTGTGTGGGTAATCGGCGGTGAAATCATTGCATCAATTCTAAGGGTCAGTAATACGGATTTCCGTTCAAATTATTGCCTTGGCGGTAATGCTGCCGTATACAATATGAATAATGAAGAGACAAAACAGGTAAAAAAAATAATCAGCCTGCTGAGCGGTGATTATTACGGAATTGATTTTGTTTTTAATAACGGAAAAATTGTGTTTAATGAAATTGAGGACACCGTCGGAGCAAGAATGGTTTATGATAAAACCGATATTGATATTATCAGAATGTATTGTAATTATATTAAAATGGTGATGAAAAATGATAAATGATAAAATGAATAAACATTTTGAGCATTTTTATAACATTGCAAACAGAAAAGTCAGAGAATTTGCTTCTGCACATAAGACATCTGCAAATGATTTTGAATCTGACAATCATTGCATCAGCTATAAAACTGTTGTAAGGCTGAAAGGCTATGAGGTTCATTTTATAATCGGAGAGGGTCTTTCAGACGGATATCGCTTTCTGGAAGGCAGCGAAGACTCATCGGAGTTATGCCTTTTAACAAGATTTAAGTTTAATTTTTCAGATTTTTATTTTTCACCATATGATATTCATAATGCTCTTGAACTAAATGATTTTCGCACGCTTGATTTTCATAAGCTGCTTGATGATTCTATGATAAATAATGCATTTTCTGCAATATTTGATTTTATAAATCAGAATAATTTGAATATAGAAAGATTCGGCACTGATTTGACTCTTCAGAACAAGCTTGTTGAATGTTATAAATTTGATATGAGCATTGTCTCTAAAAGAATCACGGATGAGAAGCTAAATGATGATTTTAAGCGATATTCCGAAAAGCACGAAACCAATATGTATTTTTACATTATGGGTGCAGATGCAATGCTCGGATTTATTTCAACCGGCAAGCGAAAGCCGCTTGAGGATTATTTTATAAGAAAAAGCAGAAAAAACAAGCTTATTACTTATGAAAAGCGGCTTTATGACTATCTTGTTCTGCATGATTTTTCACTGCCTCAGAATGCACAGATTAATTTTACAAAGAAAATTAAAACCGATGAAACGCACGGCACAATCATCAGAACGCTTTCGGTTATTATTTCTTTAGTATTTGTTTTCGCATATGATTTAATTACCTTCAAAATTGCCGAGACCACTGCTTTTAAAGATTACAATATAATTTACAGCTATGATTCATCATCATTTATCTGGATTTTCGGTGCTGCAGCGTTTGCGGGAATAATAAGCATTGTCGTAAAAAGATTGTTTTTCAAACATACCACGGCAAAAAGTATCGTTGAAACAAATAATAAAACGGCAAACACTGTGCTTATTGCTATTTGCATTGTATTGTCAATTGCTTTTTGCATTTTGCAATATTATTCAAATCAAAATCTTATTGCGCTTGGTGAAAAAGATATAGTTATTAATCGTTCCTTAAGTGACAGAGAAACCATTTCATATGACAGTGATAACATAGATTTTTGCCTTATAGAGGGCGGTTATGATGAAAACGGTAACTATACTGATGATACGCAGTATAAAGAATTGTTAATTATCCTTTATGATAATTATTATGGTTATATATGCAGTGATGTGCATGATCAGGAATTATTGAAAACCGTATCGGAACTGGAGTCACATAATGTAAAAATAGAGTCATATAAAAATCTGGCTCAGTATGAAGAAATGCATGATATAGAATAAAATAAAGGCTTAGGTTAATCCTAAGCCTCTGTTTATGTCAGTAAGAAATAGCCTGCAACGCCGTAAACCGTGGATATCATTACGAGCACATTGGCAATCGCATTTGTTTTGCCTGCTATCATTCTTACTATAATACCAATTGCGGTGAAAAGCAATCCGGCCCACGCAACAGCAACCTTGGTTGTATAATTTGACGGCAGCGCTGTTGCATTAATAAATGTTACAAGCACGGACAGTGCAGCCGCAAGCCAGAAGAAAATAATATGTACGGTCTCATTGCCCTTTGGCTTGAACATAAATATTGATGTAATTATAAATGAAAAAACTATAACAACATATAAAATAAACAAAGCAGACAGTGCCATAATCTATACCTCACTTTGTGTTGATTATATAATAAATCCTGCAATTAGTCAAATTGACAAATTTTTGGTTGCATTTGCTTTAAATAGGTATATAATATTTATTTAATATATTTTATTATTTATCAGAGGAAATATTGTATGAAACAAAAAAGCAATATGCTGGAGGGCAATGCCATTAAAAGTATCGTGCTGTTTGCGCTGCCTATTATGCTGTCGTCTTTGCTTCAGTATAATTATTCTTTGGTTGACAATATAATAGTAGGCAGATATGTAAGCACTGATGCTCTTGCTGCAGTCGGCAATGTCGGTGCAATTAATTCCTTTATTATCGGCGCAGCTCTGGGTCTTACAAGCGGTTTTACTATTCCTGTTGCCCATGCTTTCGGTGCAGGCGATAAACGAAAGGTTGCACACTATGCAGGCAGCAGCGTTGTTGTTGCATTTTCAATCGGAGTCATTATTGTTGTTGCTGCACATATTATCTCAACACCGCTGTTAAGGCTAATAGGAACTCCGGATGAAATTATTGATCTTTCAGCTTCTTATGTAAATATTCTGTATTTTGCAGTTCCCCTGCAAATGCTTTCAAATAATTTTACAGCAATTTCAAGAGCCGTGGGTGAAAGCAGAAAGCCTCTTTATTTCTTCATAGTGAGCGTGATTGTCAATTTTATACTTGATATGGTCTTTGTAAAGCATCTCGGATGGGGAGTTGAGGGTGCTGCTGCGGCAACTCTTATTTCTCATCTAACAGCAGCAGTCCTTACGGGTATTTACATTTTTAAGTTCAATGATGATGTTCAGATTAAAAGGAGTGATTTAAGGCCTCCGCTTGCAACTGCATGGGAGCAGCTTAGATTGGGCATTCCGGTATCATTGCAGTTTACGATCACCTCAATCGGTTCCATGTGCCTGCAAAGTGCGGTTAATTCGTTCGGTGCAAATGTTATTGCAGGATTTACTGCAGCAGGCAGGGTGGAGAATTTGACGAATATCCCTATGTCAGGCTTGGGTGTTGCAACTCAGACCTTTGTGGGACAGAATTACGGTGCGAAAAATTATGATAGGATTGTAAAATCCGTTAAGCTTATATTTGCAATGGATATTCTGGTATCTGTAGCAATGAGCATAGTTCTTTATCTGATAGGCGCACCTATGGTGTCACTGTTCATGACGGAGCAAAATGCTGAAATTATGGCTGCTGCTCAGCGTTATATTCTTGCTACAGCCCAGTGCTACAGTTTTGTTGCCGTTTTATTTGTATTAAGAAATACTCTTCAGGGGCTTGGTTTTACATATTCAAATATGATAGCCGGTGCAGGCGAGCTGTTCGGCAGGCTTGCAATTGCTTTCATTTTTACACCTCTTATAGGCTTTGATGCAGTCTGTTATGCTGCTCCCGCAGCATGGCTGCTTGCCGATATTCCGCTTGCAGTTATTTATATTTCAAAGCATAATAAATTTAAAAAACTCGCTAAAGAGCAAGTTAAGTATTGAAAAAAATAATCAAAGTGATATAATAATTTTATATATAATCTTAGATAAGGAGAGATAAAGATGGAAAAGAAAAATATCGACTGGTCAAATCTTGGATTTGGCTATATGCAGACCGATAAGAGATTCGTATCAATTTATAAAGACGGCAAGTGGGACGACGGCACTCTCACTGATGATGCTAACATCACAATGAATGAATGTGCATGCGTTCTTCAATACAGTCAGACTTGTTTTGAGGGCTTAAAGGCATACACAACTGAAGACGGCAGAATAGTTTGTTTCCGCCCTGATCTTAATGCGGCTCGTATGGCGGATTCATGCCGAGGTCTTGAAATGCCTGTATTTCCTGAGGATAAATTCATTGAGGCAGTTAAGGCTGTTGTTAAAGCTAATGCAGCTTGGGTACCTCCTTACGGCAGCGGAGCAACTCTTTATTTGCGCCCATATATGTTCGGTTTCAATTCAGTAATCGGCGTAAAGCCTGCTTCAGAATATCAGTTCAGACTTTTTGCAACTCCTGTCGGCCCGTATTTCAAGGGCGGTGCTAAGCCTATTACAATCCGTGTTTCTGATGTTGACCGTGCTGCACCTAGAGGAACAGGTAATATCAAAGCAGGTCTTAACTATGCAATGTCACTTAGAAATATTGTTGATGCTCATAATAACGGTTTTGATGAGAATATGTATCTTGACCCTGCAACACGCACTAAGGTTGAGGAAACAGGCGGTGCAAACTTCCTCTTTGTAACAAAGGATGGCAAGATAGTAACTCCTAAGTCAGATTCAATTCTTCCTTCCATTACCCGTCGTTCGCTTATGATTGTTGCGGAAAAATATCTTGGTCTTGAGGTTGAGCAGAGAGAAATTACTTTTGACGAGGTTAAGGATATGGCTGAATGCGGTCTTTGCGGAACGGCTGCAGTTATTTCTCCTGTTGGCAAGATTGTTGACCACGGCAAAGAAATCTGTTTACCGTCAGGAATGGATGAAATGGGTCCTGTTACCAAAAAACTTTATGATACTCTCACAGGTATTCAGATGGGCAGAATAGAAGCTCCTGAAGGCTGGATTGTTGAAATTGCATAAAAGTATAAAAATAATAAGATAGACCGGGGGATTTTTGTCCCTCGGTCTTGTTTGTTTACATATTTTTTACAGTCAGTTTTTATCAAATTATAAACATTTTGATAAAATATAATATACCTGAAAGGAAGTAATAGATGAAAAAGATATTAAAGCACATAAAGAAGAT
>JBKWUD010000008.1:0-44697 GCA_046989265.1 Eubacterium sp.
GATTTATGCGAACCGTTTTCCTACATCAAAGCTTGTGCATATGTCGCAAATCCCCGAAATTAAGACTCTTCCCGGCTCTATGACAAGCATAAGCGAAAGGGAGTATGAGGTTTATGCTGCTCAGTTTGATAAAAACGGTGCGGAGCATTTTGTACTTGATGCTGAGGAGGTTATAAGAAAATACGCAAAGCTGGGTTTGAAATCGGTTGCCGCAAGACTTGACAATGTATTTGGTCCCGGGATTGAAAGTGTCGGATTTGACAATATTATTGATGATTTAAAATCACTTAATACAATCAATGCAGATACTGCTGACCGCAACAAGTATTTTGGTATGAATTATATTCGGTTTGCAGGTGCAATGGTGTTTTTTATGTTTCTCCACGGCAAGGCAGGAAACATATATAATATGCAGCAGTTTATGACTACTCCTTATGATTTCGCAATTAAGGCATATGATTATTTTGCTGATTACAAAACAAGACTCTGCTGTGTCAATTCAACTCGCGTTAAAGCTGAATATGCATTGCTTTGCAGCAAAAAGCTTGATGCAGTAATGCAGGCGAAATATAAAGGAATGGAGCTTGGCGACTGTATTTACAGGACTATATTGTCAAAAATTGATTTTGAATATTTTGATAAAAATTATATTTTCCATTACGACGGTAAGCTTGATGAGATAAAAAAGCTTGAGATTGAGATGATGGAAGAGGTAAAGCGAATCTGTGAAAAGCACGGCATTAAGTATTTCCTTGTCGGCGGTTCATTGCTCGGAGCAGTAAGACATAAGGGATTTATTCCATGGGATGATGATCTTGATTTCGGTATGCTGCGAGAGGATTTTGATAAATTTAAGCAGGTTGCACCGGGTGAACTTAATCCGAGATATTCTTATCAGTCGTATGAAACAGAGCCGAATTCACATTATATTTTTGATAAAATCCGTTTGAAGGATACCTTTTTTACTACTAAATTTTCGGATATGTTTGAAATTGAAAACGGTCTTTTCATTGATATTTTAATATATGACAAAACCGCAAAAACACCGAAAATGCAAAAAAGGCATACTGACGCTTTAAGACGCTGGACCAGAATTATGAACATTCGATGGGTTAACAAACCAAGAAAGAATGTTGCATATAAATTTTCAAAAATTGCTCTGCCGTTTATGAGGCTTGTTCCATTAAAAGCTTATCACAGATTTTTCAATCTTATGCTTAAATGGTATAAGAATTCATCCAGCACTTGGGCTATTGACGGAGTCGGTCAGAACATTGAAAGAGGTGCTTTCCCTATAGAATGGCTTGAGGAAACTATTGACGCACCGTTTGAAAATACAACATTCCCCATTCCAAAGGGATACGATGAATATTTAAGGCATTGGTATGGCAATAATTATATGGAGCTTTTGCCTATTTCGACAAGAAACTCAGGTCATGTTTTGAAACGCATTGACCTTGGTCCGTATGCAAGCCGCTTTGGTTTTGAGGAGGGAAAATTCCACCACGCAAGCAAGTCGGGTGAGTTGTTTGATTATTATGATGAATCTGATAAAATGATATAGATTGAGATAAAATAATTGTTTAGATTATATTTGGTTTTGTTATTGAGAGAAGTCTAAGTGAACGAATTTATATATAATGCAATGTTCAAGGCTTCAAAGGTAATAAAGAATCTAAATTTAGAAACGGTACTTGACAGGAAAATGGTGTTATTGTAAGCGATGAGCATAACATTGCTTATAATATTTGCGCGGCGAGTTGTATGAAGTTTATAAAAAATAATTAAAAGAGAGATAGAATATTATGAATATAGGTTTAATTATTGCCGGCGGAGTCGGCTCAAGAATGAAAGCTAAAATCCCTAAGCAGTTTATGAAGGTTGAGGGTAAAGAGGTTATTTTCTATACTCTGGAGGCCTTTCAAAATAACAGGGATATAGATGCTATTGCTGTAGTTTGCCTGCACGGCTGGGAGGATGTACTTATCAGAGGTGCTAAGGAATATGGTATTACCAAAATGCTTGAACAGCCGGATAACGGTATTGTTCACGGCGGTGATACAGGTATGCATTCACTCAGAAACGGAATGCTTTATCTGAAGGAGCATTATGATAATGACAGTATTATTGTAATTCATGATGCGGTAAGACCGCTCATCAGTCAGGATATAATCACTGCAAATATTGTTGGTGTTAAGCGCCATGGTACTGCGATTACTACTGTGCCAACTACTGAGGCACTTCTTCAGGTGACGGAAGACAATCCGGATAATTCATCAGTAGTTGTTGACAGGCAATATATTGCCAGAACACAGACCCCGCAGTCACTCCGCCTTGAAAAATTCATCTGGGCGCATGAGGAAGCGGTTAAACGCGGTATTACCGATACCGTTGCAACCTGTACTCTTCTTGTTGAGCTTGGCGAGAGTGTTCACCTTATTTTAGGTGAGGGTACTAACTTTAAAATTACTACCCAGGAGGATATTGACCTTATGAAGGCGTATCTCCATATGTGGCACAATAAGGATTAGTGTGAATTATTATGACAAATATTGTTAAGCAGGATATCAAAAGAATTGCTTGTGCTGATTTGAACTGGAAAAAGCTTGAGGGCAAGACCGTTCTTATAACAGGAGCAACAGGATTTATAGGTTCATTTATAATTTCAGCACTTATGCAGAGGGTTATTGATACCGGTACTGATATAAAGGTTATTGCTATGGTTCGCTCAAAAGAACGGGCAATAGCGAAGTTCACTGATTATATGCACCTTAATAAAATAAGTTTTATCGTTGGTGATGTTACAAACCCGATTGAAACTGATTTGAAGGCGGATTATATTATTCATTGTGCATCAAATGCTGCTCCTGATATGTATGCAAGCGACCCTGTCGGTACAATGCAGATTAACTTTTTCGGCACAAGCAATCTGCTTGATTATGCAAAAGCATGCGGTGCTGAAAAATTCCTTTATGTTTCAACAATAGAGGTTTACGGAAAAACCGAAAATCTTGATACAATCGGTGAGGAGGACTTTGGTTATATTTCCTCATCAAATGTACGTTCCTGCTATCCTGAAAGTAAGAAATGCTGTGAGAATCTGACAGTATGCTATGGCAAGCAGTACGGCGTCAATGTTTCAATCGGAAGATTATCCTATATTTATGGTGCCGGAATGAGCAAAACTGATTCCAAGGTTTGTGCATTGTTTGCACGCAAGGTTGCAGCAGGAGATGACATTGTGCTTAAGAGCACAGGCGAACAGCTGCGCTCCTACACCTATGTCAGTGATGCGATATCAGGACTTTTGACAGTCCTTCTTGACGGCAAGAACGGCGAGGCTTATAATATCGCATCAAGTACTTCAAGGATTACAATAGTTGATATGGCAAAAAGGTACTGTTCACTTTTTCCTGAAAAGGGAAGCAAGGTTAAGTTCGATTTGCCAAGCGATTATGAAAAGGGTGCTTTTTCGTTTATTGCTAACGCAGTGCTTGACAGTTCAAAGCTGGAGAACCTCGGATGGCAAGGTCAGGTTTCGCTTGATGACGGGTTGACTTATGCGGTGCTTGACAATTTAGAATAACAAAAATTAAAGCAGCACTTAAAATTGCTATAAAGTGCTGCTTAATTTATGCAAATTCCACTTATCGTGGAGTATTTCCATTGTTAATTCGTTTAATTATTTTATGTTTTTTGATACACTTTTTTTGAGGTGATAACATATATGGACGCAAAAAAGACAGGTAAATTCATTTGTACCCTGCGAAAAGAAAAAGGCTTGACTCAGGCTGTACTTGCTGAAACTTTAAATATCAGCAACAGGACCGTGTCCAAATGGGAGAACGGAGACGGATTTCCGGATATTACAATTTTACCCGATATTGCAGAAACCCTTGGAGTAACTGTCGACGAGTTATTGGAGGGGAAACGCAAGAGTGAGGTCGCTGAAATTAAAGTAACTGAAATTGAAAACAAGGACAATGTCGACAATATATTTCAGATTACATTTATTATTTCAGTCTTTTTCGGTCTATTTGCTGCGATTCTGGGATGCATTACTGAAATTTATAACACATGGGCATTTAATATTTTGTTTTATAATCATTGGGAGATTCTTTTTGTAGTAATTTCTTTTTGTGCTGAAATTGTAAGCGGTCTTGTTTTTGCTGTCGGTGTTACAAGACTTGGTGTTTCATATTCCAAAACGGAAATCATAAGTAAAGTCGGCAAGCGTGCGTGGTGTTTAAGCATTCTTTTAACTATGCTGCCGATTGCGTTTATCATACGAATAGTGGACTGCTCGCATTATACTAATTATAAATGGTATGTGTTTATAATTCTTGTTGCTTTAATTGCATCAGTATTTTTAGTGCTGTATAAAAAGTTTATAAAATAATTCCATGCAATGTCACCTCAGACAGGAGTGTTTATGAACAGAGAAAAAAGACTTATTTTTAGACCTATTATTATATTATTGTTTGAAATATTAGTTTTGGTAATTTTAGTATTTACTAACATTTATCCTCGTATCTGTTTGCCAAAGGCGGTGATTCCAACAGAAAATCTGAGTTTTGGTGATACTAAAAAAGATCTTATTTCGCTTCACGGTGAACCTGTAATACAGCCACCATGTGATATTACAGGAGAAATAGATTGGGTTTATTTTGATGTTAATATAATGGACAAAAATATGATTTGTACATATTCATTTATGAATGATGAACATTTTAATTCAATTACATATTCAACAGATTATGACGATTATGATAAAGATGAGTTTTTTGAAAGTGCAATTGAATATTTTGAAAATAATCTTACAAGTGATTTTGTGGTCAATAATGAATATTGCGATGAATACAAATATGAGTTTGCATATGATACAGGAGCAGGTGGTGAGTATATCACAATATATGCAGATGACGGCTGCGGCGGTATTCAAATATACTTTCAATATTGATGCATGAATTATAAAAAATAAATTTATGTACAGGGCGTTTTTATTAACGCTCTGTTTTTAGATTAATTCCTTCAAGGCATTAATAAAAAGACTCCCTTTTGCGAGAGAGTCTTTTTATTAATTATACCCATTCTTTAATGATTTGCGGATTAGCAAAAATTTCGTCCAGCTTTTTCATAAACGGAACTACATCACCCATATCCAGCGCTCTGTGGTCAAATGCAATTGTGAGCGGCATCTTTTTGCCTGCACGCACTGTTCCGTCATCCTCTGCAATAGCAACCGGCTGAGCAGAGCCAATAGCAATTGCGGCTACCTGCGGAGGTACAATTTCAAGCAGTGTGCAAACGCCGTTCCATTCTCTGTAGATTGAGCCTAGATTTGAAATAGTGATTGTACCCTGCTCAATATCATGCTTTGTGAGTCTGTCTTTTTCAGGAATTGAATAGTATTCTTCTCTTGCCTTACCGCTTAGAGTGTGAACCTTATGCTTACCTGTTTTCGAGCCTACAAGCCGCATAATTGTTTGTTTAAGCTTACCTTCTTTAAGACCGTGGAGAGTATTGTCAAGTGAAACCTCAAACATAACCTCGTTCATATCAGAGTTGTTTGCTCTGCGCTGCTTATCTTTGATTGAGTCCCGCATTTCCGTAATTGTTTTATTGTGCATATTGTGCATGTTTACAGTCATCATTTCTCCTGTATTGAGCATCATAGGCATTGATATATTGATTTCTTCAAACTGAGTGACTTTACCTCTTACAAGATCACGCTCAAATTTTATATGCGCATTAAGTGCCGGACAAGCCTTTAATCCTTCAACAATTACTCTAAGCATAATTGTGTTTATTGTGAGCTTGGTATCCTTTGTCGCATTTTTATTAATATCCTTTACTACTTTAAGAAATTCGGTGCATTCCGGTTCATATGTTACTACTGCGTGCGGAATTGTTTCCCAGCTTTCAGATGTCATATTTGACACGATTTTTCTTGCGATACCGAAATGAATTTTTTTGGTTGGACTTAATTTTTGTTTCATAACATTTTCTCCTTGGGTTAAATTATTTTTTCTTATAAAATGCTACTGCCCAGTAATATATTGGAATAATTATAAAGAGAACTGCTCCTGCTCCCCAAAGGCGGAGGAGAAAACCTGCCAACAGATAAATTAATACTACTACTTCAGGAATGGGAAGTGCAAAAAGATATCCCTTTTTTGTTTTTGTAAAGCAGGCTCCGGCATAGTGATAATAGATAGGTATTAATAAAAATATTATCCAGCTTGGATGCCACAAGTGCAGTATTAAATTTATTACAACATATATAGCCGCCAGTACCAATACAAAAGGAAATTTAAAAAGAGCCTTGCCACGCTTTGAATGTATTCCCGGCACTTTTTCCTTTTTTTCTTTATTAGTCTTTCCGTTTTTATCAGGCTTTTCTATATCTTTATCGGGATTTAAAATATCATCAAGAGTTAGGCCGTAAATATTTGCAAGTGCAATTAAATTATCGGTGTCGGGTGATGATTCACCACGCTCCCATTTTGATATTGCCTGACGGCTGACGCCTAATTTTTCACTGAGAGCCTCTTGGCTGTAGCCGTGATTTTTTCTCAGCTCCTGTAATCTGTCTGCTGTTTTTATATCCATAATATCTTCCTCAGCAGCCATAGCTCATTTGCTATAGCTGTATTCTACAATAATGCAATGTTTATTTCAATCAACTCTGCTTTACATGGCATAAAATTTACGCAACCATTGGTTGCAACCGCCTGTTTAAGCCGTTTCTCGGCATTTTAATCATAAAAATTCATCAGCTTTGATTGTCATCTTTTTTTCTTTTTTCACGGGCTTTTCTAGCCTCAACTATCTCTTCATGATATTTATGAAGAGTATCATAAAGCTCAGGTGAGCGTTCATGCAGTCTATGCATAACATTATGGCGGCGGGTACGCATCTGGGTGAACACTTCTTCGTCCTCGCTTTTAACATATTGATAAATTTTTTCTCTTCGCTCCTCAATTCTGTGAGCAAGCTCCTCCTCATTAACACCTGTTGACTTTGCAAGTTCACTTAGTCTGAGTTCAAGAGCCTCAAGCAGTAAATCCTCGTCAAATGAGCCCAGACCATTCCAAAGATTAGTCAGTGAAAGAAGACTCTCTTTATCAAGATTTGCTTTGCCTGCATTGTCAAGAATATCCTGAGTGTAGTCATCAATTTTATTCTGTGCTTCTTCGCCGAATGCCCATTCAAATTCATGAAGCAGCTGCTCTTTAAAATTAGGCGTGTAATTTTCTTCATCATTTTCACGCAGCTCTAGCGGATAAGGCTTTATATATCCTTCGGCTCTCAGTGCAGCGGATATTGTTCGTCTGACTCCTCCCTCTTCAATAATATATCCCAATCCAAGCTGTCTTAACTGATTGTTAACTCCTCTTATATGCTCGGTGAGATAAAAATGAATATTTTGCTCTTTTAGGGATTTGTATATACCTTCAAGCGTGTTTGCTCCCGTTGTGTCAATGCTTGTTAAACCGCCTGCGTCAACAATTATGCACTTTGTATCAGCCGTAATTGATTTTTCAATATCTTCACGAAATTCCTTGACATTCGCAAAAAATAGATTAGCATTGAATCGGTATATTACAGCACCCTTGATTGTTCTTGCATTCGGGTTGTTTTCGAGGCTGTAAAATCCGCCTCTGCCCTGAATAACGCCAAGGTAAGAACGGGGCGGATCACTTTCGCGGATGATAACATTAACGAATGAAAGTATAACACCTATTACTACACCGTAAATTGTTCCGAATACAAGCACACCCAAAAAAGCGGCAATAAAAATCCAGAATTCTTTTTTGTTGATTTTGCGCAGCTTTTTTGCCAAATCAAATTCAATTGCACCAAGAAGAGCGCAAATTACAATTGCAGTTAAAACAGGAACGGGGAGGTACTGAATGAATCCGGTGCAAAGCAATAGTATTACAATCATTGATCCTGCTGCAACCAATGACGTGAGTTGGCTTTTGCCTGAGAATTGTTCGTTCATTGATGTCCTTGAAACGCTGCCGTTGACAGGGCAACAGCCTATAAGGGATGCTGCAAGGTTGCATATGCCGAAGGTTAATACTTCATTGTTGTCGTTGATTTTATAACCGTTTTTCATTGCAAAGCTGTTTTCTGCAAGGAGAGTTTCTGCCATAATTATTACGGCAACAGTTAGGCTTGCTCCCATACCTTTTATAATACTCATTGCAGAGAAATCGGGAATTGCAATTGCTCCGAGCCCTCTTTCAACTGCAGGAAGCGTGTTGATTCCAAGTTTGCCTGAAAAATCTGTTATATACTGGATTACGGCTGCAGCAAGCATAACTGCAACAGACATTGGAAATTTGGGTATGTATTTTTTTGCTAATAATATTACTGCAATTGAGCCGGCACCAAGGCAAAGAGATGCAGTATTAAAATTTTCACTTGCCTGTTCCGTTATATGGATTATAAGCTGATGAATTTCTCCTGTACCTGAGCTCCCTCCGAAAAGCTTCGGTATCTGCATTAAAATAATTGTTGCACAGATTCCGCTGATAAAGCCTCCCATTACGGGTGTGGAAACATATTCAGTAAGCCTGCCTGCTTTTAATATGAAAAAAATAAACAGCCATACAGTAGTGAAAAGGGTAATAAGGGGTACTGTTTTTATTGCTTCTTCAGAGCCTGCGCTTATGCCCATTGAAGCTATAATTCCGCCGACTACTGCGGCAGGTGCAGCATCAACACCGAAAATATATTGCGGTGATGATGAAAAAAGAGCAAAAAGAATTACGGGCAGCACTGAGCCGTAAAGACCGTATACTGCAGGAAGTCCTGCAATCTGTGCATATCCCATTGAAATTGGAATTGATACGAGTGCAATTATAATACCGCTGATAATATCATTGGGTATGTTTTTCTTTTCTATTGCTTTTAGTCCTCTTAACATCTGACCCTTGCCTCTAATCTGTAAATCGGATAGCCCTGTGATGAAAATTTCTCCTCATATTCCGTAACTATATTCCCCTCAAAATCGCTGTTATGCAAATCAAGAGAGATATTCGATATTTCATATCCGTTTTTTGAAAAGCTTTCAATTGAAAATTCAAAAAAGTGCATATTGTCCGTCTTTTGGCAGACGGGTGCGCCTTGCTTTAAAAGAGTTTTATAAATATTTAAAAATCTTTTACTTGTCAGCCTGTGTGATGCATAGCTGTTTTTAGGATACGGGCACGAGAAATTTAAAAATATGCTTTCAAATATGCCGGCAGGCAAATATGACTGCAAATATTCTGCTGCACAGTTGATAAATTTTATATTTTTAAGTCCCATTTTCTGAGCTGTTTCACAAGCAAGAACAATAACATTCTTTACTTTTTCAACACAGATTATATTTACATCGGGATTCTGCTGAGCAAATGTGCAGCCGAACTGACCTTTTCCGCAGCCGATTTCAAGATATACGGGATTATCATTTGAAAAAAGCTCTTTCATATCCAATATATGATTTTCCTGCACAGCATCGTTAAAATTCAAGCTTTCATTTCTTACTGTTATAAGATAATCTGCAACCGCATCAAGTCTTGGCTCCAGATTCTTTTTATGTCGCATTCTCATTGTATCACCACTGTATATAATAAACTTATTTTATTATAAAAGATTTCGAGAATTATTACAATATACAATTGACATATATTTTTTATACATTTATAATTATTATTGATGTATTTTTAGGGGTGATGTTTTATGACAAATTTTAAAAAATGGGCAAAAACTCCACCACTTGGCTGGAACAGCTGGGACTGTTTCGGAGCAGGTGTAAATGAAGAGCAGCTCAGAGCAAATGCTGATTATATGGCTGCTAATCTTAAAGAATATGGATGGCAGTACATAGTTTGTGATATCCAGTGGTATGAGCCAAAGTCAAAAGATAATGATTACAATAATTTTACTGAGCTTGATATGGATGAATACGGCAGATTAATTCCTGCTGTCAATCGTTTTCCAAGTGCAGTGAATGGTAAAGGCTTTAAGCCGATTGCTGATTATATTCACTCTCTGGGTCTCAAGTTCGGTATTCATATTATGCGCGGTGTGCCTCGTCAGGCTGTTGCACAAAACTGCAGAATTTTCGGCAGTGACAAAACCTGCCGTGATATTGCTCACCATTTTTCGGTATGTTCATGGAATACCGATATGTATGGCGTAAAGAATTGTGAGGCATCACAGCAGTATTATAATTCAATTATTAATATGTATGCCTCTTGGGGCGTTGATTTTATCAAATGTGATGATATCTGCGTAACTGAATTCAGAAGATGGGATAATCCCTATACTGCTGACTACGAAATTGAAATGATTCGCAGTGCAATTGATAATTGCGGCAGAGAAATTGTGCTCTCACTTTCGCCGGGCCCTGCTCTCCGTGATAAAACAGAGCATCTTTGTCGAAATGCCAATATGTGGCGTTTGACAGGCGATTTCTGGGATCAATGGGGCAAGCTTCACGAAATGTTTGATAAATGCAGTGAGTGGCAGGGAGTACCTGCTATTGGCAATTATCCCGACTGTGACATGCTTCCTATCGGAAGACTTTCAAAAAACGGAACCTGTCACGGTCCGCAGGACAGAATGACGCAATTCACAATTCCCGAGCAATATACTCTTATGTCACTATGGGGCATTTTTAAAAGCCCTCTTATGATTGGCGGCAATATGCCGGATAATGATGATTTTACCCTTTCACTGCTTACAAACGCTGAATATATGAATATGCATAAGAATTCTTATGGTGCAAAGCAGATTTATCGCAATGAAAAAAACGGCAGGGGAACTGTTATCTGGGCATCAAACGGTAAAAAGTGCAAATATGCAGCAGTTTTTAATACCGATATTAAAGCACGTAAAATCCGTATTGACCTTACTGATATACTTATGGCAGATACTAAATACAGTATTTATGATATCTGGGCAGATAAGATTATCGGTGAATATAAAAACAAGCTGACACTTGATGTAGAACCGCACGGCGCAAGGCTGATTAAAATAGTTTAGAATAATTTATTAGAAGGTATAAAGATGTATTTCAGAACGCAGGCTGCTATTGATTTGGATGCGGTTGAATATAATTATAATAATACAAGAGCAAAGCTGCCGGAGGGTGTTAAGCTGCTTGGTGTAATCAAGGCTGATGCCTATGGCCACGGCGCAGTTGAACTTGGCAGGTTTCTTGATAACAAATGTGATTTTTTCGGAGTTGCCTGTATCGAGGAGGCAGTTGAACTTAAAAAAGCTGATATAAAAACGCCCATTCTGATTCTCGGTTATGTTTCTCCTGAAGTGTTTGATACAGTAGTAAAATTTGATATCCGTGTGCCGATTTTCTCGCTTGATGATGCAAAAGCATTATCTGCTGAGGCTGCCCGTCAGGGCAAGACGGTGCGGTTCCATTTTTGTATTGATACTGGTATGAGCAGAATAGGCTTTCAGGTTAATGAAGAAAGTGCAGATAAATGTGCTGAAATTGTTAAATTGCCTAATTTGAAGGCAGAGGGATTGTTTTCTCACTTTGCCACTGCTGATGAGACTGATTTATCAAAGGCGATTGCCCAGCGCGGCAGATATAAAATGTTTGTTGAAATGCTGTCAAACAGGGGCATTAAAATACCAATTAAGCACCTTAATAATTCTGCAGGAATTATGAATTTTGATGAGTATTTTGATATGTGCAGAATGGGCATTATTACATATGGTCTTTATCCGTCAGATGAGGTTGATAAAAAATTGCTTGATATCAGGCCTGTTATGTCATGGCTTACTCATGTTTCTCATATCAAAATGCTTGAAAAGGGTAGGGAGATATCCTACGGAGGAACATATGTAACTGCTGAGCCAAGAGTCATTGCCACAATCCCGGTCGGCTATGCAGATGGTTATCCACGCTGCCTTTCTAATAAGGGCAGAGTCATAATTAATGGTCGATATGCGCCGATTGTCGGCAGAGTATGTATGGATCAGTTTATGGTTGATGTTACTGATATTGATGATGTCCGTGTCGGAACAGATGTTGTTCTCATCGGCAGGCAGGGTGATGCTGTGCTTTCAATGGAAGAAGTTTCTGAATCTGCGTACTCTTTTAATTATGAATTGCCGTGCCGCATTTCACGCAGAGTTCCGAGAACATATTATAAAAATGGTGAATTTATTAAATCCACAAATTATTTGTATTAAGTAAAACCGGCTCCGTTTAAAAGAGCCGATTTGTCATATATATGTTTAGTTTGTGTGGCGGCAGTCGGAGCATATGTTTTTATAATTCATAATTATAACCATATCCTACTTCCTTAAATACAAAAAAGCGCAGCTGAAGCTGCGCCAAAAAACGACGCTCTTCGCTGCGAAACGAAAATTATATATAGCATCATAAATGCATGATAATAAGAGCGTTCGTTTTTTACAATAAAAAACACGCAATATGATACTATAATATTGAATTTTCGTTTCGCAATCTCAGTATACCAAAAACATATTTGTTTGTCAACAAAATATAAACGGGCAGATACATAGGTCTGCCCGTTAAATTTTCTTATTTATGCATCCGCTTCAACCGCTTTGAAAGCCTGGTCAAGGTCAGCAAGTATGTCATCAATATGCTCTGTACCGATTGAAAGACGGATTGTGTTCGGCTTGATATTCTGCTCTGCAAGTTCCTCAGCACTTAGCTGTGAGTGAGTAGTAGTTGCAGGATGAATAACAAGTGACTTAACATCGGCAACATTAGCAAGGATTGAAAAGATTTCAAGTGAATCAATGAATTTCTTTGCTTCCTTTTCGCCGCCCTTGATTTCAAATGTGAATATTGAGCCTGCTCCATTAGGAAAATACTTGTTGTAAAGGTCAACATATCTTGAATCAAGTGAAGGGTGGTTAATCTTTTCTACAAGAGGATGGTTGTTAAGATACTCAATAACCTTCTTGGTGTTTTCAACATGTCTTTCAACTCGGAGTGAAAGCGTTTCAGTTCCCTGAAGGAGAAGGAATGCATTGAAAGGTGAAAGTGTCGCACCTGTATCACGGAGAATGATTGCACGAATATATGTTACAAATGCAGCAGGACCTGCGGCATCAGTGAATTTAACACCATGATAGCTTGGGTTAGGCTCTGTGAACTGAGGAAATTTGCCTGACTCATTCCAGTCAAACTTACCACTGTCAACAATTACACCGCCGAGTGTTGTACCGTGACCGCCTATAAATTTTGTAGCAGAGTGAACAACTATATCTGCGCCGTATTCAATAGGACGAAGAAGGTATGGAGTTGTAAAGGTTGAGTCAATAACAAGCGGAATTCTGTGGGCGTGAGCAATATCAGCCACTGCCTGAATATCAATAATATTCGAATTCGGATTACCGAGTGTTTCAATAAATATCGCCTTGGTATTATCCTGAATGGCATTTTCAAAGTTTGAAGCATCGTCAGGGTCAACAAAGGTTGTTGTTACACCGTGATTTGCAAATGTATGAGCAAGATAATTGTATGTTCCGCCATAGATCGTTTTTGCAGCTACAATATGGTCGCCTGCCTTAGCAAGTGCCTGAAAAGTATAGGCAAGTGCGGCAGCACCTGAAGCGGTTGCAAGACCTGCAACACCGCCCTCAAGAGCAGCGATTCTATCCTCAAAAACGCCTTGAGTTGAGTTTGTGAGTCTGCCGTAAATATTGCCTGCATCAGCAAGACCGAAACGAGCCTGAGCGTGGTCACTGTCTCTGAATACATATGATGTTGTCTGATAAATAGGAACGGCTCTTGCATCTGTTGCCGGGTCCGGCTGCTCCTGTCCTACATGAAGTTGAAGTGTCTCGAATTTATAATTTTTATTAGCCATGATAATTTCCTTTCATAATTAAAATTTAGATTTAGTGAATTGAGTTCATTGATTTACTTTTTATAGTCACATTCGCCCAAATCTGAAATTTTGTCTTAGAAGGGAAATAAATATTTTATTCATTATAGAACATCCTCCTAAAACCTAGTAAAAACCTAGGTGATGTTATACATATATAATAACCGATAAAACCCAGTATGTCAATAGGTTTTGTTAACTTTTTTTGAAATTTTATATTTTTCCATAATCTTTCAATTGCAAATAACTTTAGTATTGAAATTTTCTATATACAATGTTAAAATATCTAAGAATAATATTTTTACGAGAGAGGTAAAGTTTATGGAAAAACTCAAATATTTCGTAAATGGCGAATTTAAGGATTCAAAGACCGAAACATGGTATGATCTTCATAATCCGTCAACAGGCGAAATCACCGGTCAGGCACCTTGCTGTACAAATGATGAAGTGCTTGAGGCTATTGAGGCTGCCAAGGCAGCTTATCCGGCATGGAGAAATACTCCTGCAAGAAAAAGAACACAAATTCTTTACAAGGTTCGTGAGCTCCTTATTGCACATATGGATGAACTCACAATGCTTGTTTGTGAAGAAAACGGTAAAACATGGGCTGAGGCTGCCGGCGATGTTGGTAAGGCTCAGGAGGGCACAGAGCTTGCAACTCAGGCACCTTCACTTATGATGGGTGAAAGCCTTATGGATGCATCTACGGGTTTTGATACAGTTAAGTATCGTGAGCCTCTCGGTGTATTTGCAGGTATTGTTCCTGTTAATTTTCCTGCAATGATTCCTTTCGGTTGGATGGCTCCTGTTTGTGTTGCCTGCGGTAATACAATGGTACTTAAGGCTGCATCACTTACTCCGAGAACTGCTATGAAGATTGCTGAGCTTTATGTTGAGGCAGGCTTGCCAAAGGGCGTAATCAATATTGTTACCTGCTCAAGGAATGAGATTAATACTATTCTTGAGCATCCAGATGTAAAAGGTATTACTTTTGTTGGTTCAACACCTGTAGGACTTAAGATTTATGAAAAAGCTGCTGCAAACGGCAAAAGATGTCAGGCACTTTGCCAGGCTAAGAATCACGCACTTGTTCTTGAAGACTGTGCTCTTGAAAGAACAGTAGCAGGTGTTATCAATTCAGCTTTCGGCTGCGGAGGTCAAAGATGTATGGCTCTTAGCTGCTGTGTAGTTCAGGAGTCAATTGCTGACAAGTTTGTTGCAGAGCTTAAAAAGCAGATTGCATCAGTTAACTGCGGCCCTGCATGGGATAAAAATACCCGCCTTGGACCTATTACATATGAAAAGCACTTTAAAGAGGTTCTTGCTGATATTGAAAAGGGTATTAACGAGGGTGCAACACTTGTTGTTGACGGTCGTAATCCTGAACTTCCTGCAGGATATGAAAACGGATATTTTGTTGGACCTACAGTATTTGACAATGTTACTGAGGATATGACAATCGGCCGTGATGAGGTATTCGGTCCTGTACTCTGCATCAAGAGAGTTAAAGGCTTTGAAGAAGGTCTTAAGGTAATGAATGACAATCCATATGCTAATGGTTCTGTTATTTATACACAAAGCGGTTACTATGCACGCCAGTTTGCAAGATATACAGATGGTGGTCAGGTCGGTATCAATGTTGGTATTCCTGTTCCTGTCGGTTTTGTTCCGTTCAGCGGTCACAAGCAGTCATTCTTCGGCGATCTTCACTGTCTCGGTAAGGATGCATATCGTTTCTTCACGGAGAGCAAATCAGTCACTCAGCACTGGTTTGATGAGGAAGAGAAGAAGGCTAAAGAGGTTGATACCTGGGACGGTCTTCTCTAATATATAAATTGATATAATAAACATCCCGATATCGTTTTTGCGATATCGGGATGTTATTTTATTTATTCGGAAAAAGAACCATAATTGTCTGTAAAAATCTTGTGTCATAAAAGTTTTTTTGATAAGCAATTGAAAAGCCTTTGCTTTCCATAAGCGGTATAAGCTTTTGACTGAAGGTTTCATAAACAAGTGTTGTTTGCTCTGCTTTTGCTGTTTCAATTGCCTCATTGACAAGAAAATCAATTTCATCAATATTGGTATCAGCATTTCCGTAAATATTCATTACTCTCGGATTCATGGAGCCTGGGGTGATAATATGAACTGCTCCTCTTACAATTTTTCTGTGTCTGAATATAGCCTTAGCGGCACTCTTGTTCTTTTTGAGCGAATGAGCTCCTTTTCCCTTGAATCTGTATTCAAATGTTCTTGGATTAACCAAAGAAATCAGCACCTGTTTATTTTCGCTGCAAAGCAGATTGTCATATTTGGACCATTCATAAATATAATATTTAAGATAATCCTCTATAAATTTTTCTCTCTCGTTAACATCGGAACAAAAATACATAAACAGGGGATCTTTTATAAGCTTGCCTGAAACAGCATCAATAATTTCTGTAACATCTTTCTTTTCAGCGTTGTTTAAAATCATAGATAACTCCAAGTCTTATTGTTTTAAAGATGATTCCTGCTTATTTAATTTTTTGACCGTTATGCTGAACATTATAATACTGAGAACTATACAGAAAAAGTCGGCTGCGGGCTGAGCCCAGATAATTCCGTCAAGACCGACAAATCTATCCATTATAAATAACATAGGTAAATAGACTAAACCTTGTCTGCTTGATGCAAGAATAAGCGACTGCATTCCCATACCCATTCCCTGAAAAGCAAAGTTTATGATAAACATTATTCCCAGAAGAGTTCCCGGCATCATAAGTGCAGTCAACATCTGAACGCCGTAGTTTATAACATCGGAATCATCAATAAATAATCTGATAACATTTTCCCTGAAAACTAGATAAAATGCTGTTACGCTTGCACCAATTATTACATTACATATTATGCCGAATTTTATGCTGTTTTTCATTCTGGTGTAATTCTTAGCACCATAGCAGTAGCCTATAAGCGGCTGTATGCCCTGAGCAAGTCCTATTTGCAGCAGTGTTACAAGCATATTTGCTTTCATTGCAACACCCATTGCAGCTACAGCTGAGTCTCCGTATTTTGCAAGAAATATATTAATAAATATATTTGAAAGACTCATTAAAAGATTATTTAATGCAGCAGGCATGCCGACACCTATAACACCCTTTGCAATTCCGTTTTTTGCAGAAAATCTTTTTGGAGTAATTGAAAGAATTGATTTGCCCTTCAAAAAATAAATCAAAAAGTAAATGACAGTTAAGATATTACCTATAACTGTGGCGATGGCTGCACCTGCAACGCCCATTCCGAATCCGAAAGGCAGCTTGATACCGAAAAGACTGTCACCGCTGCTGAGAATGAAAATCGGGTCAAGAACAATATTTGCAAGCTGACCTAAAATCATTCCAATCATTGAATCTTTTGCTGCTCCTTCACCGCGTACTAGGTTTGCTGCCATAATAGCAGTAACAACAAAAGGAGCTCCCATTGCTATCCAAAACAGATAATCTGATGCAAAATCAATTGTGTAATCTGATGCACCGATAAGATACAGAAAAGGACGCCTGAAAACGATAAACAATATTCCGATTACTATGCTTACAGCTATTCCGCTGTAAATACAAAACGATGATATGGTTTTAATTTTATCATTTTTACCCTCTCCGAGAGAACGGCTGATAAATGCGCAGCCGCCAATACCGAATAAGTTTCCTACTGCAAGAAACAAAAGAAATAACGGCATTGAAACCGATACTGCCGCAACTTGATTGGCATCATTTGTCTGACCTACAAAAAAAGTGTCTGCAAGATTATATACTATATTAATAAGCATACTGAGCATGCTTGGTACAGCAAGTGTTGCAACTGCCTTTGGTATTTTGTATTCATTAAAAATAATAGTGTTGTCTCTGTTTTTATTTTTCATTGCTGATACAGTAAATCACTTAGATTTACAAAATCCTCCATTTCTAATTTTTCTGCTCTTATGTTTGAATCCAATCCGAGACTCTCTAAGGCATATGTTATTTTATTTTTTGATAATCCTAAAGAATTTGAAAGTGAATTAACAAGTGTTTTTCTTCTTTGAGCGAATGCTGCTTTTACTACAGCAAAGAATTTTTTTTCATCACTTACATTAAATTCGGGTCGGTTATGAAGAGTGATTTTAATTACTGCACTGTCAACCTTGGGCGATGGCATAAAGCTTTCTCGTCCGACCTCAAACAGTATTTGTGCATTGCCATAGTAATTGACGGCTACGCTTACTGCACCTGCATCTCGTGAGCCTATCTGAGCGCAGAGCCTTTGGGCGGCCTCCTTTTGTACCATAACTTCAATTTCGCTGATTGGCAGATTGCTTTCAAGCAGCCTCATTACAACAGGTGATGTTATGTAATACGGCAAATTTGCACATACTTTTATTGAACTGAATCCTTTGAATTCTTTTTCGATGAGTTCGTTTAGATTCAGCTTCATCACATCGCCTTCAATGAGTTTAAGATTATCAAATTCACTAAGTGTTTCTTCCAAAACCGGGAACAGTCTTTTGTCAAACTCGATTGCTGCTACTTTTCCTGCTGTTTTGCAAAGCTCTTTCGTCAGCACGCCTATGCCGGGACCTATTTCAAGTACGCCTGTGTTTTTATCTGCATTAAGCATTTCAGCCATGGCAGGACAAACGCTGCTGTCAATCAGAAAATTCTGACCGAGTGCCTTTGAAAAGGTGAAGCCGTATTTTGAAAGTATTCTGTTTATTGTTGAGTAATCGCATAAATCGTAATTCATATAGCTTCTACTTTCGGCAAAATTTTTGTTCATTCGGTATTTTAACATATCAATATATGTATATCAATATTAATTTTATATAAAAACAATTGATGAATTTAATAAAAAAATTGTTGACATTATTAAATATAGTGATATAATATCCGTTAGCCGACTAATGTTAGGCGACTAAATAATTTAAAATGAGATGATAAAATGTCTTTAAATTATGAAAATCCTTCTCCGCCGCCACAGGGAATGATAGGTCCCCGTGTAACAAGAATTTCCAGAATACTCAGGCGCAGATTTAATAAAGTTTCAAACGAGGAAGGACTGTTTTCAGGTCAACAGCATATTATACTTTTGCTTAAGCATAATCGCGGTCTTACTGTTGGTCAGCTTGCCGAAAGGCTGGGCGTTGCTCCTGCAACAGTGTCTGTAAGCATTAAGCGTATGGAAAAGGCAGGCTTTGTTGAAAAAACAGCTGATGAAAATGATGCCCGTATAACCAAGCTTTATCTTACAGAAAAAGGCGAAGCAGCTCCCGATCATATTAAAGAAAAAATGGACAGTCAGGAAAAATATATAACCAATGGTATGAGTAAGGAAGAAGTTCGGCTGTTTTCGGATTTGCTGGACAAAGCAATAAATAATTTATTGGAACAGGAGGAAGATATTTATGATTAAAAAATTAGCAAAATACTTAGACGGCTTATGGTATCTTTGCATAATCAGTGCAATGGGTATGATTATTGAAGCAATTTGCGAGCTTGCCCTTCCATCTATTGCAAATATGATTTATAACAAAGTTTCACAAGCAAATTCCGGCGATGCCGATTTGAGAGCCTATGTTATTCGTATAGGTGCCATGATGCTTGGTCTTGCTGTTTTGGGCCTTTGCGGAGGGCTTGCAACAATGAAAGCATCATCTGTCGTAAGTCAGAAGTTTTCTTACAAATTAAGGAAGGATGTATATGAGAAAATAAGCGGTTTCTCTTTCAAGAATATTGACCAGTTTTCAACATCTTCTCTCACAACCAGAATGACAAACGATATAACCATGCTTCAAAATACTGTTATGATGGGACTCAGGGTATTTGTCCGTGCACCCGCACTTCTCATTGTTTCGGCTTTTTTCGCATTTTCGATTAACGCAAAGCTTTCACTTATTATTGTATTTATGCTTCCGATTGTAATTGCGATGGTTGCAGTCATTCTTAAATTCGGCTTTCCTATGTTTCAGAAAATGCAGAAAAAGATTGATAATGTAAACCGTGTAGTTCAGGAAAATCTTATCGGTATCAGAGTAGTAAAAGCATTTGTTCGCGAGGACAGAGAAAAGGACAAATTTCATAACGCATCTGACGAGCTTGCAAAGCAGGGCTCAAAAGCGGCAGGACTTGTTGTAACTGCGATGCCTATTATGATGCTTCTTATGAATGTTGTTATAGTATATATTTATTATAAAGGTTCAAAGGATGCGGCAGCAGGTTTAATGGATGTAGGTCAGATTTCGGTTCTTGCCTCATATATTATGCAGGTGCTTATGAATATAATGATGGTGTCAATGCTGCTGCTTCAGTTAACAAGAGCAAAGGCTTGCGGAGACCGTGTTGTTGAAGTTCTTGATACCAAGATTGATATTGTAAATCCTGAAAATGCTTTTGTTCCGGATTCGCCTCATGGAAATATTGAATTCAGAAATGTTAACTTCGGTTATCACGAAGGTGATAATATTCTTGAAAATATCAGCTTTAAGGCAAATGCAGGCAGTATAGTAGGTATTATAGGATCAACAGGCTGCGGCAAATCCAGTCTCGTTAATCTTATTCCCAGACTTTATGATGTATCAGAAGGTCAGGTCTTGATTGATGGTGTTGATGTCCGTGATTACGATTTAACCGCATTGCGTGATTTGATTGGCGTTGTTCTTCAAAAAAATGTATTGTTTTCAGGAACAATAAAAGAGAATATCCGTTGGGGTAAGGCGGATGCAACAGAAGATGAAATAATTGCAGCCTGCAAGGCAGCGCAGGCACATGACTTTATTATGCGCCAGCCTAATGGTTATGATACTGATCTTTCACAGGGCGGACTTAATCTTTCAGGCGGTCAAAAGCAAAGGCTTTGTATTGCCCGAGCTATGATTAAAAATCCTAAAATACTTATTCTTGACGATTCAACCTCAGCAGTTGATACTGCAACTGAGGCCAAAATAAGAGAAAGCTTTTATTCCGAACTTAAGGACACAACGGTTCTTATTATTGCACAAAGAATTTCATCGGTTAAGGATGCTGATGAAATAATCGTGCTTGATGACGGCAGGATAGATGCCTTAGGCAATCATGATGAACTTATGAAAAATTGTGAAATCTATCAGGAAATTTATAAAACACAGCAGAAAGGAGTGATTGAATAATGCCGGGACCGATGGGTGGTGGAAGAAACAATAACCCTGGTGGTGTAAAACCAAAAAATGCAAAAAAAACCTTTTCTCGTATATTAAGGTATATAGGTAAAAATAAAGCACTTCTTTTGGTGGTTTTAATTTCGCTTGTTTTAAGTACAGTCTGCACAACAGGTGCATCGTATTGGCTTAAGCCGATTTTGAATGATGTAGAAGCATCAATTAAAGCAGGTGATTTTGCTACTCAGGGTATACATCAGCTTATTATTAATCTCGCAATTGTAGGATTATTCTATCTCGGAGCTGCACTTTTTACCTTTATTCAGTCGCGAATTATGGTTAAGGTTGCTTATAAAACTACAAATATAATACGTAAGGATTTATTTGATCATCTTCAAACTCTTCCGCTCAGATATTTTGATTCAAAAACGCACGGCGAGATTATGAGCCGTTTTACAAATGATGTTGATAATATTCAGCTGATGCTGGAGCAGACAATAGTACAGCTCATTTCATCAATATTTTCATTTGCAAGCATTGTTGTTATGATGATTGTGCTTAAATGGCAGCTGTTCCTTGTAGCATGTATATTCCTTGTAATTATGCTGGTTAACTCCATAAATATCGCCAAGAGAACAAGAAAGTATTATAATGCTCAGCAGGCGGCTCTCGGCGATATGAATGGTAATATTGAGGAAACAATTGAAGGAATGAAGGTTGTTAAAGTGTTTAATCACGAAACGCAGGCAACCGAAGAATTTGATGAGCTTAATGATAAATATCGTGTTGTGGCAACAAGTGCTAACTTCTATTCAGGTATTATGGGTCCTTGTTCTACCGGTATAAATAACGCATCATATTCAACGATTGCTCTTGTAGGCGGTATGCTGGTTCTTACAGGCTCGCTTGATATAGGAACCTTCTTTACCTTCCTCAGCTATTCAAAGCAGTTTACGCAGCCTATTAATCAGATTATGAATCAAATGAACAATATCTTTTCAGCACTTGCAGGTGCTGAGCGTGTATTTGAGGTTATGGATATGTCTCCCGAGGTTGATGACGGAACGGTTACTCTTGAAGAGGTTTATACCGCTGACGGTAAGTCTTGGGTTTGGGTTGATGGAGATAAGAGAATTCCTGTTAAGGGCAAGGTTGTATTTGATAATGTTACATTTTCATATGTAGAGGATAAAGTTGTTCTTCACAATATCAGTTTGTATGCAAAGCCTGCACAAAAGATTGCTTTTGTCGGTTCTACAGGTGCCGGCAAAACAACAATTACAAACCTTATCAACCGTTTTTATGATATCCAGGAGGGAACTATTACCTATGACGGAATAGATATTAAGCGCATTAAAAAGGCTGATCTTCGTCATTCACTCGCAATGGTGCTTCAGGATACACATTTGTTCACAGGTACTATTATGGATAATATCCGTTACGGCAGACTGGATGCTTCAGATGAAGAATGTATTGAAGCGGCGAAGCTTGCATCGGCTCACCCGTTTATCAAGCATCTTCCACAGGGATATAATACCAAGATTACCGGTGACGGAGCAAATCTTTCACAGGGTCAGCGTCAGCTTCTTGCAATTGCAAGGGCTGCAGTTGCAGACCCGCCGGTTATGATTCTTGATGAAGCTACCTCTTCAATTGATACCAGAACCGAGGCACACATTGAAAAAGGTATGGATAGGCTTATGATAGGAAGGACTGTGTTTGTAATTGCGCACAGACTTTCAACAGTTCGTAATTCAAATGCAATTATGGTTCTGGAACATGGCAATATTATTGAAAGAGGTGACCATAATTCGTTATTTGAGTTAAAGGGAAGATATTACGAGTTATGCACAGGTAAGGCTAAATTATCTTAAATTTTTACAATTTATAAAAAAACATAAAAAACACTTTACAAATTAAAAAATGAATGATATAATCTTGTTATCGATTATGTTGGAATGATTATGTTAATGATAATTTATGTTATGAGGTGTTGACAATGAAAAAGTTATTATCAATCGTATTATCAGTTATAATGATTTTTGCGGTAAGTTCATTAACAACAATTGCTTTTGCCGAGACTGTTAATTCTATTGAATCAACTACCAAGGCATCAAGCACTATTGGTAAGGTTAATGGTCAGACATCAAATGATGTTACCTATGAAAGAGATCCTGAGAATCCTAACAAAATCACATTCACATATGTTGGTGAAGGCGATATTACCGGTTGGGAATTTCCGGGTATGACAGAGGGCGTTGACTACAGAATTATTTCTCAGGACGGTAATTCAATCACTATTGAACTTCTTAACGGATATGATGGTGATGTAATTGGTGATGCACAGGTTGATTTCGATGGTGAGGAGACAACTACTAAGAAGTCTTCAACAGGCAAATCAAAGTCACCAAAAACAGGTGCAGTAGCAGCAACAGGTCTTGCAGCAGCAGGTGTTGGTGTAGCTATTCTTGCAGCTATTAAAAAGAACGACGCTGAATAATTTAAAATTATAACAGACCTGTAACATAAAGGTGTTACAGGTCTTTATTATTTCTGATGATAGGGACAGCTTTATAAATGGATAATAATGATATTAACAATGAAAAAAAGAATAATAATCACAAAGCAGCACGAACATTATTAATTATCATTGCACTGTTAATGATTGTATTTGGTGCGGTATATCTTGGGTATTATCTATATGGTCAATATTCTGCCGGTCAGGAGGATAGCAGGCTTTCTTCAATTGCCCAAACAACCGATGTACCTGCGCAATCGGTTGAGAATCCGATTGATTTTGAATCGCTTCAATCTAAAAATGATGAAATTTATGCTTGGCTGAAGGTTCCCGGAACTAAGATTGATTATCCCATTGCTCAAAGTGCGACAGATGACGAATTTTATCTTAGGCACAGTGCAGCAGATAAATCGTGGCTTGTAAGCGGAGCTATTTATACAGAGTCTGTGAATACCAAGAGCTTTAAAGACAGGGTTACTCTCGTATATGGTCATAATGGCTATAGCGAAACAATGTTTACAACCCTTCATAAATTTGAAAAATCGGATTTTTTTGATAAGCATGGATATTTTTATATATATACTCCGGATTCAAAGCTGACATATCAGATTATATCTGCTTTTAAATATGATGACAGGCATATTATGAACAGCTTTGACTTTCAGAATAACAATATATTTAATGATTTCTTAAATATGATTCAGAATCCAGAATCAAGCAATAAAAATATAAGAAAAGAACTTGACAAAGAGTTGACAATAAATGATAATATAGTGGTGCTGTCGACATGCTTTACAAATCAGAGCAGCAGCAGATATTTAGTATGCGGGGTATTAGTAAATAATGAAAAAACCGATTGATCCAAATCTAAATAATTTTGACGATGATGATTTTTTAATCACGATATCAGGGTCAGATAATGTTAGAAAAAGCGGTGAGTTTGGTTTTGCCAAAGGCGCTGAGCCGGACAAGCCGGTTTCTGATCCAAAATTTAAGGTCAGTGATAAAATCTTGGACTCACACCCTGCTAAAAAGCAGGAGTCGTTTGATAATATAGACGGCGGAGCTTTTAAAACACCTGTTAATAATAACAGTGCTGATTCGGATATCAGGCCTGTTTCAGAAAGCGGCACTCAACACCATTCTTCCGGCAGCGGACATCATCACTCATCCGGCTCTTCTCATTATCATTCATCAAGTTCATCACATCATCATTCGTCGAGTTCTTCACATCATCATAGCCACAGCAGTAAAAAAAAGAAAAAAAGGCTTCCTTTGGCAGCAAGAATCGCTATTATTGTTATAGCAATTTTATTACTCTTTGTTATAATTATTGCAGGTACTTTTCTTTATTTAAAATATACAGGTCAAAAGGATGTTATGCCGACTGTAACTGAAAACACGGCATATGAAGAAACAATCGAATATAAAGGTCATACCTATAAGTACAATGAAGATGTTTTTTCAGTCGCTTTTCTTGGCGTCGATCAGCGTGAGCTTGAAACCGCAGACGAGACAGATTTCGTTGGTGCTGCTGATGCTGATATTGTTGTTGCGGTTGATACAAAAACAGGCAAGACAAATGTAATTGCCATTCCCCGTGACACAATGGTTGATATTGATTTGTGGAGTGAAAGCGGGATCTTTTTGAGAACCCAAAGAGCTCAGCTCTGCCTTGCATATTCATATGGCGATGGCGCAAAACAAAGCTGCCAGAATTCAATGAATGCAATGAGCCGTATTCTTTACAATGTCCCGATTCAAAAGTATTTTGCTCTTGATCTTGACGGTATTGCACCTCTTAATGATGCAATCGGCGGAGTTACTATTGATTCTTCACTTTATGAATTTAAGGATATGGGGATTAGCGTAGGCGATTCTGTAACCCTTAAAGGCGATATGGCAGAATCTTATGTCCGTGTCCGTGATATGGACAATGTCAACGCATCTCTTAACCGTACTGACAGACAGGTTCAGTATATTAAGGCTTATGCTCAGCAGCTTGTACCGGCTGTTATGAAGAATTTCAGTGTTGTTTCAGATTTATATTCAACAGCCTCTGATTATTCACAAACAAATCTTACACTCAATAATGCAACCTATATTGCATCGCTGGCTCTTTCAAAGGGAATAACAAGCTTTGAAACTCATACAATCAGCGGAACTATGACTGCATCTGATGATCCTATTATGGAGAATGTTGTTCACGCAGAATTCACTCCTGATGAGGATAGTCTTATGGAGGCAGTTCTTGCATCATTCTATACACAAATTGACTGATAATCATATATATAAATATAAAAAGGCCTAAAGAATAACAATTCTTTAGGCCCTTTTAAGTTATGTTTTATAAAATTATTTATTGAATCTGTAGCCTCTTCCCCATACAGTATTAACATATTTAAAGTTTTTATCGGCAGCAAAAAGTTTATCACGAATTCTGTTAACATGAACTGTAACAGTAGAGGTTTCTCCCATTGAGTCGTATTTCCATATTTTTTCAAAAAGCTCTTCTTTACTGAAAACAGTATCAGGGTTCTCTGCAAGGCAGGTGAGCAGGTCAAACTCTTTATTTGTAAAGCTGATTTCTGCTCCGTTAATATAAACTCTTCTTGCCTTTTTATCAATTTTAAGTGAGTCCTTTTCTATTACCGATAAATCCTCAGGGGGTGCTGTGGTTAAACGCTGATATCTGTTAATATGTGCTATAACTCTTGCAACCAGTTCTGATGGGCTGAATGGTTTAACTATGTAATCGTCAGCACCAAGACCAAGTCCTTTGATTTTATCAATATCATCACGCTTGGCACTTACAAACAGGATAGGTACATTGCTGTTTTTTCTGACTTGTCTGCAGATTTCAAGTCCGTCAATGCCGGGCAGCATAATGTCAAGCAAAATAAGATTATATCCTCCGTTTAAAGCCAGGGTCAATCCTTCTCTTCCATCTGATGCAGTTTCGACAATAAAGTTTTTAGCCTCTAAATAATCTTTTTCGAGACGAAGAATATTTTCATCGTCTTCAACTATCAATATTTTCTTATCCATTATTATCACCCTGTATTCTTTCAATTGAAATTAAAATGGTAAGCCCCTCATTTTCTTTGCCTGTAGCCCAGATATGACCGCCGTGCAGTTCAACAATCTGTTTGCAAACCGCAAGCCCTATTCCGGAGCCGTTGCTTACATTGCTCCTTGCCTTATCAGCACGATAGAAGGCATCAAATATTCTTGGCAGGCTGTCACTGTCAAGACCTATTCCGTTATCTGCAAGACTTATTATAACAGATTTCTGATAACTTTGCACCTCTAAAGTAATTTTGCCTTTGATATCACCTTTTGCATATTTAATTGAATTGGAAATTATGTTGCGAATAACCCTCGTGAATCTGTCAGCATCAAGATTAACTGTAACATCGCTGTCACAATTGTTTTTATATGTAAAATCAAACCCTTCCTTTTCCAGCTCAAGACTTATTGTATCTGCGCAGTCATCAAGAAATGAGTTAAGATTTATCGGCTGCGTATCAAGCTCGATTCTTCCAAGCTCAAGCCTTGATACATTCAGCAACTCATCAAGCAATTTTTCCATATGACATGTAGAGGAATAAATAATTTTTAAGTATTCATCCTGCTTTTCAGGCGTGTTCGCAATACCATCCATTAATCCCTCAACATATCCTTTTGCAGATGTCAGAGGAGTTCTTAAATCATGGGCAACACCTGCAATCATTTCTTTTCTTGTATCTTCAATTCTTTTTTGTTCTTCAAGCGAATCCTTTAATCGCTTAGTCATATGATTAAAGGATTTAACTGTTGTGCCTATTTCATTGGTGCTTTCATAGTCAATTGTATAATCAAGATTTCCGTTTGCAATTTCATTTGCTCCATCTGAAAGCTTTTTTATGGGCTTGCTGATGGTTTTTGATGTAATAAGTGAAAGTATTAGAATTGAAATAATGAATACAAGAATTATAAGTAAGATAATAAGTCCTGTTTTTCCGAACACCAGTGAAGAAAAATCCTGCGCACTGTATCTTGATGATACATCGTTAACGATGTAATCAGTGTTTGCTATAATTACTAAATAACGCTCGTTTTCTTTTTCAGCATGATTAACAATTACTATTCCGTCTTCACCAAAATAATTTATATTTTTTTCGGTATCAATAGGAGTTATACTGCTAGCTATATCAATAATATCACTTTTGTCAGAGGTTGAATAATACCTTTTGCCATTGCATTCAATATATATTTTTGACCCCAAATCCTCAAGCGGTGATAAGAATTCCTCGATTTTCTGCAGTTTGTCATTATCATCATCATCCGAAATAAGCTCATTTGATATTGATGACATTGTTTGACTCCACTGGATTTGATTAAGCATAGAATATGAGTTTGTTGTTACTGTGGAAAAATTAAAGTATGATGCAATTGTACTTAAAAATATACTGCTGAAGGCAATAACTATTATTAACGGTGTTATAATTCCAAAAACAGTTGACAGCGTGATTCTTGTAGTGATATTAAGATTTCTGGAGCTTCGCTTTTTCTTTTTTTTATTCATATATGTAATATCCTTATAATGAGTTTATTTAATTGTATACTATTTTTTTATAATTTACAAGACAGCATAAAATATTGATTTTGACAAATTTTTATATTTACAAAAGCTAAGATTTGTAAAACAAAATTTTGTGACTTATAAAAAAAACATTGTGATATTTATAAAATTTTTCTAAACTCATTGACTGAAAAATGTATATATTGTATTATTTATATATGCTAAAATATTATTATATATTAAGGAAGTGATATTACGGCAATAGCTACTTTTAAAAGATATGAAAAAAAGTATCTTATTTCAAAAAAACAGCTGGATACAATTTTGCCGACGCTTCTTGAATATATGGATTTAGACCCGTTTTGTCTAAACGGAAATGAATACAGAATCTACAGTATTTATTATGATACGGTAAATCACGACATTATCCGACAAAATTCATCAGGTCCTGTGTATAAAGAGAAGATGAGACTGCGCTCATATTATGACAGAAAAGATCCTGAGGATAAAATCTTTATGGAAATAAAGAAGAAGAGCGAGGGTGTCGGTAACAAACGAAGAATTAAGCTGAAAATTAAGGAAATTGAACCATTTGTAAACGATGGTATTCTCCCGGATTTGGGCGATGATTATCTTGCTAATCAGGTTGCCAAGGAGCTTCAGTATTTCTTTAAAATAAATAAGGTTGCACCGGCACTGTATGTTCAGTATGACAGGCTTGCTCTATTTGGTAAAGAGGATAAAAATTTCAGAATGACATTTGACAGAAATGTTCATATAAGGCGGAGCAATTTTGTATTTGGTGAAAGCGACGAGGATGAATATTTAATTGACGATGATACATATATTATGGAAATTAAAATTCTCGGTGCAATGCCAATGTGGCTTGCAACTCTTCTTTCCGAAAACGGCCTTTACAGCCACGGCTTTTCAAAATACGGCGTTAAATATAAGAAAGACGCTGCACAGCACAAGCTGAATTACTATTTAACCGATGCCGACGGCAATCAGGTTGATTTTGATTATTTTAATTAAGGAGAACAGAATAAATGGAAGATTTTTTATATAATATAACAAGCGGGGAATGGGCAACAGTACTTGATTGGAAAAGTGTTCTTGAGGTTGTTATTTCTGCCTCAATAATCGGTTTTGTTATCAGTCTTGTGTACTTATTCACACATAAAAAAGAGGGCTATTCACAGGCATTTTGTGTTTCGCTTATACTTCTTGCACCTATTGTAGGTATGGTAATTCTTGTTATCGGCAACAATGTTGCTACAGCATTTTCGTTGGCAGGTGCTTTTGCACTTGTTCGTTTCCGTTCAGCACCCGGCGATCCTAAGGATATCGCATTTGTATTTATGAGTGTGACAATGGGTCTTACATGCGGACTTGGTTACTGGATTTATGCTGTAATAGCAGTTGCTGTTCTTTGCGTCATCATACTTATTCTTCATTTTACAAATTATGCAGGCAAGAAAAATAATACATATGAACTTAAGATAACCGTTCCTGAAACGCTGAACTATGTTGGTGCATTTGATGAAACACTTGGAAAATACTGTACTCAATATAAAATGATAAGAGTTAAGAGTGTTGATTTCGGAGCATTATTTGAACTGAGTTTCAGTGTCACTCTTAAGGATGAAAAGCAAATCAGGCTTATGATGGATGATTTGAGAGCATTGAATGGTAATTTGAAAATTATGCTGTCAACTGAAGCTTCAACAGTAAAAAGTTTTCATTTCCAATAAAATTAATATGAATTAAGGAATGCTGCAGGCATTCCTTTTCGTGTTTTTTAGAATTCCATAAACCACGGCGGACAGAGTTATTAGTGGTTTTGCAGATATAAAATGAGGTAAAGACAATGAATATAAAGAAGATATTATCCATTATATTAGCATTAATATTTATTGTTTCGGCATTTGCGGGATGCTCAGGCAGCAAGCAGACTGAAAATACTACCAGTGCGACAAGCCAGGTAACTGAGAAAATAACCGAAACTACAACCGCAGCAGCAATCGAGGATGAAATTATTTCATTTACTGCAGCTGACAAGGATGGAAACAGCCTTACTCTTGTACCGATTTATGATAAGGATGCTGCTACCATAGTTGCAGGATACGTTATGTCTGCAACTGATAAAGCCGGTAAGGAATTAACAGCAAAAGCATACTCTGTTCTGAACAGTGTTGTTTCAGTAACAAGCAAGGACAAAAAGATTACTTTGGATACGGATTCAAAGGGAAAATTAATTTCAGTTGAGACATATTCGGATACAAAAGGCAATCTTATTGCAATTAAGGATGTCAAGGATGTTAATAAAAATAAGAATACCGATGAATTTTTAAAACTTAATTCCGTAAAAGACAGCAACAAAATTACACATTATGTTATTGAGTATACCGTTGTTACAGTAACAAAGGATAAAAAAACTAAAAAGGTTTATGTTACTGAGGGAAAAAAGAAAACAGAGGTTAAGGCAGTAGATTCCACTAATGATGCAGTGGCTGATAAGGTTGAGGATGATAAGAAAAATAATGAGCAGACAGTCGAGGATTTAGGCGGTAAGCCTAACCAGGATACTCCAAAAGAGGATGATAAGAAAGATCCCGTACCGTCTGAGGAGAATAAAGATGATTCAATAAATATTGTTCTCAAGAAAAACAGAGCGGCTTCCTGTTCTTCACCTGATGTATCAATTTCAACAGGAGAGGTAACAATTAAAAAAGGCGGAAACTATAAATTTACAAGTGAGACAGATAACTGGCATGGTCAGATTATAGTTAAGCTTGCCAATACCGAGAGTTGTGAGCTTAAATTTGAAAATGTCTATATTTCAAATGATACAAAGAACATTATTCAAATTATTGACTCCAGTATCGACAGTAACAGAACCTTCCTGGAGGCAGAGGCGGATATTGACAATTCTGCAAGTGACGAAATCAAGGATGTTTCGGATAATGACAGTGCTCCTAATGTTGATATTTCATTCCCTGATGGAACATCAAGCACATTTACTACATCTGCAAACAGTTATACTGGAGTTCTTTATAACGAATCAAAGCTTACAATCAAAGGCAATGGTGCAGCAACCTTTGCGGCAACAAAAAATGCAAATAATTGTATTTGTTCAACTAAGAGCATCACAATAAAAAATGTAGACTTAACACTTACAACTGCTCAGAATAACAGTACGCAAAGTCTCGCAAAAACAAGCGGTTCGGCTAAGGGTATTTTCTCATACAGCAAGGTAACTGTAGAAAGCGGAAAGTTTAATGTAAAATCAAATGGTGACGGTGTTCGGTGTGACGAATTCTATGTTAACGGCGGAACTGTTGACATTAAGTCATCTGCATGTGACGGTATTGATGCAGATGATACAATTATTATTTCCGGCGGCAATGTTTCAAGCGTAGCTACGCAAAAGTATTGCTATAAGGTTCGCCGTGTTAATAATACTGAAAATTTCTTGGTAAAGGGCAGGGTAAGATCCGGCAAAAATGACTGTTTTAGGATTAACGGCGGAACAGTTTCTGGCGAGAGTTACAGAATCAGCTCACTTTCAAGTGCTTTTCAATCAGATAAGAAGGATTCGTCACAAGCGAGTGTAACTGCCAAGATTGTTAAAAAAGGAACTGCCGAAGAGAGTAAGACTCCTGCTATTATTAAAATTAATACAATCAACAAATCATCTGAAAACAAGGTTACGAAGTTTATTTATTCATCATCAGGTGTAAAAAAAGGAACTGCATATACCGCAACTGCTAACGGAAAATCTGCAACAGTAACATGGAGCGGCAATTTCGGTGTTGCAGAGATTGAAACAAACAGTAAGGCATAAACGGAGGAAAGACAAATGAAAAAAAAGACTTTTAAACGAATAATATCAATGCTTCTTGCATTGGTGATGGTGCTTTCAACATTATTTGTTTGCCCGTTTATTGCTCAGGCTGTTGATACTGCATCTACTCTTGATAATTGCGGAATAGATTTTTGGGCTGATCCAGAGAACAGTTTGAATCAGGCGGATATTACTGCATTTAAGAATGGTACAAAAACAACAATGACAGGTGCTGTCGGTGTATTTAAGCGCAGCTCGTCTTCATCAAATTATTACTTATTCCTTCCGTCAAATGCCGACTGTACTAATCTTAGAGTATGGTTTACTCAGACGACTGCATCTGTTAACGGAACACCGCTGACAAGCGGACAGGCTACTGATGTTTTTGCAGATATTAATGAAGGCGGAATTTCAAAAGTATATACATTGACGCTTGGTTCGTCTTCATATACTGTGACAGCTATCAAATCAGGTGATATCGCAACTGTATATATTGATACCGATTCAGGCTCAATTTCTAAAATTAATGCTTCAGATGACCATTCTGTTGCTGAAGCAGGAACTATTATGGTAGTTCAGCCTGACGGAACTATTAACTATGATGGTATAATGGAAAAAATGACAGGACGCGGTAACGGCACCTGGTCAACCACCGGTAAGAAAAATCCGTACAATATTAAACTCGGCACATCAACAAGTCTTCTTGGTATGGGTAAGGCAAAAAAATGGTGTCTGCTTGCTAATTCCGGTGATTCAACACTTATTAAAAATCAGCTAACATATGATTTTGCAGATTATATAGGTATAAAATACCAGCCTCATTGCAAACCGGTTGATTTATATGTAAATCAGCAGTATTTCGGCTCATATCAGCTTTCTGAAAAGGTTGAAATTAAATCAAACAGAGTAAATGTTACCGATGCATATGAAAATCTTGAGATTGCAAACGGTACAGTTGATTCACAAACAGGAATTGTAACTCCTGCAGATTTAACGGGAACAAGTGTTGCTTCCTATACATCAAGCGGATCGGCTATACCTTCATTGGAAACAGATAATTCTGCTGCGCAGACAACCGGTTACAGAAGATATTCAAAATCATTGAATGATCCAAATGATTACACAGGCGGATATCTTTATGAATTGGAAATTTCAAACAGATGGATTGGAGAGAATGCCGGTTTTTGTGCATACAACAGACAAGGCTGGGTAATTAAAAGCTGTGATTATGCAACAAAAAATATGGTTGATTATTCATATGATTTGCTTTATGCACTTGGTTCATCTGTTTATAACAGTGGTGTTGTGCCAAACAAGGCAACAAATCAAACAAAGGGAGCCAATGCCACTAAGAATATTTTAACAGGAAAATACATTATAACCCCATTGGGAACAACAACCGATGGAAATCCCGCTCCTGCTGCAGAATACCAGGGTAAAAAGTGGAGTGATATTCTTGATGCTGATTCAGCAGTGAAATATTATTGGACACAGGAATATTTCAAGAATATGGATTCGTCAACATCATCAACATATTTCTATAAAGATATGGACAGCATAGATTCAAAGCTTTATGCAGGTCCTATGTGGGATATGGATAATTCAATTGGCTTTGGTCTTACAGGTGAGCGCTGGGGTCACAGTTGGACTTCTTCTACCGATTGGTACACAAAAAATGCCCGTATTTACAGATATATATCAAATCAAAGCTATACAGGTTTTACAACCGATGCACAGGCACCACTTAATTTCTATGCAGCTCTTGCAACAAACTGCTCTGATTTTTGGCAGATGGCAGAAAGCTATTGGTATTCTAAAATTGAACCTGCAACAAAGATTTTGCTTGGTGAGGAAACAGATCCGACAGGTACTCTTCACTCAACTCAGTATTATGCAGAGACGGTAGAAAAATCAGGTACAATGAATAATTTAAGACATAATCTTGATAACGACGGAGCATACAGCTCAACAGCTGTTACAAGCGGAATGAACAATTGGTTTACTGAGCGTAACAATTGGATTGATTCACAAATTTCAAAGATTGATATTAATAGCTGTACTCTTGCTTCAATTCCTAATCAGGTATGTACTGGCTCAGAGATTACTCCTGAAGTTGTTATTACCTATAACGATGCTGTTCTTGTTGAAGGTACAGATTATACAATTGAGTATTCAAATAATATTGCTGCAAGCAAGAATGCATCAGTTACAATTACAGGTAAGGGACTGTATACCGGCACTAAGACCGTTAACTTTACAATAGGTGCGGGATCACTTGTTGGAGGTAGTGCTCAGATTTCTGAATATGCTTATAAGGGCGACACACTTTCAGTATCAGTTAAAAATGCTGACGGCAATGACATTTCACAGTTTGTTACATATCAATGGAAAGCAAACGGCAGTGCAATAAGCGGTGCAACAGAGTCAACATACACAATTGATGATGTATATGAAGGTGCAACAATCACCGTTTCTGTTTCCGGTGATGGTGTAAACTTTGCATCAGTTGGCATTACTTCAAACAATTGTGAGGTTTTGACAGGAAACAGACCTACAGGATATTCAAGAACTATTGCATCTTGGAATTACGATTACAGTGTAGATTCAGCTGCTCTTGAAAATGCAGATCAAACAGGTGCAACCTATTATTATAATGCAACCGGCGGTGAAAATACTGATGGTGCGTCACTTAAAGCATCTGTAAATGCAGTTGATGACGCCAGAATAAAGTGGTCGGGTACAGCTGATCTTTATGCAAATGACAGCACTTCTGTTGCATCTGATCAAACTCCTGTTATGGGTACAAGTAAGACCGAAGGACTTGCCTGGGGCGAATATCCTTACTTTGAAACAACAGTTTCAACATTCGGATATGAGGATATCCATTTCTCAGCTAAGCTAGGCGGAACAAAGAAGGCTCCTCGTGACTGGAAGCTTCAATATTCATTGGATGGTGTGAATTATAAGGATGTTGAAGGCGCAGTATATACAATTGTAAAGAACAAGACAATGGAACTTGCATTTAATAATGTTGCATTGCCAAGTGAGTGCAATAATGTAAGCAGCTTATATATCCGAATGGTTGTTTATAATGATATATCTATAGACGGAAATTATGTAATTATCGGTAATCCAAGCGGCGATGCGGCTGTTAATAATGTCGAAGTAACAGGTGCTTCAACAACTTCAGTAATTACTAAACTTGAGGCGCCTTCTATTGCCACAACTTCTACAAGCGGTGATTTTTCTGAAATATTTGACGATGAAAGCATTGTGATTAATGACAACAACGGCGGAGCCGATATTTATTACACAATTAATGACAGTGAGCCTGTTCTTTATACAGAGGCATTCAATCCGTTTGACAGTACAACTGCAAAAGCAAATGATACTGCAGTAATTAAAGCATATGCTCAGTTTAATGACATTGTCTCTGAAATTGCAGAATATACTGTAACCTTTGCAGGTGTAAATATTTCAGCATTTAATTATAGTAATTATTCGACAAATGTTTCTAACGGCGCTGTTTTCTCAACAGGCGGTATTTATGGTGAAAGCGGTAAGATGACTGCCTATACTGATGGCGTAAGTCAATATGTTCCGTTATGGAATGATTCAAATAAAGCATTTGCAGTTTCTCCTGATGATGGTGCATTATGGTCAAAGGATTCCGGATTCTATTTTGAAGTACCGACTGCCGGATACAACAACATCAGTTTCTCATGCCAGGCGTATACAACACCTCAGGGTCCTAAATCAGTATCACTTGAATACAGTATTGATGGTGAAAAATGGAATGCGTTAAAGACAAATGTTGCACTTGCAGCCAACGGTACTGCTGAACAGTTATTTATGGCAGAAAAATTACCGAGTGAGTGCAGTAATCTCGCAAAGGTTTATATCCGTGTTGTAACAACAGAAAACTCAACATCTTCGGGAACAACACTTTGGAATAATTCATCACACGGTAATCTTTATATTAACAACATAGTTGTAAGTGGTGATGATAACGGTGAATATAAAATGCCTTATACGAATAAGACAACAGACTACTTTGGCACAGGAGTAATTAATTATTACAGTCCAAGTGGTGTTGAAATGCAGTATGCTGTAACTGATGCTGATTCAAATGTTATTCTTTCAGGTGCATATCCGGCTACAGGTATATCAATTCCAACTATAAATGGATTTAATGCTACTGCTGCAGGTCCTTATACAGTATCAATCTGGGCAGGCGATGATGATGATAAATCAATAGTCAATACCCGTAAGTATTACTATAAGGGCGAAACTGTAACGAAGTTCAATTATAATGATACAACTAAGTTGTTTAATAATTATGTAAGTGCTGATGCTGCTTCTGTTTCAAATACGAGCGGTGCTAATGCCGGTACCCTTTCAATGTATCCAAACGGAATGACAGCAGCAACACTTAGCTATACAGGAACATATGGTGTTAAGGTATCATGGGCAGCTGATAATGTATTCACTGCCTCAAAGAAACTTGATAATCCTGCTGGCAATGGATATTGGCTTGTTGAAACAAGTTCTGCCGGATTTACTGATTTAACTCTTAATCTTGAGCAGCTTTCATCAAATAAGGGTCCTCGTGACTGGGGACTTGCATATTCACTTGATGGGGCAAATTATAAATATGTTGCAGGCTCAAATGTTCGTGCAATCAGCAATGATGCGACAGGCTCAACAGTTGAAACATATAATAATTTCAAGCTTCCTCAGGAATGTGATAATCAGGATAAGCTTTATATTATGATTTTCATTAACGGCGGTGAATCCGTTGATGGTACAGAACTTGAATTGATTACAAAGGGTAACACGGGAATTAATACAATTGAGCTTTCAGGCATTGCAATTCCTACTCCGGTTAATGTTACAATCAATACGGTAGCACTTGAAAGCAAGACTGCAGTTAGCGGTACAGCTTCAGTTGATGCAACGGTAACTGTTGATGGTGTTGATTATACAACTGAAAACGGTACGGTCACAGTTCCTATGTTCGATGGAGTTACTTACACTGTTTCAGCATCTGTAAACGGAACATTTATTAATAAAGTTAATGTAACTGCTTCAGCAGATGCTAATGTGACAGTGCCTGTAGTAGCCGTTGATATGAATGCTGACGGAATAGTCAATGCTAAGGACTATGCTTATATTATTAAGCTGAGAGATAATGACAAAAAGAATCTATATAAAACAATTTTCCAGAATTTTGTTAATGTTAAAGACAGCACATTTATCTATGCAAAATAAAATATTTGTGCTATAATGAACGTAATTTCAATTAGTATTTAAAGAGATGGGGTGAGGTTATGAAAATGCGTAAGCGACTGATTTCAATTCTGATGGCGCTTGTTATGGTGCTTTCTAGCTTTGCCCTTGGCTTTAATGCTTTGGCATCAACCTTTACTAACATAGGGCTTGATATTATTTATTCAGCACAGCTTAATGGTAATGAGGATATGGTGTGGTATTCTTATACTCCTGAGGTTTCCGGTACATATGTATTTTTGTGCTATAATTCCGGATATACTCACGCATATCTTTATACTAAAACAATAAATGATAACGGCTCAATGAATTTTAACGGACTTGCATATGCGGGTTCATCAGATCCTGATTGTATGGGTGAATATCGCTCTTTTGAATATTGTGGTGTAACCTATACACATTATTCTACAAGTTTCAGATTAACATATCATCTTGAGGCAGGCACAACATATTATTATTCTGCCGGGTGGGCCAGGTCTGAGGCAACAGGCGGTACTATCAAAGTTCGTTTGACCTGCGCACAATATGATAATACTGTCCTTCAAAGTGTTTCTGCTTGGAGTGATGCACAACTTACTTGGTATACTGACGGTGAGTGGAAAAAAGACTCTGATGGTCAAAGCTATTATTGGTATAATTATTCTAAAATTCTACAAAATATGACTATTACTTTGACATATAAAGACGGCTCCACTTCAAGTGTCAGTAACGGTATTAATACCATTGACGGGTATTCAATAGATTATAAGGACAATCAGAGCACTAACCATTGGTATATTGAAACTGCACCGGAATACACTAAAAACATTATTACCATAACAGTAGGTTCTGTCAGCTGTGACTATGAAGTTGTTATCGGTGAGGGTCCTCTATATAATGTAAGCGGGTATGTTCAGGATTATATTACAGGCGATCCTGTTCCAGGAGCAATGTTAAGACATAATAGTTCTATCATTGCAAAAACAGATTCAACCGGTAAGTTTTCATTTGTTTATGCGCCTGGTTTATATGTATTTACAGTTGAAGCGGCTAATTCAATACCGAGATCTATTACGATTACGATTGATGCGCAGAATTCTGACCATAATAATCATACTGATGAACCTATAGGAATTGTTATAGGTGATTATGTAAAAGACGGTCTAATAAACGGAAAAGATTATGGATACATTTTGTCAAGGTTAAGCGGAAGTAAAAGGGATAGCGAAAAAGCAAAATTTGCAAGTCAACTGAATTTTACTGCTGATCAATATCCGAATTTAATTTTATAAGAAGACTTTCAAACCGATGAAATATATTTTCATCGGTTTGTTTTATAATAATATCTTGAATGATTAGAAAGTGGGTGAATATATGAAACTTGGCGTAGTTACAGATATACATAACAATCTGACAGCACTTAAAGCAATAGTGAAAACATTGAATCAAATGGAATGCGATAAAATTATTTGTTGTGGTGATATAATTGGAATTGGACCATTTCCCGAAGAAACAGTTCAATGTATGATGCAGATTCCAAATTTAATTGCTGTCCGTGGAAATCACGAAAAATATTTGCTTGACGGAATGCCTGATGAATATCCCAATGAGGAACAAATGGGCGTTGAAGAAATGAAACATCATAAATGGGAACATAATTTGCTTTCAGAAGAATCGATTGCTTTTCTTGAATGCCTGCCATATAAAATAGATGTTATATATGAAGATTATAAGGTGTCAATTGTACATTATTGTATGGATTATGATGGACATTATATTAATTATAAAGCTAATCCATCTGAAAATGATTTGAAAGAAATGTTTTCAAATTTTAACAGTGATATCATTTTATATGGACATGACCATTGCAGAAATATTTATAAAGATGATAAAAAGTACTATATTAATGTGGGTTCGCTTGGCTGTCCTGCTAAGGATAAGAATCTGGCAAGGGCTGGTATTGTAAAAATAGAAAAGGGAAATGTTGAAATAGAACCAATTGATGTAGAATATGATGTTAATGAAGTAATTAATATGATAGACAGAATAAATTATCCTGATGCTGACAATATAAAAAAATATTTTTATGGTCTTTGGTAAATAGACAGTATGGTGTTTTGATATGTAATATAAATAAAAAACCACGAACAATTTGTTCGTGGTTTAATTTTGCTGTGCACATATGCGTGCCGGAATTACTTATGCTAAAAGGTTATTGTTTTCAAGTAATTCCACAAATTTCTTTATATCAGTTTTTGCACGCTCGGCATCAACATCATATTCGTCAATGACAAGTTTAACGGCTTCATCAATTGTTATATCGTTTTGAAAACAGTCCCAAAAGAATGATGCAGAATCATTAAGTGTAATCATCCCATTGAACTCATTGGCTTCTTTTCCTACGGGAACAACAATGTTCGACCCTGCGATTTCTCTTTTAGCAAATCCTTTTTTTATTTTCATATAAAAATTCCTTTTAAAAAGGCTTAGGTTAAATCCTAAGCCTTAAATTTGCTCATCAAGAATTTTACTTGCAAGCTTCCTCTACTGCAACTGCACAAGCAACGGTTGCACCGACCATCGGGTTGTTGCCCAGATTTTCCCAAACAATTCAGAGAAAACATTGCGTGTTGTTTTCGCCTTATTTATGCCGACATCAAAGTTTTTTGGTGTCGGTTTTTTATTAAAAAATTTCGTGTTGTCATTGTCTCCGTAGGCAACTCGTAGACAATTTTACCACAAAGATATTATAACATATATTCGTGTTTAGTCAACAATCTAAACGAAAAACATAACGCTGTTATATACTTTGTTCTTCGGCTATGCTTTCAAGTGCATCAAAAATTTTATGATATATAACCTGATTCGGATAATATCTGTAATCAGCAAATATGCTTATTCCGTTCTTTTCAAAATGTTCAAGTATGGCAGCAGCACAGCCTGCACTCCTGCTTTGACCATATTGACATTGACAAATAATATCAAGTCCTTTTTCTTTAGCCTGATATATGAATTCGGCTATTTCCTTAGCCTCAGGTAAATATGTATCAAATGTCAAATTATAATCTTCCAAAACATCAATATCAATATCATACACAGCAACCTGATAAACCATTTCTGCTTGGTTTTTATAATCAACTGGTGAAAGATTATCACTTCTTATGCCCTTTGGGTCATAGAAACTGATAACGGCTGTATTCTTTGGAAAATCGTTATCAATAAGTTTTTCGATTTCTTCTCTTGAATAAATACTAACATTCATAATTTAAGCCTCCACAATTGAAATATATTTGTAAACAGTCGGATAGGATATTTCACATAAGCGTGATAAATCAGCTTTGTTAATATCGCCTTTTTTATATTTCTCATAATGTCTGAAAAATACCTTTGGAATATCATCAATGGTTGTTTTGTGCCGGCCGATAATCTTGCCCTTTGACCTTGCATTTTCCATACCGCTTTTAACACGCTGACTAATTATGTTTCTTTCCAGTTCTGCAAACACACCCATCATTTTAATCATTCCCTCTGTCATTGGGTCAAGTTCATTTATGCAGTCAACAGTAAAAGTACCGAATACCAATTTAATATGCTTTTCTTTTGCAAATTCAATTATTTCACATAATTGTTTACTGCTTCGTGTGATTCTGCTGACCTCTGTTGCAATGATAGTATCACCCTGTCCTACACATTCAAGCAATCGGTTTAACTGAACTCTGTTTGTGATAGTGCCACTTTCATATTCAAGATACATTGTTTCATCAGTAGCACCCATTTGTTTTAATTCTCTGACCTGTCTGTTAATGTCCTGTAATTTCTCGTTTGTAGAACATCTTGCATATCCGTAAATCATAATTTATACCTACCTTTCAATAATGTAAGCGTATTATAAGGTATAAAAGAAAAGGTTCCAATACCTATTAATACTCTATTAACATTTTGACTTGGTAAAATAGGCAGATTATTTGTTACAAAATAATATAAATGAAAAGAGATGTTTGTTTTTATATGGTGTTTAGGAAACTAAAAGCACTCCGCGAGATTGTTAATCTTTTAGAGTGCTTTTTAAAATTTGCCTGAGAAACCTTTTATATTTATGTAAGGATAAATAATTCGTTTGCTGTCAAAATCACTTGATGAAACTGTCAACAGGGTATTTGAACAGATAAACCGTCTAACCGAGATGTAAAAATAAATTTATCCTAATAATTATAGAAAGGTCTTTCAATATGAAACGATTAGTCAGAAATTCCGTTACTGCGTCAACCGATGTGCTTTACGAACCTGTTTTTACACCTAATGAGCTTGTCGCATTTCTTCAAGAAATTGATGAACTGCAAAATCTTGATATCGCGATTAAGGATAATCCCGACGGCTCATTTGAGTTAACAGTAGGCAGTAAGTTTTATGTAATTACTAAACCTAAAAATTTTTATGGGTAATTTTATTCATCTAAACATAGTAACAAAATTTATCTACCTTCTTCTGTATAATGTAACTTATGCTTAGGGTTATCTTATCTATAATCTCCAGGTGGCACTGGAATTTTAGGTAATCCTTTTCTGCTTCTTTTTTGGTTTTCCTCTATAATTTGACTTCTTTTATAATTTGTTTCAAATTGTCTTCTCCGAGCTTCCGCCTTTTCTCTATCAGCTTGTTGTTGCATTAATTGGGTTTGCTTTTTTAATTCGTTTCTTGATTTAGAATTTCCTATTGATACGCCTGCAGCAGTACTAAGCATATTTCCAAGAAAACCTCCCGAAGAACTTTTTATATCCTCGCGTATAGAATGGCGTAAATTAGCCCAAGCCGCATCATATCTTTCTCTTTCAATACGTAACTGTTCATCATAAAGTTCCTTACACTCTTGAATGCTTAACGAAATTGAATCAAGCATTTTATTGCAATAAAAACCTAACCCCACTTCTATACATATAGAGTATTTATTTTTATCTTCAGGGATTTCCAATTGTTCAGCTATTGACGGACAAATAGTCTTTAGTAAATTACATATTTTATTCCATTTAATATTAAAACATTCAGCATACTTTTTCAAATCGTCTTCAATTTGTTTATATGACCATCCTTGTATCATTTTATCATATAAATTAGGATAATTTGATGTAATAATCAGAGCTTTATCAAAAAGTGTTTTATCAATTGGTTTACCATTTTGTATATTATCTCTTACTATTTTATATTCATCAGACTGAACTGCTGTTATTATTTCATTACCGATAGTGCCCAATCCATCTGATAGCCTACTTAACAATCCTTTTTCACTATTGATTTTTTTAGTAAAGAGAGCTTTATATGGTTTCAAATCGCTATGTAGCATTTTGCTTTCACACTTACAATAAAATGCAGCTAATTGAAATTGTCTTGCTTGTAAGCGTTGATTATTTTTTATATCAGGTAGATTATAATCGGTTTGATAATAAACAGATTGAAATTCCTTGAATCTTATTTCTGCTACGCATATATATTCTTTGTTGATTTCCTTTTTCATATCGTATTTGATATTTGATTCAACTGTCAAACTAATTTGACTTAATTCATTTTTATATTTATAATCCTCAACTTGTATCAGCACTTCATTTGCGTAGATTTCTAAAATCTTATTTTCAAGTTCTTTTTTTATTTCTTTGTCTTTTGCGTAAACCTCTACTTTCATTTTACATTCGATTGGTAAAATATCAGTAGTGTAATTATGTACTATTGGTGTGCCATTTTCAGTTGTATTAGTATAATTCTTGAACGAAAAAGAAAAATCGGTTTCAGTATAAACAACAATACAAGGATATTTAAATGTACTCTTTTCACGCTCAATAAAATATTCCATAAATGAACTTCCACCAAAAACAGAAACATTTGGAAATCTATTTTTAAAATCTTCTACTATTGCGTCTGTATAGTAAGTTAAAGCAATATCATCTGCATCTTTAAATTTTTCTTCAATTTGTCTTAATCGTTCAGCTTCTTTTTTATCTACTTCATCTTGGCTTTTTATTTCTTCTTCTAATTTTTTAACAGCAGTACTTATATTACATTTTTCAGAAGCCATTATGCTATAAAGTTCATTAGTATAACTTTCATCTTGACCATATAGTAATGGTATTCCTAAAGTGTTACAAATATTATTTTGTGCGGAATTAATATTTTTTAATTTGCTTTCTTTATCAAATAATGGATTATTTAATGATGAAAAAATCATAAGTAATCTGCACAGATTATTTAATTTGTCAACAATATTCATTTGTAGTTTTGTATCAAATTGTATCTGTGCAGGGTGATAAGATGAAGAAAATAGCGGAACATAAGATGAACACTTTAAAGTTATTATAGATTGAAAAATATGTAAATCATCATTTTGTGTTCGCTCAATTTCTATATCATTATCAATAGTAATTTCTAATTTAATTGTTTCATCTGAATTATTAGGATTTTTCAAATTTATTACTCTGTAATTACTATATTTTTTATTAATATATTCTTCTAACTCGACGATATGGGATATAGTATTTGATATAACAGTAAAATTAATACCCAGTTCCATAGGCGTTGTATTAACATAATCATATTCTTTTATACAACACTTAGAATCATTTGCTGTTACTGAATATTCACATAATTCAGATAATAATTTGTTTGAATAATGTTTGATATCTTTATTAAATCTGTAGTAACTTGTAGTTACTCCTATTATGGGAAAATTTATAATGCCATTATTAACTTTTTCTGCAATTCTTTCTTTAGTATCACACACATAAATTTCATAATTTAATTGACATTCTTTTACATCATTGACTAAATTTTCTATTACAACTTGATTGTATAATGATAACATATTTTTACCTCTCTTTAATAAATCGTAATAATATAACTGACTATTTACTTTCTAATCCTTTCCTCATTTCTTATAATCAACAAATGTTTCAGGACTTACATTAAGGGCAATACAGATTGCTTTTAAGTCTTCTGCATACATTGTTCGTTTACCGTTCATAATTGCATTGAAAGTTACATTAGGTATGCCAGCCTTTTTTGCGACTGCAATTTGCTTGATACCATTTTCATCAATGTAGTTTCGTACTTTCTCATAAATGTACATATTTACACGCCTTTCAAGAAATTCTGTAATCAAGTTAATTATAGTTAAGAATTACTGTAAAGTCAAGAAAACATTACAGAATTCCTTGATTTATTTATTGCTTTTTATTATTTATTCTGTATAATTGAATAAGAGGTGATTTATATGAGATACGAGATTGGTATAAGAATACGCAAGTATAGAGAACTTCGTGGATTGAGCCAAAAAGAACTCGCTGATTTAATCGGTGTAAGCAACAGCAGAGTATCAAATTGGGAACAGGGTATAAACAGACCAAACGCAGATATTATTTCTGATTTATGCAAGGCTCTTGATGTATCACCGAGTGAATTGCTCGACATTCAGATTTCAAC
>JBKWUD010000008.1:44707-63172 GCA_046989265.1 Eubacterium sp.
TATGCAAGGCTCTTGATGTATCACCGAGTGAATTGCTCGACATTCAGATTTCAACTGATAATCTGAATGAACAGGAAAGAAAACTTGTATCGGCTTATCGTAGTAAACCTGAATTGCAGGAAGCAGTAAATATATTGCTTGGAATAAATGATTAACATTTTCGGATTGACTTATTGTCAGTCCGTTTTTTTATTGGGAGGGTGCAGGGTGTAAGGAAAACAGGGAAATTATATAAAATGTAAAAAAATATATTATATATAAAAAATTTCGATATTTATCCTGCACCCTACACCCTATTCAGTCAAAAATCTATATTATAAGTATCATTATTTTCGTCATCTGAATTACATAGAACGGAATTTGGTTGGATTTTATAATCAGACAATGTTGATTTTTGATTTTCTTTTGAGAAATCTTCTCTTACAGGTGGAAATTTTCTTAACCTTTTACCCTTTATAATTTTTCTTTCAAATTCTTTTCCTGCTAACTTTTCAAGTCTAGGCAGCAGGCTTTTTCCAAACTGAGAACTGCTGATATTTAATCCTTTGTTCTTATCGTTTAAGATATTTACAATTTCAGAAGCAGTACGGAATTCCCATAAAGATTCATCAGCAGTAATATCAAATATAGTTAAGAATTCATCCTCGCCATAAACATCAGCCTCAAAATTTTCATTATTTTTATTTAATTGTTCCTGTTCTTCAGGCGTTAACAAATAGCCTTTTGGATTGTTTTTGTAATCCTCGTGTATCTGTCGCCAAAATTGTGTATACCATTCCTGCGAATTTTCAAATACTGCATTAAGATTTATTTTGTTAATGGGTATAGTCCAATAGCGTCTGTTACCTGTTTCATCACGCAAATATCCTTTAGGATTTACACTTCCGCAAAAAGAAGTCTTACGATAACTGATTGTTTCGTTACGGTCATACGGCTCTCGGAAATGGTCTAATTGCTCTGTTAAAAAGCCTTTCAGGGCAGACTGTTCTTTTTTAGTGGTGCTGTCAATCTCTCCAAGTTCGCATATCCATACTTTGGTGGCAGATAGCAAACTGTCTTTGTTTGTCATATCTAAAGTTGCACCGCCTTTAAAGAATTCTTCTTTAATAGCAAGATGTCTTAATAATTGAGTCTTTCCAATTCCTTGTTTACCTTGCAAAACCAATACCCCTTGTGCTGATACAGGTGTATTCTGTGAGTTGTAAAGAACGGCGATTGTCTGAATTGCCCATTTATGTATTATGGTTTTAAAAAACTTATCTTTAATTCCCATAATACTGTATAACTCATTCAGGCGGTCCCCCTTATCCCATTTTTTAGAATTTAATAAATTTAATACAGGATGATAATGGTTCTCATTTGCTATGACTTTTAAGAAATCTTCAGCAACTGATTTAGTTGTTTTTTTGTATGATAAAAGATTAGCAGTATCATATAAATTAGTGGATAAAATTTCATATGAATCATTTGCAATGTATTTTTCAGGCAGACCTATAACCTCAACATTTCTATTCATTTCATTAAATTTAACTTTAATACCGAAGATAGACAATAATGATTTAACGGTAGCAATGCTGAACTTGTTATTATTAGTCCTGCTAATGAATAGTTTATTAAGTTCATTTTGATTTTTAATAGGAAACTGAAAAAGTGTGTTGATTTGCTGATTTGAATTAACAGAATTATAGTCAGTATTTGTTTCAATTTTATTGTGATAATATTTAACTGCACCATTCCAAATATCAGCCATTTCGCTATCATCAAGTAAAGGTGAACATTGAAAAGATTTACTGATATATTTATTACGGCTTTCTTCATTATCACCGTATTTTCTTAACACTTTCAAAGCATATTTATGTAATGTGGTATTTCGCTTGCCTTCAGGAATTATATTTTTCTGTTTCTTTTTAAAAGATTTTATATAATCAGATAAGTTAAGTTGCCCACTAACATATGATATTCGTGCATTTTTTACACCGAAGTTTAATTGTGCAGGACTTTTGACATTAGGGTCAAAATGCAAAGCAGGGAATTGTTCAATTAAAAATCTCATCAGTTTAACATAATCTTCTGCTTTTGTAACTGTATCAGTAGGAAAGATAAAATGCTCCTTTGGTCTTGCTGATTTACCATTCTTAACTTTCATATTATTCCTGCTTGGATAATAATAAAATGTTACATCAGGCAAAGCTTTTTTGACATCTTCGTGAGTTATCCACTCTGATTTATCATTACTATGCGTATTATCTATATCTGCAAGAATGCAGTTTGAGAATTGGAAGTTATCACCTTTTCGATATCCGTTAATATACTTTGCCGGGCAATTATCAAATTCTAATGCTTTGGAAAGTGTCAGGGTATCACCAGCCGTGATATAAAATTCATCGGTAAAGCCGTTAGATTTATTACCTTGTTGGTAAGCGTTTGAGTTTTGATAGATATTAATATCGAATTTAGCCATTGTTATCACCTCTTTGTTTTAATTTAAATTTTCTTTTGCTAAAAATTCCTTGTATTCTTCCTGATGATTTTTTACATAATCAATAACATCAGTGTAGATTGCTCTTGCAAATTGATGAGCCTGTTCGTTACTGATTTGGATATTAGAAAAATCCGTCATTTCAGTACCTCCTTTGAAAATTTCCCGAAGGGGATACTATTAATAACGGAACGCTACTTTTTTAAATTGGCAAAAATACCACATTTTTACCACTTTTTCGGCTATTTTTTGAATAGTCAGAAAAAAGTTGCACAAAAATAAGCACCTAAATTTGCATTTTAGGTGCTTGAAAAGTATAAAAAATATAAAATTATTTGTGCATTCCTACAAAATTTTAGAAATTTCTTTGAAAATATATGATTCTATGAAAATGATTGAATTATTAATTTAAAATTGGTATAATCTGTTTGCAAAGGAAGTGTTGAAATTGAGGAATGATTGTAGAAAGATTTTCGTAAGTCATAGAGCAACAGATAAAGATGTTATAGATATGTTTTTTGAATTTTTAATTGCAGTTGGAATTCCAAGAGACAGTGTATTTTGTTCTTCTTTACCAGGGAATGATGTCAAAGAAAAAATTAGTGATGAGGTAAAACAAGCTATTGACGAAAGCGAAATTAATATTGTTTTATTATCAAAAGATTATTATAATAGTGCATATTGTTTAAATGAAGCAGGCATTATTTGGTACAAAGATGCAAATGTTATAGTTATAGCTTTACCAGAAATAACACATAACAATATGTATGGCTTTCTTGATAATAATTACAAAATTAGAAGACTTAATAATGATACGGATGTTTCTTATATATATGATGAAATCAGAGAAACGCTTAATATTTCACAAGTTAAAATGGATGTATTTACTGTAGAACTTAAAAAGTTAACTAATAAATATGAAGAATTTTTAAGTAATAGAAAGCCTTGTCTTACAGATGAAAAATCAGATGTTGTAACAGAAATAAAAATTGACGAATTAGTAACAGATGATGAAAGGATTGTGATGTATTATATTCTTTCAAAGAAAGTAAGAATAGTAAAGAAAAATGATTTAAAAAAATGGTTGCAGGATTTAGAAATATATGACATAAATATAGATAATGCTTTTGATTTGTTAAGTAATTTAGGTCAAGGAAAATATGATGATGAAAGTTTAGAGATAGATGTTAATGTTTTTAGAAAAAATATGTTAATCTCAGAAGAATATATTTCAAAACTAAAAAATATTGTAACAGAGCATCAAAAGTTAAGTGCAGTTGAATTTGATAATATGTGGAATTTAGAACAATTTGATGATATTGATAAATTGTTTATAGCATATATAATTGAGACAAATAGTACTTCGTTTGGTACGCGTACATATGCCAATATGCAGATTGAAGATATAAAGAATTGGGAAAATAATAATTTTCTTCAAAATATTGTGTCTGCAAATTATGGCAAGTGTTTAAATCTTTTTATAGATAAAGATTTTGTTTATGAAACAAGTTGGACAAGTTACAACAATCCAAGAGAATATACGCTTTGTAATTCGTTGAAAAATTATTTATTAAATCGTAGTTTTCTTTATAGAGATGAATTAATCAATCTTATAGATAAATATGAAGAAAAATTGCCATTTTAATTAGTTGACAAAATAAAAGAACGGTTTAACTGAAAAGTTAAACCGTTCTTTTTCTGTATGCATATTATACAAGATTATATACTGTTACTGCAAAGCAGTTTTTGAAGTAAAATAAATTTGTATAATATGGTTTTGGTACGCCGGAAGGGATTCGAACCCCCGACCTTCTGGTTCGTAGCCAGACACTCTATCCAACTGAGCTACCGGCGCATATGCAATCGCTATCGCTTTTGCTCAAATACTATAACACATTATAGAATAAAATGCAAGTGTTTTTTGCTATTCTTTATTCATAATAAAATTTTCAAGTATGTCAGCACTGCATTTTACCAGCTCTTGGCATGGTCGCTTACCATAATATTGTTTATCTCTGAGTGATGGAACAGGTGAGTCGGGACCTGTGATGTTCAGACCAAGAAGCTCTTTGCAAATAATTGATCCGTTAATCCTTTCGAATTCTTTAGTAAGATTTTGAATCTCTCCATAAAGATATTTCTTGCCTTCAAAATCCTTTGGATTATCATAACCGTATAAAAGCGAAAATACAAATACCATTCCCGATACGCTGCCGCACACCTCTCTGCGCCTGCCTATTCCTCCGCCGAATCCGCTGACCATTTTTGCCAGCATAGGTTCTTCAATATCAAGCATATCAGCAAATGCAAGCACGACTGACTGTGAACAGTTATAGCCATCAAGAAATAATTTTTTTGCCTTATCGCCTCTTGTCATCAGTCTGTGCCTCCGTCAACAATATCAATTTCTTCGTTAACAAGCACGAATACTGCTTCAAGGTTTGAGTCACCTGTTACAGTGAAAGTATATTTCGTATTGCTTGAAACCTTTGAGCTGCCTTTGTACCATCCATCAAATTCATAGCTGTCAGCAGGCTTTGCTACAACTGTAACATTTTCTCCTCTTTTATAAGTGCCGTCACCATTAACTTCACCGCCGTCATTGCAGCTCAGGGTTACAGTGTAGGTTGTTGCTTCTGTTGTAGTTGTAGTAGTGGTAGTGGCCTTTGTGGTTGATTCTGTAGTTGACTCAGTAGTGGTCTGAAGGGTTGTTGACTCTTTTGTTGTTTCATTTGTGGTTGAGATTGTTGTCGCCTCAGTAGAAGCTGTAGTTTCTTCTTGATTAGATTTGCTAGCCACTGCAACAATAACTCCGATGATAATTGAAATCAAAATAACTGCTAATATAATAATGATAGCAATTGTTTGCTGTTTTTTCTTTTTATTCTTATCATCATTTGAAATGTCATTTTTATTACTGCTGCTACGAGCAGGTTTGTTATATTCATCATCTAAGGCGCTGAAAACCTGTGTTTCACCGTTTTGTTCATTAATTTCTTCGTCCTCATCATAAAGAGGTGATCCGCAGTTTTGGCATATATATAAGTTATCATCATTTTCAGATCCGCAATTTTTGCATCTCATAATGTATTAACCTCCTTGTTTTTTCAAAATTATAACATATAAAATATGTATAAACAACTAAAAAACTAATAATTTTTAATTAATTTTTAATTTACTATTGACATTTTGGCGAATTTATAATAAATTTAATGTGTAATGTTTTCTACAACTACATAGTTTAAATCATTAAGGAGAACATATTTATTGTGAAAGGGGAATCCCAAAATGAAGAAAACAGTTAAAAGATTAATTTGCCTTGCTTTAGTTGCAGCTCTTTGCGTATCCTTTGCAGGCTGTGCAAAAATCAATTATGTAACTAACGGCGCTATTCAGGCTATCAACGAAGTTAAGTCAGGCGAATGGAAGAACACAGGTGATGATGCCGGTGAAGAAGAAGTTAATTATGATGCACCGGTAATTGATGAATTCGCACCTGTAAGTGCCGGTGGTACCGATTTCGCTTCTGTTGAGGATGTTGTGGCTTACTATGTTGAGGCATACAATTATTCTAAGACTTTAACAGCGCAGTATAAAGACAATGAAGGCAATACACAGACATGGTATAAATTACTTGGTGAAGAGGAACTTAAGGTTGACAATATTTTGATTGACGGTTCTTCAAATGCAACTATTAATAACATCGTACCGGGTGTTGTAGATGGTATTTATAATCCTGGTCTTAACGGTCTTGTACCAAGTACAAACAGAAACCCTGATCTTGATACAGATGAGTGGGATGGTAACGGTGAGTCTCTTCAAACGAGCCGTCTTGTTGCTGATGACCTTGTAACTGCTAATGTTAAGGATAACGGTGATGGTACTATTACTATTCAGCTTCAGCCTAAAGCAGTAAATATGAGTATGCCTGGTAAGGACGCTCAGGGTCATTTATTCCAGTCCCTCGGTGCTATTGATTCTACTGTTGATAATATCAGTGTTTTAAGCTGGGCAGAGGGTACTACAGCAGATAACTGTAAGGTAAACTACTACGGTGGTTTCGCAACTGTTACTATTGATACAAAGACAAAGGAAATCACAAGTGCTGAATATGAAATGAAAGCTTATGTTTCTGTTACACATGCTACAATTACAGTTATCAGAGATAAGAGCGCAAGCCTTGATGTTACAATGAAATGGAAATATCCTGCATCAGCAGATTATTTGATGAAGAGTAAGGGATGCACCCTTATCGGCTAATATGCTAATATATTGATATTTAATATACGGCAGCTTTGCAGAAATGCAGAGCTGCTTTGTTTTTGCTTGGAGACAAATATGAACTTCTGTATCAATATTCAAAGACTGAATATTACAATTTGTAATTTATACAAATGTATGAAATGTAGGAATTATGCCGATTTTACTGTAAATTCCTTTTAAAATAGATACTACATTTAGTATTCAAGTCTGAATAATTAGAAATAAATTACACAATATATTGTATAATTTTTGAAAAATCTATTGACATACTGCCAAGTATTTGATATTATGAATAAGGTCTCACTTAGAACTTGTTACTTTTTTGTAACTTTTAAATATGAAATTTAGAAAGAGGGAGAGAGCTTTATGAAAATTATCAAGAGAAACGGCACAGAAGCAGATTTTGATTTAAATAAGATTATTGTTGCCGTAAGCAAAGCCAATCAAGCAACTGAAAAAGAGGAACTTACCGCAAGTCAGATTAATGATATTGCAGAATTTGTTGAATTTAAAATATCAAAGGCTAACCGTGCACTTTCGGTTGAGGAAATTCAGGATATTGTTGAAGACCAAATTATGGCACAGGGAGCATTTGAGGTTGCTAAGCGTTATGTAAGATACCGTTATACACGTTCTCTTGTTCGTAAGGCTAATACCACTGATAATCAGATTCTTTCTCTTATTGAATGTAATAATGAGGAAGTAAAGCAGGAGAATTCAAATAAGAACCCTACCGTAAATTCTGTTCAGCGTGATTATATGGCAGGTGAGGTATCAAAGGATATAACAAAGAGAATTCTTCTTCCTCAGGACATTGTTGAGGCTCATGAGCAGGGCTTAATTCATTTTCATGATGCTGACTATTTTGCACAGCATATGCATAACTGTGACCTTGTTAACCTTGAGGATATGCTGCAAAACGGCACAGTTATTTCTGAGACAATGATTGAAAAGCCTCATTCTTTCTCAACTGCATGCAATATTGCAACTCAGATTATAGCACAGGTTGCATCAAGTCAATACGGCGGACAGTCAATTTCTCTTGCTCACCTTGCTCCTTTTGTTCAGGTAAGCAGGGAAAAAATCAGAAAGCAGGTTGTCGCTGAATCTGAAGAATTCGGTTATAATATGACTGAGGAGCAGATAACAAAGCTTGCTGAAAAGCGCCTTCGTGATGAGGTATCAAGAGGTGTGCAGACTATTCAGTATCAGGTTGTAACTCTTCTTACCACTAATGGTCAGGCTCCATTTGTTACGGTATTTATGTATCTTAATGAGGCAAAGAATGAGCAGGAAAAAAGCGACCTTGCAATGATTATTGAAGAAACTCTTTCTCAAAGAATACAGGGTGTTAAAAATGAGGATGGTGTTTGGATTACACCGGCATTTCCTAAGCTCATCTATGTTCTTGAGGAGGATAATATAAAAGAGGATTCACCTTATTATTATCTTACAGAGCTTGCTGCTCGCTGTACAGCAAAAAGAATGGTTCCTGATTATATCAGTGAGAAGGTTATGCTTGATCTTAAGGGTGATGTATATACCTGTATGGGATGCCGCTCATTCCTTACACCCGACAGATTTACAGAAAACGGTATAGGCAATATTGCTAATGCCAAAAATTATAAGCCCGGCAAGCACAAGTATTACGGTCGCTTTAACCAAGGCGTAGTTACACTTAACCTTGTTGATATTGCTTGCTCTTCAGGCGGTGATATGTCAAAGTTCTGGAAGATATTTGATGAAAGGCTTGATATCTGTCATCGTGCTCTTATGTGCCGCCACAACAGACTTATGGGCACAATGAGCGATGCTGCACCAATTCTTTGGCAGCATGGTGCCCTTGCAAGACTTAAGAAGGGTGAAAAAATTGACAGGCTTTTGTTTGACGGATATTCAACAATTTCACTCGGTTACGCAGGCCTTTATGAATGCACAAAGTATATGACAGGCAAATCACATACCGATGAGGAAGGCAAGCCGTTTGCTCTTTCCGTTATGCAGTATATGAACGATGCCTGTGCTAAGTGGAAGGCTGAAGAAAATATTGATTACAGTATTTATGGCACTCCTCTTGAATCAACTACATATAAGTTTGCAAAATGCCTTCAAAAACGATTTGGCATTATTAAGGGTGTAACAGATAAGAACTATATCACAAACTCTTATCATGTGCATGTAACTGAGCAGATTGATGCGTTTACAAAGCTCAAATTTGAGTCTGAGTTCCAGGCACTTTCTCCGGGCGGAGCTATCAGCTATGTTGAGGTTCCTAATATGCAGGATAATATTCCGGCTGTTCTTCAGGTTATGAAGTTTATCTATGAAAATATTATGTATGCAGAGCTTAATACGAAGAGTGACTATTGTCAGTGCTGTGGTTATGACGGGGAAATCAAGATTGTTGAGAATGAGGACGGAAAGCTTATTTGGCGCTGTCCGAGCTGCGGTAACGAGGATCAGGATAAGATGAATGTTGCCCGCCGTACCTGCGGATATATAGGTACTCAATTCTGGAATCAGGGCAGAACACAGGAGATTAAGGAGAGAGTATTGCATTTATAAAACAATAGTAGGCTGTCCCAGTGACAGCCTATTTGTGTATTTATTTTGGTTTATTTAAACATAGTTGATAAACCTTAGTTTGAAAGGAATATGCTATGAATTATGCAGAAATAAAAACGAATGATATAGCAAATGGTGAAGGGGTCCGTACATCACTTTTTGTATCGGGATGTCGCCACAGATGTAAAAACTGCTTTAACGAGATTGCGTGGGATTTTGGCTACGGCGAGCTGTTTACTGAAGTGACAATGGAGAGAATATTTGAGTCTGTGAATCATGATTGGATTAATGGCATTTCACTACTTGGAGGTGAGCCCTTTGAGCCTGAAAATCAAAAGGTGCTTGTCCCGTTTCTTGTTATGTTTCATGAAAAGTTTCCGAATAAAAATGTATGGTGCTATACAGGCTTTACCTTTGAGCAGATTCTCGGTAAAAGCGAGCCTAAAAGCAGAGCGGCAACAAATATTTCAAATGAAATGCTTTCGTTGATTGATGTGCTGGTTGACGGACCATATGTTGAATCACTTCACAATATCTCTTTAAAATTCAGAGGCTCATCAAATCAGCGCGTAATTGATATGAAAAAGACGATTCAGAAAGGAAAAATAGTTTTATATTTGGATTGATTATAAAAATGAATAAGAAAACAGCAAAAAAGTATTTGCTATCAGTGTTAATTTTGTTCACTGTAACGGCAATCATATCTGCATTAATCATTTTTGGTATCAGTGCATCAGGCAATTCAAATCTTGATTTGAGTATTCAGCAGAGTATTCTTTTAAGCCTTGCATGCGCAGTTATACCGTCGGGCTCGTTTACGGGATTTGCTTTTGTTTTTCTCAATATAAAGCAAATAACAAAATTTTGGAAAATTGCTTTATGTGTTTTATTTCCTGTAACGCTTGCTGTGATAAATATTTTTGGAATTATCGCCCTTATGCCGTCAATTATATATTCAATAATTGTTATAGTGAAGCATAATTCAAAACGAGATTGTTAAATAAATGTCAATATACCACAACAGGAATAACATATGATTTTGTCAAGTACTAGGGGTTGTGGTCAATTGTGAATAGATTGTAAATCTCAAAACATCTCAACCACAACATATTGAAAATTTCGTCGAAATATGGTATAATTGGGTCAACATATGGAAAAGGTAATCAGCCTTGTGTACACAACATATGATTTTAAAGAAAGGAGAATGGGATATGACAGCTACAACAATGTATATTATTTGGGCGGTTGCAATAGTGGCATTCGGAGTGCTTGAAGGTATAACTGCTCAGTTAGTTTCAATTTGGTTTGTGCTTGGCTCAATTGCAGGCTTAATAGCGGCAATTTGCGGTGCACCTATAATTCTTCAGGTTATCATCTTTGTTATAGTAACAATAATCACTTTGATTGCTACCCGACCGATAGTAAAGAAAAAGCTTAATACAAAAATTCAGCCCACAAATGCTGACAGATGTATAGGGCAAAACGGCGTTGTTCTTGAAGAAATAAATAATCTTGCCTCAACAGGGCAGGTTAAGGCAGACGGTAAAGTATGGACTGCCCGTTCTTCTGACCAAGCTATAATCCCAAAGGATACAGTCGTAACCATTGATAAAATTGACGGTGTAAAATTAATAGTAAGAGTAAAATAAGCAAACAATAAATTTATAAATCTTTAAAAGGAGAAAAATTATGACAGCTTTAATTATTATAATAGTATTAGTGGTAGTTGCAGTGGCAGCACTTATTTTTGCCAATATAAGAGTTGTACCCCAGTCAAAGGCATATGTTATTGAAAGACTCGGCACATACTTTACAACATGGGAAACAGGGTTGCATGTAAAAATTCCTTTCGTTGACAGAATTGCAAAAACCGTGTCTCTCAAAGAGCAGGTAGTGGATTTTAAGCCGCAGCCTGTAATCACTAAGGATAATGTAACAATGCAGATTGATACTGTAGTGTTCTTCCAGATTACAGACCCTAAGCTTTATTCATATGGTGTTGAAAGTCCTATTTCAGCTATTGAAAATCTTTCGGCAACAACTCTTCGTAACATTATCGGTGAGCTTGAGCTTGACTCAACTCTTACCTCCCGTGACACAATCAATGCTAAAATCAGAGTAATTCTTGACGAAGCTACCGACCCATGGGGAATTAAGGTTAACAGAGTAGAGCTTAAGAATATCATTCCTCCTCGTGAGATTCAGGATGCGATGGAAAAGCAGATGAAGGCAGAGCGTGAAAGAAGAGAGGCTATCCTTCGTGCTGAGGGTGAAAAGCAGTCAAGAATCCTTGTTGCAGAGGGTCACAAGGAATCCAAAATTCTTGAGGCTGAGGCTGAAAAGCAATCAGCAATCCTTCATGCAGAGGCTGTTAAGGAATCAAAAATCCGTGAGGCTGAGGGTGAGGCTCTTGCTATCGAAACAGTACAGAAGGCATCTGCTGATGCAATCAAGCTTTTGAATGAAGCCAATGCTAACGATGCTGTAATCAAGATTAAAGCTCTTGAGGCATTCGCTAAGGCAGCAGACGGTCAGTCAACAAAGATTATTATTCCTTCAGAAATTCAGGGCCTTGCAGGTCTTGCAGAGGGTATTGTTGAAACCGCAAAGAAGTAAAAACCTATAAAATTGGAGCCCTCTCGAAAGAGAGGGCTTTGCTGTTTAAATAAAGAAAGGTAACTTATGAAAAAGAAATATGCCTTATATGCACCTACGGTAACTTTGATTTGTTTCTTATTAGAAACAGCATTATATTTTATTGCTAAACCTTTATCCGAAGTTCAGGTATTAACAAGCGGTTTTAATATGCATATATTTATAAGCGGTATACTTAATAGCGTAGTTGTAACTGTAATTTGGATTTTTGTTTCGTTTGTTGGTTATAAGATTGTTTTAAAAAATGATTCAAAGGGCATAGCCAAAAAATCCGCCGCTATTATATTCATTCCTTTTGCAATGAATCGATTAGTGTGTAAATTCATTACATTGATTACTGCATTTATTACAGATGAAACTGTAAGCTATATTGCATTGAGAATCAGCGGCTTAGTTATTGGTAGTGTTATATCATATATTGCAGTTCAAAAATTTATGAAAATGGCTGTGTTTAATGATTATGTTTTAAATCCTCCACAAGAGGTGCTGCCGCTGCAAAATTCAAAACCGCTGTCCGCCAATGCATGGTTTGCACCTGTTGCGGTTCTGGTTTATTCAATTACCAATGCGGTTGTATCATCGGTTTGTATGTCTATCTATGGTGCTGCAGCAGCAGTAAGAATAGTGAATACATATATAATATAATATCACAGCTGATAAACGGAGTTATAGGCGGTATGATTATAATCCTGTTTTGCGTGCTTTTCTATAATACAGCAATGAAAAAGCATTATCTTAAAAAATGCCTGATATTAATTGCTGTTGTGCCATATGCAGTTGACACTATGACGAGTGGATTTTTTGCTCCGGCATTATATGCAGCAAGCACATATATAGGCGCAAGTGATACATCTACATATCTTATTTTCAGTATTTTGGTATCCATTGTAAGTGTGATTAACGGTGTGGTATCTATCGTATTTTCATATTTTATTGTTCAGAAAATGCTTAAAGCATATGAAATTTAAAACATTATATGAATGAACAAAGCCCTCTCGAAAGAGAGGGCTGATTTTTAAGTTTACTTTTCAGGTAAATGCTTGAAAGTATCAGTGAAACCGAGCAAATAGTCAGCTGAAACATTATAAAATTTGCATAGGGTAATCAGATGATGAATTGGTAATTCTCTTTTGCCTAATTCATACTTACTATAATATCCTTGGCTTGTTCCTAATATTTTTGCAATTTCATTTTGATTTAAGTCTTTGTCTTCTCTTAAGTCTCTTAATCTTTGAACATAATCCATGTTTTATACTCTCCTAAAAAAACTATATTCATTATAACAAAAGTAACAAATTACCTATTGACAATAAGTAACTTGTTACTTATAATGTGTTATATAAATATTTAGGAGGCTGTAAAATGAAAACAATCATTGACCCAAAGGGAAAAACTCATAAGATTATATCAAAGAAAATTGACAATTTAGGATTATATATTGCAGTTTTTGTTTTAGATGAAATTTATGAGAGTATACGCAATCACATAAAGAAAGAGAATGCAGATGCATTTTTAGATGTTTTGAAAAAACTGGATGATGAAGTTGGAACTATAATATGTGATGAGTCCACAGCTACATTTGTCATAGAGCAGGGGTATAATCTTGATGATTAATCATGCAGTCATTTGTCAATGCGTGCTGCTGCAAGATTATTTTATCACTGAAAGCAAAAGAGATATTCCGATTATGATATATAAGATTCCGTATATTACGACCTGATGACCGAGATAGAACCACAGGCTGTTTCTGCCGACAAAGGAGAATGCCTTAACTCTCTTTTTATATGTCCATTCAGGGAAAGCACCGTCCTTTGCGTATTTTCCGAGAAATGCTCCGAAAAGGAACATAAATACCCATGGTAAGATTGCAAAGTAATCTGCACTGTGAAAGCTGCTGTTATAGAAACCGAGCGGCATTAAATAGTTTGTTGAATACAGTGCGTCAGGCAGGCGGATTAAACCGAATAAGAGTGTTCCGCTGCTGATGCCGTATGTTACTGCAAATAGCACTGCAGATACCGCCATTCCGGCTATGGGATGTATTTTTTCAATAATCGGCATGAGCAAGCCTGTTATAATCATGCAGGATCCAAGGCAGGAAAGTATGCCGAAATAGATTTCAGCGCCCTCCATTCCTATAAGAGGCATTATGACGGCTGTTGCGATTGTAACTATTATTCCTGCGCCAAGAACTATAGCACCTCGTTTAACAGGATTTCTTGAGAGTCTTGAGCAAACTCCTGATATTATAATAAAAATTGCCCAAAAGGCCGGCTGGAGCACGCAAAGCTTGTTAAATATCTCATATCCCCATTTTGCTGAGGTTACATAACCGATATCCAAAAAAGCGTGGTGAACTATCATTGCAAGAATTGCAAAGCCTCTTAGTTCATCAAGCAGCTCAATTCGCCTTGTATTTGATTTCAAATAATCACCACCAATATAATATATAATAATATCCTATTTAAAAATTATTGTAAATACCATTTTTATATGTTATTATAAATTGAATGATTAAATTTTGCCCGATGAGGTGACAATATGAAAGAATATAATGTTATGCAATATGGTGCAAAGGGCGATGGCGTTTCAAATGATGCTTTTGCCATTCAGCACGCTATTGATGACTGTGCAAAAAACGGCGGCGGTCAGGTTGTTCTGCAAAGCGGAAAGGTGTTTTACAGTGATTCAATCCGCCTTCGTGCAAATGTTGATTTGCATATTCAAAAGGGGGCACGTCTCAAGGCAACCGGCAACATTGACGGTTATATTCGTCCTAACAAATTGATTAATGACCCAAAGACTGCTCTTATAGGCAATCCTGTAACAGGCAAGCCGAGCTTTGTATTTATTTATGCATTTGGTGCTGATAACTGCTCAATAAGCGGTGGGGGCGTTATAGACGCTAATGGTCATGCTTTTGTTCAGCGTAAGGATCAGTATTATGTTACAGGCGATTTTTATCCCCGTCCTACCGTGATGTATGTTGAAAAGAGTAATCATATTACTTTTAAAGAGTTCACTGTGGTTGATGCTCCGTTCTGGACCTTACACCCGGCAGGCTGTGATGATGTTCTTATTGACAGAATCAGGATCTTAAATGACCTTGATGTTGCAAACTCAGACGGTATTGACCCTGATCACTGCAGCAATGTCCGTATTCTTGGCTGCCATGTTACCTGTGCAGACGACTGTATTTGCCTTAAAGCATCAAAGGGTAATGCTGAATATGGTCCATGTGAAAATATTGTTATTGACGGCTGTACGCTTGTCTCAACCTCAGCAGCAATTAAAATCGGTACTGAGGGCGTAGGCGATTTCAGGAATGTTATAGTTTCAAACTGTGTAATCAGCAAATCAAACAGAGGTCTTTCAATTCAGATTCGTGACGGCGGCTGCGTTGAAAATGTAACCTATTCAAATATTATTATTGAAACCCGTCGTTTCTGTCCTGATTGGTGGGGAACAGCTGAGCCGATTGTGCTTACCACATTTAACCGTGATGAAAATACAAAGAGTGGAACAATCAAGAATATCCGTTTCTTCAATGTAACGGCGAATGGTGAAAACGGTGTTCTTATTCACGGCAATTCAGAAAATATTATTGAAGATGTAACATTTGAAAATTGTCAAATCAAGCTTAACAGAACTTCAAAGTGGGATTGCGGTCTTTATGACCTCAGACCTTGCCTTGACTGGGGCGTTGAGAAATATGATAACTCAGCCTTTTTCATCAGATATGCAAAGAATGTTTTGATTGAAAAAACCAAAACCTCATGGGGCAATATTTGCGATAATTATAAGCATGCTATTGATGCCGAAAATGTTGAAAATCTGGAGCTTGTTCGTTTCAGCGGTAAGGCAGTTTCGCCTGAGGTTGATGATATAAAACTCAATAATGTTAAATTAGTAAAGTGAGGATAATAAAATGGTAGAATTAAAGGGCTATAAGGTTAATTCAATTTCGTTTGAGAATAAGGTTCCTAACGGTACCCAGCTTAAGCTTCAGAATCAGGTTAAATATAATGTTAATTATATGGAGGCAGATAATAAGTGCCTTGGTATTCTTGAGTTCAGGGTTGCTGATGCAGATATGAACCCGTTTGAAATTAAGCTTGAGATGGTTGCTGAGTTTGCTTATCAGGATGGTGATGATAAGGCTGATATCCATGTAAACTCATTTGACCAGATTTTTCCGTTCCTTCGTCAGGTTATTAATAATATAACCTCAATGAGCGGTATGCCGGGACTTATGATTCCTATTATGAAGCTTAACCGTGACACAGTTTCAGTTGGCAGACCCAAAAGTCCTGAAGAAAGCAGCCCTCTTAACTGATGAGCAGCCTTTGTGACGAGTGTTGGTACAACACATATGATGAAGAAACAGATGAATACTATTGCGATTTGCAGCTTGATGAGGATGAATATGCAAAAATGCTCAGTGCTGATAAATCCAAATCCTGCAAATATTTCCGACCTGATATTGGAGAATACGGCATAGTAAGAAAACAGAATTAAATTAAAGCCTTGCAAACATCAAATTTGCAAGGCTTTATCTTTACTTTGTTTTAATTGTTTTTACAGCTGACCAGGCAGAGTAGTATTTTTTACCGTTTACTGTTCTGTATGTTCTTACTTTTACATAATACTTTGTCTTGGCAGACAGTTTTGAAATTGTTTTAGATGAGGTGTTTTTACCGCCGTATGTTTTTGTTGTTGATTTTTTAAAATTACTGTTTTTGCTGTAACAAACCTGATATCCTGTAGCATTGTCAATGGTTTTCCACTGAATATTAAATCCCTTTGACTTTGCAGTCAGCTTTTTAATTGAGGTTGGGTTTGCCTCGTTAATATGTCTTGTTTTAACCTTAAGAGTGCTGCTCCAAAAGCCGTATAATTTTGTGTTACTAATCAGCTTATATGCTCTTATTCTCACATAATAGGTTTTATTTGAGCCGAGATTTGACAGAGTTTTTGATACAGTGCTGTTATTTTCAACATAAATGCTTTTGCTAGATGAAAAGTCACTCTTTGTACTATACTGAATTTGATATCCTTTTGCTGAACTTATTTTATCCCAGGTTAGCTTTACAGCACCCTGCTTTGCAGCAGCCTTTGCTGTTACAATTCCCGGTTTTGCCACTGAATAAACAAATGGCTCGTAAAATGGATAAGAATCGGAATCTGCATTGTTATACCATGTTGAGTAAAGATATTCATATAAATATTTTTTGCCTATTGAAGAGCTCTTTGTTATACCAAAATATGTTGTGCCAGTTTTATTGCTTGTGTATCCCTGTAGTCTGGGGTCAAAGATATAGGGACTGCCTGCAATATATATTACAGACCACTTATGCATTTGCTTTTTACCATTGTTGTTTTTAAAATTGCCTGCTTCAAGGGTAATAAAGATGTCATATTTTTTGTTTGAATTGCTGAAAAGTGCAGCTATACAACTGTTGAAGTTCGAGTTACAACCTACACAACTCCAACCATAATCGGTATTATGCTTTGAATGCCAGTTATAGATTGCTTTAACCCTGTCATATGTTGTATTATATTTGCTTATATCAACACCGTTATTAGTGTATTCTTTTATCGCCTTTTTACCTGTTGTATCGGTTTTTATTGCATTGAGCATTGATTTTAAAGATACACCTTTTTTAATTGTGCAGGTTTTTGTTCTTGAATAGTCGCTCATATATTTTACTTTGCTTGCAGTTTTATATGTGCTGACTTTAACATAATACTTTTTCTTTGCAAGACCACTGATGGTTTTTGAAGTGTTTTTTTCTCCGGATACCACAAGCGTGCAGGTTGTACCGTTATCCTTAAAAGAGGATGATGTAGAATATTTTATGATATATCCGCTTACGCCTGAAACCTTTTTCCAGCTTACTTTCATTTTGCCGTCAGAAACATATTTAACACTTAAAAGGCTTGTTTCAGCCGGAGACGTTCTTGCAGCATAAGCTTTTGAATATTCGCCAAAATATTTTTTACCGTTTACATTGATATATGCTCTTACAGCAAAGTTATATAATGTGTCCTTTTTTAGATTTGAGACTGTGTATGAGGTTTTATTTTCAGCCACATAAGCCACATGTGAATACTTTTTTGATGATGTATTGTATTGTGCAATTTCAAATCCGTGACAGTAACTCATTTTTGATAAGTGCCATGATATTTTAACTGTTGTAGGACTGATTTGAACAGGTCCTTCATTATACGGTGCATCAGGAAGAGAATATCCGTCAATATATCCGTATTCATCCATAACATCTGAATAATCTTCAGCGTAAGCTATAGGACTGACAACGAAAATACTGCACATAATCATTATCAATGCTAAAAATAAACTAATTAATCTTTTCATCATTTTCCTCCAATTAAATTCTTAATATTTATTATAATATATAATATATTTAAAATCAATAATATGATAAAGAAAAAAGGGGCTGTAAAAAAACAGCCCCGAAAAAAGGAAAGACTGCAAGTAATCC
>JBKWUD010000009.1:0-61290 GCA_046989265.1 Eubacterium sp.
GGATTACTTGCAGTCTTTCCTTTTTTCGGGGCTGTTTTTTTACAGCCCCTTTTTCAGAATTCAGTTTCAACGATTTTTGATGCGCCGGGCGGAGAATACTGCCAATAGTTGATATGCTGCCGATTTTCAAAATAAACAAGTTCTGATGCCGGCGCAATATCATTAAACGCTTCAACAATAACCAGCTTTATTTTCATACGGTCCGGCATAATTGATTTAATAAAAACAGATACGCTCTGACCTACCTTTAAATCCTCGCAAGGCTCGGCTAGCCCTGCAAGATTTGGCATAAGCTCTACAAAAACGCCATAGCTTTCAATACTGCGGACAATGCCTGTTACGGTTTCACCGATTGAAAACATTGAAGCATTTTCCTGCCATGTACCGAGCAGCTCTTTAAGCGAAAAAGTAAGCTTGCCTTCTTCCCTTTTTCTAAGCACACATCGGATAAGCTGATTCTCATACAGCCGCTCACTCGGATGCGTAATGCGTGAGACAGAAAGCATATCAATCGGTATAAGCGAATTAATGCCTGCACCGATATCAATAAATGCACCGAATTTCTCAAGATGAGTAACTCTTGCCTCAATAACATCGCCGAGTGCAAGAGCATTTATGTAATCACGCATACATTCAAGCTGAACCATTCTGCGTGACAAAACGGCAATCATATTTTGGTATTCATCACGGTGAAAGCCTATAATTTTAAAACAGACACGCTTGTTAACCTTTGATATAAGGGCAATATCTCGTACCGTGCCCTCCTGAATACCCAGAGCACCCTCACGGTAAGGTATAATTCCTCTTGCAACACCAAGGTCAACATGCAGGTTATGCTCCTTATCGCATAGCAGAACCCTGCTTTCGACAATATCACCATTATTCATAGCCTCTTTTATTTTTTTTATACTGTCAAAGCTTTTGCAAAGTGCATTATTCGCACCTTCAGGATAATAAATCATATAACTTCATTCCTTTTCTAGTAATTATTTATATGACTTAAAACGCTTAATTATGTTGATAATGGCAAAATATGGTGATATAATATATAGGATTAAAATTAATGAGGTAAACTATGAATGTAAATGTCGGCGATATTTTAGTAATGAAAAAGCCCCATCCTTGCGGAAACAAGGAATTTGAGGTACTCAGAATAGGTGCTGATTTTAAAATCAGATGCACCCAATGCGGGCGTGAAGTTATGATTGCACGCTCTAAGGCAGAAAAAAATATTAAAAGCATAAAGGAATAGTTATATGTTTGATAAATTATCAGAAGTAGAAAAGCGCTTTGAAGAGGTTAACGACCTTGTGTGTCAGCCGGAGGTTGTTGCTGATTTGGAGCAATATACAAAACTTATGAAGGAGTTGAAACAGTTAACTCCCGTAGTTGAAAAATTCAGAGAATACAAAAAGGCTAAGGAGACCAACGAAGAATCACGTGAAATGATGAATGACGGCTCGCTTGACGATGATTTTGCCGCAATGGTAAAAGAAGAATTTGAACAGAGCAAGGAGGATATGGAGCGCATCAGTGAGGAATTAAAGGTATTGCTGCTTCCACGTGACCCTAATGATGACCGCAATGTTATTATTGAAATCAGAGGCGGTGCAGGCGGTGAGGAAAGTGCACTTTTTGCAGGTGTGCTTTACAGAATGTACTCAATGTATGCCGAAGCAAAGGGCTTTAAAACCGAGGTGCTCAGTGCAAACGAAACAGGACTTGGCGGCTTTAAGGAAATCAGTTTCAGCGTTGATGGTGACGGTGCATATTCACGCTTTAAGTTTGAATCAGGAGTTCACAGGGTTCAGCGTGTGCCTGAAACTGAAAGTCAGGGCAGAATTCATACATCAACAACAACCGTAGCCGTTTTGCCTGAGGCTGATGAGGTTGATTTTGACCTTAACGAAAAGGATTTGCAGATAGACACCTTCCGTTCAAGCGGTGCAGGCGGTCAGCATATTAACAAAACCTCTTCTGCAATCCGCATCACTCACATTCCGACGGGAACGGTTGTTGAATGTCAGGATGAACGCTCACAGCATAAAAACAAGGATAAGGCAATGAAGGTTCTTCGTGCAAGATTATATGATGCTGAAAAAGCCAAGCACGATGCAGAAATTGCCGGAGAGCGCAAAGCACAGGTTGGAACAGGCGACCGTTCAGAGCGCATAAGGACATACAATTATCCTCAGGGCAGAGTTTCAGACCACAGAATTAATCTTACACTTTACAAGCTTGAGCAAATACTAAATGGTGATTTAGATGAACTGATTGATGCACTCATCACCGCAGATACTGCTGAAAAATTAAAGGCTTCTCAGGAAGATTAATTGGATATAAATATGAAAACAAAACTATTAACCACAAGCGAGCAGGATATTGCCCTTGCGGGAAAAATTCTTGCAAACGGGGGCTTAGTTGCATTCCCTACCGAGACCGTTTACGGCTTAGGTGCGGATGCACGGAATGACAATGCTGTCAAAAACATATATCTTGCAAAGGGCAGACCGAGTGACAATCCGTTAATTGTTCATATTGCCGAAAAGGATGATATTTACGATTTGGTTGAGGAGGTCACTCCAAAAGCAAAGGCGCTGATTGATGCGTTCTTTCCCGCTCCGCTGACCATAATTTTAAAAAAATCAAATAAAATAGGCAATACCGTCAGCGGCGGATTGGATACCGTAGCAATCCGTATGCCGCAAAATGAAACTGCACGGGCAGTAATTAAGGCAAGCGGCTGCCCTATTGCTGCACCAAGTGCAAACACAAGCGGCTTACCATCGCCGACAAGGGCAAAATATGTTATTGACGATATGATGGGTAAGATTGATGCTATAATAGACGGCGGCGACTGTGCATACGGTGTAGAGTCAACAGTCATCACTCTTGCTGCAGATAAGCCGACCCTTCTCCGTCCCGGTGCAATAACCAAGGAAATGCTTGAAGAAGTTATCGGCGAGGTTTGTGTTGCTCCTGCAGTTCTTGAAGGTATGAAGGAAAACGAGGTTGCCGCATCGCCCGGTATGAAATATAAACATTATGCGCCCAAAGCAAAAGTTGTAATTATAAACGGCAATACTGAGCAATATGAGAATTTTGTAAACGCTCAGCAAAATGCATATGCGCTTTGCTTTGATGACGACAAAATTACAATTCCCAAAGTCACCTTTGGCAAAGAGAATGACGATTTAAGCCAAGCAAGGGAGCTGTTTGACGCTCTGCGCAGACTTGATGAACTCGGAGCAAAAAAGGTTTATGCCAGAATTCCGAACAAAGACGGTGTTGGTATGGCTGTCTATAACAGGCTTATCCGTGCCGCGGCATTTACAATAATTGACCTTGAAAAGCCTTTTACAATCGGATTGACAGGCAGATCCGGTTCAGGCAAAGGATATATCTGCGAAGAATTAAAAAAAATCGGTTTCAAAATAATCGACTGTGATTATTATGCACATAAAATAACTGAGAAAAATTCGCCCATATTCCCTATATTACAGACTGAATTTGGGCAGGATATAATTAAGAACGGCGAGCTTGACAGAAATCTGCTTGCCAAAAGGGCATTCTGCGATAAAACAAAAACCGCGCGGCTTAATTCAATTATGCATCCTGTAATTATGGAGCTGTGCCGCAAAGAGGCTGACGGTCTATGCGTTCTTGATGCACCGCAGCTTTTTGAAGCCGGTGCGCAAAAATACTGCTACAAGGTTATTTCCGTAATTGCTCCAAAAGATATTTGCACCGAGCGAATTATGAATCGTGACGGTATTACTATGGAACAGGCAGAACAGAGAATTTCTGTCCAGTACAGCGATGATTATTTTATTGACAACTCAGATTTCGTTATTTATAATGACGGTCGGGATATTAAAACACAAATTGATAATATATTGGAGGTAATCCTATGAGTGAAAAAACAAAACAATTAAGAGAAATGCTTTTCAATAAAAAAGAAAACGGCATTGACTTTATGAGTGAAGAAGAGCTTTCAACCTGCGATGAATTTTGCGAGGGCTATAAGGAGTTTTTAGGCACCTGCAAAACCGAGCGTGAGGTTGCTGCATGGGTTGAAAATCTTGTGCAAAGCAACGGCTTTGTTAAATTTGATGAATTCGGCGATGCGCTCAGCGCAGGAGAAAAAGTATATTATGCAAACAGAGGCAAAGCAATCATTCTATGCGTAAAGGGTAAGAGGAGCATTAAGGACGGCGTAAGAATTTCTGCCGCTCATATTGACTCCCCCCGCCTTGACCTCAAGCAATGCCCTGTTTTTGAGCAGGACGGTCTGGGATATTTCAAGACTCACTATTACGGCGGCATCAAAAAGTATCAATGGGTTGCTGTTCCGCTCTCTCTCCACGGCAGAATCTGCAAAAATGACGGCACCTTTGTTGATGTTAAAATCGGTGAACAACCGGGAGAGCCTAAGTTCTGTATTACAGATATTCTTCCGCATCTCGGCGCAGAGCAAATGCAGCGCAAGGCAAATGAGATTGTCAAGGGTGAGGAGCTTAATGTTTTAATCGGCTCTCGCCCATTCAAAGATGATGACGAGAGTGAAAGAATTAAGCTTAATTTGCTTTCATTGCTCTATGAAAAATACGGCATTGTTGAGCGTGATTTCTTATCAGCTGAGCTTGAATTGGTGCCTGCCTTAACTGTTGACGATATAGGATTTGACAGATCTATGATTGGCGGCTATGGTCATGATGACCGTGTTTGCTCATACCCTGCTCTTCAGGCTATTCTTGATATTGACGAAGCACCAGAATATACAGCAATCACTGTTCTTACAGACAAAGAGGAAACAGGTTCAGATGGCAATACAGGATTGAGATCATCATATCTTAAATATTTCATTGAGGATTTAGCACGTCTTGAGGGCTATGAAGGCAGAGATGTTCTTCGCAACTCAAAATGCCTTTCTGCCGATGTTAACGCAGCATATGACCCTAACTGGAGCAGTGTATTTGAAAAGAATAACACAAGCTTTATCAATAACGGCGTTTGTGTAACTAAATTCACAGGTGCAAGAGGTAAGGGCGATACATCAGATGCAAGTGCAGAATTCTGCAGCTGGGTAAGAACTCTGCTTGATGAGAACAATGTTCTCTGGCAGACCGGCGAGCTCGGCAAGGTTGATGGCGGCGGCGGCGGAACTGTCGCAATGTATATTGCAAATATGGATGTTGACACAATCGATGTCGGCGTTCCTGTACTCTCAATGCACTCACCATATGAAGTTGTATCAAAAATTGATGTTTATATGGCATACAAAGCATTTTTAACATTCTTTACAAAATAAGAAATCTAACCAAAATGCTTTGTATGCACAAGGAATATAGTTTTATAAAGCAAAGTTTAAAGAAAAGCGTTCCGAGAGGAACGCTTTTTTTATGCAAATATTAACTTAAAATTTCAATTATCTCTTTAAATTCTTTGCTTTCCTTGAATTCATCAGATAATGGATATTTTTCTGTCATGAGATATTTCATTCTTGAACAGGCAATATATGTACTGCCTATTTTATGCTTATCAAACGTTCTTCCTTCAAACAGCTTAGAATGCATAATCGTGATTCTATCCAAATCATCAAATTTTTTTGCAAGTTCTGCACTTGTTTTTAAATGTTCAACAGCCTTTTCTTTGTCTCCGATTTCAAAACAGAAATGTCCTAAATGACCATAGCTGTAAATAGCGGATTTCCATTCCTCGCCATAGTTTCCATCATCATAAATCATATTTAGAATATCAATGCATTTTTTCAACATGTCAATTTTGTATTCAACACAAAAGTTTTCATCATATAAGTAATAATGGGCAATGCTTGTATCAAGCAATCCTATTTCCTCTTCTATAGCTTCTTGAATATTTTTATAATAATCGGGATGACCTACAGGGTAGAGATATGAAGAAATAAACTCTTGTCCGTCTCTCATATAAGGCATATTTTTGAGTATTTTTTCAACATCATCAAATGATACCGAACTTTCATTGCACTGCGCCAAATCTGCATAAAGATATGTTATATGTCTTGTTGCACAAATGCGAATTCTGTCAATATTACAATTTAGCTGAATATTGTCATAAATAGTATTAATTCTTGATAAATACTTTTTACAGTCACAGAAATGAATTAAGTATCCTAACTCTCTTAATTGTATCCTAAAATCATTTGGTGCCTTTTCAATAAGCTTATCTAAAAGCTCTTTTTTCAAACTCTTGTCAGTAAGATTATCATAATCTTTGATTAACGAAAGAATTTCAGCCTCTGTTTCTGCACAATTAACACCAAGCAGGTCATCAACAGATACATTGAAAAATGACGCTATTGCAGGGAGCATGGCAATATCGGGATAGCTTTCATCCCTCTCCCACTTGCTTATTGTCTGAAAGGATACACCTAAAAAATCGGCCAGTCGTTCCTGAGTTAAATTTCTATCATTTCTTAATTGTCTTAAATTTCTGCCAAAATAAATATTCATATTAATCACCATTGTCTTCATAAAATATTCAACAGCGCTATTGTAATTTTATAATAGCCCGAAATTATGACAAAAGCAATAACTTGTTAATAGAGTATTTCTCTACTGGCAGTAGAATTTTTCAATCATTACCCGAATCTGCCGCTTATATAATCCTCTGTTCTTTCATCCGAAGGCTCTGAAAAAATTTTTTGTGTATCGTCAAATTCAATTACCTCGCCCATAAGGAAAAAGGCAGTTTTATCTGAAATTCTTGCTGCCTGCTGCATTGAATGGGTTACTATAACTATGGTATAATCCTTCTTTAGCTCTAGCACTAAATCCTCAATTCTCTTTGTTGATATAGGGTCAAGAGCCGAGGTCGGCTCATCCATAAGCAACACCTCAGGATCTACTGCAAGTGCTCTGGCAATGCAAAGTCTCTGCTGCTGACCTCCTGAAAGAGCCAGTGCGCTCTTTTTTAGTTTATCCGAAACTTCGTTCCACAGTGCCGCCTGCTTCAGACTTTTTTCAACTATTCTATCAAGCTCTTTTCTTTTTCTTACACCATGAGTTCTAGGACCATATGCAACATTGTCATAAATGCTCATAGGAAACGGGTTAGGCTTCTGAAAAACCATACCCACTCTCCTGCGCAAATCATTAACATCCATATTGCCGAAAATATTGTCACCATCAAGTAAAACATCTCCGCTGATCTTACAGCCTTCAATCAAATCATTCATTCTGTTGAGTGTTTTAATAACCGTTGATTTGCCGCAGCCGGACGGACCTATAAAGGCGGTAATTCCGTTTTCGGGAATATCAAGACTTATCCCCTTTATCGCCTTAAAATCATTATAGTATAATTCAAGATTTCTAATTTCAAATTTATTCATTATGCTTTAGTCATCCTCTTTGCAATTAAATTAGATAATGCATTTATTACAAGTACAACAATCAGAAGAACAACAGCTGTTGCATACGCCTGCTGTGTAAATAAGCCCTCATTGAGCAGGCAATACAAATGAACTGACAGTGTTCTTGTTGATGAGCTGAGATTTTCTGCAGCGTCGGGCACAGTGCCTGCCGTATAAATAAGTGCAGCAGTTTCGCCTACTATTCTTCCTATCGCAAGAATAACACCTGACAGAATTCCCGGCATTGCCGATGGTATTATAATTCTGAAAATTGTTCTGAGCTTTCCTGCTCCAAGACCGTACGAACCCTCTCTGTATGAATCCGTAACTGCAATCAACGCTTCCTCTGTCGTTCTGATAATCAGGGGCAAAACCATTACGGCAAGAGTAATTATACCTGCCTTAAGTGAATATCCCCAGCCTTTTGCAATAACAAATGCAAGAAATCCGAATAATCCGTATACAATAGACGGTATTCCTGCAAGAGTTTCATTTGTTATTCTGATTAACCTTACAAATTTGCTGCCTTTCTTTGCATATTCAACCAAATAAACAGCAGAAAACACACCAACCGGAACTGCAATCAACAGCGTCAGCATTGTAAGTAACAAAGTGTTGAAAACTGACGGTAGCATAGACTGATTCTCGCTGTTATACTTGAGCGAAAATAAATCTGCGCTCAGATTAGGAATTCCCTTAATGAGAATATAACCTATAATAAAAACAACCACACTGACAGTTATTAATGCAGAAATTACAACCAAAAGCATCACAGCAAATGAAAAAGGGTGTTTTAAATATTCTTTAAATCTGCTCATATCATCTAGCCCTCCGTTTCGCCAATACTGAAAACAAGAGATTTATAATCAGTATGAATACAAAAAGAACAACTGCTGTTGCAATTAATGCCTCTCTGTGCAAGCCTGAAGCATATGCCATTTCAATAACTATATTTCCGGTAAGGGTACGGACACCTGAGGTTATAGAGCTTGGTATAATTGCCTGATTACCAATAATCATAATTACTGCCATAGTCTCACCTATTGCCCTGCCTATACCCAGTATAACACCGCTCAGAATTCCGGATGATGCGGCAGGAATAATCGTTTTGAAAACAACCCGTTCCTTTGTTGCACCGAGTGCCAGCGAGCCCTCGTAATAATTATCCGGAACTGCCCTGATTGATGACTCTGCAGTATTGATTATTGTAGGCAAAATCATAACTCCCAAAAGAATTGATGCAGTCAGTATTCCTTTGCCGCTTGTGTGAGTTATTTTCTGAATAATAGGCACAACTGCAACCAAGAAGAAGAATCCGTATATAATTGACGGCACAGATGCAAGAAGATTAACCATAGGCTTTATAATCCGATATAATACTTTCGGGCAATAACAGGAAAGGTAAACCGCCGTTAGAATTCCGACAGGTGCACCGATTATGACTGCTCCCAATGTAACATAGATGCTTGATACTATCATAGGGAATATTCCGAACAAATTCTGATTTGGTTTCCATATCATGCCGAATATGAAATTTTTGAATCCTATTTTCGAAATAGCGGGAATTCCGTTAGCAAAAATAAATTTGCAAATCCAGATAACCGCTGCTATGGATATGCAGGCACATATCAAAAATACTGCCTGCATTCCTTTTTCTCTAAATCTTTTCAATTTATTTTATATCGTCCCAATCTGTAATTTCACCCATATAGATTGATTTAACCTGTGCTGATGTAATACTGCTTACTGCATTTTCTGTGTTTACAATAACTGCTATACCGTCAAGTGCAATTTTTTCTGACTTAAGCTTTGCAGCTTCATCGTCCTTTAAATCTCTTGATGACATTGCAATATCAACAGCACCTTCAGCTGCTGATTGAATACCTGCCGATGAGCCTGATTCCTGAATTTCAATCTTTGCATCAGGATTAAGCTCCTTATACTTATCTGCAAGTACATTCATTAAAGGTGCAACCGATGTTGAACCGGCAAGAGTTACTGTTCCGCTCATATGTGATGCTGTGTAGGTTTCGGTTGAATCAATGCCGATATATCCTTCTTCATTAATGATGCTTTCAGCATCTTTGCTCATAATGTAGCTGATGAAATCCGCCGCAATGTCCGAAAGCGAGCCATCAATGTATGCAATATTAAATGGTCTTTGAAGTTTGTAACTGCCGTCCTTGACAGTATCAGTTGAAGGTGCAGCACCGTCGAGGGAGAGCGCCTTAACCTCATCTGACAGAGAGCCGAGTGAAACATATCCTATTGCCTGGGCATTACCTTTAACTGTTGACATCATAACTGATGTAGAATTAGTGATTTCCGCCGTTGCAGCTGTTGCATCATTGCCGTCAGCATCAACAATTTCCATAAGCTCTGTAAACGCATCCCTTGTTCCTGAGCCTTCCTCACGGGAAATTACTGTGATTACACCTGTTGCTTTTGCACCTGCTGATGAGGAGGTGTCCTGTGCACTGTCGTCCTTTGCCATGCTGCAGCCTGCAAAAACGGTTGCCGCGATTGCAACAACTACTAATACTGCTGCTATAATTTTGTTTGTTTTTTTGTTCATTTCTTTATCTCCTATTATAATTTTTCCACTGCTCGTGGATTGGCTTTATGATAGTATTCGTTTGTTAAGTTTATATTCAGTTAATGTATTTTTTCTGCTAAAATTATATTAAGCCGCTGATAATTACTCATCAGCGGCTGTTAGTTTTTTACAAATCAATTTTAAATTTTCAACTAGGATACTGAAAGATATGTAACATATTACTTCCAATCTATATCCCGTTCAGTTTTGATATTTTGAATTTCATCTATATAATCATCAAACAGCGGCAAAAGCTCATTTTGTATTTCTTCATCTGAAAAAGCAAAAGCGTCTGTATCTATTTTATCATTATCAAAACACAAAATATATGATTCTCTATCAATATAGTCCCCAAATGGATTATACCTTCCCCGGACATGATAAATTGCTTTTATATCACTATATTCATATCTTTCATATTTCTGAAAAAGGCCTTCACTGTTATCAACAAGCATATAACCATCATAGCATTTCATATATGGCTGAAACACAAAAGCATAAAAAATCAAAGATGCAGCCGCCAGAATTACCGCAATTATTTTTGCTGCTGACAATGCTTTAGGCGGATTCAGAATTTCACTGAAATCCTTTGCCGCACTTTTATCTTTATGGATTAAAAACTGTACTTTATCAACAACTGCTATACCGGCAAAAACCGCAGGTAAGCCTGAAATAACCGGAGCATAGGCTGTGCTTACTGCATCACAAAGAACAGTTGAACTGTAATAACAGTGATTTACAATAATCATTATTATCACTATCGGAATTGTTAAAGCAACCCAGCAGATAATAAAAGATAAAAGCATTGATAACTTATCTGCTTTTGATGTTCCGTTATATTTTTTCACTTCGAGCATTGATGCACATTCGGGTGCAACAGCTTCGAAAGCAGTTTCATTGTCTTCAATCGTTATAATAAAATCAATTAATTTTTTCTCATAGTTCAGCAATTCAGTATGTTTTGAACTTTTTTCATACGATTTAAGCGATTTGCTGTATAAGCCTTGCAAAAAATAATCATATGCTTCAAATCTTGTATAGTGATTAACCTGAAGTTTTGAAACAAAGTCCAATAACTTTTCTGTAAAAAAATTTTTTTCATCAGAATTATCAGGAAAATCTTTATCCGTCAGATCGGCAATATGCATTAGTTCTTCCAAAAGGAGCTTATTATACTTGTCACCATTCATTGCAAGCTCATTAACAGCTTTAAAGTTGTTATAAATAAAATCCGAAATTGTATCAAAACACGCCCTCATTCTATCATCATTTTCAATAAATGAGAAATAGTAACAATGAAAGTCATTAATATTCAGATAATCAATTATCTGCGGGATATGAAAAAACATCTTGCTGTTCTTTTCCAGAAAGATTTTACAATAAAGAGTGCTGATTGGCTGATTTAACCTTTCTTTTTTAGTATAAACAAATTGCAGCTTAATCAGATTAAGCGTAACTGTCCAAACAGACTCCTTTTTATTTTCTGTAAATTGAACATCTAATGCGGACATTTTCTGAGCAAAATCCCGGATTAATGTATTACATGTTTTAGTTAAAGAACTCGTTTTCATTATGCACCTAAATAAATTTTATTTATAAATCTACTATAACAAATTAAGCATTTTATTGCAAATATCTTTATTATCTTGAGAACTTCTCACCCATACAAACTCTTGTTTTACAGGGTTTCTTTTAATTTTTATTGTTTATTCAACAATGCGTATAACTATTCACAACATCTATTTAATATATTCGTTACCAATCCAATAAGACTTAAGTCCATATGCCTCAATACCATAATTGGATGCATCATCAGTGATAACTCTGTATTTATTTTCAACTATCTGCAATTACAGCCAAGCATATCCCCATAAATTTTCTTCATAGTATTATAATATCTCTCTTCAAAATCCGTATTATTTTGTGAATGTGCAATCAAAAGAAAATTCGGCTCTTCTTTTTCTGCAAGTGCGACAATTTCTCTGTCGATATTTTCTGTTTCATAGGCTGTGTATGTTCCGTTATTTCTTATGTGTCCGTTTTCTCCTCCGCCTATTGCTACTATTTTCCTCATCAATTCAAATCCTTTCTTTATATATTCCTATACTTTTGCACTCTAATACATTTTATTGTCTGTTTCCTTCTTCTCTTTAAACTCGGTTTTAAAACTATATTCATTTACAATCATTTGTGCAACTTCCTGTGGGGATAAGTTTTCGTTATTAATTTTCATATGATTTAAAAACAAATATTCTCCGTCATCTGAATTCAATTTATGGTTTTTGTGTGAATTAATTAAATTTCTTCTGCTCCAATCCAGGTCTCGCTTTGACTTTTTCTTCTCTAATCTGTGGGGTGTTGTGTTTCTTATTATCCTAGTATCCAAACTTGCAAATAGTTCAATAAAATACAAATTTCCGCCTGTTTTTTCAAACCTGTCCTTTAACTCTATCAGATAATTCATTTTTTCTTTATCATCAAAATGCAATGCCATAGTAAAAATTATACTTTCGTTATATTTTATAGCAGTATTAAATGCCATCTCTCTTATTAACAAATTAAATTCTTTTTGTGCCGGTGTGGCAAAACCAAATATTTTATCAGATACTTCTATTGAATCGTGATTAATCATCAAGTTATATCCGGTTATTTCTTTCAATGCTTCTGCAACCGTCATTTTTCCTACAGCTAACGGACCTGTGATAACTACCAAATTTGCCATTTTCTTCCCCCTCCAAATAATTAAGCCGCTGATGATTACTCATCAACGGCTGTTTGCTATTTACAAATCTTTATTCCGAAAATGAGTGCAACAAAAAGATACCGTTTGAATCACAAACAGTATTATCATCATTTTTCGCTGCACAAAAATAAAGCATAATAGTATAATTCCCTTTCATTTAGTAATGACATCATAACAAATCCATTTTAATTTGTCAACAAACAATATATTCAGAAGTATTATAAAATGCTTCACAAATTCGCTCAATAACCTCGCATTTTTTAATTCAGCAAAGCTTTTATAAATTGCATCCATATAACTACCGGTCTTCTTTTAAGATTTAACTGAGAGTGAGGGATATGATTTTGCAAGGACAGCGTTAAGATAGTTTACCTTTTCATTTAATTGTTTATGCTCCGTCCACCAAGGGTCGCCGTTGCTATGTTTTGCATCATAATACATTTCAAAAACAGTTGCTCTGTCTTCAAGCAAACCGCTCATGCCGTAATCTCTGGCAAAATAGTCTAAATAGCTATCATTTTCGAAATCAGTGTCAAGATATTCTGCTGTATATGAGAAATCATCAGGGTTAAGAGCCTCCCATTTTTCATCAAAATCGGGCTCATAATTCCAAATTCTATATTCCAGATTGTGCATCAGCTCGTGACAAAAGGTTAAATAACTAAATAAACCGCAACTATATACAATAATAAGCTCATCGTTCAAATTATGTGCAAAGGCTGAAATTTCATTTTCGTCAATTTCACCAACAATATAAATTTTAAGTCGTTTAAACTCTGATATTGTCTCTTCAATATCGTTACAAAGCATTTCTTTATAGATCTGTTTTGGGAAGGTTGAAAGACAATATTCTAAATCGTATAAGCATAACAAATATTGTGCATTTGTTTTATTATCAATGCATTTGTAAACAAAATCCTTCTTTGGGAGACTTTTGCTGAGTTCAATATAAACACCGTAATTCTTCTCTATCCGCCGGCACACAGTATTAACATGATTTTCAAAATCATTATCGTTTACAATTGTGCAGTCCAGTGGTGTATCTACAGCATTATCATTATAACGCCAACAGTATAGTTTGTTGGTGCTTCCGTCATTTTTAAGAGTTTCAAAAATAGCATATTCACTGTTAATTATTCCACTTGAAATATCGCTGAAATCGTTTTCATTATCCAGTGTAATGCTATTTACAAGCTTCAAATTTTCATAATTCTTAATATTAAGCGTAATTTCATTGTCATTATTTAAGGTGTAATCAAAAATTACTTTTTCATAGCCAGAAATATCATTAGTTGGTTTATTATATTCATTAATATAGTAGTTTTTTGTATCATTGTAAAATATTATTACATCATGATTAATATAACTACTATCGTAGGCATAGCTTTCGCGGCATACAAAATGATCAGCATCTATTGTATCAATGGTATTTGCTATATCATAACCATCTAAGAACTTGGATTCACCATTACCTATTTTATTGAGTCCAAGATCATAAAGTTCAGATGCATCTTCACCGTTGCGTACTTGTATATAATCATCTGAGAATGCTACCTCAAATGAATCAGTATCCACCTCAACGGTCTTTTTTAACCGCTCTTTTTTTATATCATAAAGGGTTAAATATGTTTTAAAATTATATTCCTCGTCCGTAAGTTCTGTTTCAGAAATGAACGGTGAATATAATATTGCTATAATGTTATTATGGTTTGCAAAATCAATCAGTGAAATATTTCCAAGCTCGGATAAATCAACTGTTTTTAAAGGGTTATTGATTTTCTCAACAAAATCATTTACATATTTTTTTATTGGAACATTGTTTGAACATCCTGAAAAAGAAAATATAATTATAATAGAGAATAAAATACATATTAATTTTTTCATAAAAACACATCCCAAGAAAAACAGTAATAATGTTATTTTTAAATAAAGCCATATCCGTTTACACTAAAATTATAATAACATATTTACGTTTTCATAACAATAATTCTTACGAAAACTTAAGCAGACAAGATAGTTCAACAAATCCTCATTTTTAAACGCTTTATCTCAATCGAAGCAGCTGAGCTACAAGAGCCCGCAATACATAGTATAAAGAAAAGCCCAAGTCTTTTGACTTGAGCTTTGTTGTGAAAAAAATTATCTCTTTGAGAACTTCCCGACCTGTAAAACGCCCGATTTTACAGGGTTTCTTTTTATTTCTGTTACTTGTAGGTGTATTATTCCGGACGACTGAGAACTCTCTACACATTGTATTTCATTGCCAAATCATTAAGTTCGTCTATCAATTTCTGATTATTGATTCGTCGCGCTAAAGGCAAATAAATCTCAATTGTCTCTTTCACTTTTTTTGCTTTTTTGCTATCATCATCAATAAAATCTATTGTTCGCATATTGTGAAGTCTTTCCGCAAGTTTTATAACAATCGCTTCATCATTTTTCTTCTCTTCAAGCAGATTTACAATATTCCATACATTTGCAGGTAACTCTTTTTCAAGATTAATGTTATTACCTTTCGTTTTTACATCACAAAATAGTCCTGCCAAAACAGTATCACTCTCTGCTCCCAATTCTGCCAACAATATAGCAACATTTAATGGATGAGTAACATATTCTTCGCCAGAATATCTTCTTTTGCCTTCATATGCCTTACATGCTATCAAATAAACTTCATTTAAAATCCTGTCATCAATCTCAATGGCATTTTGAGCTACCGTATCTTTTAACAGTTCAAACAATTTTTCTTTACCTGCACCTACCTCAGTGGCTTTTAAAAATATCTGATTCATATAACTACCTCCTAAACAATCAAGTTGTGTTTTCATTGTTCTAAGAAGCGAGGGCGAAAAACCAAATTCTCTATGGAATGACTTGGAAAATGCACTATGCGACTTCCACCCATATTTCATAGCTACATCTATAAAACGCATACCTGAAAGAATATCATCACACGACCTGATAAGACGGCGTCTGCATATATATTCCATAACAGTCTGATTTGTATAAGACTTGAATAAACGAATAAAATAATACTCCGAATATCCCGCTACATCTGCTAACTGCTTTATACTCAAGTCATCTTCTAAATGCAATTCAATATATTGAAGAATTTGATTCATAACCATCACCTTCCATTTCCACGTGGTAATTATATTATAAAACATATTCTGAGTATTCGCTGTTCCTAAATTGCTGAATTATGCATGCTACAGCCAATTCATACGATTTTCAAATACTACTTTGCGCATTCCCTCTTCGATTGTTCCAATCTCGTAACAGTCATAGAACTGATTGATATGCCTGGTTGTATATCATATCATAAAACATTCTGCTCCAAGGCTGTTCAATGAGATTTCTGTAATCTTGAATAGAATTTGGCATAATCTTAACCCTTTTCAATGTTATATATTCATTTTACAGTATCACGCCCTGTTTGTAAACCAAAGAAGTTACTGTTGTTTCAATTTTTACGCTTTGTGACAGACTTGTTAAACTTTAAATACACAAAAAACATATTTGTGTATTTAAAGTATTGATTCTTTCGTAATTTTTTGTTATTATACTTTTGATACACAAAGTTATAATTTTGTGTGTTGAAAGTTGGTGAACTATGAGCAAAAAAGAAATTGCGAAAAATGCAATCGAAAAGTCAGGCGGAATAATAAAAACTGCTGATCTTATTAATGCAGGACTTACAAAATCAGATATTACAAATTTATCCGATAATTCATTTATTGAAAGAGTAAAACACGGATATTATAGGATGTCTAACACGAATATATCAGAGGAGCAAATTCTTTCAACTCTTTTGCCTGAGGGAATTGTTTGTGTTCACTCTGCTCTGTTTCACTACGGTTACAGTGATTATACACCAAGAGAATGGAGTATTGCTGTGCCGAGAACAATTTCACGAAGCAAGCTGAAAATTGATGAAGTACCCATAAGGGCTTATTATATTCAAAATGAATTTTTTGAAATCGGCAAAACAACAGAAGATTTTAATGGTTTTATACTGAATATCTATGACCGTGAGCGAACAATTTGCGATTGCTTTAAATACAAAAATCAGCTTGACAGCGAAATTTTCAATAAAGCAATTAATGCTTATATTGCTGATGATAAGAAAAATTTGGCAAATTTATCCAAGTATGCAAAGCAGTTGAAAGTCTATAAAAAAGTAACCGAACTTATGGAGGTGCTGCTCAATGGCTGATAAAGCATCATCAGTCCTTGCAAGACTGAAAAACAAGGCAAAAGAAAGCGGCAGAAGTTATCAGCTCTGCTTACAGTTGTTTTGTCAGGAAGAATTTTTACGACGATTAGAAAAATCAGAATATGCTGATAACTTTGTACTCAAAGGTGGACTGTTCATATACGCATTAACAGAATTTGAAAGTCGAGTAACAATGGATATTGATTTTTTGTTACAAAAACTGCCAAACACTCCTGAACAGCTGCGACCGATTATTGAAGAAATAATCAACACTGAAACGGACAATGATTATGTAACTTTTGAGATTAGAAGCATTGAGCCGATAGCAGTTGCTAAAAAATATGCAGGCATAGGTGCATCTCTTATTGCAAAAATCAAAAACACCAAAACACCGATAAATATTGATTTTGGTGTTGGTGATGTTATTGTCCCGAAACAAGAAAAACGAGCAATACCAACTCAGCTCGATGATTTTGAAAGTCCGACAATCAATACATATTCACTTGAAACCACCATTGCTGAAAAGCTTGATGCAATACTTGATTTAATGGAATTTTCAAGCAGAATGAAGGACTACTACGATATTTATTATCTCGCAACGCATTTTGAATTTGACAGCGACACACTCGCCGAAGCAATGCGAAAAACCTTTGCAAACCGCAACCACCATTTCACAATAGAGCAATTCAACCAAGTCATCGCCTTCGGCGAAGATGAATCTATGCAAAAGAAATGGCAAGCCTTTGCAAAAAAAATAAATTGCGAAATTACAGATTTTTCAATAATGATGGAGAAAATATATATTTTTTTACTAACACCATTTAATAAATATATTAGTGAGGAGAATTGACAATGGCTGATAATAAGGTTTTACATAAAGCCAATAAAGCTAAAAAAGATGAGTTTTATACTCAATTAGTAGATATAGAAGCAGAAATGCAGCATTATACAGCTCAATTTAAAGGTAAAGTAGTTTTTTGTAATTGTGATGATCCATATGAAAGCAACTTTTTTAAGTATTTCGCAATGAATTTTAATTATCTTGGTCTAAAAAAGTTAATAGCTACGTGCTATGAAACCTCTCCCATTGTTTATACTCAATTAAATCTTTTTAATGGAGAAGAAGTCGTATACTCAGTAAATAAAAAAGCATACAAGATTGAAATAACTGAAGTTAAGGACCTAAATAAAGATGGCGCTATTGATTTATCAGATGTTGAATTTTTACTAAGAAATGATAAAAACACGCTTTCTTTATTAGATGGAAATGGTGATTTTCGTTCAGAAGAATGTATTTCTTTATTAAAACAAGCTGATATTGTCGTTACTAATCCTCCATTCTCATTGTTTAGAGAATATGTCGCACAACTAATTGAATATGAGAAAAAATTCATAATACTAGGCGATCAAAATGCTATTACTTATAAAGAAATTTTTCCACTAATTGCACAGAATAAACTTTGGTTAGGTTACAATAATGGTGGGACAAAATGGTTTCAAGTACCAATGGATTATGATATTGCAACTGAATCAAGAAAAAAGATTGTTGATGGTAAAAAGTATTTCAGTATGGGGCGAATATTTTGGTATACAAATCTTGATACAAAAAAGCGACATGAATTTTTAACTCTTTATAAACACTATACACCCGAAGAATATCCTCATTATGATAATTATGATGCTATTAATGTTAATAAAGTATCTGATATACCTGTCGATTGGGATGGCGTGATGGGTGTGCCGATTACATTTATTGATAAATACAACCCAGAGCAATTTGAAATTGTTGCCTTTAGAAAAGGAAATGATGGAAAAGATTTGGTATACTCTTTTTCTGATTGTTCACAATTTGTTAATGTAGAGAGAGAGAGAGAGAGAGAGAGGTCCGCGAAGCGGACCATCCAACCGTATTTCAGAATACTCATTCGACGACGTCATCAGACCAAGCGTTAATGGAAAAAACGTTTACAGACGAATTACAATCCGCAGAATTCGCAACATCAATACCAGGAATGATTAAGAATGCAGAAGGAAAGATAAGCGGTAAAATAACATATGCGCGAATAACTGTACGCAAAAAGGAGTGTTAAATCTTATGAAAATAGAATTACATGAAATTTCAATTCGTGAAATAGTTGAAAATTATGTTGACAATGCAGAGGAAGGCGTTATTGGATATAATGGAAAACTAAATATTAGACCAAAATACCAGCGTGAATTTGTTTATGATGTAACAAAGCGCAATGCAGTAATAGAAACTATTAGAAACAACTTCCCTCTGAATGTTATGTATTGGGTTAAGAACGACGACGATACATTTGAAGTCCTCGATGGTCAACAGCGCACTATAAGTTTTTGTCAGTATGTGAAAAATGGATTTTCTATTCAAGTTAATGGTTATCCAAAATCATTTTCTAACCTCACAATTGATGAGCAAAACGAAATACTCGATTACAAGTTAATGGTATATTTGTGTGAGGGTACAGATACAGAGAAATTAGCGTGGTTTAGAATTATTAATATTGCGGGTGAAAAACTAACAGACCAAGAATTACGAAATGCTACATATACTGGAACTTGGTTAACTAATGCTAAATCAATATTTAGCAAAAGTAACTGTGCTGCATACTTGCTATCTAAAGACTATGTTTCAGGCTCTCCAATCCGTCAAGAATTACTTGAGAAAGCACTTTCTTGGATAAGTAATGGAAATATTGAAGATTATATGTCAATACATCAACACGATCCGAATGCTAATGAGTTGTGGACGTATTATCGTAATGTAATTGAATGGGTTAGCTTGACTTTCACTACATATCGAAAAGAAATGAAGGGAATTGATTGGGGCAAACTATATGATGCATTTAAAGATGAAATGTATGATACTGATAAATTAGAACAAGAAATCCAAAAACTTATGATGGATGATGATGTTAGTAATAAAAAAGGAATTTATAGTTATATTCTTACCCATGATGAAAAATATTTGAATATTCGTACATTTACCGAAAGTCAAAAGCGTACGGCCTATGAACGTCAAGGTGGTATTTGTCCGATATGTAAAAAACATTTTGATTTAAAAGAAATGCACGGAGACCATATAACACCATGGAGCAAAGGCGGCAAAACTGTACCTGAAAATTGCCAAATGCTTTGTGCAGATTGTAACAGAAGAAAATCAGATATATAAAAATGGGGCTGTAAAAAAACAGCCCCGAAAAAAGGAAAGACTGCAAGTAATCCGAAAAGGATAGGCTTGCAGTCTTTTTTGTGATATAATTTAGTTGAAATGAAAAAGAATATCACTGAAGTATATAATACACCATATCAATTAAAATTACCACTGGAAATTTCAAAAAAGATAAAAATTTCCGATCCGGTATATACATTCTGTGAGGTAATGGAGCATATTGACCTAAAAAAATATCTTGCCGTTAAGGAAAGCAGGATAGGTCGCAAAAGATATGATCCGGAAATCTTGCTTAAAGTAATACTGTTTGCATTCATGGAGTTTGGCTATGTGTCAACACGAGAGATAGAAAAGCTTTGTAATAACGATATTAGATTTATGTGGCTACTTCAGGATAATCCTGCACCAAGCCATATGACAATAGATAACTTTATGAAGGATTATCTTGCCGACTGTATTGAAAATATTTTAGCCGAAATCAATTCATATATCTTTGAAAAAGAAAATGTTGATTTATCACATATCTACATAGACGGAACAAAGCTTACCGCCAATGCAAATAAGTATAGCTGGGTATGGAAGAAAAGCAGTATTAAGCACAGACAAAATACATTCAATAAGATTACTGAATTGTTTGAAGAAATCAACACTTCTATGATATATCAAAATGTTGAAATTGAAATCCGTACAGAATATGCAATAGAGTATATGGAGCAGATAATCGAGCAGTACATTAAGCTTACAGGCATACAGCCTGAATATATTGTCAGAGGAAGAGGACATCATAAAACAACAGAACAAAGGAATTATGATAAGCTTGTTGAATATACGGAAGCATTAAAGAAATATGCAATACATATTAACATCTGCGGAGATAACAGAAACAGTTATTCCAAAACAGATAATGATGCAACATTTTTCAGAATGAAAAGAGACTATATGGGCAATGACCAATTACTGCCCGGATACAACATTCAGCTTGGTATATGCGATGAATATATTGCAGTAGCAGATGTAAAGCAATATGCTTCAGATATGGATTGCTTCATTCCGCTTATGGAAAAGTTCAAGGATATACACGGCTTCTATCCAAAATATCCTATTGCTGATGCAGGATATGGGAGTTTCAACAATTACCTTTACTGCGAAGAACACGGTATGGAAAAGTATATGAAATTCACTATGTTTGAAAAGGAAAGCAAGGATAAAAAGTATCGTGACAATCCATACAGAGCAGTCAATTTTCCTATCAACGAAAGTGGCAAGCCTGTTTGTCCTAACGGTAAAAAGTTTAACTATCTTTACACAAGACCTGTTAAAGGAAACAAATATGGAAGAACAGAGGAACTTTACCAATGTGAGGACTGCAGTAACTGCCCGCATAAAGAGAAATGCTGTAAATGTGAGGGAAACAGGATAATCAAACTCAATGAAGAATTGACAAGCGTTCATCAAGAGGTGTTAGGTAATCTCAACAGTACAAAGGGTGCATTGCTTCGTATGAACAGAAGCATACAAGCTGAGGGCGCATTCGGCACAATCAAATGGAACCGAGCCTACACAAGAGCCAGAAGAAGAGGCTTAAAAGGCATAAATTTTGAGATATTGATGATTTGTTGTGGTTTTAATCTGCACAAATACCATTTGAAGAGCCTTACCTGCTTACGAGCGGAATAGAAAAACTGAAAAGTTTTCCACATCAAGGGTGTAAAATACAACACCTTTATTTGTTATGCCGCAAACTAAGCGATTTTCCACAAAGATTTTAACATCTTCCTTGTTTTTCGCAAAAAAATCACCGGGAATCACTTTTTCGTGAATCCCGGCTTTCCTTTTGGCTGTTTTTTTACAGCCCCATTTTAAAATTATAAACAATAATAATTTAAAAATTAAGTGTGCTTTTTTGTGGATTTGCAAACGCAATCATTGTTATCTCCATGATTATTGTCATACCACAATATGTTAAAAACAGAACCGTCCATGCATCCGTAAATTCTATGAGCACCCGATAACCTTAAAGAAATAACCGATTCTGCTTCAATATGCTTATCCATTAAACATTTTTGTGCTGTTTTATTTAAATTTTCAGCATGAATACTATGATTTTGTTTCTTTGCAGTTATAAGAATATCGTTCCATGTTTGAGATTCAAACGATTCTAATTTTGGAATAATTTCATCCCAAATGTTTTCTCCGATATTTTCCTTTGTAAATGCCCAATTCTCTTTATCTGCTGTTTTAAAATTCCACGAAGGATTTAAATGATAATAGCGTTCTGGGTTAACAATATTTGAGGGGATTTTACTTTTATCAGGATTTGCAGAATATGGTGTTTTATTAGATTTTGGATGCTCTTTTTGACGAACCTGTTTCTTTTTATTCGAGCCCACTATAATATATTGCCATACTTTCTTTATTTATAATATTTGAGCAGCCCACACCAGTTGGTACCCCTTTTCTTGCCTCTATCCAAGGATCTTCCATATGAGTAAGTTGACTTAGCCACTGTGCATCTCTATTTCCATAATGATTTAATACTGCATCAATTGTTTCTTTTTGATAGCTTTTTAATTTCCTGATATCGCCATCTTCATCAGTAGCTGTAACCCAAAATTTGCCTTGTGTCTTTGAAAACAACTCTCTGCACACTGGGCCATTAGCCCATGCTTCAAATTCTTCGTCAAATAAAGGAGCATCATCCCAAACTAATGACCACGCCTGAGAATAATAACATAATTTTTGTAATTTCATCGTTGAAAGTTTTCCTTTTTGTTTTAAAATATACTTTGCAACATCAAATACACTTGCCATAATACCACTCCTTTCAATATTATTGTATCATAATACAGTTATAAATTCAATACGGATTTTTGAGGATAACAATATATATTACTTAAAATTTCAGATTTGTCAACCTTATAGGATTAAAATGGAACTATAATTTTATTATATGCATAAAACTAGCTATATATTTTGAATTTATTATTTTCACATTTAAGTAATAGTTTATTATCTGTAACGATTTGGATAATGCTTTTCTTTCGTTTTCGGTTTATTCTTAACAGTAAATCTCCGATTCTGAATATTTTGCTCGGCTTTGATATTAGATTTGATTTCGGGGTTATCTTCGATTATATGATGTGCGGTGCGGATATCTTTGCGTAAATCGTTTAAAGCAGCTGTGCAGTTATTTCTTTGAGATAATAAATCTGCTCTTTTATCTGTATCATCACATCTGCGGAGTTTGTTGTAGATATGTTGGCGTTGGGTTTCAATGAACCTTATTTGTTCTGTTGAAATGCTTATAAAACTATTAACATCATCAAGAGTATTCAGATTTTGCTTAGAAATCAGTCTGACTTCCTGCGAATATCTTTCAATTTTTCGCCATGCCTTCTTCATTTCAGGGGATAGAGGTTGATGCTTCTTTGGAATATAACCTAACAAATAGCAGTAATGCAGATACAAAGCTTTCAAGCCTGTTATTTTTCTTGTGTTGGATAAGTTTCCTTTTAGACTATATTTCTTTGATTGGATAGTTTTTGTTTTAGTGTTCTTAACATAATTACTATACTTTTCGCCTGCTATCCAGACATCGTTTTCTCTCATCCCACTGAAAATACCATCTCTGTCATACTGCTCGCCTAAGTGATATAGGCGAGTGTTTTTTGTATCACTTACTGAACGAATTGTGGCATATTTCAATCTCGGATCAAGATTGATAATGTACCCCTGTTTCTCCAATGCCTTTCTGAATTGTGCTTGATTAACGCTTATGCTGATGGCATAATCAATCGCATTACGCATCAGATTATACTTTGTCGGCTCACCTCGTTTTTCTGCAAAGTACATACTTCTCGGCGTTTTGCCACTTGGATTTTTTATTACAGTAAGCTGTTCTTTCTCGCATAATTTATCTGATAAATTTCTGAATTTATAGTATGATTTCTTATTACAATCAAATTTTTTACCACTCCACATATTAACCGAATTGATAACAAAATGGTTGTGGTATGTGCCTGTATTGAAATGAGTTGCAACAAGTACCTGATGATCAGCTCCCCACATATCCTTTGCAGGCTGAACGCCTATTCTGTGGCACTGTTCAGGTGCAACCTCACCGGTTTTAAAGCTCTGATATGCGTGGTAGCTACATTGCCATTGACCTTGTTAAAGCGTTCTTGTACTGCGTACATTTCTTCAAATGCAGTATCGGCATTGCAATTAACACCAGTAACAAAACAGGCTTTTTCTTTTCCGTTTATCGTTTTATTGCTATCATCTGCATAGTGAATAACCTTTTGCAAATCAGAATAAACAGTTTTATTTGGGTTGGCTGCATAGTCAACCACTCGTGATAAGCTATCTTTAATTGCCCAGATTTTTGTTACTGCCATTCGTTATTTTCTCCATCGTGATAGGCTTTGAGAATTAAATCAGCAACACCGTTTAACTGACCGTTATTCATATCGCAAACAGCTTGATAAGCTTCGTATAAATAATTACTTGGTGCAGTTTTGATATTCTGATTAAGTCCGACTTTTCTTAAATATGCCGACAATGATAAACCGCATTTTTTAGCCTTACGTTCAAGTGCTGACCATTCATCATTAGTAACTCTGATATTAATTAGTTTGTTTCTTGTTCTCATAAATACTTCCTTTCAAATATTTTTCAGCGGGGTCAATGGGGTGTCCCCATTCGGCTTTGCCGTCTGGTTTTGTGCCTGTGGCTTTGCAAAACCTATGCTCGTTACAGTCTGTGACTGCAATATTTAACTTCACTAAAAATGAATGACTGCCTGTTATCTTTATTGATACAACAGACAGTCACTTTTTATTATCCGGCTCTCTTTTCATTGAAATATCCCGTTTCTTCCCACACCTTTTTATCGGGGCAGTAGTAGTTATATTCGCTTGAATTTTCAAGTTTAATTGCATAGCCAAACTTCAGAATACCCTTTTGAAGTCCGATACGAACATACTGTGCATCTTTTCCGATTGCCTTTGAATTTCTGTGACAGGAACATTTCTTCCTGTGAAATTTGGACTTTCTATATAAACCTTTTCTGTCATTGTGTCACCTCCTTACAAATATGTATTTATATTGCATATTTTCATTATAAATTAACGAATTAAATTTGTCAAGAAAAAGTTATGTACTAAAAATGCATAATTACACTTGAAATTCATTCAACTATGTGTTATATTATTATTGAGGTGATGTGAATGAGTAATTTACATATTGAAATCGGTGAAAGAATTACCGAGCAAAGAAAACTTAAAAAGATGAATCAGACTGAATTTGCAGCAGCACTTAATAAATCTCTGCGAACTATTCAGAAATACGAAAGCGGAGAAATAGATATTTCAATTTCTACATTACAGGAAATATCCGAGATATTGGAAGTTCCGCTTAGTTATTTTATCGGCTATGATTCAACACATATGAAGGTTGACTGTCTTTCAGATGTACTTGCCTTTCTGTTCAAGCTTGACAGAAAAAACGAAATCGACTTCAAAATTGATATCGAAAAGGCAACGGATATTCATAATTGGAAATGTTCAATTATGATAAATGGTAATGATGAAAAGCACAAAGTTAATTATCCTTTGGTACAGACACTAAAAGAATTTCAGAAAAACAGGGATTCAGCTGAAATTTATTGGATGAGCTATCAGGATTTTGATGAGTGGGAAGAAAAAATGCTGAACAGATACAGCAACTGTTTTTTGACTGATAAAACAATAGAATATCTAAATACAGAAGAAAGACTTAAAAAATTCCTTGAATTAGACAGAGAGCGTGTAGCAGAAATTGCTGCACAACAAAATGAAGGTGATGACGAGCAATAAGCTCTTCACATAAATATTTTATTAAGGAGGTTTTGGAGTATTGAGATTGCCAAACGGATATGGCGGCGTCACTAAATTATCCGGTAGGCGAAGAAATCCCTATCTTGTCAGAAAAACTGCCGGCTGGCATTATGACGAGGTTAAAGACAAGCAGATTCAGGATTATATTGTGATAGGATATGCACCGACGAAGGCAGACGGACTGCAAATGCTTGCAGAGTATAACAAAAATCCGTTTGATATTACTGCATCAAAGATTACTTTTAAGGAAATCTATGACAGATGGTCGGCAAGCAAATTTTTATCAATATCTGAATCAAATGTTAAAGGCTATAAGGCTTCATACAAGCTGTGCAAGGCACTGTATAACAAGGTTTTCAAAGATATAAGACTTGCAGATTTACAGTATGTTGTTGATAACAGTGGTAAAAACTATCCGACTTTAAGAAAATTGAAGGTGCTTTTCGGTCAGTTATATGACTATGCAATGATGAATGATATTTGTAATAAAGATTATTCGGAGTTTGTCGACATAGTTAAATATAAGGACAGAAATCCCAATAAAATGGATAGAAACAAATTTACCAAAGAGGATATTAAGCTCCTGTGGAATCAAAAAGACGATAAGTATTATCAGATTGTTTTGATGCTTATATACACAGGTGTAAGAATATCCGAAATGCTTGATCTGAAAAAGGAAAATGTTCATTTAAATGAACAATATTTTGATGTTTTAGCCAGCAAAACAGAAAACGGTATAAGAAAAGTTCCGATTGCGGATAAAGTGTTGCCATTCTTTAAGAATTGGTATAACGATACCAAAAGTAATTATCTTATTCATACTGAAGACGGAGAACAATTCAAATACCGAAATTATTATGATAGTTATTTCTTGCCATTGATGAGCAATCTTGGCTTAACACAAACTCCGCATTGCTGCAGACACACCTGTGTTTCAATGCTTGTGGAAGCGGATGTAAGCCAGACAATTATTAAAAAGATTGTTGGTCATTCGAGTGCAATGACGCTAACCGAAAAAATCTATACTCATTTGGACATAGAGGAGCTCGTGAATGCAATCAACAAGATTTAAACAAAAAGAAAGAGATGCCTTTCCGTTAAGAAAAACATCTCTTTTATACATATAAATTTGTTGCTTATGTGTTACTTGTTTGTTACTTATAACACAATATTCACAACTATTCAGTCCATCTGACAACTCCAAAAACCCTGTAAATAAGAACCCTGTCCGTTTAGCAAAATCAAAGATTTTGAACGGACACCGGGAACCTTGTTGCTTTCGCAATAAAGGCTTTGAGCGGTCGTGAGAATTCTGCAGATTATCTCTTTGAGAACTGTGGTGCACGGCGAGCAGCTTTGAGACCGTACTTCTTTCTTTCCTTCATACGAGGGTCACGAGTTAAGAAGCCTGCCTTCTTGAGTGCCGGGCGAAGATTCTCATCATACTGGAGAAGTGCTCTTGAAAGGCCGTGGCGGATTGCACCTGCCTGACCGGATACACCACCGCCGTTAACACGGCAAACGATATCAAACTTCTCAGTTGTATCGGTGAGAGCGAGTGGCTGACGAACGATAAGTTTAAGTGTGTCAAGACCGAAATAATCATCAATATCTCTGCCGTTGATTATAATTTTACCTGTGCCTGCATAAACGCGTACACGAGCTACAGATTCTTTTCTTCTGCCTGTTCCGTAGAAATAAGGATTTGATTCGTACATAAATTAAAACCTCCCTTACATTTCCCAAGCTACAGGCTTTTGAGCCTCATGCTTGTGTTCAGCGTTCTTATAAACCTTGCATCTTGTAAGCTGCTTTCTGCCGAGTGTAGTATCAGGAATCATACCCTTAACAGCAAGCTGCATAGCAAAGTCGCTCTTTTCTTTCATAAGTGTGCCGTACTTAACTTCTTTAAGGTTACCGATATAACCTGTGTGATGCTGATAAAGTTTCTTATTGAGCTTATCACCAGTAAGTACAGCCTTATCAGTATTAATGATAATAACAAAATCGCCGCAATCAACATTTGGTGTGAAAATCGGCTTTTGCTTGCCTCTGAGAAGGACAGCAGCCTCAGCAGCAACACGGCCTAATGGCTTGTCGGCTGCATCAATAACATACCACTTGCGCTCGATTTCGTCAGCTTTTGGCATAAATGTTGACATAATCTTTTCCTCCAATAAATCTTTTTTTAATGCTCGAATATAATAACACAAGGGAATTTTTAAGTCAAGAACAAAATTAAAATAAATTTGGTTTTCTCGTGTTTTCTAATTTTTTCTTGATTTTACTATAATAATTCTCATTTATTATTTACGAAAGAGAGTGGTTTATATAGATCCTTGTGCATTTAATATGACTGTTTCTGCACTTGCATGCACAATTGCGAAAGGAAAAAGTGAAAATGAAATTGCCCTGCTTTCTGCATTTTTTAATCAGCTTGGAGAAAGCCTTGAAACTATTGCAGCAGTGCAACAGTGCAACAACAATAACAATGAAAATAATGTAAACAGCATCAATCCTGAAATATGATTTTAAAAAATTTTCCAAAAAATCCATAAAACCTATTGACTTTCTAGGCAATGAGTGTTATTATTACATCATCAAAACAAATTAAGTGAGGTAATTTTAATGGCTTTATATCAATCAGTTGCCGATATAATCGGCAACACACCGCTTGTAAGAGTAAAAAATTTTGAAAAGGAATATGGTCTTGAGGCTAATATTTATGCTAAACTTGAATATTTTAATCCTGCCGGCTCTGTTAAGGACAGAATAGGCAAAGGAATAATTGATGATGCAGAATCTCAGGGCAAGCTTAAACCCGGCTCAACTATTATTGAGCCAACATCGGGTAACACCGGCATAGGCATTGCGGCATATGCTGCAACCAAGGGATACAAGGTTATTATTACAATGCCTGAATCCATGAGCGTTGAAAGAAGAAATCTTATGAAAGCATATGGTGCAGAGCTTGTTCTTACCGAGGCTGCAAAAGGAATGAAGGGTGCGATTGCAAAAGCTGAAGAACTCCATGCAGAACTGCCGGATTCAATAATTGCCGGACAGTTCGTAAATCCTGTTAACCCAAAAGTTCATTATGAAACCACCGGACCCGAAATATGGAAGGATACTGAAGGAAAGGTTGATATTTTTGTTGCAGGTGTAGGCACAGGCGGAACTGTATCAGGTGCAGGAAAATACCTTAAGGAACAAAATCCTGATATCAAGGTTGTAGCACTTGAGCCTGAAACCTCACCTGTTCTTTCCGAAGGCACACCGGGCGCACATAAAATTCAGGGTATCGGTGCCGGCTTTGTTCCTGATACTCTTAACACAGAAATCTATGATGAAGTAATCACAGTACCGAATGAAGCAGCCTTTGAAATAGGCGGTGAATTTCCCCGCCTTGAAGGAGCATTAGTAGGTATTTCTTCAGGCGCTGCTCTTTGGGCAGCTATTGAGCTTGCTAAGCGTCCTGAAAACAAGGGTAAAAATATTGTAGTGATTCTTCCTGATTCAGGTGACAGATATCTTTCAACACCATTGCTGTCAAAATAAGGGTAGTAAACATTAGCTATTGCCGATTGAATAAAAAAGATAAACTCACAGTGTTATAACAACGCTGTGAGTTTTCTTTATGAGGAAAATAAAGTGTTATTTTTTTACAGTAACAGTTTTTGCCTTGGACCATGCGCTATATGTTTTGACGCCGCAAGAATGTTTGTATGTTCTTACTCTTACATAATACTTTTTCTTTGCTTTAAGACCTGATACTTTCTTTGAAACAGTAGAAGTGCTGTTAACTGTTACTGTCTTTGCATTTTTAAAGCTTTTGCTTGTGCAGTATTGAATCTGATAGCCTGTAGTTTGAGAAGCATTTTTCTTCCACTTAACCGTAAATGATTTTTTGCCGGCTTTAACAGATTTGATTGTTGTTGATTTAGGCTTGATATTGAAATAAAGATATTTTATGCCGGTATATTCACCCTTGAAAACGACCATAACTGCATGCTTGCCTGTATTTTTGCAGCTATCTACATATTGTACTGTATAATCAGTGCCGTTTTTCAATGCTTTTTTTCCGTATTTAACGGTAACAGAAGGCTTATGGGTCTTGCCGTTATAATTGTATGAATTGCATGATAATTTAGCAGTGCATTTTTTAGCGCTGATTTTCTTTTCAGGTATAAGTGAAATTTCAGGAAGCGGCTCGACATCCGGCAATTCAATCAATGCGGAGTTGAATATGCTGAGGAAATCACCATATCCGTCAACAAAATTTTTTCCGGCAAACTTATCGGTAATTCCCGTTACAATTCCTGCAATAGTACCACCGAGAAGTGAATTCAGAAGGGTTTTAATTGTGCTGTAGTTCTCACTGTCAGCAAAAGCTATTGAGTATACATAATAGAATACAGTTGTAAAGCACGTTTCAGTATCACCTGTGCGCAAAACGAAATATGCATTTGAATTGCTTACACTTGATGTTGATTTAACAGTCGCACAATTTGCAAGCTTTTCCCAGTCTATTGCTTTCAGATGAATTTTACATTCAGTGCCTGCTAATGATGTCAAATCAATTGGTGATGAGGTAAGCTTATCATTAATTGCTTGTGCAGAAAGATCTAATGAACCTGCAAGACCGCTAAGCATACCAAGCTGACCCAAAGCTGCCTTAACATTGTCATTCAGCATATCAGTTGAAATTACATATGCCAAACGAGGAATAATTTTTATAATGCCGTTTAACGGGTCAGGCGAAACCATATCAAGCACATCTGTTAAGAGTGAATCAATAATAGGTCTGACAAGTCTGTCAGCTGCAATAGCTGTGCTTTGTTTTTCAACGGTATCATAATAGTCCTTTTTATATTCTTCAACAGTCGGAAGACTTGTTAAACCGATTTGCTCAAGTATCGGAATAAGATGAGCATACGCACCTTCAACATATTCGCCCTCATCGGTTACATAGTCAAACATATTTGCATTAATTGCAACAAGACCTGCAGCCTTTGCGCCGGGTGCCAGCAGTGATGTAATCGGACGAAGAACAGCAAGAAGAGCATCGAAGAAACCTTCACGATCACCATCCTCAAAGCCAAAATCACCATTCTCAAATTTTTCAGCAGCAAGCGCATCAAATTTATTCATAGTGTCGGTATCTTTAAAGCTGCTGTATGGTTTGATTTTTTCTGCCGCAGCGGAATATTTGTCTTCCTCAAGCATTTTTGCAATGTTTGTTGGTGAAGCAACAAGTCCTATTACAGCACCGAGTGTGAGTTTAGGACTTTCAACAACTACAGTTTCATTGTGTGAAAGAGTTGCATAAAGTGCGAATATTTTTGATACCATTTCGTTGGTATAAACCTTGGACTCTAAAATATTATCAAGACCATCCTGAAGCTTTATATCGCTTGAAATAAGCGGAAGAATATCTACTGCAACTAAATCCCAAATACGATCAACAGCATATTGAACACCACCGTCCTTACCGATTTCAGGAAGGGTAACCTTTGTCTTTTGGAATGCTGTTACTTGGTCTGATAAGTTTGAAAGGTTTTTGTCAGGTTTTATCAATTGCATAAACTTTTCAAAAACCTCTGACGAAATTTTATTTTTGAATTCAGATGGCAAAGCTACATATTTTTCCTGTGCTGTTTTTACCATCTTGTCTGTTTTCTTGTCTAAATCTGCATTTTGAATATACTCGTTAAATTCCTGCAAAAGTAAATCGTTAAGGAAATCGTTGCACTTATTCATAAGATCCGATAATTTGTAAGTTGCAACTGATGATGGTTTTGTATAAGCAAGTTCAGGAGTTATTGTATCAATTGTATAAGCATTCTTTGCATAAGGTAAAAGTCTGCTGTCGCTGCGTGAGGACAGATTGTCATACAATTGTTTTGCTGTAGCTGAAAGGCTGTTGTGCTTTTCAATAGCAGCCTTTACTTCTGCTGCAGAAACGCTTTGCTCTTCAATAATTTTTGTTCCGGCTGCAGTTATAACTGCATCTACCTCTGCAAGACCCTGAAATTCGCTGAAGCTTGCAAAAATATCATATAAATCCTTATATGATTTTATACTTGGTTCAACAACATCACTTTCATATAATGATAAATAATTATTAAAATCATCAATATACTTTTGAGGTGTCGCTCCTGATTTCCATGTATAAGTATAATTGCCGTATGAACCTGTTCTGCTAACATAATTGGCATGTGAAAATGCAGGATTGCTGCCGCTATCGCTCATCATATAAAAAAGATTATTTTAGATTTGAAAAATAACAAGTCTGAAAGCGCAGCTGAAAGAAAAGAACAGCTTCTTGAGATGTATGACAAACTGATTTACATAATGCTTTACGGCATTTTATCTTAAATTCACCTTTATAATAGAAATAAACCGGATATAAAATAACAGGGCGGTTCTAAATGAACCGCCCTGTTATTGCTATTGTTATTTTTTCTTTTTTCTGTTTCTCAAAACAATCATAAATATCATGCCGGCTAATCCGCCGCAGGCATTCATCATCATATCAGTCATTGTATCAACCAATCCGAGATAGCCATATTCATTATTATACTTTGAAAGGTCAAACATTGCAGTCTCCTCGCCTGCTTTTGCAAGCTGCAGGTTTGTGCCGTGCAAAGTATCCATAAGGAACTCATAAAACTCCCAGCCAACCGCAATTGAAAGTGCAAACATTATGCTGAATAATGCAGCAAGAGTTGCGGCACACTGACCTTTTTTGCGCTGAATGATTACAGCAAAATCATAACCGAACACTGCACAGACAAAGCCGGACAAAATATGCATAAATATGTCAAACCACCAAATTTTATCAAACACTCCGAAATACGAGCCAATAACTATACCTATAAATATAATAAGGTTAAGCATTGTCTGACTGAGAGGCGGAACCTCCTCTATAAAGCTGCCGTTGCCGAAAACCTGAAACATATCCCATAAATGGGTAAAAATAAAGCAGAAAACGCTCTCAAAACCCATTACCACATCACCGTGTATAAAGGAATAAAGAGCACAAATAATCATAGATACCCTTACAATAATCCAAAAAGCCAGCTGCATCTTCGGTATTTTATTAATCGGGTCTTTTTTTATTTTATAAGCCATAATCAACCTCGAAAATAAAGATATATTTATATTACCACAAAGACAATAGTTTTCAACTGTTTTTTATAAAATATAAAATAAAAATAAACAATCCTGAAAAAAATTGTAATTATGATTATGGTTTGCTATAATCATATCGTGATAGTTAATGGACAAATGTTTATTATATTTTAAATATAGGAGAGGTTGTATGAATAAGTTTGAAAGCAAGTATGATGTTGAAAAAACAATGTACCAAAAGTTTACTGAGGCTGCAGAGCAGCGGGGAGATAAGCCCTGTTTTTATTACTACAACAACACATTGAGCTTTAATGATGCAAAGGCAATGATTGATGAGGCTGCAGCAGGCTTGCTGGCAAACGGTGTAAAAAAAGGCGACAGAGTTATTGTTTGTGCTCCTAATATGCCTCAATGCATATGTGCAATATACGCAATTAACAAAATAGGTGCTATTGCATCAATGCTTCATCCCCTTTCAGTAGCAAGCGAAGCAGAATATTTAAGAAATCTTGTAGACGCCAAATATGCATTTTGCTTTGATGTAAGTGAAAAAGCATTCGCAGGTATGGAGGATATGACAGTTATTAAGTGCAGAACTGCACAGTATTTTCCTAAAAGCGTTTACGGTGTGCTCGCAAACCTGACCTACAAGAAAAAAATTAAAGGCAAAACCGCTAAGGCAGATGGCGTAAAAAAGGAAATCGACTGGTCTGACCTTTTGAAAGAAGGCAGAAACTATCTTGCCGAAAATGAAGTTAAAACTGAAACAGACCCGTTTGCAACGGCAGTAACAATGATGACAGGCGGCACAACGGGCAACCCTAAAGCAGTAATGCTTTCAAACTACAATATTAACAGCCTTTCATATCAAATTACAGATGTAGTTGATACCGTGCTTCACGATGAGATTGATCCCGACAAGGATTGTATGCTTACTGCATTGCCTGTGTTCCACGGCTTTGGATTTGGTATGTGCATGCACATTTCCATGATAACAGGTATGCCGCAGGCATTATTCCCGCAGTTTGATGCAAAAATGTGTTCTGATGCAATTAAGAAATATAAAATCAGCTTTGTATTCGGCGTTCCTGATTTCTTTGAAAAGGTTTACAAGGCAGGTTACCTCAAATGCGACCTCAGTCAGATGAAGCTTATCGGCTCAGGCGGAGATGTTGTGCCATATTCGCTCACTGAAAAAATGGATAGATTGCTTAAGGAATACGGTGCATCAGTTCATTTTGTATCAGGCTACGGACTAACGGAATGCGTTACGGTGTGCACCTTCACAGACCCTCACAGAGAAGCACCTCAAGGCTGCATAGGTATCCCCTGCTACAATATAGAAACAATGACTGTTAAACCCGGCACAACCGAACCGGCAATCGGCGAGGATGGTGAGCTTTGCGTTTACGGACCGACTCTTATGCAGGGCTATTGGAATGATCCTGATGAAACTGCAAAAATGCTTGTTAAGCATGAGGACGGCAGAGTATGGCTGCACACAGGCGATATGTGCTTTATTGAGCCGGAGAATAACGATATATACTATCGTCAAAGACTTAAGAGAGTTTATAAAATTTCAGGCTATCTTGTTTATCCTTCATTTATTGAAGAATCATACAGATCAATGGCAGAAATTTATGACTGCTGTGCAATCGGTATCGGCGAAGAGGGAAAAACCCAAATCAAGCTTTTTGTTGTAAAAAACAAGAATTTTAAAAGTGATGACGAAGAAGCACTTACGCAAAAAATTGTTGAATTTGGTAACCAAAACCTTTCAAAATGGTCTGTTCCGAAGGTTGTTGAATATATAGATGCACTGCCCAGAACAAAAATCGGCAAGGTTGATTTTAAGGTATTAAAATAATTGTAAAGCGTACTGCATATCAGTACGCTTTAATTTATACCAGATATATAATAAAATTATATATTAAATTTATTATTGCACTGTTACTGATAATTTGTTACAATATAATGGATAAAATTTAAAGGAGCTTTGGCTATGGATAATAAAACAAAAAAGGAGCTTGAGATATTTGCCACACAAATCAGAATGGGCATTATTGAAAGCACATACAATGCTAAGGCAGGACATCCGGGCGGATCTCTTTCAGCTGCTGATGTTTTTGCATATCTCTATGGTAAAGAGATGAACTATAAAGCTGATGAGCCAAAATGGGATGACAGAGACCGTTTTGTCCTTTCAAAGGGTCACTGTGCACCAGGTCTTTACAGCGCACTTGCATACAAAGTTTTTTTCCCTGTTGAGGATTTAAAAACACTTAGACACATCGATTCTTATCTTCAAGGTCACCCGAATATGAACACTGTACCGGGAATTGATATGAGTACAGGATCACTCGGTCAGGGTGTCAGCGTTGCCGCCGGTATGGCAAAGGCTGCAAAATTTACAGATAAAAATGATATTAATATTTACACCCTTCTTGGCGACGGTGAAATTGAAGAGGGTCAGGTTTGGGAAGCTTTAATGTTTGCAAACCAATATAAGCTTGATAATCTTTGCGTAATCATTGACTCAAACGGACTGCAGATTGACGGTGCCTGTGAAGATGTTATGTCAGCAGAGCCTATTGACGAAAAGCTTAAAGCGTTCGGCTTTGATGTTGTTGTAATCAACGGCAATGATTTTGATGAGCTTGATACCGCATTTGCCCAATTCCATAAAACGCAGGGCAAGCCGTTTGCAATTGTTATGAAAACCATCAAGGGTCTCGGCGTTTCCTATATGGAAAACGAGGTAGGCTGGCACGGCAAAGCACCTAATGATGATGAATACAAAATCGCTATGGATGAATTAAATGCCAAGATGGCAGAATTGGAGGCGTAAAGAATGGCAGAGATTAAAAATATCGCAACTCGTGAAAGCTATGGCAATGCTCTTAAAGAGTTAGCAGCAGAAGGCGCAGATAAGCTTGTTGTTCTCGACGCTGACCTTTCAGCTGCTACAAAAACAGGCATTTTCAAAAAAGCATATCCTGACCGCCACATAAACTGCGGTATTGCTGAGGCAAATATGGTATGCGTTGCTGCAGGATTTGCAGCAATGGGTCTTGTGCCGTTTGCATCAAGCTTTGCTATGTTTGCAGCAGGAAGAGCCTTTGAGCAGGTAAGAAATTCAATCGGATACCCTCACCTTAATGTTAAAATCGGTGCAACACACGCAGGCATTTCAGTCGGCGAAGATGGCGCAAGCCATCAATGCTGTGAGGATTTCGCTCTTATGCGTTCTATTCCCGGAATGGTTGTTATCTGTCCTGCTGACGATGTTGAAGCAAAACAGGCAGTCAAGGCTGCTTACAAATATGAAGGTCCCGTTTATTTAAGATTCGGCAGACTCGCTGTGCCTGTATTTCACAATGACGATTATAAGTTTGAAATCGGCAAAGGTGAAGTTATAAAAGAAGGCACAGATGTTACAATTATTGCTAACGGTCTTATGGTTGCCGAGGCAATTGAGGCAGGTAAAGAGCTCGAGGCTAAGGGAATCCGTGCTGAAATCATAAACATTGCAACAATCAAACCGCTTGATGAAGATCTGGTAATCGCATCAGCCAAAAAGACAGGCAAGGTTATAACCGTTGAAGAGCACAGCATTATCGGCGGTCTTGGCGAGGCTGTTTGTGCAGCACTTGCAGAAAAATGCCCTACTCCAGTCAAGAGAATCGGCGTTAACGATGAATTCGGTCACTCAGGACCGGCAAAGGATTTGCTCAAGCAATTCGGACTATGTGCAGAAAACATTGTTAAGGTTGCAGAAGAATTTGTAAAATAAATAATAAATTTAAGCGGCAGAAAAATCTGCCGCTTTTTTAATTGACAAACGAATTAACACAATATATAATAATTGTTAATATGTCTCCGTAGCTCAGCAGGATAGAGCGTTCGCCTCCTAAGCGAAAGGCCGTGAGTTCGAATCTCGCCGGGGACGCCAAAAAGGCTATCTTTTAATGAGATAGCCTTTTTGTTATGTAAAAATCACCTGATTGCATCCTTCATTGACTTAACATAATTATAAACCTCATCAGGAGCAGATTCACCGTACTTTTCAATAATTTTAACAATCGCAGAACCAACGATTACACCGTCTGCTATACCGGCATATTTTTTTGCCTGTTCGGGAGTATTAATGCCAAATCCTATTGCAACAGGGATATCGGTAACCTCTTTTACTGACTTTGTAATAGACTCAAGATCCGTCTTAATTTCACTGCGTACGCCTGTTACACCGAGTGATGAAACCTCATATATAAATCCCTCGGCATCGGCTGCGATAGTCTTGATTCTGTCCTCACTTGTCGGAGCAATGAGCGACACAACCTCAATTCCGTAATGAACAGCAATATTTTGAAGCTCCGCTTTTTCTTCATAAGGCATATCGGGAATAATAACACCGCAGATGCCTGCATCACTTGCATTCTTAAGAAATCTGTCATATCCGTATTTAAAAAGAACATTAAGATAAGTCATAAACACCATAGGAATATCAACCTCGGTCTTAACCTCCTTAACCATAGCGAAAACATCATCAGTGGTTACATTATTCTTTAATGCACGGATATTTGCTTCCTGAATGACAGGTCCTTCTGCAATAGGATCCGAAAACGGAATTCCGATTTCAACAAGATCACAGCCTGCCTGTGCCATTTTTTTGATTATCTTTTTTGTTGTTTCAAGATTAGGGTCACCTGCCGTTAAAAATCCAATAAACGCCTTACCGTTTGCAAATGCATCTGCTATTTTACTCATGTAAATCAATCCCCCTGTATCTTGCTATTGCGGCAACATCCTTGTCACCCCTGCCTGAAAGGCAGCAAATAATAATATCATCCTTGCTCATAGTCGGTGCTATTTTCATAAGATGAGCCACTGCATGAGCAGACTCAATAGCACAAATAATTCCTTCGGTTTTTGCAATATATTCAAAAGCATTAACAGCCTCATCATCCGTTACGGGAACATATTCTGCCCTGCCGATATCTTTAAGATGTGCATGCTCAGGTCCCACACCCGGATAATCAAGTCCCGCCGATATTGAATAAACCGGTGCGATCTGACCATATTCATTCTGACAGAAATATGATTTCATACCATGGAACACACCGAGTGTACCGGTTGCCATCGTTGCTGCCGTTTCATCAGTGTCAACACCTCTGCCTGCTGCCTCACAGCCGATTAAGCGGACCTCCTTATCATTAATGAAATTATAAAACATTCCCATTGCGTTTGATCCACCGCCAACACACGCCATAACAGCAGTCGGCAGCTTGCCCTCAAGTTCAAGTATCTGCTCTCTCGCTTCCTTTGAAATAACAGACTGAAAATCACGGACAATCATAGGGAATGGATGAGGACCCATAACCGAACCGAGCACATAAAGAGTATCATCAACACGGGAAACCCACTCACGGAATGCATCATTAACAGCATCCTTAAGAGTCATTGTGCCTGTAGTTACAGGATGAACCTTTGCGCCAAGCAGTTCCATACGATAAACATTAAGTGCCTGTCTTTCAGTATCCTCCTTGCCCATATAGATTTCACATTCAAGTCCCATAAGAGCTGCCGCAGTAGCAGTTGCAACTCCGTGCTGGCCTGCTCCTGTTTCTGCAATAACTCTTGTTTTGCCCATTTTTTTAGCAAGAAGACATTGACCCAGAACATTGTTGATTTTATGCGCACCTGTGTGATTTAAATCCTCACGCTTAAAATAAATCTTTGCTCCGCCCAAATCCTTTGTCATATTCTCTGCATAATAGAGAAGTGATGGTCTGCCTGCATATTCTTTAAAAAGCTTATTCAGCTCAGCATTGAATTCAGGGTCGTTTTTATAATGTTCATATGCTTTTTCAAGATTTATAATTTCATTCATCAGCGTTTCGGGAATATATTGACCGCCGTGAATACCATATCTTCCTTTGCTCATTTCGTACTCCTTACTATATCTATAACTTTTTTTATTTTATCATAATCCTTAATTCCTTCAGTTTCAACAGATGAAGACATATCAACCGCATAAGGATTAATTGTTTCAATTGCATGCTTAAGATTATTCTTATCCAAACCCCCGGCAAGAAAAAACGGCTTATCAGTCTTTGGAATTTTTGACCAGTCAAAGGTTGTGCCTGTTCCTGTACCGCTGTCAAACATAAAATAATCAATGTACGGCTCATAATCCTTTATTTTATCAAAATCATCAGGCTTAAGTACCTTAATAATCGGTGCATTTATTTTTTTGCAGTAATCTGCACTTTCATTACCATGGAGCTGGACCATGTCAATCACCTGCATTTTAATACAGGCATTTACTATTTCCACACTCTCATTAACAAAAACGCCAACTGCATTAATTCCTGCTGCAAGACGGTTTCTGAGGTGTGTTACTGTTTCCATTTCAATGCTGCGCCTGAAACCGTTTGACAATATAAAACCGACATAATCCGGCTTTAAAATATTAACATAGCTTATATCTTCCTCACGGCGCAGTCCGCAGATTTTAATTTTTGCCATACAGCAGCTCCTTAAGCATATCAGCCTTATTCTCAGCTTTCATAAAAGTTTCACCGATTAGCACTGCATTTGTTTTGTTATTAAGCAATACCTTAATATCATCGTGAGTCTTTATCCCACTCTCGCTGACAAAAACTACATCGTCAGGTATCATTGCACGATAGCGGGTGGAATTATTGACATCGACTGTAAAATCATTAAGATTACGGTTGTTTACACCGATAATTCTTGCACCGGCATTAAGTGCAGAAGCAACCTCATTCTCATCGTGAGCCTCAACAAGAGCGGACAGTCCCATCTCATCACATATTCCAATATATTCTTTAATCGTTTCGCAGTCAAGCAATGCACAGATAAGAAGAACCGCACTAGCACCAAGCAGCTTAGCCTCATAAATCTGATAATCACAAACTGTAAAATCCTTTCGCAGTACAGGGATTGAAACCGCCTGTGCTATTTCACTCAGATACTCATCATGCCCCAAAAACCATTTCGGCTCAGTAAGGCAGGATATTGCACTTGCTCCCGCTAACTCATATTCCCTTGCAATTTCAAGATAAGGAAAATCCGGAGCAATCAAGCCCTTTGACGGAGATGCCTTTTTTACCTCACAGATAAAGGATAAACCGTCTTTTTTTAGAGCCTTTTCAAATTCAAAATCGCTCTTTTGTAGTGAAAGAGCCTCAGCTTTAACTAAACTTAACGGTTTTCTTTTAATTATATCTGCATACCGTTGCTGGGTATAATCTGCAATTGTATTTAAAATGGTAGACATCGTTATTCCTCATTCGTTGTTTTGATAAAGCCCTGCAGTACATCATAACCTTTGCCTGATAAAAGAACCTGCTCTGCCTGTTTCATTGCATCTGCCATGGAGATTCCTTTGTTAGCAACATAAATGCAGGCACCGGCATTAAGAATAACTGCCGTATTCTGTGCTGCAGTGCCCTCACCTTTAAGAACAGCAGTTGCTATTGCAGCATTTTCCTCAGGTGTGCCCCCAAGCAAATCTGATTTTTCTGCACGCTCAAATCCGAAATCCTCAGGCTTAATTGTATAGTAGGTTATTTCCTCGCCTCTTACCTCGGCAACCTTTGTTTCAGCACTTGCACTGATTTCATCAAGGCAGTCCATACCGTGAACAACCAGTGCATCGGTCACTCCAAGCTTAACAAGTGCTTTGGCAATCTTCTCAACATATTCCTCGCTGAATACACCAAGAACCATTTGATCAGCCTTACCGGGATTCGTGAGAGGACCAAGAATATTAAATACTGTTCTGATTCCGATTTCCTTGCGGACAGGGCCTACAAATCTCATCGCACTGTGATATTTCTGAGCAAAGAAGAACACCATTTTATTATCTTTAAGTGATTTTTGCATAACCTCAGGCTCACAGTCAATCTTAACACCCAGTGCCTCCAGACAATCGGCTGTGCCGCAATTTGAGGATGCAGCTCGATTGCCGTGCTTTGCAATTGTAATCCCTGCTGCAGCTGCAACAAAAGAGGCAACTGTTGAAATATTGAAAGAATTCGATTTATCTCCGCCTGTACCCACAATATCAAGTGCATGTGTTCCAAGTTCAAACGGAGTTGCCTTAGAGCGCATACCGTCTGCTGCACCCGCAATTTCTGTTTCTGTTTCGCCCTTCATTGCAAGAGCAGTTAAAAATGATGCTGTTACAACAGGTGTAACATCTCCGCTCATAATTTCGTCAATGGCTGTTTTTGCCTCTTCATATGTTAAGTTCTGCTTTGTTGATACCTTATAAAGTAATTCGTTAATCATTATCCTGTCCTCCTAAAAAGTTTTTAAGTATGATCATTCCATCAGGGGTCATTATTGATTCCGGATGGAACTGAACTCCCCATATATTTTTTGTCCTATGCCTAACTGCCATAATTTCACCGTCATCGGTTCTGCCGATAACTTTCAGGCAGTCAGGCATTGAACTTTCATCTGCGGCAAGCGAATGATATCGTGCAACAGTAATTTTATCGGGCAAGCCTTTAAAAAGCATATCGCTTGTATCAATTTCACAAATACTTTGCTTGCCGTGCATAAGCTCTTTGGCATAAGTAATTTCTGCACCATATGCTTCACAAATTGACTGATGCCCAAGGCATACGCCCAAAATTTTTGATGTTTCACCGAGCTGCTTTGCAACCTCAATGCAAACACCTGCATCCTGCGGTCTTTTAGGCCCCGGCGACAGGATTATATACTCAGGTGCCAGCTTTTTTATTTCAGCAACAGTCATCTCATCATTTCTTATAACTCTGATATCGGGATTTATTGATCCTATAAGCTGATATAAATTGTATGAGAAGGAATCGTAATTATCAATTAAAAGTATCATTACTCTGCCTCCTTTGATGACTGTTTAATTGCACTGACAACCGCCTGTGCCTTATTTAAACATTCCTGGTGTTCTTTTGCAGGCACTGAATCTGCGACTATGCCTGCACCTGAGCGAATGAAGACTCTGCCCTTTTTCTTAAATGCAATGCGAATTGCAATACAGGTATCAAGATTCCCTGTAAAATCAATATAACCGATTGCTCCGCCGTAAATACCCCGTTTGTTATTTTCAAGCTCATTAATAATCTGCATTGCCCTGATTTTAGGAGCACCGCTGAGTGTCCCTGCAGGTAGAACTGCATCAACAGCATCCAGAGCACTTTTATCATCACGGATTATTCCCTTTACGGTTGAACCGATATGCATTATATGACTGAATCTTAAAATATTGTGGTATTTTTCTACATTAACAGAGCCGAACTTACTGATTTTTCCCAAATCATTTCTTCCGAGGTCAACAAGCATATTATGCTCGGACAGCTCTTTTTCGTCTTTAAGCAATCCTTCTTCAAGCTCTTGATCCTCCTGCTCGGTCTTACCTCTTGGGCGTGAGCCCGCAAGCGGGTAGGTGTAAAGAGAGCCGTCCTCTAATTTTACAAGCGTTTCTGGTGAGGCTCCGGCAATCTCGATATCATCTGATGAAAAATAAAACATATACGGCGATGGATTAAGCTGTCTCAAAACCTCATACGGCTTAAACAGTGAGCCTTCCATCTCAGCCTCCATTCTGTTTGACAGCACCACCTGAAAAATATCGCCCTCGCGAATATAATGCTTTGCCTTTTCAACCATTGCGCAATATTCATCTCTGTTAAAAAGAGATTTGAAATCGCTCTTAAGAACCGGCAGTTCAGGTTCAACAATCGTCTGCTCATCTATGATTTTTACAATTATTTCAAGCTCCTTGACTGCACTTCTATAATTGGCTTCAAGTTCATCAGTCTGCATATTTACAATAATAATTATTTTTTCCTCAAGATGATCAAAGGCAATCACCTTGTCAAAGAGCATTAAGTCAACATCTTTAAAGTTTCCGTCATCCTCAGCATCAAGGTTAATCCCGGGTTCGCTGTATTTTATATAATCATAGCCGAAATAACCAACAAGTCCTCCTGTAAATGTAGGCAGATAGTCAAGACGCGGAGCTTTGTGCTTATCAAGCATATCTTTTACATATCTCCTTGGATTATCGTGAACCCTTGTAACTCCGAATTCATCAATTACCTGAACTTCATAATTTGTGCAGGATACCTCTGCCTTTGGGTCAAACCCGATAAATGTGTACCTTCCTGTTTGCTTTGAGTCCTCACGGGATTCAAGCATAAAGCAATGAGAGGAAACCGCTCTGATTTTTTTAATTATACCTATCGGAGTATAATTCATAGCCAGCTCTGCTGAAAGCGGTATAGTCTTATACGCTTTGGAATAATCGATGATTTCTTCAAGTGATGGTTTGATTTCCATATTGTACTCCTTTCCTATACTCGCTTTGAGCTTTGATAAACAAAAAGTCCCTGACAGTCAAATGACTGTCAGGGACGAAAACTTTCGCGGTGCCACCCTGATTTATGGTGTAAACATCATACTCTCTGCGAGATACCATCATATCTCCGACCACTGACGCAGGTCATCGCGTTGCGAGATACTCAGCCTAAGCCTTTCATCGCACCCTCAGCGGTCCATTTAACAAGCCGTTTATTACCTCTTCCCAGCAACGAGGCTCTCTGTGAATTCGTATCCTGTTTTTATCTCCGCTTCAACGGTTTAATATTTATTTGTTATTAATATTATAGCAGATAAATTTATTTTGTCAACAAAATTCTTGCATATGCATTTTCGATAGTGCAGTTAAAAATGATATTATCAAGACCGTCTGCAGTTTCATAATCCGCACTTGACTTGTGGGTTACAAAATAATATGGTATGCATTGCTTGGACAGTATTTCACAAAAAACCTTCGTGCTATCCGGTACTGTTGCACTGTGATACATATTGATAAGCACGCAATCAACATTATCTAAATTATAGTTATCAAAATTGATTTCAATATACGGATTAATAATCAGCACATTTTTACAGTGTATAATTCTGCTGTTAACAGGTGGCAAAGTACTGTCAAGTGATAAAAATTCATCTTTTATATTAGCAGATGTAATACAATCTGCTCTGTGCATTCCGTTATATGATACAAAAGGACAGTTAAAATCCGATGAAACAATCATATCAACAGCAGTATTAAAATTATCTATGCCGTTGCTTTGATTATTCTCAATCGGTTTATCTGCAGCAACAAAAACTATTCGTTCGTTCACAAAAGCATTCGCAATCAGCGAAGAAGTGTAGGCAAGAGTATCACTGCCATGTAAAATTATTACGCCCTTATACAGACTGAAATCAATACTGTCAAGAAAATCAATAAGTCTCATCCACAAAGCAATGCTCATATTTTCACTGAGCACACTGAATGGAGAAACGCCTGTAAATTCAACATCATCACGGCGGCAATAATCAAGTATTTTTAAGTTATTCTTATCCAAACCGATGCTATCGGTTTTAACACTGCCGATAGTCCCGCCAAGAGCTATTACTAATATTTTTTTCATTAAAACGCCTATTCTTCAACAATATATTTCACGCCCAAAATTCCTGTAGATTCAGCCACATCTATTCTGGACACTTTGGAATTGTAAGTTTCATCATCAATCTGAATACTTTGTTCTCTGCCGTCCACAATTATTTCAGCATAATATAATGTACTTCTCCGCCCTTCCTCTTCATACATCTGCGTAACGGCACAAGTATATGTCTGCGTATGAAGCGGAACAGCATAATTAACTGCCGATACTAAAGCTGATGATGAAATAAAAAACATAACAACAGCACCAATTATAACAAATAATCTTTTATGCCTATTTTGCTTATCATTGAATTTCGGCAAACGAATATTCTTAAAATACAGCGTGATTAAAATAACAAAAACAACAGCAACTAAAATCAGGTACCATTTGATATTTATAACGCTGACTTCAAAGAACATTGAAAGAACCAAAGAAATACCTAAAAGCATTAATCCGACTGAAACATCTTTCTTACCATCACTTTTATTGTCTGTAATCAAATCCAACTTATACTTTTCTGATTTTGCGACAGCCAAATATAAATATATAATCAGCAAAACCACACTAATCATCGCATAAATCATCCAGAGTATATGAGATGCTCCGGATCCAACAGCAGACGGTGCTACATACAAACTCGGTGTAATCAGGCAGGTTAATAAAGCGATTATATTGTATTTAAAAGCAAGGTGTTCAGATTCATTAATCTGTTCTTCGGGGGATTTCTGAACATTTCGTGCTCGCACCTTAACAATATCGCTGAAAAAAGCATTTATATCAGCTCTGCTAAACGGTTCAAGATAACCAATAAATCTGAAATGTTTTTTACCGGCTGAAATTGAAATAACAGGCAGATAAAAATTGTTCGGTGAAATCTTATATGTTACATTCTTTATTGCAGAATATTGAATCAGACTGTCATCCCTCACAGCTTTAAGATGATGATCAAAATCCGTTACAACGCCTATTTCCTTTTCAGGATAACATCGACGGATAAGCAAACCGTCATTTTGTTTTATCAGCTGATACACCTCACGGCTATTCAGCTTATATGCAATCAGACTTTTCTCACCATATGCAATTGAGTTCTTGAAATCCTTTGCATCTTTAATTGGTATTTCGTCATAGTCAACAAATTTCAGATTGCTCCTTTTAGGCTTTGCAAACCGGCCTCGAATTAACGCAATAAGCCCATTATTCAATCGATAAAAACATAGCGTACAAGCTATAATTGAAATCCATCCATAAACATAATAATCAACTTCAGACACAGCACTATTCAAAAAGCTTATCAAAACTGACACACCTATGCCGATAAAGAAAAAATATGGATTAATTTTTCTGTAATTTATTTTCATTTCATTTCTTCAACGATTCCGTTATCAAATTTAATATTAAGTATTTTGCCGCCGTGCAGTTGAATACCTTTTGCATAACCGTTCCAATTTTTCGGAACAGCTTTATTCTTCAGCAATTCGGCGATTCCTGCTGCGACACCAAAGTTGCCGTCAATCTGAAACGGGGGATGAGCATCAAGCAGATTAGGATAGCTTCCGCCGCCGTTGTGAAGGTTTACACCCTTTGCAGAAATCGGATAGAGTTGATTCCTAATAAGTCTAAGCGCATTCTCAGCGTTGCCGAGCCTTGCCCAAAGACAAACCTTCCAGCCGAGCGACCAGCCCGTTCCTCCAAAACCTCGTGCAATGAGAGATTTTTCAGCTGCCTTTTTTATCTCATCACTCTGCTCTATTACAGATGGATAAATACAGTAAAGGTGACTGACATGCCTGTGCTCTTTTTCTTGTTCGCCATATTCCTTGCACCACTCGTTTATTCTTCCATCAGTACCGATTGGAATTTCAGGCAAATCAGGAGTGTCAAAACCAAGCTTATTACAGTTAGCAAAAAATTCCTGCAAAATACCGATATCCATAGTCGGCATATAAGTCAGACTTGCCCTGTCATTGCCGTCAACATAAACATTTTCAGGTGATGATGATGGGCAGGTTACCAATTTCCCATTATACTCCACCAGGAAATCATTATAAAAATCAAGCACTTTTTTGAAACAAGGTTTCATTTCTTCAAACAAATCATTATTCTGAGTATATCTGTAATGCTCAAAAACCTCATTTAACATCCATGGCAACGGAGACGACCAATATGCATAGCTTTCGGCATCTGTGTTGCCGAACGGATCTCCTGCAGGGTAGCTTGCACCCCATATATCACTGTTATGGTGAGCACATGAGCCTGAACAGTTATAATAATCCTTAGCCGTTGTTTCTCCGTTATAAATAAGCTTTTTAACTAACTCAAAAAACGGTTCAAAGCATTCACTGAGATTACATATATCGGTGCACCAATAATTCATTTCAGTATTTATATTAGTCGTATAGCTTGATGACCATGGTGCTCTTATATGAGGATTAAATATACCCTGCAAAGTCATAGCATGGGTATCGGGTCTTGAACAGGATATTGTCAAATACCTTCCATATTGAAAAAGCAGAGCAATTAAATTATTATCATCAGCACCCTTTTTAAAATTTTTTAATCTTTTATCTGTAGGTACATCTGCTTGCTCTGAGCCAAAATCGACCTCGACTCTGTCAAAAAGGCTTGAAAAATCTGCTCTATGCTCTGATTCAAGTGCAGGATAAGGCTTTATATTTTCAAAATACGAATAAGCACGCTCTGCCGCATCAGCATCAGGCATGGATTTGAAATCCACAAAGCTTGTAGCAAGAGAAACAAGAATAGTTGTTTCATTTTGATTTTCAACAAGAATATATTCATCTTCAAACTTAGCATTGCCCAGTATCTTAGCCACACCACAGAAATGCATTGCTCCGCTGCCATAATCAAACACCTTACCCGTGTTATAATAAGGCGGCATACAAATTTCGGGTGCATTGCCTTCAATAACAAGGCTGTCTTCTTTTGTAAAGCATTTATGCATCAGCTTAGAATCAAACCTCACCTTAAAACTGACACCTTGCTCACTTTTTATATTAATAATAAGCAGCTGAGCCGGATGACTTACAAATACTGTCTGTGTTACTTTAGAATTATGTGCTGCTGCAATGCCTCGGGAAATATCAAGCTGTCTTTTATAGCCTGTTCCTCTTGTTCCTGTATATTTAATGATCAAATCACCGAATGGAAGATAAGCCTCACTCCAGTGACCATGCATATTTTTGTTTGCTATATGCTTAGCCTCACTGTGATTGCCGCTGAATATAGCTGAGCGTATACTCTCAAGATGTTCTCTCGCGTCCTTTTTGTTCAAATCCTTTGGATAACCTGACCAAAGCGAATCCTCATTAAGTGCAATACGCTCAGTATTAAGATTTCCAAACACCATTGCGCCTATTCTTCCATTCCCTACAGGCAAAGCTTCTTCCCAAGTCTTTGCAGGTTTTTTATAAAAAAGTATATTCTTCATATTGTCACCTGAAATGATTTAATACATTATAAATAATTATTAATTACATTATTATATAACAAAAGCTCTCATAATGAGAGCTTTTATTATTATCAGTCTTTCTTTTCAGCAAGCTTTGCAGGGTTGCCGCAGCACTTCTTATACTTAAGACCGCTTCCGCATGGGCATGGGTCATTTGGACCAATCTTCTTTTCCTTGCGGATTGTTACCTGCTTAGCACCTTCTTCACCGCCTGATGACGTAGCTGTTACCCTAGCAACTGCTTTTCTCTGAACATCTGCCTTATGGCGAGGCATAAGGGTCAGCATCATTTTAACAGTATCCTCACGAATAGCAGCTGTCATTTCGTTGAACATATCATATGATTCCTCACGATAAGCAACAACCGGGTCACGCTGAGCATATGCACGAAGGTGAATACCCTTCTTGAGCTCCTCCATAGCATCAATATGATCCATCCAATAGGTATCAACTGTTCTGAGGAGAACCATTCTTTCAAAATCCTGGAACATTTCGTTGCCAAGAATTTCTTTCTTATCATCAAGACGCTTTCTGCCTCTGCCCTGAAGCTCCTCAGTAACATCTGTTATGTTAAGATTTTCAAGGTCTGTAAAGTCTTCATCTGTAGCAATAAGCCAATCCTTGAATTTCTCTCTCAGTCCATCCACATTCCAGTCAGACTTGTTTTCGCCTGATAAGTAGTTTGCAACGGATTCTTCAATATCCTTGTCAAGCATTTTAAGGATAGTTTCAGTAAGATCAATGCCATCAAGAACCTGATCACGCTGCTTATAAATAAGCTCTCTCTGACGGTTCATAACATCATCATATTGAAGTGTATTCTTACGAATTCCGAAGTTCTTACCCTCAACCTTCTTCTGTGCAGACTCAATAGTCTTTGTAATAAGCCTTGAGGTTATATCCATATCCTCATCGTCGGTAATTCTGCCCATTATGGACTGCATTCTTTCACCGCCGAAAAGACGCATAAGGTCATCCTCAAGTGAGAGATAAAACTGGCTTGCACCCGGATCACCCTGACGACCTGAACGACCTCTTAACTGGTTATCAATACGGCGTGCATCGTGGCGTTCTGTGCCAAGAATGAAAAGACCGCCTGCTTCACGAACCTTGTCTGCCTCTTCCTTAATTTCTTCCTTATATTTTGCCTCAAGCTCTATAAAGGTCTTTCTTGCGTTGAGGATTTCTTCATCGTCTGTTTCAGCAAAACCTGTAGCCTCAGCAATAAGTTCATTTGTGAAGCTCATCTTCTTCATCTGAGCCTTTGCAAGGAATTCTGCATTACCGCCAAGCATAATATCGGTACCACGGCCTGCCATGTTGGTAGCAATTGTTACAGTGCCGAATTTACCAGCCTGAGCAATAATCTCTGCTTCCTTTTCGTGATTCTTAGCATTAAGAACATTATGCTTAATGCCTTCCTTTTTAAGGAGCTTTGAAAGATGCTCGGATTTTTCAATGCTGACTGTTCCGACAAGAACAGGCTGACCCTTTGCGTTGCATTCCTTGATTTGTTTAATTACATTATTATATTTACCCTTTTCTGTCTGGAAAACAACATCCGGTCTATCATCACGGATAAGCGGTTTATTTGTAGGAATTTCAACAACATCGAGTTTATAAATTTCATCAAATTCAGGAGCCTCAGTAGCAGCGGTACCTGTCATACCTGAAAGCTTTTTGTAAAGACGGAAATAGTTCTGGAAGGTTATTGTTGCAAGAGTCTTGCTCTCATGCTCAACCTTAACATTTTCCTTAGCCTCAAGTGCCTGATGAAGACCCTCGTTATATCTTCGGCCTTCCATAATACGACCTGTAAACTCATCAACAATCTTAACCTGACCGTCTTTAACAACATAGTCAATATCTCTGGTCATTACACCATGAGCCTTGATTGCCTGATCAATATGATGACGGAGTGTTGTATTATCAATGTCCATAAGGTTTTTAACAGCAAAGAACTTTTCAGCCTTTTCAACACCGCTCTTAAGCAAAGTTGCAGTCTTCGCCTTTTCATCAACTACATAGTCACCGTCATACTGCTCTTCGTTATCTTCTTTATCATCTGTCTTTGCAACCTTAACCATTTTAAGCTGTTTTGCAAAAACATTTGCCTGACGGTAAAGATCCGTTGACTGATCACCCTTACCGCTGATGATAAGAGGAGTACGCGCCTCATCAATAAGAATTGAGTCAACCTCATCGACGATTGCAAATGCATGACCTCTTTGCACTTTTTGCTCTTTATACTGAACCATATTATCACGAAGATAGTCAAAGCCCATTTCGTTATTAGTTCCGTATGTAATATCGCAGTTATAAGCTTCCTGGCGCTCTGCGTTATTCTTTTCATGAACAATAAGACCTACTGTTAATCCGAGGAAACGATAAAGCTTACCCATCCACTCAGAGTCACGCTTTGCAAGGTAATCATTAACTGTTACAATATGAACGCCGTTGCCTGCAAGAGCATTGAGATATGCCGGAAGAGTTGCTACAAGTGTTTTACCTTCACCTGTTTTCATTTCGGCAATTCTGCCCTGATGAAGAACAATACCGCCGATAAGCTGAACATCAAAGTGACGCATACCGAGTACACGCTCGGCACCCTCACGGCATACTGCAAATGCCTCAGGAAGAATGTCATCAAGAGTTTCACCTTGTGCAAGTCTGTCCTTAAAAATTTGTGTTTGTGAGGACAATTCCTTGTCGCTCATTTCCTTATAAGTGTCAGCAAGATCGTTAATCTTGTTAACTGTTTTTTGGAGTTTCTTTACTTCCTTTTTAGAATAATCTCCAAAAATAGCTGTTACGAATTTGTTAGCCATTTATTTTTCACCTCATGGATTTTTTACATTATATACTAAGCTATTTTAGCATAAAAGAATGCTGATGTCAATTTATATATTTTCTTTTTATTATATATATTTTTATTGTCCTATAGCGGTTTTAATTGCCGTAAGTGCTCCGCCTGACACGGCATCTTCAGCATCTTCATCAAATCCAAGCACCAGATTATGCTTACCCTGCGAAATGCTGAGAGTAATCTCAATATTATCTGTGCTTGCAACTGCCGCATCGATTTTTTCCGTAAGATCGGCGAGTGATATATCAAGAAAAGCATCATTATCAAGCATCCTTAAAAGCTGAAAGCCCGAATACTTTCCCATCAGCTCATAAGTAAAACCCGAAGCAATTGCATATAAATCCTTATTGCTTACAGATACTGTGACTGTTTTCGCCTCAAGGTCAATTGCAGTGACCTCCATATTCAAATCCTTAAATATTGCCGCACCCAGCTGTGAAAACTGTTCGTGACCGTCAGCCAGATTCAAAATATATGCAAGAGTTTCGCTTTCAACATATTTTCCCAAAGTTTTTGTATCGAATTCCTGAAGTGCTTTTTCTACTGTTTCAACAGCAGCATTTACATTTTCTTCAGTCATTTCCGTTGAGCCGTAACAGCCCGCAAATGAAAAAATTATGCCAATGCAAAGAAAAATGCATAATAAACTCTTTATAGCTTTTTTCATAAATAATTACCTCATTTATTACAAAAAATAATTTATATGCTATTAATTATATATATTGGTGGGTTAAATTTCAACAAAATAACTAAATTTTATAAAAAAATTGCTTTTTTGTATACTATATGGTATAATTCCAACGATTAAACCACTTTATATTGATTTTAAAATAATCCGCATCAGATAGTAACTGCACGCGGTACGGGAATAATTATGAAAGAGTTTCTAAAAAAATATTTTACTGCAACAAAATGGAAAAGGCTTTTTGACATAGTTATATCGTTTTTTGCATTAATTATACTATCACCATTATTTCTAATAATTTGCTGCATAAATCTTGCGACTCCCGACTGTAATGTTTTTTTCAGTCACGAAAGAAGAGGCAGAGGCGGTAAGCCTTTCACAATCTATAAATTTCAGACAATGAAAAACAGCACGCCAAACTGTGCTACTGGCGACCTCGAAAATCCTGAACAGTATATTACAAAATTCGGAAATATTCTCAGGAAAACAAGTCTTGACGAACTGCCGCAGCTTTGGAATATTCTAAAAGGTGATATGAGCTTTGTAGGACCGAGACCTCTTATTTCAAGCGAAATAAGAGCACACAGACTCAGAATAGAATATGGCGTTTACCGTTTCAGACCGGGACTCACAGGATGGGCTCAAATCAACGGCAGAGATGATATATCGCTTATGAAAAAGATGAGACTTGACAAAGAATATTGCGATAACTGGAGTATAGGACTTGATTTGAAAATTCTGTTTCGGTCAGTCGGTGTCTGCATAAGGCGTGATGGTTTTCACGAGGGCAAACTTCACAGAAGATAATGAATTTAAACTATACATTTTTGGAGCATAAAATTATGGAAAGAAATTTTATTGACGGATATACCGAATGGCAGAGTAACCCTGAAATTGTAGGTGTTAACAGATTGCCGCAGCATGCGACGCTTATGCCTTATGATAGCTATGAGGAGGCTGCGAAAGCAAACCGCTATGCGTCATCACGATGCAAGCTTTTAAACGGCAAATGGAAATTTAAGCTTTATAAAAACTATGCTTACCGTCCGTCTGACTTTGCTCAGCCGCTTTACGATTCACATAACTGGGACAGTGTTATTATTCCCGGCTCATGGCAGATGCAGGGCTATGATCAGGCACAATATTGCAATGTTCGCTACCCTTGGGAAGGCAGCGAGGACATTTGCCCGCCCAATGCTCCTACCAAGCACAATCCGGTAGGCTGCTACATAAAAAGATTTCATGTTAATGAGGCTGTGCTCTCGAAGCGCGTTGTACTTTGCTTTGAGGGTGTTGAGGCAGCTTTCTATCTTTATGTAAACGGAGAAAGAATAGGCTACAGCGAATCAACCTTTAACAGAGCAGAATTTGATATTTCAAGGCATCTTGTTGAGGGCTCTAATGTTATAGGAGTTGAGGTTTACCGCTGGTGCACCGGCAGCTGGCTTGAATGTCAGGATATGTGGCGTCTGGGCGGCATTTTCAGAGATGTATACATCTACACAACCGAAAAGGAATATATCCGTGATTTCACAGTTAATGCCGAGCCGGACTCAATGCTGCATGACGGCTATCTTGATGTTACACTTAAGACCAATGGTGCTTACGAGGGCTTAAGCATTGATATGAGCGTTATTGACACAGACGGTGCAGTTGTTGCACTGGACAGTCAGTACGCTGATGAAGATCACAAAACAAGCATGAAAGCCATTGTCACCAATGTACAGCCTTGGAGCGCAGAAACTCCGCATCTGTATACTGTTGTATTCACTCTAAAAAACAACGGTGTTCCTATTGAATTCATTTCGACAAGAATAGGTTTCAGAACGGTAGAAATCAAAGACGGAATAATCAGAATCAACGGCAGACGAATCGTTTTTAAAGGAACAAACCGCCATGAATTTGACTGCCGCACAGGCAGATACATAAGTGAAGAGGTAATGATTAGGGATATTGAGCTTATGAAAAAGAACAATATCAACGCAGTGCGCACCTCTCATTACCCTAACTGCCCGCGCTGGTATGAGCTTTGTGATGAATATGGTCTTTATGTTATTGATGAAAATAACATGGAAACTCACGGTACCGGCTGGTCGCAGATAATCGGATGCCCTCAGCTGCCCGCATCACGCCCTGAATGGGAAAAGGCATGTATGGAGCGTATCAAAGCACTTTATCACAGAGATAAAAACTGTACCTGTGTTGTTGCGTGGTCACTTGGCAACGAGTCACTCGGCGGTGAAACGCCTAAAAAAATGTATAAATGGCTTAAGGAGCAGGATAAATCACGCTTTATTCACTTTGAATGCCACAGGTCACCTGACGAAAAAGAAATATCCGATGTGCAATCAAAAATGTATTATAAGCCTTGGGAATGTGAAGAATATGCACTTTCAGGCCGTGACGGCAGACCGTTTATTCTTTGCGAATACACCCACGCTATGGGCAATTCCTGCGGCTCAACAGATGAATACACTGCACTTTGGGATAAATATCCATGCCTTCAGGGCGGCTTTGTATGGGACTGGGTTGACCAAAGCATTTTAACTGCCGATGAAAACGGCAATGAATATTTGGCATACGGCGGTGATTTTGGCGAAAATCCGCACGACGGCCATTTCTGCGGCAACGGATTACTGTTTGGTGACAGGAGTGTTACTCCTAAACTTGCAGAAATTAAAAAGCTTTATCAAAATGTAGATTTTAAAGCAATTGATGCTGAGCGTGGAATTATTGAAATAAAGAATAAATTTTTATTTACAAACCTCAGCAAATATGAGCTGTACTGGTGTCAATGCTCTGACAAGGGAGTATTCCGTGACGGAACAATCAATCTTGACCTTGAGCCGTTTGAAAAGAAAACCATTGATCTTGAGATAGGAAGAGTGCCTAATACCGAATGCTATTTAAATCTTGAGCTTCGTGAAAAGGAGGATACTGCTTGGTGTAAGGCAGGCCACATTGTTGCTGAGGAGCAATTTGTAATCAACGAATTTGAAAATGTATACGACGAACTGGAAGAGGAACAGCAGCTGCTTGTTGATGATACTTACGGTTCACTAAGAATAATAAGCGATGACGCTGTTATCCGCTTTGAAAGAAGAGAGCGTAATCAGCTGTATTCAATCAAAATTGGCGGAGAAGAAATATTACAGCAGCCTATGCGTCTTAACTTTTGGAGAGCCCTGACAGACAATGACAGAGGCACAAGAGCGGGCAGCAGACTTGGCTGCTGGAGAGATGCAGGCGACACACCCGGTATATTTAATAACACGAAATGGAGCATTGAAAATTACAAAATTCTTGATGACGGAAAAAAGGTAGTGGTTACAAGCGGTGCCGTAATCTGCACCCAGCCTGAATCAAGGGCTCAGGTAATTTATACTATTACCTCTAAGGGAATGGAGCTTGATATGCAGTTCTTCCCGGGAGACGGACTGCCTGAAATTCCGGAAATCAGTTTACTGTTTGAACTGCCTAAGGACTTTGAAAATGTAACATACCTTGGCAACGGACCGGAAGAAAACTATATTGACCGCTGCAACGGTGTTAAGCTGGGACTTTACAATACAACGGTTAATGATATGTGGGTTGATTATCTTAAGCCCCAGGAATGCGGTAACAGAACCGGTGTCAGATATGCAACCATTATCGGTGATAAAAAGGTATTCAGCCTTATTGCCGAGCCTGTTATGGAGCTCAATGTCTGCCACTATCTCCCTAAAGAAATTGAGGACACATGGCACGCAAAGGATTTGCCCGAATATAACAAAACCGTTGTACGATGCATTGCACGCCAGCAAGGTATCGGAGGATATGACAGCTGGGGCGCACACTGTAACGAAAAATACAAGAACAAAACAGATAAAGTCTACCGCCTGAAATTCCAAATCAGATTTTAGCGGCTCATAAAATTGTTCTTGACAATTCCAAATATTAGTATTATATTTCATAATATAACGAACTTTAATTAAGTTTAGGGCTACGCTCCTATGATGAGAGGAAATAACTATGTCTATTAAAGAATCTGCATTGTCACTCGCTGTAAAAGGCGCAGTGAAATATGCTAGAAAAGATTTTAACAAAAATGCTCCTAAGATATTAAGTCTGCTTGAAATGGCAGATGTTAAAAAAGTCAACCGTACTACATATGCAGGTCTGCATAAAGTTCTTGACGACCCTGATAACAACTGGATGAAATTTGCCAAAAGTCTCGTTTGTGATACTAATGAGGAAATGATCGGCAAAATGATTCCTCCTATGATGAATGTTGCTATCAACAGCTATTCCGTAAGAATGAAAAATATTGAACAATACGGCTGTAATGTACCTTGGGCTATTCTTATGGATCCTACCGCTGCCTGCAACCTTAAATGCACTGGCTGCTGGGCTGCCGAATACGGTCACACCAGCTCATTGTCATATGATGACCTTGCAAGAATTATAAAGCAGGGCAAGGAGCTCGGCACATATATGTATCTCTATACAGGCGGTGAGCCGACAATGAGAAGAGCAGATATTATGCGCCTTTGCCGTGAAAATCCGGATTGTATATTTATGAGCTTCACGAACGGCACTCTTATTGATGACAGCTTTGCAGATGAAATAGTCGAGGTAGGCAATTTCTTCCCTGCTTTCTCAATTGAGGGTTATGAGGAGGAAAATGATTTCCGCCGCGGCGAGGGAACATTCAAAAAATGTACCGCTGCTATGAAACGACTTAAGGACAGAGGTGCTCCGTTTGGTGCTTCACTCTGCTATACAAGCAAAAACACAGAGTTGCTTGCTTCTGATGAATATATGGATTGGCTCATTGAAAAAGGTGTTAAATTTGCTTGGTTCTTCACCTATATGCCAACAGGCAACGGTGCTGTAACTGACCTTATGGTTTCTCCTGAGCAGCGTGCCTTAATGTATAAAAAAATGCACGAGTGGAGAAAGACAAAGCCTGTCTTTGCTCTTGATTTCTGGAATGACGGAGAGTATGTTCAGGGCTGCATTGCAGGCGGACGCCATTATTTCCATATCAATTCTAATGGTGACTGTGAGCCTTGTGCATTTGTTCATTATTCTAATGTAAATATTAAGGAATGTTCAGTTCTTGAGGCTCTTCAGAGTCCATTGTTTATGGCATATAAAAAGAATCAGCCGTTCAACAACAATATGCTTCGCCCTTGTCCTGTACTTGACAATCCCGGTGCTATCAGCAAAATGGTTGCAGAGACAGGTGCATACTCAACGGAGATGCAGCATCCTGAACCGGCGAACGATCTTTTTGATAAGACAATTGCTGCAGCAAAAGCATGGAAAGTCAAGGCTGATGAGCTTTTTGATCGTGATGAATATATCTCTAAGCATGTTAAAGACGAAAATATGTATAACTATGAAAAGTCTGATGAAGAAAGAGATTTCAATGAATTTGAAAAAACTGAGGCATAATAGATTCAGTGATATTAGAGGGGCGTACCTTATTGGTGCGCCCTTTGTAAGCGTTTAATGAATGGAGACAGGTATGAACACACCACTGTTAATTGTAATGATAATATTGGTACTGTTTTCGGCATTCTTTTCTTCTGCCGAAACCGCTTTCTCTTCCCTGAACAAGGTAAAGCTGAAATCGATGGAAAACAGCCATAACGCAAATAAGATTGAAAGAACTCTTAAGCTTTCAAGCGATTATGATATGGTGCTTTCAACGATTTTAATAGGCAACAATATAGTCAATATAGCATCAACATCAATAGCAACACTGTTTTTCACGGGACTGCTTGGTGATAACAGTGACTTGGGTGCAACTGTATCAACAGTTGTTATGACTGTTGTTGTGCTTATCTTCGGTGAGGTTACACCAAAAACCGTGGCAAAGGATATCGCGGAAAAATATGCAGTCTTGGTATCACCTATCGTAAAGTTTTTCATCATCCTTTTTTATCCGCTTAATCTGTTATTCAGGGGATGGAAGCTTTTGCTCAACAGAATTTTCGGGCTCGGAAAATTTGATACCGTAACTGAAGAGGAGCTTAAAACATATGTTGATGAGGCTCATACCGGCGGCGAAATCGATGAAAATGAAAGTGAACTTATTCGGTCATCCATTGAATTTGATGATTTATATGTGAGTGATATTTTAACTCCGAGAGTCGATGTTGAGGCAGTTGAAAAATATTGGAAGCTTTCTGATATTGAAAAAATTTTTAATGACTCGCGCTATTCAAGACTTCCTGTATATATTGGTGATATTGACCACATTGTCGGCGTAATTCACTATCAGGATTTCAGCGAAATTCGCCGTCGGGGACTTAAATCACTCCGAACCATTATTAAGCCTGTTCCTACAGTCAGTCCGGATACCAAAATATCAAAATTGCTCAGAATCTGCCAAAAAAACAAAACTCACCTTGCAGTTGTTGTTGATGAATTCGGCGGAACTGAGGGTATCGTTACACTGGAGGATATAATTGAAGAACTGGTCGGAGAAATCTGGGATGAGCATGATGAAATTCAAATTGATATTGAGCAGATTGATGACAGCGAATATCTGGTCGACGGATCTTCGTCAATCGACAAGCTTTTTGAATTTTTCAATGTTGCGGAAAATGAAAGCTCCGATGTTACTACTGTTAATGGCTGGGTTATGGAAAACACAGATAAAATACCTGAAATTGGTGACAGCTTTGATTATGATATACTCCATGCCGAGGTCATATCTGTTGACGGCAGACGAGCTGATAAGATTAAAATAACCGTCACTGAAACGGAAGGAGAAGATGATGCTTAGCTTTATAAAAAGAGGTAAAATAGAATTTATAATTGCAGGTTTAGGCAATCCCGGCAGTAAATATCAAAGCACAAGACACAACGCCGGATTTATAACTATGGATAAGCTTGCCGCAGAGGAAGGTTTTGAATATAAAAAACTTAAATTCCATTCACTCATTGCTGATCAAATGATTGACGGAAAAAGATGCCTTTTAATGAAACCGCAAACTATGATGAATGCATCGGGCGAGGCAATCTATGAGGCAGCAAGCTATTATAATATCCCTGATGAAAATATCATAATTATTTATGACGATATAAGCCTTGATATAGGAAAAATCAGAATCCGCCGCAAAGGCAGTGCAGGCGGTCATAACGGCATAAAAAGTATAATCAGCTGTTTGGGAAATGAGGACTTTCCAAGAGTCAAAATCGGTGTAGGAAAAAAGCCTAATGTGCATTATGACCTTGCCGATTGGGTACTTAGTGATTTTCCTAAAGACAAAAAAGATGATTTGGACTCTGCCGTTTCAAACGCTATAAAGGCTGCAAAGCTTATGGTTAACAGCGAAATTGATAAAGCAATGAATTTATATAACAGTTAATTACAAAATAAAGGTGAAATATGAGCTGTTTTTCAAAAATACTTGAAAGAAGCGAGGAATTTATCAGCCTCAGCGAGAGCATTAAAGTGTCAAATGCTCCTGTTGGGGCGGTTGGTCTTGCAGATATCAACAAGGTTCACACCGTTCACTCGCTTTGTGAAAAATTAAATAAAAAGGCGTTTATAATCACCCCTGATGAGGCAAGTGCTGTCAGATTTTTTGAAAACCTTTCTCAATTTCAGAAAGGTGTTTTACTCTTTCCTAAGAGAGAATTCACCTTTCTTGATGTTGAGGGCATCAGCCGTGAATTTGAGCATCTGCGGCTTGGCGTTCTTTCAAAAATGATTGACGGCAGCTACAGCGCAGTTGTTATGTCTGCTGCTGCTGCAACACAAATGACCATGCCGCCGGAGGTGCTTAAAGAGCGTTCATTTAAAATTAAAACAGGCGATGATATCAATATTGATGAAATCAGCGAAAGGCTTATAAAAGCTGGATATTCACGTTTTGATCAGGTAGACGGCACAAGTCAGTTTTCCGTTCGCGGCGGACTTATTGATATATTCCCTCCGGGTGCAGATGAGCCTGTGCGCATTGAGCTATGGGGTGATACTATTGATTCAATCACCAATTTTGATATTGCTACGCAGCGGCGCACCGATATGGTTGATGAAATCGCTGTAATTCCTGCAACCGAGGTTTTATTTAGCTCCAAAGAGGAGCAGGCAAAAAAGATTGACAAACTTGCTGAATCACTAAAGGGCAAAGCAACAAAAGCCCGTGAAAGATTATATCAGGACAGTGACAGACTTAAACAAGGCTTAAATCTTCACTGCAACGACAAATATTTGCCGCTTGCATATAAATCAAACGGTATTTTCGATTATTTTGAAGGAATGCTTTTTGTGTGCGAAAGTGCAAAGGTAAAAGAAAAATGCATCAACCAGTCAAAATTAATGAATGAAGAATTAAAATGGCTTATTGATGACGGCAATCTCTGCAAGGGAATTGATAAATTTATTCTTGATTTTGACGAGCTTTGCAGGCTTTATGAACAAAATAATGCTATCTATTTTGATTCCCTCCCGAGAGGCAGCTTTGATACTCCGATAAGGCACCTGGCTGATTTTGTTTGCCAAAGCTTTAATGTATGGTCAGGCACACTCTCCCAGTTGAAGGAAGAACTGTTCCCGCTTCTCAAAACCAACTACACGGTTGTAATTATGGCAGGCACCTCCCGTGCAGGCAAGGCACTTGCGTATGATATAGGCGAAATGGGCTATGATGCAGTCTTTTGCGAAAAGCGCCCTGCAGAATTCCGCCGTGGTGCAGTTACTGTTTTAACAGGCACACTTTCGGCAGGATTTCAGCTGAGCTCATGCAAATTTGCACTGATGACTCATGCCAAGACGAATCAAAGCAAAAAAAAGCACAAAAAATCCTCCTCAAAAAACGCTATACATTCACTTGATGAACTTACAGTCGGGGATTATATTGTCCATAATGTTCACGGTATAGGTGTTTTCGAAGGAATCCATGCACTTGATATCAATGATGTTCACAAGGATTATATCAAAATAAGCTATGCAAAAGGAGATACACTTTATGTTCCCGTAACTCAGCTTGATTTGGTATCTAAATATATCGGTCCTAATGACAATACAAGCAGGGTTAAAATAAGCCGCCTTGGTTCAGGCGACTGGCAAAAGGCAAAGGCTAAGGTCCGTGCCAGTGTTCAGGATATGGCAAAGGAACTTATTGCACTCTATGCTAAACGAATGAGCACGCAAGGCTATGCCTTCAGCGGTGATACGGATTTGCAGCGTGACTTTGAGCTGCGATTTGAATATGAAGAAACGGAAGATCAGCTCCGCTGTGCTGATGAAATTAAAGGAGATATGGAAAAAACCGCTCCTATGGACAGACTGCTGTGCGGTGATGTAGGATTCGGCAAAACCGAGGTTGCACTGCGTGCCTGCTTTAAGTGTATAGGCGACGGCAAGCAGTGTGCAATTCTTGTGCCCACGACGGTGCTTGCAATGCAGCACTATCAAACTGCAATGAAGCGAATGGATGCATTCCCTGTAAGAATTGAGATGCTCTCACGCTTTGTGTCCCCCACTAAACAAAAACAGATTTTGAAAGATTTGTCCGAGGGTAAAGTCGATTTGCTGATAGGCACCCACAGAATTATAAGCAAGGATATAAAATTCAAAGATTAGGGCTCCTGGTTGGTGATGAGGAGCAGCGATTC
>JBKWUD010000010.1:0-60292 GCA_046989265.1 Eubacterium sp.
CATTCTTACAATCCCGTCTATGAACTGTAAGACCGTGACCTCTTGTGATAAAGCCGATTATACTTTCACCCGGAAGAGGATTACAGCAGCGAGCCATATTTATAAGACAGTTATCAATTCCTTCTACTATAACACCGCCGGAGGATTTAGGCTCTCTGTTGACTTTGTCAACCTTATTAACAGCCGGAACAGGAGTTTCCTCCTTAACTCTCCAATTACGGTTATATTCATCCTTTATACCCGGCATAAGACGGCTGATCTGAACACCGCCGTAGCCTATTGCCGCATAAAAATCATCGGCTGTAGCAAAATGCTGTCTTTCGGCAATTTTGAGAATAAACTCATCAAAGGCATTTCCTTCAAATCGAAGGTAATTCCGTTTAAATTCATGTTCAAGATCTGCCTTACCCTGAACAATATTCTCGTCCCTGCGTTCTTTTTTGAACCACGAACGGATTTTTGCACGAGCCTCGCCCGTTTTAACTATTCCGAGCCAATCTCTCGATGGTCCCTTACCTTGCTGCTTAGAAGTAAGAACCTCAACAATCTGGCCCGTTTTAACAACTGTATCAAGAGGAACAATTCTTCCGTCTACCTTTGCACCAACCATTCTGTTACCGACTGCTGAATGAATTGCATAAGCAAAATCAATAACTGTTGCACCCTTTGGCAATGATTTAACATCACCCTTGGGAGTAAATACAAATATCTGATCAATTGATAAGTCACCCTTGATTGATGTTACCATTTCTTCGGCGTTATCAGCAGTTTCACCGCTTTCAAGCACCTGATGAATCCACTCCAGAGAAGCATCAAAATTATCCTTGCCGCCCTTTCCGATTTTGTATTTCCAGTGAGCTGCAATACCAAACTCGGCCGTATGATGCATTTCCCATGTACGAATTTGAATTTCAAACGGCACTCCGTGATAAAGCACTGTTGTATGGAGTGACTGATACATATTAGGCTTAGGAGTTGAAATATAATCCTTGAATCTGCCCGGCAGAGGAGTAAACATATCGTGAACGATACCGAGCGCATTGTAGCAGTCAATCATTGAATCCACAATGATTCTGATTGCATATATATCATAAATCTCTTCAAAATTTTTTCCCTTAATATATACCTTGCGGAATATACCGTGAACTGACTTTACGCGTGAGGTTATTGAACAACCTCTCATAACCGGTGTTATTTTATCACTGATTTGAGACTTAATATCCTCAAGAAACTTTTCGCCCTCTTCTTTTTTCATAGAAAGAGAGTTTTCAATCTCCTTATATGCAATAGGATCAAGATATCGAATTGCTAAATCTTCAAGTTCCTCCTTAAATGCCCTGATACCAAGACGGTGAGCGATAGGAGCATAAATTTCAAGAGTTTCAAGCGACTTTTCTCGCTGCTTATACGGAGGCATATGTCTAAGAGTCCGCATATTGTGAAGCCTGTCTGCAAGCTTTATTATAATAACTCTTACATCCTGATTCATGGCAATAAACATTTTTCGGATATTCTCTGCCTGAACCTCCTCACGGGTGGACAAAGGAATCTGACCAAGCTTTGTTACGCCATCAACAAGCAGTGCTACATCAGCACCGAAATGCTTTTTTATATAAGACAGATTATACTCCGTATCCTCAACAACATCATGAAGCAACGCACCTATAATACACTCATTATCCATACCGATTTCAAGAAGTATTCTTGCAACTGCAACGGGATGCATAATATATGGCTCACCCGAGCGGCGGCGCTGATTTTTGTGCGCCTCCCGTGCAAGCGTATAGGCACGCTCTATTTTTGCACTGTCATATTGAGAATTATTTTTGACCACATCAAAAAATTCATCAAAGCGGTCATTGTATTCTTCATATTTGATTTCTTCAGTCAATGCCAAGTCTTCCCTTCAAGGCTGAAAGTGTGCTTGTTTCCTCCAGTTTAACCTTACCCTCAACCTTATTAATTTCAATTCTATCATTAATTGTTATAAGTCCCGCCTCACTAAAGGCATCAAGCGCATACATCAGCTGACCGTATGTAACACTGTCCTGCAGTCTGAAATACAGGTCGTCAATATTATAATTATACCCGCCGTTTCTCTTTAAATAGCTGTATATCACCGCACATATTTCACGGCTGGGATAAAGGCTCTTATCAGGTCTTCCTGCTGCCTTAAATAAATCATATGCGTTCTTCTCTTTAAAATATTTATCATCATCTGCCCCGGCAAGACGAATATCAACTGCCTGAACAGATAAATAATTCTTTTCTTTGTATAAATTTTTTGACACCTTAACAGCTAAATTCAGCACATCACCGCTTTTGTACGGAAAATCGTCAAAAGACGTACCGAATTTTACTACTTTTATTTTTCTGCCTTTTTTCTCAAGCTCCAGCCGAATGTGCCTGCCTTCCTTTAACGGTGTTACAGACACTAAGGTCATTTTATAAATACCGAACACAGCCTGAGGATTGCCTGCACCGTACGGCTCAAGCACAGAAAGATTATCCACCAAATCGAGTGTTAAATAAAATGGTGAAAGCTTGCAGTCAAGCACAAGCTGCTGAACAGGCATTAACGGATATTTCTGTATTGCAAAGCTGTTTATATGCTTGCGGAATGCGTCAATTTTATGAACATCTAAGGTAATACCTGCTGCCAGCGGATGACCGCCGAAACGGATTAAATCATCCGAGCATTCGCAAATCGCCTCGAACACATTAAAGCCTTCAATTGAACGAACAGAGCCATGTGCAATTCCATCATCATCAATTCCTATGATAAAAGCCGGCTTACCGTATTTCTCAACAATATGACTTGCAACAATACCGATTACACCATAGTGATATCCCTTGCCTGCAATTACAATTACTCTGCCATCAACAAGACTTGGATTCTCCGCAATCTTAGCATTTATATCATCCAGAATTTTTCTTTCCGTCTCCTGCCTGTCGGTATTTTCAAGATTAAGCTGTTCACACTTGAAAGCACAGTCCTCCTCATCCTCACATATAAGAAATTCAACTGCCCTGCCTGCATCGCCCATTCTGCCCATAGCATTAATTCTGGGGCAAAGCTGAAATGCAATATCAGTTGCTGAATATTTCCTGCTGCCATTATTATCAATAAAAGCCTTAATTGAAGTGCGGGGATTATTGTTAATCTTTGCAAGTCCTGCACGAACAAAGGCTCTGTTTTCATTTGTGAGCGGCATAACATCTGCTATGGTGCCGATTGCAACCAGATCAATATATTCATCAATAAGCTCATCGGTTTCACCGTCACGCATTGCTGAAATAAGCTTAAATACAACACCCACTCCGCAATATTCACGAAAATTCAAATCATTTTCAATTCTATGAGGATTGACAATTGCCTCAGCTCTCGGAAGTGATTCGCCAATCTGGTGATGATCAGTAATAACAAGGCTCATTCCGAGAGAATATATATAATCGGCTTCATCAACTGCACTTATGCCGTTATCAACAGTGACAATAAGGCTGGCGCCCATATCATGAATTTTGTCTATAGCCTGCATATTAAGACCATATCCCTCACACTCTCTGTCGGGAATATAATAGCAAACATCGGCACCCTCTTTTTTCAAAAAGGTATAGAGGAGCGCCGTAGATGTTACACCATCACAATCGTAATCACCGTATATGCAGATTTTTTCACCGTTATCAACAGCATCACCGATAACAAAGCTTGCCTCATCCATATCTGCAAAGCAGAAAGGAGACACCATCTCATAGCTTTGTGACAGAAAGCCCGAAACTGACAAATCATCATCTATTCCACGGGATACAAGCAAAAATGCAATGAATGGGTCAATATTAAATTTTTCACTTAAAGCAGATGCCCTTTCCTTATCAGCATCACGCACTACCCATTTTTTATGTGACATTACGAATTCTTATCTACCTTGTGGAATTTTTTAAGATTACCTGCCTTTTCAGAACGCTTTTGAAGGACTGCTTCGACATCTTCAATGCTGATGTCCTGATCAACCATCATAACAAGAGTATGATAAATCAAATCGCAAATCTCACCTACTGTTTCTTCCTTGACGCCGTTTTTTGCGGCAATAACCATCTCGGTTGATTCTTCGCCGACCTTCTTTAAAATTTTATCAATTCCCTGTTCAAAAAGATAGCAGGTGTAAGAGCCTTCCTCTTTTGCTTCCTTTCTTGCAAGAATTGTTTCGTAATCATTTCTTATATAGTCCATAGCTTTATTCCTTATTGAATTCTATATTATTAAAAAAACAGGAATGGCTGCCGGTGTGGCAAGCCGCACCCGTCTGTATTACCTTAATCAAAAGAGTGTCATCATCACAATCGCCTTTAATATCAACGATTTTTTGAAGATGACCCGAGGTTGCACCTTTATTCCAAAGTTCCTGACGGGAGCGAGACCAAAACCAGGTGTAGCCTGTTTCAAGCGTTTTCTGCATAGACTCTTTATTCATATAAGCGAGCATTAAAACCTCACCTGTTGAGTCCTCCTGAACAATTGCAGGAATTAAATCAGACTTAACAAAATATTTATCTAAATCTATCATTTGCATACCTCAACTGCTTTTTTTAAATCAAGTGTTCCCTTATATATTGATTTTCCGCAAATTGCACCATATAAATCATTATCGCGAAGAGAAATAATATCATCTATATCAGTAACTCCTCCCGATGCAGTGATATCACAGGAAACTGCATTGTTTAGCTCGACCAATTGCCGGATATTAGGACCACTGAGCGTTCCGTCCTTAGATATATCTGTATATATTATGGTCTGAACACCCATATCCTCCACCTGTTTTGCGAGGTCCGTAAAATATGTATCACTGCCCTCAGTCCATCCCTCTGTTGCAGCATAGCCGTTTTTTGCATCTATTCCAACTGCAATAAACTCACCGAATTCTTTAACGGCTTGTCTGACAAGCTCAGGATTTTTAAGTGCAACCGAGCCGAGTATAACTCTGCTGATACTATGATTTACATAATAGTCAATATCTTTCATTGTGCGGATTCCGCCGCCTATTTCTACTTTAAGCGATGTTTGCTCCGCAACGGAAATAAAGGTCTGCGTATTTACGGGCTTTTTTTGAAGTGAGCCGTCCAAATCAACCATATGCACCCACTTAGCACCTGCTCTAACAAAGTCCTCAGCGGTTTGCAGCGCATCATCGGCTACCTGTTCTGCCGTAGCAAAATCACCCTTAAAGAGACGGACAGGCTTTCCGTCAATTATATCAATGGCAGGAAAAATAATCATATATTAAAGAACTCCTTTTGTGGATAATACAGAGCCGTCTGCATTTTTATTAACTGCAATCTTAAGTGCATGAGCAGCAGCCTTGAATATTGCCTCAATCTCATGATGAGCATTAGCACCGTACAGAACAATGATATGAAGAGTAACACCTGCATTCATAGCAAAAGCACGCCAGAATTCCTCTGTGCAGCAATTCTCATAATCGCCGCATTTTTCCTGCTCAAATGATGCCTTGAAAACAAGAAACGGTCGGTTTGAAATATCAAGCGATACCTGAGCAAGACTTTCATCCATAGGAATAAAAAATGTTCCGTATCTTTCAATACCGCTCATATCACCAAGTGCCTGCTTAAATGCCATACCAAGTGCAATTCCCGTATCTTCGATTGTATGATGAGTGTCAACCTCTAAATCACCGCAGACATTAATTTTTAATCCAAATCCGCCGTGAACGCCGAAAGCGGTAAGCATATGGTCAAAAAAGCCTATGCCTGTTGATATCTCAACATCTCCGCCGTCAAGATTAAGCTCAATTTTTATTTGTGTTTCCTTTGTGTTTCGTTCAATTACCGCTGTTCTCATAATAGGTTCCTTTATTTACTGAGTTTTGAATTATTCAAATCTTACCTTAATTGAATTTGCGTGTGCAGTCAATCCCTCTGTATCCGCAAGCTTAATAATGTCATCCTTCGCTTTTCGAAGCTCAGCAGAAGTGTAATATATAAATGATGATTTTTTAATAAAGCTGTCAACACTGAGCGGTGAGAAAAAGCGTGCAGTGCCTGATGTCGGAAGAACATGGTTTGGCCCTGCATAATAATCACCGAGAGGTTCTGGTGACCAATTTCCAAGAAATACCGATCCCGCATTATCAATCTTGCCGATATATTTAAGCGGCTCGCTTATACAAAGTTCAAGATGCTCAGGTGCAAGCTCATTCGCGAATTTGATAGCCTGCTCCAAATCCTCACATACAATAATTTCACCATAGTTTTCAAGTGATTCCTCAATAATAGCCTGTCTCTCAAGTCGCTTTATTTGTCTTTCAATCTCGTGCAGAGTAGCTTTAGCCAATTCTCCCGATGTTGTAAGAAGGATTGAGGACGCCATTTTATCATGCTCAGCCTGACTCATAAGATCCGCTGCAAGAAATGCAGGATCTGCCGTTTTATCAGCAACAATAAGAATTTCTGAAGGACCGGCAACCATATCAATATCAACAGTTCCGTATAAAAGCTTTTTGGCTGTAGCAACAAAGATGTTACCGGGACCTACAATTTTATCAACCTTTGGAATTTTTTCTGTTCCGTATGCAAGCGCTGCAACGGCCTGTGCACCACCTACCAAAAAAACTCTGTCAACACCTGCCACAGCAGCTGCCGCCATAATATTAGGGTTAGGAGCACCGTCCTTACCCGGAGGGGTAACCATGACAATCTCTCCGACACCTGCGATTTTAGCAGGAATTGCATTCATCAAAACTGATGAAGGATAAGCGGCAGTTCCGCCGGGCACATAAATACCTACTCTGTGCAATCCTCGGATTCGCTGACCCATAATCACACCGTTATCCTGAGTGGTTAGCCACGACTGCTGTGCCTGTCTTTGGTGAAAATCATAAATATTATTCTTAGCATTGATAATTGCAGACTTAAAGTCATCATCAACCATATCTAGATATTGCTGCAGCTCGTCCTTTTCAATAACAGTTTTCTTTGGTGCTGTTCCGTCAAAACGTACTGTATATTCACGAACTGCATCGTCGCCGTTCTCTTTAACCTCTTTAAGAATGGTAGAAACAATATCAATAATCTTTTGATCTGTTTCACCGCTTCTCTTCTTCAAACTATCAATCAAGGCATATTCAGCCTTGCCGTTTGCTCTTGTAATCTTCATCTTTATATCCTCCTGAGAATTAAACTCTGCTTGCTAATTCCAAATCTGCAAGAAAAGATTCAATCTCATTTTTTCTGAGCTTCATTGATGCCATATTAACAATAACCCTTGCTGAAATAGGCAAAATTTCCTCAACAACCTCAAGTCCGTTTTCTCTAAGTGTTGAACCGGTTTCAACTATATCAACAATACCGTCTGCCAAACCGAGAAGCGGAGCAAGCTCAACACTTCCCTCAATCTTAATAACCGCAACATCCATACCCTTTGATTCAAAAAATTCTTTTGCAACCTTAGGATATTTTGATGCAACTGTCTTTCTCTTGTATCCTGAAAAGAAATCAATCCCCTTAGGACAAGCAAGAGCAAATCTGCACTTTCCTATATTAAGGTCAATAACCTCATAAAACGAGGATTCATGTTCAACAATAGTATCCTTGCCGACAATTCCGATGTCACATACACCATGCTCAACATATGTTATAACATCAGGAGCCTTTGAAAGAACTGCCTCATATTTATCAACAGGAAGAATAAGCCGCCTTCCCTTGTTTTCAAGCTCAGTCGTATCAAGACCCATTGTTTTAAAAAGCCTGACTGATGATTTTTCCAATCTGCCCTTAGTAAGTGCAATTCTGAGAGGGCGCTCGACATTAATAACCTCTCGCATAGCCTCACATAAAGCAGATACTTCAACTGCAAAGCCTATAGCAGGAGCAGGCATACCAAACTCGCCGAGCAGATTGTCATATCTGCCGCCGCTGAGCACACTCAGACCCGATCCCTCTGCATATCCGTGAAAAATAACACCTGTATAATAATTTGAGCGGTTAACAAGACCGAGATCAAGCATAATATAATCCTTCAGTCCGGCATCGCAAAGTGCATTGTAAACACTCTTAAGATAGTCAAGTGCTTCAAGTGCTGCACTGTCACTGTATAGTGCCTTAGCCTCGTCAATTACATCAACTTCACCAAAAAGTCTCGGCAAACGTTTAATTACTTTTGTTTCAAGGCTTTCACCCAATTTATCAAGCAAATCGCCTAGAGCAGCGTAGTTCTTGCCCTCAATATAGTTGCATATATCCGCTTTACAGGTATCGGATATATCCATCTTATCAAGGATAGCATTAAAAAATGCCGCATTGCCTATCTCAATCTTAAAGGAATTAAGATCGCATCTTTTCAGGCTTTCAACAGCCATCGAAATAACTTCAACATCAGCCTGCATTGAGCCGTCACCGATAAATTCAATACCGCTCTGGGCAATCTCATTTGTTCTGCCGTTCAAATCCTTTGAGCGCACAAATACCGACTGATTGTAATACAACCGAACGGGGATATCCTCATTGCTTAGTCTTGTTGCAACCATTCTTGCAATAGGCATTGTGTTATCAGGGCGAAGAACGGTGGTTCTGCCCTTTGAATCACTGAGCTTGAACATTTCCTCAGCCTCTATGCCTGTATTATCACTTTTGAAGACATCAAAGAATTCAATTGCAGGAGTCATAACCTTGCGGTAGTTATTTTCCTTAAACAAATCTGCAAGGGTGTGTTCAACCTTTCTGCGGTCATCACATTCTTCAAAAAGAAAATCGCGTGAGCCCTCAGGTGTTATTTTTGCATATCTTTTCATAAAAGCGGTTGGATTTTGTAAAAATCCGTTCCTTTCGTTATAAATTCACTTTAGCGTGCTAATATGCTACCACAATAAAGTAATCATGTCAACTATTATTTATATTATGTATTAAAAACCAAAAAATGAAATCTGTCTGGTTTCCGGCAAATCACCCAATGCGCCTGCTGCTCGAAGAGCATCAACAACGGATTTACCGACTCCCGGTTCATTTGCTAAATCATCAGCAGCAGTGAAACCATCAGGATTACGCTTAACTGCATCGGCAATAGCTATCGCAGCTGTCTCTCCGATACCGTCAATAGCAGAAAACGGAAGTCTTATTTTACCATCTTCAATCTGATAAACACGCCAGTCTGATTTATATAAATCAACAGGCAAAAATTCATAACCTCGTGCAAGCATCTCAATTACAATCTGGTTAACCACATATGTTGATTCCTCTTTTGCGGTAATAGGTGCACCTGCCTTTTTCTTGGCATTGAATTCATTCATTTTTTCCTTAACTGCTGCCTTGCCCTGAACTGCTGCAACAGCATCAATAGCACCGCCGCGAACAGTGAAATAAGCACTGTAAAACTGTATGGGATAATATATTTTATACCATGCTATACGCAGTGCTGCAATAACATATGCTGCTGCGTGCGCCTTAGGGAACATGTATTTAATCTTGTAGCAGGAATCTATATACCACTGCTCAACACCAACTGTTTTCATAGCTTCCTCATAAGGCGGAAGCTCCTTTGGAGCCTTGCCCTTACGGGTATACTCCATAATTTTAAAGCAGTCCTTTTTGCTGAGCGGTGACTCCTTGCCTGTCTTTTTTTCATAATCCTCTGTAACATGGATAAGATGAGTCATAATATCATCACGGCATCCGATAACATTTGAAATCGTGCAGATTTTATCATTAATAAGATCCTGAGCATTACCGAGCCAAACATCTGTGCCGTGTGAAAGACCTGAAATCTGAAGCAAGTCTGCAAAGGTTTTCGGCTTTGCCTCAGTCAGCATTCCTATAACAAACGGTGTACCCATTTCAGGAATAGCCAGTGTTCCGGTTTCACAATCTATATCCTCAGGTGTAATACCAAGCGGCGCACACGAAGTAATGAGTTCATAAAGCTTAGGGTCTGATAAATCGACCTCCATCACAGGAACACCCGTGGAATCCTCAAGATATTTATAAAGAGTAGGATTATCGTGACCTAGCTCATCAAGCTTTAATAATGTATCATGAAGTGAATTCTTAAAGTCAAAGTGCGTTGTATATGTACCCTTTTTTTCATCATTTGACGGATATTGAATAGGTGTGAAATCCTCAACAGTATATTTATCAGGCACAACTACCATTCCACCCGGATGCTGACCCGTTGTTCGCTTAATACCTGTGCATCCGACAGTAAGTCTGTCAATCTCTGCCTTTGGAGTTACTGAATACAAATCTCTTTCTTCAAGATATTTGCAAACATATCCATAAGCAGTTTTATCGGCAACGGTAGCCATCGTACCTGCCTTAAACACATACTCTTTACCGAACAGTGTTTCCGTAAATCGGTGAATCTGACCCTGAACCTCACCTGAGAAATTCAGGTCTATATCAGGCTCCTTATCACCATCAAAGCCAAGGAAGGTTTCAAACGGAATTTCGTGGCCGTCACGCTTCATAGGAATTCCGCAGTTAGGACAATCCTTTGGCGGAAGATCAAAGCCTGAGCCAACCTCACCATGAGTAAAGAACTCGCTGTGTTTACATTTTTTACAGTAATAATGCGGTGCAAGAGGATTAACCTCAGATATACCGCCGAAATGAGCTGCAAGTGATGAGCCTACAGAACCACGGGAGCCGACAAGATAACCTCGTCTTTCACTCTCCTCAACAAGTCGTTTTGCAATTACATACAGCACGCCGTATCCGTGTCCGATAATTGACTGCAGTTCTCTTTCAAGTCTTGATGCAACATATTCAGGCACAGGATCACCGTAAAGCTCCTTAGCCATTGACCAGCACTTATTTGTAAGTTCGTCATCAGCACCCTCAATATACGGCTGGAACGTTCCCGGAGGAATCGGAGGAATATTATCCTGAATCATATCTGCAATCTTATTGGGATTGTCTATAACAAATTCCTTTGCTCTTTCCCCAGCCCATTCAAAATCCTTCAGCATTTCATCAGTAGTTTTGAAATAGAGCGGTGCCTGATTATCAGCATCATCAAAGCCTTTTGATGCCATAATGATTGCACGGAACTTAGCATCTTTTTCTTCCATAAAATGGACATCGCCCGTGGCAACAACAAGCTTGCCCTGCTTGTCCGCAATCTCAATAACTTTTTTATTAAGATTAATCAAATCATCCTCACAGTTAATACGCTCATGAAGCTCTCTTTCGCTTTTAATCATAAACTGATTATTACCGTTTGGCTGAATTTCAAGATAATCATAAAACTCTGCTATTCTTTCAATTTCCTCTTGACTTTCGCCCCTGAGAATAGCCTGAATAAGCTCGCCCTGCTCACAAGCAGAGCCTATAAGAATTCCATCTCTTTTTTGGGCAAGCATTGATTTAGGAATTAACGGTCGCGATTTAAATGTTTTTACATTCGAATGAGAAATAAGCTCATAAAGATTTTTTCTGCCATATTTACGTTCCTCTTTGGGAATGCTTTCGTCTAAAGATGTATCCTCCTTAACGAGCAGGATAATATGATGACGGCGGAATTCCTTAAGTTTCATATTCATAAAGTCAGGATACAGGCTGTCATCAACAAGATACCCCTCCATACCGAGAATCAGCTTTATGCCGCTGGCTTTAGCTGCACCATATGCCTCAGGCAAAGCCTGAACAACGCCGTGATCAGTAATTGCAACTGCCCTGTGTCCCCATTTAGCAGCACGTTTTACAAGCTCTTTAGGTGCAGTAATAGCATCCATTTCGGAAAAACTGGTATGCATATGAAGCTCAACACGCTTTTCATCAGCAGTATCCATTTTCTCTGATTTTTTAACCTTTTCAATAGTATTAGGTCTTAAAACAAATTCATTTGAAAACTTATCATACTGATAACCGCCGTTAATAATTACTGTGCCTGCATCCTTAATTGCACTGATAACGGGCTCAATAACACTGTTTTTATCAAACATTTTAACAGTTATGGATGAGGTGTAATCAGTAATATTAAATGTAAATATTTTTGAATCACCGCGCTTTGTATCTCTGCTTTCAAGAGAAAACACATCACCCCATACGGTAATATATCCGTCATCAGGCTGAACTTCGTTAATGGGCTTGGGCAATTCTTTTATTGCACGGTTACCGAAAATCCGTTTTCTTGTATCTGCATAAAGAGGAGTATTACCCAGAATTTCGTGAACAACATTTTTATCCTCTTCCTCTTTTTGTTTTTTCTTCTTTTCTTCTTTTACCTTTACAGCCTCACGCACAGCTTGTTCAATATCAAATGACTGCACCTCCATAAAGGAAACATCAAGGTCAATGCCGAATTCATCATAAATAAGTTTTGATATTTCAGTATCTATCTTCTGTGCTTCAAGGATATCCTTACCGCCTTTTTTTAGGCAAAGGGTTAATATATTATCCTCCAATTCAGCCTCAACACCGTCAAAAAATCCGTTAACGACTGTATGGTTTAATCTGATTGGTGAAACAATTTTTTCAATTTCTTCTAAATTAAAAAGGCTTTGTTTATAGTGAGGTGTTATAATTGCCTTTTTGAGTTCAAGCTTTTCGCAAAGAGATGCCTGTGCAGTTTCAATAATGCGATAGTCAATTACAGAATCAGCAAAAATACCGAGTTCAAGTGTTCTTGATGCTCTTCTGACTTTCATTGAAACAATTTCAGCATAGCCGATAAAGGCTAAATCCTCTTCACTTATGTAGTTTGAAAAATACTGGTAGACTTGTGCCATTATAATTTCTCTATCTCTTTCATTAATTCATCCAATAACTTATCCTCAGGCACCTTTCTTAAAATCTCGCCCTTTTTGAAGATAAGTCCGCAGCCGTCACCACCTGCTACTCCGATATCAGCCTCTTTGGCTTCACCCGGTCCGTTTACAATACAGCCCATAACGGCAACCTTAATTGGCTTTTTGCAGTCCCTCAGCTTTTCCTCTACTCTGCCTGCAAGACCGACTAAATCAATTTTTGTTCTGCCGCAGGTCGGGCAGGAAATCAAATAGGGACAATCTGTTTTTAAACCGACAGCCTTTAGAATATCAAATGCTGCATAAACCTCTTTAACAGGATTGTCTGTAAGGCTGACACGGATTGTGTCACCTATACCGTGGGTCAGAAGTGAGCCGATTCCGACTGCCGATTTAATGATGCCCATACGCTCTGTGCCTGCCTCAGTAACACCGAGGTGAAGCGGATAATCACATTTTTCAGCAGCCAGTTCGTAAGCCTTTATCATTGTATTAACATTTGATGATTTTATTGAAATTACTATATCTTCAAAATCAAATTTTTCTAACAATGAAGCATGATACAGAGCAGACTCAACCATAGCCTCAGGGGTTGGTGAACCATACTTTGCAAGAATCTCTTTTTCAAGTGAACCTGAATTTACACCAATTCTGATAGGCAGCCCCTTCTGCCTGCAAATATCTGCAACTGCTTTAACTCTGTCCTGCGATCCGATATTGCCGGGATTTATACGAATTTTATCAATGCCTCTCTCTGCAGCGCCGAGAGCCAGCTTATAATCAAAATGAATATCAGCAACAAGCGGAACTGTTGTTGCTTTTTTTACAGGCTCAATTAAATCAAGTGCCTGTTCATTTGGAATTGCAAAGCGAATAACCTGACAGCCTGCTTTTTCAAGTTCAACTGCCTGCCGTACACTGTCTTCAATATTATCTGCAGGAATATTGAGCATTGACTGAACAAGAACAGGAGCATCGCCTCCAATATATGTGTTTCCGATTTTTATTTTTTTAGATTTTCTTTTCATACGATGAATCACCCAATTATAGTTAAATCAGTTTTGTAATATCCGAAAATGTTACTACGCACATCAGCAATATAAGAAGAATAAGTCCTGCACCGTTGATTGCCCATTCCCATTTATCAGGCATTTTGCGCTTGAATATACCCTCAAAAATGAGCAGGAATAATCTCCAGCCATCAAGTGCGGGAATCGGGAAAAGATTGAACAGACCAACATTTATTGTGAGAAGTGCCATGATTCTGAGCATTGAAGAAGCACTTGTTTTCACCGCCGTTGATACAACACCAATTGCACCGACCGGACCGCTGAGATCACTTACACCGTATCTGCCGACTATCATATCGTGAACTGAAAGGAACACCATTCTTGCATAGGATACCCATTCTGCAAAGGTGTTTTTAATTACATTGCCGACAGTTTTTTCAACACCAAGCAGCCAAAAATCCATATCAATGTATTTTTTGCCCTCATATTCCTCCATATTAAAATTAACATCAAGTGTCATAGTCTTGCCGTCACGCTCTACAACCATTTCAAGCGTGTCGTCAGCAGAGCGTGAAAGACCGGTTGTAACATCGGTTGAGGTATAAACCCTCATACCGTCAATCGACTTAATTGTGTCACCCTCCTGAAGAACTGATGAACTGACTGCGTCATTTGCAAATCTTGCTACAGTAGGTGTACCAATCAAGCTCTGTTGAGTAGTAATTAGCAATGCGATAATCACTACCCCCAAAATTAAATTCATTAAGGCACCTGATATAACAACAAAAATTCTTTGAATTACCCTCTTTTTGCCAAATGAATTTTCATCATTGCTTTCTTCACTCTCACCCTCCATTGAGCAATAGCCGCCAAAGAGAATCAATCGCAAAGTATATTTAGTATCCCCCTTGGTGAACTGAAACAGCTTTGGACCCATTCCGATTGAAAACTCATTGACTTTTATTTTCATCAAACGGGCAGCCACATAATGACCGCTCTCGTGAATAATTATTATAAGTTCAAAAAATAATATAGCAATTATTATAGGATATACTGTATTCCAAATATTTGTTATCACTTAACCGTCTCCAAAACAAAATCACGAGCAGCTCTGTCTGTATCAAGTACATCCTGCAAGGTGAAATCTTTCTTTTCAGGGGCATTTTTCATAGCCTCATTATTAAGATATGCAATGTCTGTAAATTTAATTTTGCCATTTAAGAATAATTTAACGCTTTCTTCATTTGCACCATTCGCTGCGGCAGGATGTAGTCCGCCAAGCTCAATAGCTTCTTTGCACACATTAATACATTTAAAGGTGTCATAATCAGGCTCAAAAAAGGTAAGCTTACCGTAATCAGCAAGTGACAGTTCACTGACAGGACTTTGTATTCTTTCAGGATAAGTCAAAGCATATTGAATAGGTATTCTCATATCAGGAACTCCCAACTGAGCAATCATGGAATTATCCTGATAAACTATAGCTGAGTGAACGACTGACTCCCTGTGAACAACTATTTCAATGTCTTCATTCGGCATATCAAAAAGCCATTTTGCCTCTATAAATTCCAATCCCTTATTCATCATTGTAGCAGAGTCTATGGTTATTTTTGCACCCATATCCCAGTTGGGATGCTTAAGTGCATCAGCAGCAGTTACATTCTCAAGTTCATCAATTTTTCTGCCGAAGAAAGGTCCGCCCGATGCAGTAAGGATAATTTTTTTAACAGCTTCTTTTCCGGGACTGCCCTGCATTGCTTGAAAAATTGCCGAATGCTCACTGTCAACAGGAAGAATGGAAACGCCCATCTCTTTTGCAAGATTGGTTACCAGATGACCGCCTGCTACAAGTGTTTCTTTATTAGCAAGTGCAATTGTTTTCTTTGCCTTAATAGCCTCTAATGTCGGCTGCAGACCTACCATTCCTACTACGGAATTAAGCACTGTATCAGCACCGTCATAAGTTGCACATTCAATCAAACCATCCATACCGCTGACAACCTTAGTATCTGTATCAGCAATACGAACTTGAAGCTCTTTTGCAGCAGAATCACTCATCATACAAACAAGCTCAGGCTTGAATTCTCTAACCTGCTGCTCAATGATATCAACTCTGGAATTAGCGGTCAAGCATTTAACTCTATACCCCTGCATACGGCACACATCAAGTGACTGCGTGCCGATAGAGCCTGTTGAACCTAAAAGTGAAATATTCTTTGTCATTTAACCACCCTCAAACAATAAACATTGCAACGCAGTATGTAAGCGGAATTGTGAAAAGTGATGAATCAAATCTATCCATAACTCCTCCGTGACCCGGAAAAATTTTTCCGAAATCCTTAACACCGAAATTTCTCTTAAGAACAGAAGCGGAAAGATCGCCCATCATACTCAAAAAGCTGATAAACGGAGCAGCAACCATCAAAACTGTTGCCTGTGTTCTGCTCATAGGAGCTGATGCTATATAATTGTAAAGCATAATTGCCGCAGCGTTTAAAATCATACTGAAAACAATACCGCTTACTGCACCCTCAACGGTCTTTTTAGGAGAAATATTAGGTGACATCTTTGTTTTACCAAATGCCATACCGCCAAGCTGAGCACCGCTGTCCGTACCGAGAGCAGAGATAAGACCATAAAATATAAGGTAAATACCAAACTGCGTTTTAAATCCTGTAATATCTCTGAGCATAGGAAAAATTGAAAATCCGTAAGGAACAATCACGCTTGCAACAATTGCTATAGCAACATCTTCAAACTTGGTATGTGAATATCCTTTCAGCATAGCAAGAAGAAATGCAAGGATTAGAATTATAACATAAACAATTTTCGGTACTGCATGAATTACACAAAACCATTTATCTGTTGATATCCATGGCTCAAGCACGCTTGCACTTGCAAAAAGCGGCTCACAGAACGCAAATGCAGTTCCTACAATTAAAATAAACTTATTACTGATTTTAGCACATTTCATAATCTCATTTGCAGCTATGGCTGACAATAATGAGATTACTAAAATAAATAACGGTGTATATATCTGCCATACAACTACTGCCAATACGGCAAGCAGAACAACAGCAGTTATTACTCTTTGCTTCATAATATTCTCCTTGTTCATAATTAAAAATCAATCAAAAATTGATGCCTTTACTCTTTCAATCTTTTGTGTTACTTTTGCTCTTAACTTTTTTGGCAACTTTGACAAAATTGAATCCACCACTCTGTCAAAAATAACTCTTACAGGTTGGAACTGATATTCCCTTTCTTCATCCGAAAGTTCATATAATGATCTGAATTTATCCGTTAAAACTTTGTCAGAAGATATGCGTTTTTGCCTTTTCATCTGCTTTTTATATTTCAGAATTCTGAATACACCTGACAGATTCATAACTTTTAAAAATTTCTTATAAACTTTAATAAATTCATCCCTATTAACTGCGTTTGATGATACAATTTCAACCGCTGTATTTTCACACTCAGCCTCTCCGAAATAATACAGTGCCGGCAAGCATTTATAGAATGCCTCTTTTTTAGTTGTAGGCACATAATGCGCTCTTTCATTAAGTTTGATAACATCACCATCAATTAAATCGCTGATATGATATGTATTTTTAATCTGAACCAACAGATTTCCGATTGAATCGGTAATCCAATTTAAAATTTTATTGTCTTTATCATCAGATATATCGGCTGAAAAATCCCTGTTATACACAACCGAAAAAGTAACTTCTGTTTTGTTAGTTTCAAACTCATAAACTGATGATTTTTCAACAGCAAACTCATTACTGCCTATAGCTACAAATGCATCAATATCATCTGAAAGATTTTTAAATACTATTTTCATATTAATCACCATAGCTTTTCAGGCTACAAATAGTTCATTTATAGACAAATCTGAACTCATGCACCAAATCTTCTGTTTCGTTTTTCAAATTCTCTCAGTGCTGAATATAGGTCACTGTTATTAAAATCCGGCCAAAGCACATCACTGTACCAGAATTCACTGTATGCCGACTGCCACAAAAGAAAATTTGATAATCTCTGCTCACCTGACGGACGTATTATTAAATCACAATCGGGAACAGTGTAAATATTATTTGAAATATCATCTTCGGTAATATGCTTTTTTCCTTCAGCAATAAGCTTATTAACAGCCTGTGTAATTTCCAGTCTTCCGCCATAGTTAAGAGCAAGATAAACCGTAGTACCTGTGTGATTCCCGGTTTCCTCTTCCGCTTCGTCCATAAGGATCTGGAGCTCTTCAGATATTCCTTCCCGCTCGCCTATGAACTTAAGCCTGATATCTCCTGCCTGAGTAAAATCAGCCTTAGCCTCTAAAAGATAATTCTTGAAGAGTGCCATAAGAGCATCAACTTCTTCTTTGGGTCGTTTCCAGTTTTCTGTTGAGAATGCATAGAAAGTAACATAATTAATACCAAGTCTTGAGCATTCCTTTGATATCGACCTGAAAACCTCGGCACCTGCTTTATGTCCTGCAGTACGGGGCAAGCCTCTTTTTTTAGCCCATCTGCCATTACCGTCCATAATTATGCCTAAGTGATTAGGCAAAACAGAAAACTCGTTTTCCGTTTTAACTACTTCTTTTTTTGAAAATAAAGCCATAGTTTTTGACTCCTTAAAAAAGCATATTAGGGCGAAGCATAATCAGCACCGCCCATAAATAATATTTTGGATTCATCAGATAGAAAGGATTTCTTCTTCCTTCTTTTTTGTCATATCCTCAACCTGCTTGATATACTTGTCTGTAATATCCTGAAGCTTCTTTTCGCCGTCCTTTTGGTCATCCTCGGTAATTTCATTATCCTTCTTAAGCTTCTTGATTGAGTCCATAGCATCACGGCGAACATTTCTTACAGCAACCTTTGCGTCTTCGCCTCTCTTTGAAACATCTTTAACAAGAGTCTTTCTGTGCTCCTCTGTAAGCTGAGGGAAAGATAATCTGATTACCTTACCGTCATTTTGAGGATTGATACCGATATCTGCAACATTAATTGCCTTTTCAATATCAGAAATTGTTGATGCATCCCAAGGCTGAACAACAAGTAATCTAGGCTCAGGAACCGAGATAGCTGCCATTTGATTGAGCGGAGTCGGTGCTCCGTAATAATCAACAACTACATTGTTAAGCACATTCGGATTTGCTCTGCCTGCTCTTATTGTTGAAAAATCTCTTTCAAGAGAATCAAGGCATTTTTCCATTCTTTCTGTTGTTTTAGCAAAAACTGTTTCCATTATTTATCTCCCTCTCTTATAAAGTTAGTTTTTAACTGCTGTGCCAATCTTTTCACCGTTGACAACTCTTACAATATTATCAGGATCCTCCAGATTAAACACAATAATAGGCATATCGTTATCCTTGCAAAGTGAAAATGCAGTTGAATCCATAACCTTAAGATCGCGGGTAATAACCTCTTGGAAGGTTACCTCGTCAAACTTAACTGCATTATCAAATTTATTAGGGTCTTTATCATAAACTCCGTCAACATTTGTTGCTTTAAGAAGTGCGTCTGCATTAATCTCAACACTGCGAAGTGCTGCAGCTGTGTCTGTTGAGAAAAACGGTGATCCGGTGCCGCAGCCGAATATTACTATTCTTCCCTTTTCAAAATGGCGGATAGCCTTGTTGCGAATATAGGGCTCTGCAATCTGGCGCATATCAATAGCTGTCTGAACTCTAACTGTTGCTCCAAGCTGTTCAAGTGCATCACAAAGTGCAAGCGAGTTCATCGCCGTCGCAAGCATACCTATATGGTCCGCTCTTGTTCTGTCCATATGCTCTGAGGTTCTGCCTCTCCAGAAATTGCCGCCGCCTACTACGATAGCAACCTCAACACCTAAATCAGCGACCGCCTTTACGGACTTGCAGATTTTTAAAACCGTATCATTATCAATACCCTTACCGGCAGCTCCTGCAAGAACCTCACCGCTCAATTTAAGTAATATCCGTTTATAAGCAACGCCCATTAAAGTATACCTCCGAAATTATTAACATATTCTTGTAATATAATAATATAAATTAATATTAAAGTAAAGATTTATGTATAAAAAATTAGTTACAAAATTGTAAATTGCAAAAAAACAGGAAGACATAAGTCTTCCCAATCCATCTTTTTCTGCATTTTAGCTTTCGCTGCTGATTTCTACAAATTTCACAATGTAGGTTTTAATCAAAGGGGGTGAGGTTAATCATCCCTTAGTCTGTCTGTTTATATATGGACTTCGTAATAGTACCAATTATTTGCTATTTTTTCCGTTAAATACCAATCTTTACCATTGTTTTTTTTACCTTTGACAAGCATATCATCTCTAACTCTGTGAAATTCTTCATAATATATTCCATCATCACCCCATATTGGTGTTTCTTCGGCATAATTATCATTAAGAGAATAATATATTCCTCCATAATAAGCAGAGTCGTCTGCTATTTCAAAAAAGATGAAAGAATTGTTTATTTCTATTTCAGAAATGGAAATATCTTTTAAATAATCTGGTACTTTAACAATTCCTGAGTCTTGTTGAAAATCAATTGAGTCAACATATTTATTGAATAAATCCATATTATTTTGATACTGCTCAATATAATTATCATTATGAGTATAAATTGGCAAAAGAGCTATTACTATTATCATTAATAATACACTCATCCCTATGCATATTATTTTTATTGCTTTTTTCATATTTTCACCATAATCAGACTATGTACTCAATATTTAACAAATTATAAATCAAAAATGGGCGATAATAATCTTTCTTTAATTCTGTTTAAGTCGTAGGTCTATCTTTCTGTTTTAGATATTTGTCCTTATGCTTGATAACAGCCTTTATAACAATAAAACAACTTTTATTAAAAGAAAGATTAAAAACAGATTGATAAATTTATCTCTTATTTCAGACATCTCAACACCAATGCTTTTTTAATTCTAATCCTTCTTCCATTATAGCTTCAGTTCCGAATCGTTTGAAGAGTCCGAATCAACCAACATTTCATAAGAATATTCAGAATATAATTCACCTTGAAAGCACGAACTTAACTCTTCAAACAATCATTAAGCAGAATCTCTTGTACTTATGTGTATACATACTGCTTTGAGTAACTCGGTGTTGTTATTGTATAGCCTGTTACATTGACATCGGCATCACATTCATATCGGTTGTTATTTCCACAAATTTTGCAAAGTGATTTTAAATCAAAGGGGTGAGGTTAGTCACACTTTGACATTTTCAACTGAAAAGTTAATTTCCACGTTTTAATTAGTTTTTTGTTTTCTTTTGCTTAATATAATCATTAAAACATTAAAAATACAAATTATGATAAATCCAAAGAACACAAATTCATTATTGATAGAATAAATAGGATTATAAATAGCATTTGGTATTGTACCCATATAATCGTCATTAACCAAAGAAAATATTAGTGCATCCGGAATTTGAATTATATAAGGAAATGCTAAAAAAACATTTGCTATTAAGTTGACAATAATAAATGATTTTGATTTAACTGTTAATACAACAAGAAAAACATCAAAAATCATAAAAAACACTATAAATATATAATTTACAATCTCACTAAAAAATAAAGTGCTTATATTACCAATAGAAAAATACAAAGTAATCCAAATAAAGAAAAGCAATTTTGTTAAACTCTCTTTTTTCACTAAGTCCACCTCATTTCACTTTCTTTTTTCCGCCAATTGCTTTAATGAAACTATTCAAATAATCATTAGTAGAATCCCTTGTACTTATGTGTATACATACTGCTTTGAGTAATTCGGCATTGTTACCGTATAGCCTGTTACATTGACATCGGTATCATACTTAAAACCGGTTGTTATTTCTACAAATTTTGCAATGTGATTTTAAATTAAAGGGGTGAGGTTAGTCACCCCCATAGTTAATATTTAGTCAATCAAAAAGTTGTCCTTTTATTATACTGATTAAACACTGATAAATCCTTCAATCCAATATTTCTCACCTATTGAATATTTTTCGATTTGATATTCATTTGTATTTTCTAACTTATAATTATACAAAAAATCCTTTGCACTTTTTTCATTGGTATATATTTTCTCTACAATAGAATAATCTTCATCACTTTTATCCCAGATTTGCAAAAGATATACATAATCGACATCAGTACAAATCTCCTTTGAATAATCAAATTGTCCCCTAGCATCGGAGAAACCCGATAATGTCATATAGAAAGATATTACATCAACTATATTTTTTTTGTAAAAAAATCCCAATATCTTTATATCATTATTGCAGCTTATATGTTTCAGCATTACTACTTTTTTCATATTATTTTAAACCTAAATTTCTTTGTGCATATTTTTTTATTTTACTATATTCAGAACCAGGTCCAGTTTTATAATTTTCCTTACCATACTTAGCATCTAATAATCTTTTGGCATAATGCTCTGCCTTTTCGTTTTTATGTGGCGGCGGGAAATTAAAGATCCAACTTGGAGCATCTGTTGCACGCGCCTTATGACTTAATTTTGATTTCTTGGCTAATAATATTGTAGCCGTGAAGATAGAAAGCGGTGCAAATTTCAATAAAGGGATGCGTTTAACCGTCCAAGATTTCAAACTTTTTCCGCTCCATTTAGTAGCGGGAATTGTTGAAACATAAAACATCGATAACACTAATAATATTATAATAGCAACACCACAGTATACTGCCGTACTAGAAATAACGAAATACCCCGTCGGCATCGCACTCATATCGGTTGTTATTTCTACCAATTTCGCAAAATTATTTTAAACTAAGGGGTGAGATTAGTCACCCCCTCTAATTTTGTCAGTCAAACACTCTTCTTTATTTTCTTGGAACTATTTTCCGCTATAGTAATCACACAAATTTTTAATACAAATGCATAAAAAATTATAATTTTATCCTTTTGTACTATAATTTTTCATATTAGAAAACTGTTCTAATCCCAATACAATAAACTCTTCATTAGTAATATCCATATTTTCCAAAACTAATGTAAAATAATAATTATCTTTTTCAATTATAAATCGTTTTTCATTATTGAGTATGATAACATCATATTGATATCCATCAGCATTACCATGTTGAATCAAATCACTGGGCAATGCTTTTCCGTTTTCATCTGACGAATACAAAAAAGATTTTTCTGCATTGTATTTTCCCATCATATAATCTTTATTTGATTCAAAATAATCAATAGTGATTGAAACAGAATTTGAGTCTATCATATCAGATTCATTTTCATAAGAGAAAATCTGACTTGAAATATATGTATTACCATTTATAGAATACTTAGAAAACGAATAATAAGGAACATATTCTGTATTATCAGCAATAAAATCATAATACGGAAAAAATTCTTCCACATTTTTTCTTGGCTTGTTACTATCATCAAATACTGAAAATTCATCATAATTACTTTCTGTTGAAATAATACTTGGAAGTGTAATACTACAAAAAAGTATTAAAAGTATAATAATAAATACATTAACTATTTTCTGATTTAAAAAGCTCTTAACAGTAACAACATATAGTATAATAAACAAAATTGATATAGCAAATGACATTACCGAAAGTTTAAAGAATAATGGTATATATTTCAAATTTGAAATTCCGGATATAAACGGACTAAACTCCGAGATATTATTCATCATAAATAATATTAAAAATATAATTCCTAATATAATTAATAATATTGAAAATAATAACGAAATCCATCTACTTTTATTCATAACTTGATCACCTTTGAGTTTGAATATTTAAATACATACCATCCATTTAAACCTTTCTCTTTAGAAATATGAAATAATACATATTTTTGCTTATTTGAAGGATCTAAACCCTTATTTCCCCAAACTTTTTTATAAATTGAATTAATTTTTAATGCTTTTACTCCAGCTCCAAGCACTATACAAATCATGCATACATTTGATGATATTAATTGTGCTTTGTTCTTTTCTGCCTGTTCAGGAGTAATTGTTCCTGTTCTTGTCATAATTGATTGAATTTGTGAGAAATAATTATTAATAAGTCCAGATTTAGGTTCAATACTGTTAAGCCAATTTTTGCTTTTCTCCCAAGCTCCTTTATACGCAAATGTTACCGAAAATTTATTTGTGTTACGCTTTGATTTTTTATAATAAACATTTCTTTCATATAGGCCATTACAATCTTTAACCATTTTAGAATATTTTGTTATTTTTTTCCCTTTTATCAAATATTTTGTCAAAAAAGCCTTCAATAAATCATGCGCCGTAGGATTACTAGACATACCACTATAATCCGCATTATTAACCGGATCATTACAACAGTAAGCAAATAGATTTAGTCCATTTAGCTCATTTTTGCTTTCCTTAGCTATACTCGGCAAGTCAGAATTAAGGAATCTTGACCATTCGGCTATGTAATACCTTGACTGCAAATAATATGCTCCTATTCCCTCGTCCTGATAATATCCCCTGTATCTAATCGGGTTTATTGTGGCTATTTCATTACTGCTGTTATCACGATCAACTGATGTCAAACCCCATGTATCGTAAGAATAATCTGCAAGTACATTGCCTTCACTGTCAACAATATTTGTTACATCGCCCTGTACATTCTTGATGTAAAAATAGGTGCTGCCATCATATGTGAATCCCTGAATGTCATTATTGCTGTCATAAAGGAACTCTATAAGATTCACAACATTCTTGTTTTCATCAAGCTCATACTGTGATGTGATTGTTCCGTCTACCGTTGTGAAATAGGTTGTCGTTTCTCCAAAGGTTCTTGATGTACGAATTCCATCTTCATCATAGGTATATGATACCAGCGGTTCTTCACTTTCATCAAATATTATTGACGACAACATTCTGCCGTTTGTCCAATTGAAATTTGCATCTTCAAACCTTATTGTATTTCCGTTTTCATCATATAGAAACTGATGATCATATGTTCCTGTTGTTTCAATTGCATCTATCCATACATTATCCTCATATGAATATTCCAACTCTATAGTTCCGTTCGGATTTTCAGGTAAATCTGATGCTGTATAGTTATAGGTATGGATTCCGGTTAAATTGCCTCGGTTATCATACTCGCAAACCTCTGTGCCGTTTAACGGACTTCCGTTTACATTTTCATCCGCTCTTACCAGCTGTCCCTTTTTATCATAGTGATAATATGAACAATCATTCGGATTCAGCGCTCCGTCTTTTACAGAGCCATATGATGTGATCCTTCCGTCTGCATCATATGTGTATACATACTGCTTTGAGTAACTCGGCGTTGTTACCGTATAGCCTGTTACATTACCGTCATCATCGTATGTATAATCATACTTTACAACGGATTCGCTTTCGCCGTCCTTTGTCACAGCTGTTGTTGATGTGCTTTCATCCTCACTGCTGTCATATGCAAAGTTATATGTTCCGCTGACGGTTTCAAAGCTGTCTTTGTTTTCGGTATATACCGACTTAAGCGATGACGAATTGTTCTTATCCGTATGAATGGATGTGCTTTCATCATTCTCATCACTTGCATCTTCATATGATGAAAGGAATGTGCCTTTTACTACCTCGTTATTTTCATCATATGCCAGCGTATATACTGAGGTTATTCCGTCCTCATACCATTCCGTACAGCTGTTCACATAATCTATTTTGTATGTAAGCTCTCCGTCTGTATACACATATTCAAACTGGAGAGTTTTATCTGTATCCTTCTTGTCCTGATATTTCTGATATTTCAGATTGCCGTCATTGTCATACTCGTAGTATACGGTCTGCTCATTGCCGTAGGCGATTGATGTTACAAGCTGATTGTCATCATATTCATAATGCGCATACGGTCTTTCAGACTTTGATTTTGACACCCAGATATCAACTACATTTCCGTAATCGTTATAGATATAGCTGTAGATATCAAAATCCTCTGTTTTGGTTACACCTTTATTGTATGTATAGGTTGTTTTAACTCCAAGCTCGTTGGTTTCACTGTCGAGATTGAAGGTCTCTGCATTGTATGCATAGGAACAGCCGGCGTCTGCATCTGAATAGGTATCATTCATTGCGGACACATTGCCCTGCTCGTCAAAGCTGATTCCGTCTTTTTCAGCATTGTAGTTTTCATTGCTGATTTCCTGTATCAGTCTGCCGTAGCAGTCATAGACATTTCTTGCATATTCTGTTGACTCTGTGCCTGTTTCTTTTTCAAGCACTGTATTGCCTGTGCTGTCATAACAGTATGATATCACAGCGTTATTGCATAAATCCTCGGATTTTGTACATCTGCCCAATTCATCATATGCATATGACATGGAGGACAGAGATTCCTCGTCTTCATCATTTGTTTTGGATATGGATGATGATGCTGTTACATTGCCGAAAATATCATATGTGTATGCTGTTGTGGTTTCTGTCACCGTTGTTTCGGTTTCATTGGTTTCGCTGTTTGTTTCCGCTGCAGTTTCAACAATCTTTTCATGATCGGCTTTACCGTTTGTGTAATCGGTTGTTGTTACAGTTGTTGTATTCTCTGCATAATCTGTTGTTACTGATTTTGTAAGAACACTGCCTTCATATGTATACAGCGACTCTGAAACAAGCTCATATTCAGGCGGGGTTTCTTCTTCCTCGTCCTCTTCTGTCTCTTCAGTTGATTCTGTTTCTTCGCTTTCAGCCGTTTTAACCTCATATGACTTTGCTGTTATCACATTGCCGTTGTCATATGTATATTCTGTTTTTGCATCGTCCGACACTGCTGTTAACAGATTGCCGTCAGAATCGTAAGTATATGCTTCTGTGGCATCGTCCTCTGTCGAGCTTACAAGCTGATCTCCGTCATATTCGTATGATGAGGTTACTGTTTCTGTTTCTTCGCCGTCCTCATCTGTTTCAACGCATGACACCGTAACAAGGCGGTTTTCATCATCATACGCATACCTTGTTACATTGCCTTCATTATCCGTTGACTGAACAACATTCAGGCTGTCATCATACTCTGTTACAGTCGTTTCTTCTTTACTGCCGACTGATGAGGTTTGCGTAACTTTCTTATCATTATAATTATACTTTATATAGCTTCCGTTTGCAAGCCATTCTTCTGTTACCTGACGATTTGAATTGTATGCAACACTCTTATCAAGGCTTTGTGATAGAAGACAATCGGTGTTATAAAAGAAGGGTGAAAGTAATCTCACCCCCATTTTACATTTACCAAAAATACAATATATTTCATAAAGCAAAGAACAGATGCATCTACCCGACCCCCTAAATTTATAGACTAATAATTTTCTTGCTGTTCTTCAATGTTTTCACAAATTTCTATTATTTTATTCTGTTCATCTTCTGACAATTCAATATAAAATTCGAACATATTATCTGGATAACCACCTATCTTACCGTATTGGTAATAATACAAATTATCATATGATAAATTTGATGAATAAATGTTTTTTCGTGAATCTTTATAGACGAACTCAAATTTAAAGCTATTATAAATTTCATGAGAAACATCGTCAATTTTTATTCTACAACCCGAGAATGCTGAAACAATTTCGCCATAATACGGATTATCTTTTGTTATGTTATATTCACTATCATTATATGTTATATTTATTTGTTCAGCGATTCTAGGATTAAAGGTTAAATTTATATTTACAAATGATTTATTATACAATATTACACCTATTATGATAAAAACAAGTAAAAAAATAACACAAAAAATCAATGCACTTTTTTTCCTTTTCATACTATCATATTACCTCCAAGTTAAATCTCTGATTCCTAAACAATATTCAGTATACTTCCATTTTTTCTTTTTACTATCATATTTCGCTTTAAAATAATACCAACAATATTTATCACCCGGCAAATAATAATATCTCCTTTGGGTCTTAGCATAATATCTACAAGTTTTAGTTTTACCATATGAAACACCAACCTTTAATGCATATACATATGCATTAGTTAATTTTGAAAATGCATATGATATTTTTTTACTGTTGTCACCGTCACCACCGTGGCAACTAAAAAGATATACTTCTCCTGAAATTTTGATTTTATTCATTTTTTCTAAAATCTCTGATGCTTTTACAGCCTTATCCGCCATAGAAAGATAACCAGTTTTTTTGGAACATTTTCCATGTAAATACAGAAAAATATCTTTAACATTTTTCATTTTGTTCCACTTGGTATATAAATCTTTCCAGTTATATACATCATACATTTTTAAATTTTTATCAGTATTATTATAATAATATGAATTTGTAGCTTGTGTTTTTAATGGATACTCTGATTCAGCATTATAGTAATAAAACACATAAGTGTTCTTCCCTTTACTACTAAATCCCGTATGATCACTGTTATTAACCGGATCATTACAACAGTAAGCAAATAGATTTAGTCCATTTAGCTCATTTTTGCTTTCCTTAGCTATACTCGGCAAGTCAGAATTAAGGAATCTTGACCATTCGGCTATGTAATACCTTGACTGCAAATAATATGCTCCTATTCCCTCGTCCTGATAATATCCCCTGTATCTAATCGGGTTTATTGTGGCTATTTCATTACTGCTGTTATCACGATCAACTGATGTCAAACCCCATGTATCGTAAGAATAATCTGCAAGTACATTGCCTTCACTGTCAACAATATTTGTTACATCGCCCTGTACATTCTTGATGTAAAAATAGGTGCTGCCATCATATGTGAATCCCTGAATGTCATTATTGCTGTCATAAAGGAACTCTATAAGATTCACAACATTATTGTTTTCATCAAGCTCATACTGTGATGTGATTGTTCCGTCTATTGTTGTGAAATAGGTTGTCGTTTCTCCAAAGGTCTTTGATGTGCGGATTCCGTTTTCATCATATTCATATGATATGAGGGTCTGCTCTTTTCCGTCTTCATCCTTGTAGGTTATTGATGACAGCTGTCTGCCGTTTGTCCATTTAAAGCCTAATGCATCAAAGCTTATCGGATTGCCGTTGCAGTCATAGACAAACCTTCCGCTTTCTCCGTTGACTGTTTCTATCTCATCTATCCACGCATTGTTTTCATATTCATATGAAAACTCTATATTCTCACATGGATCATTTCCGTTAAGTTCATCCGATCTTGAATATGCATAATATTTTGTGCCGATTAGATTGCCTCTGCTGTCATATGAATAAACCTCTGTGCCGTTTGACGGACTTCCGTTTACATTTTCATCCGCTCTTACCAGCTGTCCCTTTTTATCATAGTGATAATATGAACAATCATTCGGATTCAGCGCTCCGTCTTTTACAGAGCCATATGATGTGATCCTTCCGTCTGCATCATATGTGTATACATACTGCTTTGAGTAACTCGGCGTTGTTACCGTATAGCCTGTTACATTACCGTCATCATCGTATGTATAATCATACTTTACAACGGATTCGCTTTCGCCGTCCTTTGTCACAGCTGTTGTTGATGTGCTTTCATCCTCACTGCTGTCATATGCAAAGTTATATGTTCCGCTGACGGTTTCAAAGCTGTCTTTGTTTTCGGTATATACCGACTTAAGCGATGACGAATTGTTCTTATCCGTATGAATGGATGTGCTTTCATCATTCTCATCACTTGCATCTTCATATGATGAAAGGAATGTGCCTTTTACTACCTCGTTATTTTCATCATATGCCAGCGTATATACTGAGGTTATTCCGTCCTCATACCATTCCGTACAGCTGTTCACATAATCTATTTTGTATGTAAGCTCTCCGTCTGTATACACATATTCAAACTGGAGAGTTTTATCTGTATCCTTCTTGTCCTGATATTTCTGATATTTCAGATTGCCGTCATTGTCATACTCGTAGTATACGGTCTGCTCATTGCCGTAGGCGATTGATGTTACAAGCTGATTGTCATCATATTCATAATGCGCATACGGTCTTTCAGACTTTGATTTTGACACCCAGATATCAACTACATTTCCGTAATCGTTATAGATATAGCTGTAGATATCAAAATCCTCTGTTTTGGTTACACCTTTATTGTATGTATAGGTTGTTTTAACTCCAAGCTCGTTGGTTTCACTGTCGAGATTGAAGGTCTCTGCATTGTATGCATAGGAACAGCCGGCGTCTGCATCTGAATAGGTATCATTCATTGCGGACACATTGCCCTGCTCGTCAAAGCTGATTCCGTCTTTTTCAGCATTGTAGTTTTCATTGCTGATTTCCTGTATCAGTCTGCCGTAGCAGTCATAGACATTTCTTGCATATTCTGTTGACTCTGTGCCTGTTTCTTTTTCAAGCACTGTATTGCCTGTGCTGTCATAACAGTATGATATCACAGCGTTATTGCATAAATCCTCGGATTTTGTACATCTGCCCAATTCATCATATGCATATGACATGGAGGACAGAGATTCCTCGTCTTCATCATTTGTTTTGGATATGGATGATGATGCTGTTACATTGCCGAAAATATCATATGTGTATGCTGTTGTGGTTTCTGTCACCGTTGTTTCGGTTTCATTGGTTTCGCTGTTTGTTTCCGCTGCAGTTTCAACAATCTTTTCATGATCGGCTTTACCGTTTGTGTAATCGGTTGTTGTTACAGTTGTTGTATTCTCTGCATAATCTGTTGTTACTGATTTTGTAAGAACACTGCCTTCATATGTATACAGCGACTCTGAAACAAGCTCATATTCAGGCGGGGTTTCTTCTTCCTCGTCCTCTTCTGTCTCTTCAGTTGATTCTGTTTCTTCGCTTTCAGCCGTTTTAACCTCATATGACTTTGCTGTTATCACATTGCCGTTGTCATATGTATATTCTGTTTTTGCATCGTCCGACACTGCTGTTAACAGATTGCCGTCAGAATCGTAAGTATATGCTTCTGTGGCATCGTCCTCTGTCGAGCTTACAAGCTGATCTCCGTCATATTCGTATGATGAGGTTACTGTTTCTGTTTCTTCGCCGTCCTCATCTGTTTCAACGCATGACACCGTAACAAGGCGGTTTTCATCATCATACGCATACCTTGTTACATTGCCTTCATTATCCGTTGACTGAACAACATTCAGGCTGTCATCATACTCTGTTACAGTCGTTTCTTCTTTACTGCCGACTGAGGTTACCTGTGTAACAGTCTTATCATTATAATTATACTTTATATAGCTTCCGTTTGCAAGCAATTCTTCTGTTATCTGACGATTTGAATTGTATGCAACACTTTTATCAAGGCTTTTTGAAAGAAGATTATCGGTGTTATATGAATACTCAGAAAGTATGATATCACTGTTCTTTGACAGTTTCATATCCTTTTTATCATAATACACCTTGACAAGATTTATATCATCATAGCTGTATCTGATTATTTCATGCACAGGGGTTTCAACCGATACCACCCTGTTATCCTTCAGGCTGATTACATACGAATAGCTTTCCCCTGCGTCGCCGTATGTGATTGTGATTTGCTCTGCGGCTCTTGTAATGGTTATCTCATTTCCGAAAGTATCCCTTACTCCTGAGAGCCTGCCGCTGACATCATAGCAATACTTAAGCGAGCCTGTATCAATCACATATTCATCCGCTGACACTGTTAATTTGTAATCGGTGCTTTCATTTACAAAATGATCGCCGTCTTTTACAAATGCGAGCTCACTGCCGTCAGGCATTACTGCGGTATAAAGCACATCAGCCTTAACTGTGGTTATGCTGCTGTCTGTTGAATAGAACCATTTGTTATCGCCTGAGTTATAGTATCTGCTGAAATCAAATGACGCATCGTTATTTGTAACCGTAAAATCGGTTGCCGATTCCTCATAATATCCGACAGTATGATTAAACACGGCTGTATTGGTTCTTGTTGTATAGGCAGTGTCAGATGCAGTTACTGTTACCTCCTGATTTGCCGGAACGGTAAACGGCTTATCATACTCTGTCCATTCTCCGTCATTAATTTTGTACTGCATTGCAGTTTCATTATTATTCTGACTGATGAGATGAACCATGTTGTTTTCCTCATAAATCAACGGAGCATCAACTGCCGAATTTGCATCTGCAATATTGCCGACTTTATCCTTGACCTTAACATGATAATTACTGTCAACTTCTGCAGTATTTCCGCTCTGCCAGGTTGTTCCGCCGTCAAAGCTGTATGATGCTATGCCTGACTGACTGTCGTCTGCTGATATAGTAACATTAAGCTTGTCGTTATCCGCAGGAGTTTCGGTAATACCATTAATTACAGGGGCGGTATTATCTATATTTGAAACGGTTACTGTTTTAACTGCAGATTCATTGCCTGCCTGATCCTTAGAGTAAAAATAGTAAGTACCATTTTTAGTGATTGTGAAATCGTATGGTGTGTTAACCGATGTTACGGATTTCCAAGAATATGTTTTGGCTGCGGTCGACATACTATAATACTTTACGCCTGAATTGCCTGATACATTCTTAACTTCATCTGCATCGTCGGCAACTGCTGTTGCAGTTATACTGCCCTTTATCCAAGCAGTAGAACTGAGTGTAACTGAAGGTGTGTTTGGTTTCTGTGTATCAATTAACGGCAGCTTGCTTATCGTTTTTTTATTGCCTGCCTTATCTCTTGCACTGACATAAACCGTCTGATACTTAGTATAATCCTTGCTCTTTGCCGTTCCCCAGGAATAGCTTCCGCTTGTAGTAGAAAATGAGTACGGAGTAGCGTGAAGTCCTGAACCTGAATCTGTTGCAGATACAGATATTTTCACGCTGCCGTTAGTCCATTTGTTAGGGGTCATAGTTACCGTTGTGGTCGGTGCTGTTGTTTCGTTGGTATAAGTAATGACCGTATAAGGTCTGTAAGAGGAGGTGGAATAGTTTTTGGTAGCAAATGCTCTCCAGTTATATTCCTTGTCTGTTTCCTCCTCGCTTATGAAGCTGACGCCGTAATTTGTTTTTGTTCCGTCAACCCATTTCTTTACCGCTGTTTTCAGGTCAAATTTATACCAGTACTTGCTGCTGGAGCTGTCCGAAGAATTACTGTTAATATTTCTTCTTGTCATTCCCGATGATGAATCGTAGCTCGGCTTTTTGCTCCATGTTACTGCCGATTCGCTCCAGGTCGATGTATTCATATACGGACGCACATAGGTTGTCGTTGTTCTTCCTGTTGTTTCCCTTGCCCAGAAATATGCACTGCTTATCGTTGCTCCCTTCAGTATCGCTGAAGGTACAGTGAACTTAACAAGCGCTCTGCCGTATCCGTACTCTGATGCCCTGCCAAAGCATGCTGTTATCTCAGAGCCGTAATTGATTGTTGATTTTGAGGAATATATGCCTGCATCTGCACTGTCACTAATGTTGCTTGTTGTCGGGTCAATAACAACAGGATAAACAGTCTTTTCGCTTTCAAGCCAAGACTTGTCCACTGTTACTGTCAGCATATATGTATTTTCCGCTGTTTCTTCAAGTGAATATTCGCAGTCTGTGTAATGACTGTTTACATCTCCCTCAACATATTCACTGTCATATGCAAACGGTGCGGAAAAAGTCTGAACAACGCTTTCGTCCTCATTGCTGACAAGACTTACCGTGCCGTCCTCATTTAATACAGCTTTGCAGTTTTCTGTTTTAATTTCAAATGAAAATGCATTTTGCTTGATATTCTGATTGAGCACAATCTCGTCTTTTACACCGTTCAACTGAGGGTAAAAGCGCAGATTTGTTCCGTTGCCGTAGATATTTTCATACTCAAACACCTCAAAGCTTTCTTCAAGGTATTCTGCGGTTGACTCTTCACCGTCTGCTTTGATTGCACTTTGGGGAATTATTGAATATACGCAATTCTCAGCCTGCACCTTCAGTCCTGTTTTAGGATTCTTTGAAAAGTTAATACGATAATCATTCTGTCCGTTAGTATATTCATATCCTTTAGACTTTAACTCTTTATCTGTCTGCTTTTCTACAGAGATATCCTTTGCTTTAAGATTCCCGTTATCATCCGTGTATGTTATTGGCTCTGAAAAAACATATGCTGTATTAGAGCCGTCCTTGTTTTCAAGGTCTATTAAAGTATGATCCGAAAGCATTGCTTTCTCATTCAACGCTATCGCACCTTTTGTATCCACGATTTCAGCAGCATAGGCTGACAGCATTGGCTTAATCCCAAGCCAATCCTGCAATCGTGAACTGCCTACCGTCAGGGTAACCAGTGTTCCGAATGCTATTATCAATGACAATATGACACTCATTACCTTTTTCCATGGTTTGTTTCTGATACTGTTTTCATATATCTTTTCCATTTTTACCTCTCTTCCTTAATTCAGATACTGTTAACAGTTTGGGTTTTTCTTCTTTCATTACATACAAGCTCCGATACTGCATAAAATGTGACCGGGTTTTAAACAGAAAAAATAAACATATGACTCACAGTAAAACGCATAGTATATAAATCATTTGCCATCGGCTTGTTAAATCTTGATAGCAAATAACTTCTGTGATATAATTAACTAGAGTTACAAGACTTGAGATAAACGACCCATAGAGAGGTAGATTTATGACAAGTAAGGAATGTGATATTTTTCTTGAAAATGTTTTGGAAATCGGGAAAAGACTTGTAGAAACAGGTGCAGAAGTTCACAGAGTTGAGGACACTGTTCGCCGAATATGCATTGCATACGGTTTCAGCAATTGTGAAATTTATGCTGTAACCAGTCTGATTGTTGCAACAATAAAGGATAATGAGGGAAATCATTATACTCAGTCTGTTCGTATTTTATCATCCGGCACTGATTTGGGACGGATGGAGGAACTGAATGCCAGTTCTAGATACATATGTGAACATATACCATCTGTGGAAGAGCTTACAACTATTGTACATTCATATAAGCACACAAGACCAAAGCCTATAATCAAATGCCTGGGATATATGCTTGCAGCAGGCGGATTTGCGGTTTTCTTCGGTGGAAATTGGTTGGATGGAATAGCATCTGCAGCCGTTGCAATTGCCATTTATTTTATGGACTATCATTTTAAGCTTCGTAATATTAACACGGTTATATATACTTTTGTTGCAAGCGTGGCATCAGGCTGTCTGGCACTTATTTTTGTTCATTTCGGATTTGGAATTCACTCTGACAAAGTAATGATTGGAGATATAATGCTGTTTATCCCCGGATTATTGCTGGTGAGTTCTGTTAAAGAAATGTTCAATCGTGATATTGTTACAGGACTTTACCGCTTTATTGAGGCTGTATTAGTTGCTGTTGCAATTGCATGCGGATTTGCTTTATCATATGTGATTTTAGGAGGTGTCCTTATATGAAAGCTTCACTTCTTCAAATTGCAATGGCGGCAATTGGCACATTAGGATTTTCAATATACTTCCGCGTAAGTGAAAAGAATGTAATTGCATCCACAGCAGGCGGTGCCATAGGATGGGCTGTTTATCTTTTGATATATCATCTTTCAGATAATCTGTTCGTCAGCAACTTTGCAGCCGCATTTATTGTCTACATATGGGCTGAAATTATGGCGAGAATTCTTAAAGCACCGTCAAACACTTATCTGATTCCAGGCATAATTCCCCTTCTCCCCGGCGGTGCACTTTATTATACTATGAATGGGCTTGTAGAAGGTGATAAAGAACAGTTTATCACAAACGGAATTAATACGCTGCTTATTACATTCGGAATGGCAGCCGGAATGGTTGCCTGTGCTGTTATGTTTCATTATCTTTTAAACCATTTCAATAAGTCTGGAAAAGGCAATAACGGTACAACTGAAAAATAGTTATCTATAAATTGAAAAACAGAGCAATCAACTAAGCTGATTGCTCTGTTTTCATATATAACTAATATTGCAATATTTTTGTGCATCTACTCCTCATTTGTTTCTTCCTGAGGAGGAGCAACATAATCAGGATTTACAGCACCGCAGCCATTCAAGCAGTATTCCTCTTCAGCACTGAAGCTGTGAGCAGTTTCATCAATCGCAGTGTAATCAGATTTATAAACATCACCGCATACAGAGCATGTATGAGCTGTATATCCCTCTTCAGTACATGTAGGTGCAGTCACCGTATCCTCATAGATATGCTCCGGCATATTTCTGACTGCATTTCTTATAATAGCATAATCCTTTGCATTGATTATTCCGTCACCGTTTGCATCAAGGTATGATGTAATATCCGTTCCTGTTCTGTGAATATCTCTTGAATTGACATACTTGGTATCCCAATAACCAAAGACTTCATTAGCATCTATATAAGTTGAGTTATAGCAAATTGAGCATCTGTAGCGCATACCGTCGCATCTTAATTCCCCAGTATAATTATAGTTATGTCCCAATGCAGGAAGATAGTTAATTCGTGTTGTTTTACAAATTGTGCAGGTATCTCTAGTCGTACCCTGTAAAATACAGGTTGGAGAAGTAAGGCTGCTGTTTGTATAATAACCCTCAATCCATTCATCATGTCTGGTTGATGAGGCGGTTGTAGATTTACAACGACTGCAGGTTGGTGTTACGAGCGAGTGACCCGGCTTATTTTCACTTGTTAAATCAACAACTACATCCTGATAATCATGACCGAGTGCAGGCAGTATAATATCAAATGTCTCTGAGCATACCGTGCAAACTGATACTGCCGCACCGTCTTCCTCGCAGGTAGCCGGAGCAGTTTCAACATAATTGTTTTCATCAACAGTATGACCTAAGGCTGCAACTGTTTGCTGCTTCGTGGCGGAGCATCGAGAACATGTAAAATAGTCATATCCGGCATCAGTACAAGTTGCTGCCTTGCTTGAAGCATCATTCTTAACGTAATCATGACCCAATGCTGCAATATCCTCTGATTTTGTAAGAGTACAGTTTTTGCATGCATAATAAATCTTACCTACAGCAGTACAAGTAGGCTCTGTTGTCGATGTTACATACCATTCGTGCTGACCGTTTGCAGGTAAAGTCACAGTTCTTGTTTTAGAACAGATATCGCAAGTGTCTCTTTCAAGACCGTCAATTACACAGTGAGCCTCGCTGATAACATTAGGAGTATAGAATCCTTCAATCCATTCTACATGCTCGGTTTCATCAATCTGCTCATGACAGTTTTGGCACTCATAAATTTTATGAATATGACCGTCTTCCGCAGAATTATCAATAGTTTCAAGGAGATTTTCTTCTGTGTAGCTATGACCCGTTGCAGGAACAGCCTGAGTTACGGTTTCACCGCAAACTGTACACACACCCTCCTGAGAACCTTCAGTGGTACAAGTCGGCTCTAGAGTTACAGTATATTCCTCAACAGTATGACTGCCTAAAGATGCGCTGAGTGTTTCATAAGTCGGAATATTACCAAGTATATAACAGCCTTCAACCGTACAGGTATATCTCTCCGTACCGGGTCTGGTACAGGTTGCAGAATTGGTATATGTATAATAGCCTTCCTTCCAGACATATCTTGTTTCACTGCCCTCAGGTGCTTTTTGGTGCGTTACAGTTTCTTTTATATCACCGCATACAGAGCAGGTTTCTGTTGTATAAATATGGCCGTCAACATCAGTGTTATCAACGGTTTCGGTAACTTCATAAGAATGACCATTGGCATTAATAGTTGATTCAGATACTACTGCATTACAATTATCACAAACATTTTGAAGAATGCCTGTCTCTGTACAGGTTGCTTCAAGTGCAATTACTTCATGTGTTGTCGGATGATTGCATGCATCAATTGAAACAAATTCATATTCATATTTGCTTGCAAATTCTTCAGCTGTTGATCCGCTGTGGCCATAAATAGTAACCGTTTGATTTGAGCCATTGCAAGAGTCACCGCTGAATGTAGTATTTGCATTATTAACAGTAATCGATGATAAGAAATAGCAGTTAGCCAAACCACGGGTTCCAACCGATGTAATCTGTTCGGGAAGTTCAATCGCCGTCATACCGCAACCATAAAATGACCAATCACTGATAGCTGTTATATTAGCACCCCAATTAATCTTTTTTACACCTGCCTGATAGAACGCATATGAGCCTGTGGATGTCAGTCCGTCACCAAAAGTTACGGTATTAAGTGATGTGCAATCAAGGAAAGCATAGTCGCCCAAAGAGGTCACGCTGTCAGGTATAACAATCTGCTTTAACGAAGTACATCCTGCAAATACATAATCCTCAATAGTGGTTAAATTACCAGGCAAAGTTATTGATTCAAGTGCAGTACAAGCCTGAAAACATCCGTAACCCACTTTATTACTTCCTACACCTAAGCCTATACCGTCAAGGGAGGTCAGTGTGGAAGGAAGAGAAACATTTTTAAGTGCAGTACAATTATAAAAATTATAATTGCCGATTTCAGTAATGCCTTCATTAACAATCAGCGTGGTTATTGTGTCCTTATAGCTTTCCCAAGGTGCCTTGGACAAAGCAGCATTGTAATCCTTTGTAGCACCTGTTCCGCTTATAGTAAGCGTAGCAGTATCGGCATTATAGGACCAAGTAGCATTTTTGCCGCCGGTGCCTGCTCCGCAGTTACCTTCAGTTGCCGCCATTGCTACACTAAGATTAAATGCCGTCATAGTAGTCATAATCAGCACCAAACTGAATACAAATGACAACATTTTTAATATATTCTTTTTCATAAACATCACCCATTTATGCATATTTTTTACAATTATACATATTCAATATATCACAAAATTAGCTTAAATGCAAGAAGTGAGCAGATACTCATCAAAAATTGCAAAAAAATAACAGCTTGATAAAAATTCAAGCCGTTGTTTAGATTATATTTACTTAAAATTATTCAGTCATCAAGTTCGTTAATGGTTTCAAAAATATAATTTGCAATTTCCTTTGCACCATTCGCATCGGGGTGAATTCCGTCTTTTGAAAACCATTGACTTTTATCACTTGTATATGCATTTATATCAACATAAACGCATTCATTATCATGTGCTGTTTCTTCAATTACATTACATATTTCAGAAAAATGTTCAGGATTTATATCAAACTTCATAAGTCCGCCTGTTTCTCCCCCGATATAAAACGGCTTAGCAGGACTGCAAAGAATAATCTTTGAATTCGGATTGTTCTTAATATAGCTTTTTATCAGTGCAGAGTATTGTTCTTTAAAACGCTTTTCACCGTTCCAGTTTTCAGGTTTTGAATCATTAGAGCCAAGCATAATAACAATAACGTCTGCATTAAACTCTAAACTTTCATTATACATTTTTTGCTCTGTATATGGCTTATCTCCACTGTTCTGTGCCGTACTTCCGCTTACGCCGAAATTTGCAACGCAGTATGAATCGCCTAAAAGCTCTGCAAGCTGTGACGGATAATTATTTTTGCTCCAGTTCTTTATTCCGTGACCGTATGTTATACTGTCACCGACGCAGGCAACCTTTATCTGATTTTCACTTGAAGACGGATTATTATGCAGACCGGAAAAGCCAAAGTTATATAATACACCGAACGCTGTTACGGCTAAGGCAGCAATAATTACTGCTGCTATAACTGCCTTTGAAGATTTTTTTATTTTAGACATATTATTACTCCAGGATAATATATTTTGAATCAGGCAATTTACAGTCAAAGGCTTTTCTTTTATCAAAGTTTCTTTCTTTCCTGCCCGAGTTTGAATTATCATGCCAAGTTCTTAAATTAGTTAAATCGGACTTGATAAAGACTTTTTTATAAATATCAATACACTCTGTTGTACCGTTAAAATTGTAACCGTGTACGATCGGTTCTTTACCCTCCAAGAAATAATCCCTGAGTTCAAATACATCTAAAACATTATTCTCATTATCTGTAAAATATGTATTAAATGACGGGTCAAAAAGTACCCATTTTCTATCATCACTCAGATATATCTGCACAGTCAAATGATTACCATCTTTATTTGCATCAATCATTGCAACCGGATATGCTTTTATTCCATACGCTATCAATAAATCAGTAAGTGCTATTGCCTTATACCTGCAATTAATTGCGTACTTAAAGGATTTTTTATATGAAAAATCTAAAATAGCAAGAGTATCATCAGGCAAAAGTTTGTGAAAAAGGCATTGCGCACCGCTGTAATATGTTGAATCGGTAAGCCATTGCATTAAGGACAAAGCTTTTTCAAAATCGTTATCACCTTTAATCACATTATCTAAGGAATATTTTTCTTTTATTATGTCATATTTCTCTAAATAGGAAAACAAATTATTATAATCTGCATCTTTTAAATCATCTGTTTTCCCCACCGACAAAGGGGGAACTTTACTCAAATCCCATTTTTTTAAATACGCAGTATAACCGTCAAGTGTTTTAAGTTTTCTCTGTTTGAATCTTTTAACAGCCCAATATAAACCGGTATGAAAAGCCATACTCTTATCTCCTATCTCCACTTAAATAAAAAGAATATCAATTTATAATCCTATCATATGAATCATACATTTTTCCGTTTTTGTCCCAGCTTACACCGGATGCCCAGTAATAAATTTTTCCATTAATATCCATATATTGATTACTGTATTTTGAGTTTTTCTGTAAAACAAATTTATGCTCACTGTCATAGACAAAATACCCGTTCTCATCTACGAAACAATATTTGTTATCAAATTCCTCACCGGTAAACACATTTGTATATGTGCCTTTTTGAGTATTTGAGTCAAAAGAATAACCGTATTTTTTTCCATTTTTATCAAAATAAGGAACATAATCATATGTATAAGCATTTCCTTCTCTGTCATAGCTGAACGAAGAAAACTCGTAACTTATTTTATTATCCTCATTAAAGAATGAATATTTCACAGGATAATATAAATCCCCGTTTTCATCAACACAGCTTGAACTATCTTTTGCAGTTATATTCATTTCTTTATCATAATACAGCAATCCATTCTCGTCCAAATAACAAAGATCTGCATTGAGCCGTTCGTCTGTTCCGTTTATATACAGATAATCATATCCATGCTTATCAAAATCATAATTATAAGTATTTCCGTCTTTATCATAATACGATACTTTAGATAGTTCTGAATAACCGTTTCCCTTGGAATCAAGCCATTTATAATTATTACCAACGACAGCTGCAACAAAGGAAACAACTAAGAATACTAAAGCTATTATCACCATAATCACGCTTTTTTTATAATCCTTATTCTTTTCGGCATTCTTATTTTGACTTAGACAAACTATTCCTGTAATTATCGGTAGAAAAATTGAGCCAAAAACATACAAGACTAATTTTGTTCTTCTGTTTGCCTTACAATTAAAATATATCGCATAAACATATAACACTTTAAATCCAAGTGAAAATATTGAGCTGATTATTAATAGAATCTGACTTATAAGACTTATTTCCATATGTTTCTCCAAAATTCTTATTGAGATAACTTTAAACTAATTGTAACATAACAAATAAACTCTGTAAACAAAAAAGCAAGTAATTACGCACTTGCTTTTATTTGTTACTAGTCGTTAATCTGAAATACAGTTTTTAATACCAAATAAATTTTTTGAAAGTCATTTTCATTAACTATTGGTGTTTTTTTATTATTGTAATGATGCGCAAATTCTTCATCAATAAAAACTTTTCCATTAATAATAACAGGATTTTTATATCTTGGTCTTAAATGAATATGCAAATGGGGATTTGGCGTATCTGATTTATAAAAATCATTCATAAGACAGCTCCAATTAAACATTGTTGCCCCAAAAGCATCTGATAAACATTTTTCTGACTTATTAATAACATCTTTTAAATCCATCCATTCCTGGGCGGACAAATCATATAAAGACTTCACATGTCTTTTACATACTAAAATACATCTGCCGATATAATCCTGCTTATCCGCTAAAAATATTTGCCAATAGTCTGATTGAAATAACATATATTTTTTATCTTCGTCAGATAAATTACACCATTCACAACAATTCATCTTCATCACCGATTACATAATATCATAAAGAATTATTTTCATCAAGAAAAAAGAGCATCTCATCTGAGATGCTCATAATAAACTATTTTATTAACCATTAATCTGCTTTGCAATTTCCTCGGCAAAGTTTTCTTCTCTCTTTTCAAGACCGTCGCCTTTCATCATACGGATGAAGCCGTTAACCTTGATTTCTGTGCCAAGCTCTTTAGCAACTGAATCCACATAGCCCTTAACTGAACCCTGGAAAAGATCACTGCGTACAAATTCCTGATCAACAAGGCAATTTTCTTTATAATACTTGCCCATTTTACCTGCAGCAATCTTAGCAAGAACTGCTTCAGGCTTAGAAGCCATCTTAGGATCTTCCTTCATCTGAGCAGCAAGGATACCCCTCTCATGCTCTACAACATCAGCAGGAACTGATGCTTCATCAAGATATGCAGGACTCATAGCAGCAATCTGCATTGCTACATTCTTGCCCATAGCCTCAAATTCAGCTGTTTCAGCCTTAGCCTCATCAGCAACATCAAAGCCGACCATAACACCAACTGCTCCGCCTGCGTGAATATAAGTAGATACGATGCCGTCCATTCTGTCAAAACGACGAACCTTCATATTCTCACCGATAGCAAGAACGAGATCATTAAGAGTTTCTGTTACAGTTCTGTCTGTACCGTCAAATTTTGATTCTTTAAGAGCCTCAACATCAGCAGGATCTGTTGCAAGAACAGTCTTAGCAACGCCCTCAACAAAGCTCATAAATTTTTCATTCTTAGCAACAAAGTCTGTTTCTGAGTTAACCTCAAGAACAACACCCTTCTTTGCTGACTTATCATAATATGGAAGAACTACACCCTCGGCAGCGATTCTTGTTGACTTCTTCTGAGCCGCAGCAAGACCTCTTTCACGAAGATAGTCAATAGCCTTGTCCATATCTCCGTCAGCCTCAACGAGTGCCTTTTTACATTCCATCATACCAACGCCGGTCTTCTCACGAAGTGCCTTAACATCTTGTGCTGTAAATGCCATAATGATTTACCTCCTATATATAAATTGTGATACTTAAATAATATTATTCAGCAGCCTCTTCAGCTGAATCCTCTGCAGTTTCGTCTGCCTCAGATGCATCTTTGCCGTCTCTTCCCTCAATAACAGCATCAGCCATTGCACCTGCGATAAGCTTTACTGCACGGATAGCATCGTCATTACCTGGGATTACATAGTCAATTTCGTCAGGATCACAGTTTGTATCAACAATAGCAACGATAGGAAGACCGAGCTTCATAGCCTCTGATACAGCGATTCTCTCCTTGCGAGGATCAACGATAAACATTGCCTGTGGAATTTTCTTCATTTCTGTGATACCGCCAAGGTATTTCTCAAGTTTTTCAATTTCAAGCTCAAGACCTGCAACTTCTTTTTTAGGAAGAAGGTCAAAAGTGCCGTCAGCCTGCATAGCCTTAAGCTGAGCAAGACGGGCAACTCTGCCTCTGATTGTCTTGAAGTTTGTGAGCATACCGCCGAGCCATCTGGCATTTACAAAAGGCATACCGCAGCGAATAGCCTCTTCCTTAACTGACTCCTGAGCCTGCTTCTTTGTACCTACAAAAATAATCTCTCCACCGTCTGCAGCGAGATCACGAACGAACATATAAGCCTCATCAAGCTTCTTAACTGTCTTCTGAAGATCAATGATGTAAATGCCGTTACGCTCTGTGAAGATGTATTCAGCCATTTTAGGGTTCCATCTTCTTGTCTGATGTCCGAAATGAACACCTGCTTCTAAAAGCTGTTTCATTGAAACTACATTTGCCATTATAATTTCCTCCTTTAAGGTTAATCCTCCACAAACCGCATGGCACAGCCTGAATTGACAACCTAAGGCTTAACGATTTGTGTGTGTTCTTGACAAACAGGCGCAATACGCCCTTTCATCAATGCTGAAATATAATACCACAGTAAAATTTAAAAATCAAGATATTTTTTGCATATTATTCTTTTTATGCTTACATTTGTCAATTACTTTTGAAATCAAATATGAAAATAATATTGAAACAGTCAAAACAACAACCGGCTTAATATTGTCTGCAATACTTGCTTCAACAAGGAACACATCGTTGAACAATTTAGTTACAATTTCTTTTATCAGCTTGTGTGAAAGATAAATATAAAGTGACATTGAATCAATCAAATAAAGTTTGTTAAAACAATCAGGGCATTTAAAGTTAAGTGCAAAAATGAATAAGGATACTGCCATAATTGCAGTGCCGAAATAAAGTTCACTCAAATCATTAACAAAAATAAATTCTGCAATGAAAATGCCAATACCTGCCGCAGTGAACACAAGCGGTATTTTTGTGCCAAGCTTTTTTACTTTGCTCTCATTTTCTTTAATGATAAATCCAACCATAAAAAACGGTAAGCCGTCAAATAAAAAGTTCCTGAAATAAGCAGCATTGACATTATAATTATCATTTCTTACAAGAAAATCAAAGACTACAATTGCTGCAATAATTAAAATCGGCGTCAGCTTAAGAATTTTCACCAGCTTTATTTTAATAAATACTGCATAAATAGCATAGCAATAGATTAATGCTGATAAGAACCATAAAAAGCTGAACCAGCTGACAAATAAATAATTGGCTAAAAAGAACTTTTTCCATCCATCAAAGGAAACAAGTGCAGAATAAAATTTCTCCGGATTACTGATTAAAATCAAGCCTATATAATAAATCACAAATGTAATAATCAGCATTTTGAAAAGAGACAGTATTCTTTTCCCTATTTTTGAATAATCTTTTGTAATTGAAAGCTTATATGAAAAATAACCCGAACAAATAAAAAACACAGGAACTGCAAATCGTGCAAGTCCCTTAATAAACAATCCGTCTGTTCCCGGAGGACTGACATGTATCATCACAACAAATATTGATGCTGCAAATTTTAAGATGTCAATTGCTCTGTTTCTCACTCTAATCACCAAAGTGAGTATATCACAAAAAGATTAAACAAGCAATATTATCCAAATCTGCTGATTAACTGATTATGACAAAGCTTTTCAACAGTGTCATCAATCGGCTGCAGAGTTTCTCCGACAGCCCGTGTGATTAATTCATCTGCAAATTCAGGATTTTTCGGAAGCACAGGACCATGAGCATATGTACCGAAGGTGTTTTTATACAAAACCCCCTCGGTTTTGTCCTCACCGTTATTGCCGAAACCTGTTATTATTTTTCCGAGAGGACAAAGTGATTTGCCGAGATAGGTTTTGCCGCTGTGATTTTCAAACCCGACTACTTTGCCAAACTCAGTCTGATATACAAAATTACCTATCATTCTTGTATCGCTGCCGACAGTATAGAACGGCAACGCACCGGTAAGCTTTATTTCATCACCGTTAAATGTTTTATAATACTGACCCAAAATCTGATAACCGCCGCAGATTGCAAGCACTACTCTGCCTTGCCGGATTGAGTAACTAAGCATATCTGCCTTGCGGCGCAAATCACGCTCAATAATTTTCATCTCCCTATCCTGACCGCCGCCGATAAACAAAATATCAAAATCATTTATGCGGTCGCCTATACCTATATGCTCAACACTGACATTATATCCTCGCCAAACCAGACGGTTATAAAGACAAAGCACATTTCCGCTGTCGCCATACAAATTAAGCTCGTTAGGATATAAATGAGCTATTTTAATTTTATCTACTGCCAAAACTCTTTACCCCCAAAATTATCAATAAAAATATGGCGCATATTCATCATTGAAGTATATGTTGAAAGCACCACAAAATCACGGTCAGAGTGATTCATTACATCTATCAAGCTGTTATAATTCTCACCGTCAATAACACTGCTGACATTTATATTGTCATACTTCAATCTGAGAGCCATATCGTATGAACGCAAACCCACAGTATAAATAAACGAATTTTTAATATTCAGAGGTTTAAAAGATGCATCCCAAATCCAGCTGACATCCCTTCCGTCTGCATCATTATCGTTAAGAGCAAACGCAAGATCGACTTCACCCTTAATTTTGGTAACATATTTAATACAGCTTGAAAGACCAACAGGATTTTTCACAAGCATGAGCAAAACTGTCTGTTCACCGTTTTTAAAACGTTCCATCCTTCCGAATGCACCTGAGAATTCGGCAAGTGACTTCGGCTCACTGATTCTGAGAGCATTAAGTACGGTCAGCGCAGAAATATAGTTATAAATATTGTAAACACCGCCGAGAGAGATTGAGTGAAGCCTGTCATTGACAAAAAATGTTGAACCGAATTCTGTTACATCGACAATGTCATCAACAGAGATATCAGGCCGGCATCGATGATATCCGCAATGCGGACAATAATAATCACCAAGCTGAGCAAAAACTCTGCTGTGGTATACAAGCTCACAATTACAGCGGGGACAAAAACGGTTATCGGAAACAGCACTGTCATTTAAATCAGCATTAATTCCAAATGTTACTGCATCATTATCGCAAAGAAAAGAGAGCGAATAAGTCATCGGACAATCAGCATTAAGCACTATCACCGCCTCAGGCATATTATCAATACCTTCCCTGATTTTTGAAAGCGTATAACTGACCTCGCCGTAACGGTCAAGCTGATCACGGAATATATTTGTTACTGCAACTACATCTGCATCAATATACCGCGATATAAGAGGCAGACTGTTTTCATCGCACTCCAGAATTGCATAATCCTTTCTGCAGCGGCCGAAAACATTACTGTTCATTATAAAAGCCGTAGCAACACCGGAGAGCATATTTGCACCGCTTTTGTTGATAAAATATGAAAGGCCGTTAGATTTGAGTGCGTGCTCGAGCAGTGCACAGGTAGTCGTTTTACCATTGGTGCCTGTAACACAGATAATATGCACACCGTCTGAAAGACGATTAAGAATATTATATTTAAGATAAAGTGCGGCTCTGCCGGGAAGAGTGGTTGCACCCCTTTTGAAAAGCCGCAAAACATGGTATATAATTTTTGCAATAATAATAGACAGTATCATATTTAATTTATATTGAAAAGAAAAAGGAATATGATATAATATAAAAAAATAAGAGGTGACAAAATGTTAAAACAAATAGTTAATGCGGTGCGCCGTGCAGCAGATATTTACAAAAGTGCAGGAGATGATTTGGGAATTCAGGCAAAAAGCTCAAAGGTTGATCTTGTTACTAAATATGACAAAATGATTCAGGACTTTCTGATTGACGAACTCTCAAAAATCGTACCCGATGCTGAATTTCTCGGTGAAGAGGGCGACGGCAACAAAGAGCTTACAGACGGCTATTGCTTTATAATTGACCCGATTGACGGAACAACAAACTTCATTAAAGGCTTCCAGCACAGTGCAATAAGTGTTGGACTTGCTAAGGATAAGGAACTTTATATCGGTGTTGTAATGGACCCTGATCTCAACAATATTTTTTATGCCGAAAAAGGCAAGGGTGCTTTTTTAAACAGCAAACCCATTCATGTAAGTGACTGCAAAATGGAAAGCAGTCTTGTGCTCTTCGGTACATGCCCTTATGAGCACGAGCTTGCGCACAAAACCTTTGAACTGACTGAACAGGTATTTTATAAATCACTTGAAGTAAGACGAGGAGGCAGCGCCGCACTGGATATTTGTTATGTAGCAAGCGGAAAGGCAGATATGTATTATGAGCTTATTCTACGTCCTTGGGATTGGGCAGGTGCAACACTTATTTTAAGAGAAGCCGGCGGTGCTGCGACAAGAGTTGACGGCTCACGGCTTGATGCAAATGAAATCAAATCATATGTTTGCGGGAATCCGGAAAATATAAAAGAGTTTTATGAAATATACAACGCTTAATTCATATCTTAAAGAACGTTTTGGATGCAAGGTTTACAAGGTGTCAATTGATGGTGGGTTCACCTGTCCTAATCGTGACGGCACAATTGATACAAGGGGATGCATTTTTTGTTCAAAGGGCGGCAGCGGTGATTTTGCCGAGGATAGAAATCTATCTGTTACCGAACAGATTGAGCAAGGCAAGCAACGGGTTGCAGGCAAGATAAAAGACGGCAAATACATAGCCTATTTTCAGGCTTTCACCAACACTTATGCTCCTGTTAATAAACTGAGAGAGCTGTTTACTGAAGCTGTTAATCACCCCGATATAGCTGCACTTTCAATAGGAACAAGACCGGACTGCCTTGATGATGATATACTGTTTCTTCTTGAAGAGCTTAATAAAATCAAGCCTGTATTTGTTGAACTGGGTCTGCAGACTATTCATGAAAGCTCGGCAAAATATATCCGCAGGGGCTACACTCTTAATGTGTATGACAAAGCTGTTAATGACTTGCACAATATAGGAATTAATGTAGTTACACATATAATAATCGGTTTGCCGAACGAAACAACGAACGATATACTTGAAACTGTCACATATGTATGCAGGGTTACAGACGGAATCAAGCTTCAATTACTGCATATTTTGGACGGCACAGATTTGGCTGAAGAATACAGGCAAGGGAAAATCAATATTTTAAGCTTGGACGAATACACCGAAATAATTAAAAAGTGTGTTGAAATTATACCTGAAAAAGTAGTGATTCACCGCCTGACGGGTGACGGAGCTAAAAAGGATTTAATTGCTCCGCTTTGGTCAGCAGATAAAAAACGAGTATTAAATACAATAAATAATGCACTTAAATAAAATCCAGAAAACAACAGCCGAGGGTTATTCCCTCGGCTGTTGTTATTCATAAAACCCTATTTGTTTAATATGCGGTGTGGAGCGTGACTGGCGGATTATAAACAGTGCTCCAAGGGCAGTGCCTTTAAGCTTAATAATTTTCTTTGAGCCTATAACTGTGCCGTTGCATGCACGAGCATATTTACCATTCGGTTTTAAAATATATAAATCAAACTTTTCAACTCTTTGCCCTTTTGTTATATCCTCTGCAATAACGCAATATTTCAGCTTTTTTGAAGTATTGAACTTAAATTCCAGATATCCGTCAGTCGGTTTAAGTTCACCAAATTCCTGTACTAAAACAGGATTCGCAGTAATTTTTTCAATCTTTTTGCCAAGGGCTTTCAGCACCCGCAAATCCTTGGCTGAAATTACACCCTTATCATTCGGAGGAACATTCAGCAGCAGTGAGCAGTTATTGCCAACTGAATTGAGATAAATCTTAAACAGCCTTCCTGCAGATTTCACCCTGCCTCCTCCCGGATAAAACCAACCCTTTCGGATTGAAACATCAACCTCAGCCGGATACCATTTAAGATATGCATTTTTAGAGAGCACAGCACGAGAACCCAAGTCCTCATCTTTAGATGTTATTTTCTGCATTGCAGCAGCACCGTCTGCAGTCTGCTGAGAGTTCTTTTGTATGCTTTCAACCTTTGTCAGATATTCCGGCACTACAGAAAACTCACTTGTTCTGCATTTGCCGCCTTCATTGCCAACCCATCGCAAATCGGGTCCGCAGATTGAAATATTTGCATCAGGCTGAAGCGTGCGTATAATTTTATAATATCTTTCCCAATCATAGTCAAATACCTTTGCGTCCGCGCCCTTTGCACCGTCAAACCAAACCTCAAATATATCGCCGTAGCCTGTTAAAAGCTCAGTAAGCTGACGGCAGAAAAAGTCATCATACCTAGGTGTAGCATAGCATTTTTCATGCATATCCCATGGTGAAAGATAAATGCCAAAATTAATTCCGCTTTTATGGCACTCATCTGAAAGCTCTTTAACAACATCTTTTCCGAGAGCAGTATTCATAACATTAAAATCAGTAGTGCCTGTATTCCAAAGGCAAAATCCATCGTGGTGCTTGCAGGTTAAAATTATACCTGCTGCACCGCATGACTTAGCTGCCTTAACCCACTGAGCAGGCTTTATTTTTGTTATAGTGAAATCATCAACTGTTTCAGTTGCGTTACCCCATTCTCTGCCTGTAGCTGTATTCATACCAAAATGCATAAACAGATAAAAAGGCTTTTCTGAGTGGCTTACCTGCCTTGGTTCAGGTATAACAGAATTATATCGATCAACCTCTTCATCATTGAGAGGATATTTGTTATTTATTGTTGTCCAATTTTCATCCAGCTTTAATTTCATATTATATAACCCAAAACAAAATTTATAATAATTTTTCAAATCCATCGGTTGAATACTCATCACCTTTACGCTTTTTATCAAGCTGAACCATAAGTGCCTCAAACCTCTTTCTGGTCATAGGATAAATAATAACCGAAACAACTGCTGCAGCAATAAGAACTGCAGGAATAACAGTTGAAATATTTTCCATACCGCCGATTATTTTAGGATCGGCAACTTTAGTAAACAATGCTTCTTTGCCAGCTACGTCATTTGAAGAATCATATCCATAGGCAGAAAGCAGCTGACCTGCCATCAAAATTCCAAATGCTGAGCCAAACTTCTGAACAAGCTGAGGAAGAGCAGTGATAGTTGATTCTCTTCTCTCGCCTGTTTTAAACTCGTTAAGCTCAACAAGATCATAACCCATTGAATAAAACAGAGTCCAGAAAGTGCCGATACCAATACCGAGAACAACAGGAGCAATGATGCACATAGGTTTGAAAGAGCCGATTTTGAGATCAAGACCCACAAGCTTTATTGCAATTTCTCCGGCAATCACAATTGAAAGAAATATGATTGTGGCAGTTCTTCTGTCTGTTCTTTCAGCAACCTTTTCAACAATAGGAACCGTAACAGCCATTGCAAGCACAAGCGAAATAATCACAAAAACAATACCCGTATCATACTCCATACCAATACAGTCAATTACCATATAAGTGAGGTTTGACTGAATCATAGACGATCCCGCAAGGAAGAAAAATACAAATATCAAAAACCATTTAGTAGGTTTAAGTCTAAGAATTTCACCGAATGCCTTAAAGGTTGACTTAAGCGTAACATTTTCATAAACTGTATTTTGCTCTGCCTTCTTCGGCTCATATACACCGTTAAGCGATTTGCAGCATATAAAACCGAAAACCACTGCCATAATGCTGATTATTGCTGCGATTACCGCATATGAATTACTCTCGTATTTTTTGCCGAGTAAAACTGCAACAGTGGGAACAAGAGCAGGAAGAATATTTCCAAGTCCTACAGCCACAGCATTCAAAAGAGAAGAGAATGAACGGATTTCAGTCCTCTCATCATAATCTTCTGTAAGCTCTGCCACAACAGCATAATACGGTATTGAATACATAGTATAGAAAACCCAGATACACATTGAAATTACAGTGTATAAAAGTATCTTTGCTATCTGCGAGCTGAAACCTGAGCCCATGCTTGTCCATGCTGCTATGAATATCACAGCAAGCGGAATAATAGAAATCTTCATAACCTTTCTCTTATCAACACCGGGACGGTCGGTATAATTACCTATCAACGGGTCTGTAACTGCATCCCATGCAATAGATATAAATATAATAACAGAACTATACACCGGCTTAATTCCGACAATTTCATTCAAAAAAGTAAGATAATATGTGTAAAACATATTATAAACGAGTGATTCCGTAAATATACCAAAGGCATATCCCGCCTTTTTCTTTTTGGTTAATGCACTTTTCATAAATAACCCTCCTGATTATATATTATAGACCTTTTAATTTAACTATTCAACTGTCTATATTAATTTCATATATACTTGTTGAATACAAAGAGTTGTATTTTATGTTAAGATTTGGTAAAATATATGTAAGAAAATCTAAAGGAGAAATATTTATGATTAAAAATAATAAAATGCTGGCTGCAATGTCTGTAATATTCTACATAATTGCCGCAGCTCTTATGATACTCGGCAGCGTTAAGGATTTGCAGATTGATATGGCACTGTTCAATCCGCAAAGCGGATATGCTATCACTCTTGAGGCATTTGGACAGTTTGTGTATTGGGGTATGTGGGGTCCTCTGTTTACAGTTTTGTTTCTTACCGCCCATGGTTTTAATGAATGTCTTGAAATTATAGGCAGAATTCTGCCGTTTGTCAAACCTGTAAATAACACTGACAGCAAAGCCTTTAAAGCATTTGACACTATTGTAAAAATAGTTTGGAAAGTGGTTTTCTTCGTTCTTGCTGTTATCGGCTGGAAAAAGTTAATTGAAAATATATTAAATGACTTTTTTGATTTATCACAAATTGTATATTTTGTTATATGTGCCGTTGTTACAGTTATTGCGATTCTCATTTTTTCAAGGATAAGCAAGGAAACTCTTAACAGGCTTGAAGGGCTTGCACTTGCCGGAGTTTTGCTCGGCATTTGCTATAAAATTGTTGAAAACTTCAAAACGATTACTAACCGTATTCGTTTCAGAGAAATGGTTGCAGCGTCAAACGGATTTTATGATGAAGAAGGTCTGAGCTTTGGCAAACTGGATGGACTCTCAACAAGACTTACATCCGATATGAAAAATAATACTGATTTCAACGCATTCACAGCTTGGTATAAAAAAGGCGATGATATGGGAATATATTCACATGCCAATTCTTTCCCTTCAGGTCACACAACATACAGCTGCACAATCTTTTTATCAGTTCTTTTCTGCAACGCATTTGACAAACTGAAAAAAGCAGCACCTTTTATGTTCACAATCTCATTTATCTATGTTTTGCTTATGGGATTTTCAAGAATGATTGCAGGAGCACATTATCTTACAGATGTAGCTGGCGGCGCAATTATCGGATACACCTTGTTCTTAATAGTTTGGGGAATTTACGACAAATTTAATGAAAAGTCAATTTTACCGACAAGAAAAATTTAAGCTAAAATATAAATATAAAATTATGAAAGGGCAAGCAGTCTTATTTTGACTGCCTGCCCTTTATTTTTTGCTTGACAAACAAATTCATCTATGATATTCTATGTGCATAGTAATTCTATGTACATATGTAATCTTATGGAGGTAATATAAATGAAAAATAAGGAATTAATGAAAGGCAGCACATCCACACTTGTTTTATCGGTAATTAATAGTGAAGATATGTACGGCTATAAAATTATCAAGGAGCTTGAGGCTCGAAGTGAAAAAGTATTCTGTCTTAAGGAAGGAACTCTCTACCCTATTCTTCACTCACTTGAGGAGTCCGGATATGTTGAAAGCTATTGGGTTGATGTTGAGAACAAAAAGCGCAAATATTATCATATTACACGCAAAGGCAAATCTGCGCTCAAAGAGAAGAAAAATGAATGGCAGACATATTCAACTGCAGTAGGTAAGGTATTAAGCTTCGCCTGAGGGAGAGATATGAAAACATATAAATATATAGACAAGGTTTTGTCACATATTAAATCAAGCAGAAGAAAAAGCGAAATTGAACTGGAGCTTTTTGACCATATTGACGAGAATGAAAAATTCTTTTCAGAAATAGGCTATGACAAAACTGCTGCCGCAGAAAATGCAGACGGCAAAATGGGTGATGCCGACATAGTTGGAGAGCAGTTAAATTCTATTAAAAAGCGTTTCAACGCAAATTATTACATTCTGTCCGCTCTTCAGATTACAGCAGTAATTGCATATATAAATTGGCAATATGAAAAAAATGGCATATTGAGCAAAACTACCTTAGAGTTTTCCATTTTGGACTTTGCTGTATATTCTGTCTGTATTTTATTATCACTTATTTGCTGCAGTATCGGAATAAAAAATAAACACCTGTGCAGTTTAGCTTCAGGTGCAATAGGTTCAATTTTCATAATAAATACGATGCCTTATGTATTACAGTTTGAAATAAAGAATTTATTTTCAGGTTTCAATCTTTATAAATTTTTTTATGATTTGGACTATCTTGATTTTTATAACAATTCCTATCACACTCTTCCGATTACAATTATATTAGTATTGCTAATTTTATCAGTATCCATAACAGGCATCATTATTTTAATAAAAACAAAGCTGCTGAAAAACACAAAGCGTGATATAAAACGAAATAAAATCACTTATATTATTTCAGTACTTTTAATCATAGCCACTGCTCTGCTGACAGTCAACACTGTGTACCAAACATTAATCATAAAAGACAGCCTGATATCCAAAACCGAGCAGGAAGTACAAGAGCTCAACGATATTGTAATCAACAATGCTGAGGAATTTATGACCATTGACCCAGACGAATTGCAAACAGCACTCAACCGGCATTTCAAGTCAGGTGATGATGGGAATTTTCTCTACTATGGTGAAAATGAAAAATATATAAGTGATTACAGCATTGCCTTCAGCACAGCCTATGCCTATGTGTACAGCAACAATGAAAATACAACCATTACAATTTGTTACAATCTTACCAATCCCTTTAGCCTGAACGGAGATTTGATACAACTTGGTATTGAGCCAATTGAATATAAATATTCTTCAAAGACAAATGAATACTATATTTGCTCCCTATTTTCATATGACAGATCTGAGCTTAGCAAAGAGCAGTCAAACGAGCTTCAAGCAGCCTTGGAAGAATATTTAAAAGATGACGAATATATAAATAGCCTTCAGCACGATTTTTCACGCTTAGATTCATACTGGGGAGTAAAATATTATTTGTTCACCAATATTCTTGACATAACAAAAGCTGATAAAAGCGATATTTATAAAATAGATATGACATACTGTGCATACTATCCCACTATTCATATGAATGAAATTGCTGACTCAAAAATTGACGAAAGCTTATGCTCAGTTTATTTCGTATTTAAAGATGGCAAGGCGTTAATAACTGATATATCTGCAATCGGTGATAACAGCAAATTTTCAGAAAGGGCAAAAGAGAATTACAATCCCAAAAGTGATTCTCAATATTACAATACTAAAATTAAAGAAACCAACAGCAATTTAATGAATGATTATATTTACACATCATTCTAAAAAACTATTGAAATATCGGCATTAGGAAATTCTATGTAATCAAAGGAATTGTCTTTATTCTGGACCAAAATAAAATTACCGAGCGAGGTTTTGCCTGTATACTGAAAGGAATCATCTACTCTTTCAACACTCAAGTCCTCAGTTGTTTCAATATAATTAAACACTTCATAAAGTACGATAGCAGGATTTGTATTATTAATCTTATCCGCACTGATTGTCTTTTTCATACCGTCCTTATTAAAGGTAACATCAGCACCGTTATATGTAATTGACATCCCTGCTGCATTGGTCGTGGTCGGTGTAATTGAAAGGCTGCTTTCATCTTTAACAATTAAACAATTATAAGAAAAATCCCCTGTATGATACACTGCATTAAGTTCAAATTCAGTGTTAATTACAGGGGTATATATTTTTGCTGCACAACCGCTTAGGACTAACACCAGCAAAAATAACGGTATTATCTTTTTCATCATAATCAACTCGGCTATTCAAATTCAGACATTAAAGTGCCGAGTCGGTCTATCATATCAGAAACAGTCATTCCTCTTTGACTTAACTCTGCGGCACATTTATCACCGCAAAGTCCATGGATATAAACTGCCGCCTTGGCAGCATCAAGGGGCGCTATGCCCTGTGCAGCAAAGGCACCAATCATTCCGCTGAGCATATCTCCTGTTCCGCCCATTGCCATTGATGGATTGCCGGTAAGACATACAAAAACCGCATCTCCATCCGTAACTACGGTGTTTGCACCCTTAAGCACAAGAATAACATTATTTTCACTTGCAAAACTTTTTGCAATATTAATTCTGTTTGCCTGCACCTCGGCTGTTGTTTTTGATATGAGCCTTGACATCTCCCCGGGATGCGGCGTAAGAACAACAGGCACTTTAATCTCCTTAAATATATCTATGCTCGAATTTATGCAGTTTATACCATCAGCATCAAGAATAACGGGGGATTTTGAATTTTTAAGCACATACTGTGTAACTGCCTTAGTGTCATTATTAACTCCGAGTCCGCAGCCTATCACAATACTGTCAGCCCACAGTAAATCATCATGAATATCATCAACTGCATTCTTGGAAATTGTGCCTTCATCATTTTCTTTGACAGGATTAAAAATCGGCTGATTTAAATGTGCCGCCGCAAGAGGATATGCACTTTCAGGTACAGTGAGTTTAACAAGACCTGCACCCGAACGCAGTGCCGCTTTAGAGACAATAACTGCTGCACCAAACATTTTATAGCTGCCGCAGATATTCAATTGATGCCCAAAACTACCCTTATTTGCATTTTTATCACGCTCAGGCAGACAAGACTTAACATCATCAAATTCAATTGTCTTTGCATATCCCGATGTATAGCAATCATACGGGATACCGATATCCACTACAGCAATTTCACCGCAATATGCATTAGCAGGCGGTAAAACATGACAATATTTTAAAGCAGATACTGCGATTGTAAAATCAGCATTTATGCAATTTTTGCATATCTCGCCGGTTGTGGCATTTGTGCCGCTCGGAGTATCAACCGAAATTATAACTGCCTTACATTCTGCAACTTCGCTGAATATCTTATCAAACGGAACACGGGGTTCACCATGAAATCCTATGCCGAACATACAGTCAACGATGAAATCGGAATTCAAGCATTCACTGCTGTATTCAACTGAAGCAACACCGCTGCTAAGCGCCTGATTATAATACATAAGCGGCTCGGCAATGATTGGTGACTTATCGCATAACACAATCTTTGCGAAAGCACCAAACGCATTAAGAAGTCTGGCAATAACAAAACCGTCACCTGCGTTTTTACCGTTGCCGCAAAGGACAGAAATGCTCTTGCCTTTCACATTGTATTTTTTTATTATTTCATTATAGCAGGCAGTACCTGCTCTGAGCATCAGTTCTGCCTCTGTAGAATAATACTCAAAGCACTTTTTCTCCACTGCTCTTATTTCATCTGCCGTTAAAATCAACATAATATCACCGCTGCAATTGCATATTCTCCATCGTGGGAAATGCTTAAATCACTGTTTAAAACATTTTTAATAAAAGGCTTGCCTTTACTATCGTGTGAAATTTCAATCGTATTAAGTTTGCAGTTAATACCTGTGCCAAGAGCTTTAAGGTATGCCTCCTTTGCCGCAAAAAGTCCTGCATAATTTTCAGCACTTTTGCAATAAGCTATTTCCTCAGCAGTAAAAACGCTCTCTTTAAAATGCTCGTTTTTAATACTATTTTCAATTCGTGATATTTTAATAATGTCTGTACCGATTTTCATTTAATCACCTGTAATTCCATCTATTGGAGATACCATAAATGAGAACTGCTGACCTTTTATGCTGTTAAGTCTGTATTTCTTGCCGGGGATAGGTCCGCATGCACCTGATGCAGCACCAAGCATGTAACTGTCAAGATGAAGGAGAGTTGTATCACAAAGCTTTAAATCCTCCTGATGCATAGCCTTTGCACACTGCTGAGATGTAAAATGATCTGCACCAAATGTAAAAGGCTTATCAATTGCAGTGAATCTGAGACCGGTGCCGTTATCATCAGTAATCTCGGCATACCAAACATCACTGCGCATAGATGATTCCTGAGGCTTAATATATTTTTCTCTCATGTCATCAACCTTTGATTCATATACTCCGAGCATCGCATGCTCCTTAAAATCAGCGGTATTCGGTCTTTCACCCAAACCAAAATACTTAACATTATCATATTTTCTGGGCATTTCAAAAGTCAGTCCAAAGCGTGGAACATACATAATCATTTTGCTTGATTTGCACTTAACATCAACCTTAACATCACCATTGCCATAAATAGTATATGCAATTTCTATTTTGGCAAGGCTGCGGGTCTTAATTGTTGAAAGCCTGTAAAGATTCTTTATTACAACAGCATTTTTTTCAATGATATACGACTTTTGAGGAGTTACCTTATTAACAAGACTCATTTGTTCGGTTTCAAGCATATATCTCTTCCAAGCCATTTTGATATACATATCATTATCTATAGGCGCTCTGAATACAGTTGCATTAAAGCCTGAAAGCGGACTGAACGGTGCAGAATTAATAAACTCATTACCTTTCCTTTCATAGCTTTCAATAGCTCCTGTGTCAGTATTATATATAAGCTGACCGCCGTCAAACTTAACATAAAGCTTCTTTTCGCTTATGCTGACAGAAGGTGCTGATTCTTTATGAACAAGATACGGTTCGTTATCCAATTCTGCTGAATATTCAAGCTGTTCAGATGCAACTTCGAAATCATTGTCAAAATATCTTAATACAATATTTTTATTTTTAGTGCTTAAATTAACTTTTTGTGATTGTCTTGGTTTAATATCTATGTCGAACTCGCCGTTTTCAGTTAAGCTGTTCCACTTTACAGTTAGCTTAGCATCGGTAAAATATTTATAGTTAAAAAATTCTATTTCATCGCCGATTCGTTCAGCACGAACAGGTCTGTAGCAGTTTTTCATTTGCAATGCGCCGGCATGCGGAGTTCTGTCCGGGAAGAAAAGACCGTCAACACAGAAATTGCCATCATGCTTTTCCTCACCATGGTCACCGCCATAGGTGTATTTATACTTACCATTTTCGTGATAAACTGCATGATCAGCAAATTCCCAGATACAGCCGCCCATCAGGTTATCAGCATGTAAAAACGCATTAACATATGTTTCTAGCTCACCTGCACCAAGACCCATTGCATGAGCATACTCGCACATATAGTAGGGCTTTGCATAATATTTTTTAGGCAGTCCTCTGCCCTTTGCAAGCTTAGAAAATTTATTGTGCCATGGATACATTTCTGAAATTACATCGTATGCAAAGCGCTTTGTACGGACAACATTTTCATAATGAACCGGAATGGGGCTGAGTTTTTTTAGCTGCTCATAACAATAATCCTGGTTCAGATAACCCCAAGACTCATTTCCGAGTGACCACATTGTTATGCTTGGATGGTTTTTATCACGCTCAAACATTCTGTAAACTCTGTCCCAATATCTGCTCTGCCATGCAGGTTTGTGTGAACACGCACCGGGTTTATGCAACTCAGTCTGACATCCATGAGCCTCTATATCCGCCTCATCAACAACATATATTCCATATTCATCGCAAAGGTCAAGAAAAATAGGATCAGGTGGATAATGAGAAGTACGAACACAGTTAACATTGTATTCTTTAAAAATCTTAATATCCTTCTCCATATCTGAGACAGTCATAACATAGCCCGTCTTTGGATTAGTGTCATGATGATTTACACCTAATAACTTTATAGGCTTATTATTAAATGTAAAAATATTGCCGTTGATTTTGATATGCTTAAAACCAATATTCTTAACAATTACCTCAACAGCCTTACCTTCTCTGGCAAGGCTTAAAACGAGCTTATAAAGATTAGGCTCTTCTGCACTCCACTCTTTAACATTCAAGCCTTTAAACTCAAGTTTATCAATAGAGTCAGCACTGACATTAACTGATTTTGATGCTACTACCTCATCATCAATAATCGTTGCGGTCAGCTCACATTCATCAGTCAGCTTAAGGCTTGGAATAATAGTTAAATCATATGTATAATCATCATTAAAGCTTGTTTTTACCTCAAAGTCATAAATTGAATTATTGCCTGTTTTGGTGAGCAGAACATCACGGAATATTCCGTTATTTCTGAACATATCCTGAGCCTCAAGATAGGTTCCGTTTGACCACTTATGATTAACTACAACAAGATCATTTTTGCCTTTGGCAACAAACTCATTCAATTCAAATTCACTCGTATTGTGACTGCCTTCGCTGTAGCCGACATAACTGCCGTTAACAAAGATATCAAGAGCTCCTGCCACACCTAAAAAAGTAAGCGTAAAATTGCCATCAGTATTATCAAGATTAAAAGCCTTATGATAAATACCAACTGGGCAATCAGCAGGAATTTCAGGCGGATTCGGCTTAAATTGATAACGAGTATTCAGGTAATACGGCTCCTCATAACCGGTGTGCTGCCACACTGACGGAACAGAAACAGTATCAAACTCAAATGAATCAATATCAATTTCATCAGGCATATCAGATACCCTTTTGAAATATTTAAAATCCCATTCACCGCTGAGCACAGCAACCATTGAGGAGTTATAGCGCTCCGTTCTTATATCGCTTTTCCCTGCTTCTTCAATTGATGAAAAAGGTATAAAATAAGATCTCGGCTGCAGAACATTATCCTTATAAATATCAAAGTTTTTATAATTTTCATTTTTTAAATTAAACTTCATTATCATCACCAATATTGATTATATCATAAATAAAAGCATTAAACAATAAAAACAGCACCGATTTCTCAGTGCCGTTCAAAACATATAAAACGATTATTTCATAAAGGTGCGTATAACAGCTTCGCAGTCCTTTGCATCCATAATCTTAGGAACAGGATAACCCGGATTACCCTCCTTAAGCGCACGCTTAACGAGTGTCGGCAGATCCTCTTCTTTAATCATATCAAATTTTTCAGGGATGTTCATTGCCTTATTCAGTCTTCTGATTTCAGCAATAAATGCCTTACCCTTCTCCTCAACAGACATTGACGGTGTTGTAATACCGATAAGGTCAGCAAGCTTTGCAAGCTGAGGATAAGCAGCATCACCATACCAGTCAAGAACATATGGAAGGATTACTGCATTAGCAAGGCCATGCGGCGTTCCGTAAAGTCCGCCGAGGTTATGAGCAATCACATGAACAT
>JBKWUD010000011.1:0-53794 GCA_046989265.1 Eubacterium sp.
TATGCAAGGCTCTTGATGTATCACCGAGTGAATTGCTCGACATTCAGATTTCAACCGATAATCTGAATGAACAGGAAAGAAAACTTGTATCGGCTTATCGCAACAAACCTGAATTGCAGGAAGCAGTAAATATTTTACTCGGAATAAATGATTAACATTTTCGGATTGACTTATTGTCAGTCCGTTTTTTGTTGCATAAGAAAAGAGCTATTGACCGTAAAATCAATAGCTCGATATTTATGTATTAAATTAAAAATTTATCTCCATTACCACCATATCACCATTTATGAATACTCTTTATCAATTAGTTCTACTCTTTTTTCTTTAACTTCCTTATCTATCTTAATTCTTTCTTCATATGAAGGCATTGCAGGAATAAAAGCGTATCGTTTTTTTAAATCTTCTTTATAATCGTTTAGTAATTTTTTAGGAATGATTCCATCTGAATGCATTTTTTCAAAATACTTATATTCAACTAAAAACTGCTTAATAAGGTCGGCATTATTATCATCATTATATTTATTAAACACTAATGTAGGATATTGACTATCAGTTCCTATATCAGGATTGCATACATTTAAAATTTTAAAGAATGCTTCAACAATGTTAACATCGTTAATATTATTTTCATCAACTTCGCCACACAAATAACTTAACGGTACTTTGAAAAACTTTGCTAATTCAATAGCATTATCTAAATTTGGAGATTTAAGATTTTTCTTATCAATATAACTATATATTGTTGAAACAGATATACCTGTTATATCTGAAACCTTTTTCCAAGTTAAATCTGGTGTTTTATCTTTTAATTCTTTTAGCCGTTCTCCAAATGTTAAATTACATTTTGTAAAGCTCATAATAACCTCCTAATAAAACAGTGCAAATTTAATTAAATATATTATATATCATAATGTAGCTACATAATAGTAAATTAATTGTATCATAAACTTCACAATAATGCAACAAATATACTATAATAATTAATAATAGACTTTTTTGGATTTAGGGCTTATAATAAAGCCACAACAGAAAAGCGAGGTGGTTAATTTGATTGCAAAATAAAAACCGTCTGAGTATTAGCGGTACTCAAACGGTTAAATAAGTAAGAACACAAACAAAAGCCTTACTACTTATTATTATATATCAATGAGTAGCAAATGGCAACTACTAATTTGAAAGGAACAGATATTAAATGTTTAAATCAAAAGAAGATTTTCTTTCCTTATTATTAAAGGTTAAGGAAATAGCACCAAATCAGTATATGGCTTGTTGCCCTGCTCACGAGGATAAAAATCCGAGTTTATCAATTAAGTTTGACGATGGTAAAATCCTATTACATTGTTTTGCAGAATGTTCAGTTGATGACATTCTTAATTCATTGGGTTTAACAAAATCAGATTTATATTATGATATAGGCGTTAAAAGTTCATCAAATAAAAGCATCACTGACTATGAATATTTTAATGCTGACGGAAGGCTTGCCTACACTAAAACAAGGTATGATAAATTCGATGGCAGTAAATCATTTAAATGTATGCAACCTAATGGTATAAAGTCATTAAAGGGTGTTAAGAAAGTATTATACAATTTGCCTGCTGTTATTAAGTCAGATACTGTCTACCTGGTCGAGGGGGAAAAGTGTGCAGACGCTATTATTAAACAGGGTTATGTTGCTACCACGCTTTACACTGGTGCTAATTCAAAGTGGGAAGATACATATTCTCAATATTTAGAAAATAAGAACATTATTATTCTTCCTGACAACGATTTAGCGGGCTTTAAGTATGCTAAAATGCTAAAGGAAAATCTACCCTTTGCAAAGGTGATTTTGCTTGATGATTTATCAAATAAGGAAGACATTTATGACTGGCTTCAAAAAGGTCATACAATGGAAGAGATTGGAGATTTACAGGAATTTGATGTTATATCATATTTTGATGAATCTGATAATGGTATTGAGGATAAAGAAATCAATCAGAGAGAGCCACAAAGCAAATCATTGTTAAGTCTTATCCAAAATAATGGTTGTGAGTTATTTTGTGATAGCTCAAATGAGGCTTATGCCTCTGTAACAATTAATGAGCATAAAGAGATTTTGCCTATAGATAGTAAAGATTTTTATTGGTATCTTAATCACCTTTATTATAAAGAGTTTAAAAGACCTATCAATAAAGATAATCTATTACAAGTTATCAATGTTATGCTATCTGAAGCACGATTTGGAACTGATAAGAAAATAAAACTTTCTAATCGTGTGACAGAATACCAAAATGCTTTTTGGTATGATTTGACTAATGCTGATTGGCAAGCAGTGAAAATTACAGAAAATGGTTGGACTATTGAAAATAATGTTCCTATTTTGTTTAATCGCTACCGCCATCAGCAAGCTCAAATACTGCCCAATAATAATGGTGATATAAACAGAATACTAAAATATATTAATATCAAAAATAATCACACCTTGTTTTTGTGCTGGCTTGTATCCTGCTTTGTGCCTGATATACCACATTCAGTTTTAGTTGTCTATGGTGAAATGGGGTCTGCAAAAAGTACTGCTTGCAGTTTACTAAAGCAGTTAATTGACCCATCGGCATTGGACACGCTGACAATTCAAAAGGATATGAGGTCATTAGTTGTTAATTTGCAACAGCATTGGTTTTTACCTTTTGATAATGTTTCGTATATAAATGAAGAGGTCAGTGATACATTATGTCGAGCAATAACAGGCGTTGGTATTCAGCAACGGAAACTGAACACAAATGCAGAAGATTGTATTTTTACCTTTAAAAGATGTTTTGCAATTAACGGCATTAACAATATAGCTACTCGCTCAGACCTTTTAGATAGAGCTGTTTTGATGGAGCTTTCGCGAATTTCAGATAAAGACCGAAAGGAATTGGCAGAAGTACAAAACGATTTTAAAAAAGATTTACCCTATATTTTAGGTGGTATTTTTGACATACTCGCAAAAGCAATTACCATATACCCTAATGTAAAACTTAATAAGTTAGAGAGAATGGCAGACTTCACAAGATGGGGTTATGCTATTGGTGAGGCATTAGACAACAAAGGTCAGATTTTCCTTGATGAATACAAGAAAAATATTGATAGTCAAAATATTGAGGCTGTTAATAATGATGTTGTTGCTACTCTAATGATTGAATTTATGAGGGACAAAAAAGAGTGGACAGGTAGAATGTCAGAATTACTTAATGCTTTGTTAAACTTAACATCTAATTGTGGAATTTCTGCTAATTCAAAGCAAATTCCAAAAGCTGCAAATCACCTGTCAAGAAGATTAAAAGTGCTAAAAAGCAATTTGAATTCTATGGGTATAAGTTTTGATATATATACAAATTATTCCGATGGAACTCATATATTCATTAAAAATAAAAATTTATCACCATTACCACCATATCGTCAAAAATTCAATAATGAAACGGCTTGTTGTGGTGATGATAACGAACTTTTATCGTCAGATAATGGTGATAACTATGAAGATAATGTTACATTTTAATCCCCTAATTTCCATAGTTTATGGTGCTGTGGAGATAATTGATATAAAATTTACTATTTCAAAGAAACGAGGTTTTTAATTATGAATATCAATAATGATAAGAGATTTATGACAGTATCTGAGGTTGCAGACCTTTTTGGATGCAACATTCATCAGATTTACAAAGTTATAAATTCTGGTGAACTTAGAAGCATTAAACTCGGTAGAATTATGATAGCTACCGAGTGGCTTGAAGAATTTATAAACAATCAAGCTAATCAATGTAATGCAGATGAAAGGGGTGTGCAGTAATTGCCACAACTTTGCATTAAACGGCGTGAGGGCAAACGAGGCACGAAATATCAAGCCTCGTTTGAAACCGCCCCTATTGCAGGCAAAAGGACACGCAAAATTGTAGGCACTTTCAAAACGAAGAGAGAGGCTCAAGATGTAGGCAATCGTGCTTTAACTGAATATCTTTCAGGCAATGACCTAAAGAAAAATGATATGAGTTTTGCCGATTTTGTTAATGATTATTGGTTTGAAAACTATGTTAAAATCAATACATTAGACAGTACGCAGGAAAAGTATAGAAAGATGATTAAAAAATGGCTTATTCCTGAAATAGGGAGTAAACCATTAAACAAAATATCTATATCAGACCTGCAACATATTATTAACAAAGCTATTGATGAGGGTAAAACAAGCATTAATTCAATTACTAATTTAAAGGCTATGATGACTGCTGTCTTTAAATATGCAGTTGAAAACAAATATATAAGCGTTTCAAACAATCCAGCCTTAGGATTAAAAATACCTAATCAAAGGATACTAAAAGAGAAAAATCTGAAATCACACGAAAATGTATTTCTTTCTCGTGACAAAATAGATTTGATTTTTGAACGCTTTACTGTGGATACCTCTGTATATTTTCCCCTTTTATTTGCTTATCGTTTTGGGTTAAGAAAGGGCGAAGCCTATGGAGTATGCTGGAGTGATATAGACTTTGAAAATAAAACTTTAAGCGTTAAAAGACAAATGCAGTATTCAAGTGCCAGAAAGTGGTATCTGAAATTGCCAAAATATGATTCTGTCAGAAAATTAGCGATTGATGATAACACACTTGAAATACTGAAAAAAGGCTATAAAAGGTATTTGAAAAATCAGAAACAGAGAAATTATATACACATATATGTAAATGATAATGGGGATATTAACAGAACTTCATTTAAAGAAGACGGCGAAAAAGAAATTGACCTTATCAGCGTTAGAGATGATGGCTCATTAGTTACTACCAATACATCATTACATACTACGAAAGTGATTAAAGAGGAACTCGGAATAACTGATTTTACTTTTCATTCTTTAAGGCATACGCATTGCACAGAGCTTTTTGAACACGAGGCTGACATAAGATTCGTTCAGCAAAGAATGGGGCATAAAAACATTCAGGAAACTCTAAATACTTATGCCCACTGGACTAAAAAGCAAGAAGATGTTTATTCCTCGGTATTAGATACTATGTTTACGCCAAACAAAAAGGATGACACAAATTAATGTGCCACCCTTGAAATCTTAGAGCGTAGGCAAATCGTAGACAAATTCGCAATTTTACAATTTACCGTTAAAGATTTTTATTTTGAAATGTGCCCGAAAAAGCCTTATTTACTTGCTTCTTCTACTGCTACTGCACAAGCAACGGTTGCGCCGACCATTGGGTTGTTGCCCATACCGATGAGACCCATCATCTCAACATGGGCAGGAACTGATGAAGAACCTGCAAATTGAGCATCACTGTGCATTCTTCCCATTGTATCTGTCATACCATAAGAAGCAGGGCCTGCAGCCATATTATCAGGATGAAGAGTTCTGCCTGTTCCGCCGCCTGATGCTACTGAGAAATATTTCTTGCCTTTTTCAACACATTCCTTTTTGTATGTGCCTGCAACAGGGTGCTGGAAACGGGTTGGATTTGTTGAGTTACCGGTGATAGAAACATCAACGCCCTCTTTCCACATAATAGCAACACCTTCTGTTACATCGTTGGCGCCATAGCAGTTAACCTTTGAACGAAGACCTTCTGAATATGCCTTGCGGAATACCTCTTTTACCTCGCCTGTGTAGTAATCCATTTTAGTTTCAACATATGTGAAACCATTGATTCTTGCAATAATCTGAGCTGCATCCTTGCCCAGACCGTTAAGGATAACTCTGAGTGGCTGCTTTCTTACTTTGTTTGCCTTTTCAGCAATACCGATTGCACCCTCAGCAGCAGCGAATGATTCATGACCTGCAAGGAATGCGAAGCACTCTGTTTCTTCTTCAAGAAGCATTTTTCCGAGATTACCGTGACCGAGACCAACTTTTCTCTGATCGGCAACTGAGCCAGGAATGCAGAAAGACTGAAGACCTTCACCGATTGCAGCAGCAGCGTCAGCAGCTCTTGTTACGCCTTTCTTTATTGCAATTGCACAGCCTACTGTATATGCCCATTTTGCATTTTCAAAGCAGATAGGCTGAATGCCTTCAACGATTTTATAAGGATCAAAACCCTTAGCTTGGCAGATTTCTCTGCATTCTTCAATTGATTTAATATCGTATTGAGCGAGAACATCAAGAATTTGCTTCTCTCTTCTCTCATATGATTCAAATAAAGCCATTTTTCTGTCCTCCTTAATTATTCTTTTCTTGGATCGATAATTTTAACAGCGTCTGCAACTCTGCCGTATTGACCCTGAGCCTTTTCAAATGCTGTGTTAGCGTCATCGCCGCCCTTAATGAAATCCATCATCTTGCCAAAGTTAACAAACTTATAGCCAATGATTTCATTATCAGCATCAAGTGCAATACCTGTTACATAACCATCTGTCATCTCAAGGTAACGAGGACCCTTTGCAAGAGTACCATACATAGTACCAACCTGTGAACGAAGACCTTTACCAAGATCCTCAAGACCGGCACCGATTGTAAGACCATCCTCAGAAAATGCGCTTTGTGAACGGCCGTAAACAATCTGGAGGAAAAGCTCTCTCATTGCAGTGTTGATAGCATCACAAACAAGGTCCGTGTTAAGAGCCTCAAGAATTGTCCTTCCGGGAAGAATTTCAGAAGCCATAGCAGCTGAGTGAGTCATACCTGAACAGCCTATTGTTTCAACAAGAGCCTCTTGAATGATACCATCCTTAATATTAAGTGAAAGTTTACAAGTGCCTTGCTGTGGTGCACACCAGCCTACACCATGTGTAAAACCGGAAATATCTTTGATTTCCTTAGCCTGAACCCATTTTGCTTCTTCAGGGATTGGAGCTGCACCATGAGCAACGCCCTGTGCTACAGGACACATTGTTTCAACTTCATGTGAATAAGTCATTTTATTTACTCCTTCCAAGTAATTAATATAAATAAATTTATACGCTAATATTATAACCAATTGATTTCCTATCTTCAAGTAAAAAAGTGAAATTTTGACATATTTTAGTACATTTGCTTTTGTAGAAAATGAAAATTGTATCATTTTACTAATTTTTAAAACTTTTTCTTCTGTTTGAAGGCTATATTTGACAATATTAATTATTAAATATATAATTTATAGAGGAGATGATTTTATGGATAGTTTCAAGCTTGATAAGGATAATAGGCTGTGCCTGCTTTCAATTATAATTATTATAGCAAGCTATGCTGCTGAGAGACTTATTGAAATGTTTTCAACCCCGACAAAATCTTTTGCACTGATTCTGAGTGCAGTATTTTCGGCTCTTGCAGTTGTTGTTTTTATCATATTGTTAAAATCAAAAAATCCGTTTTTTGGATTGCTCACAAGTTTGATTGGTTATAAAATGATGCCGCCGTCAATAAATATGCTTACTCAGGAATCTCTCTATGGTGAAGCGGCTTATTATCTGGCATGTAAGGCATCGGTCATTTTGTTTGTTGTTTTAATTATTAAGTTTTATTTTATGCAGAGTGAACCTCGTAAAATAAAAATACTGCCTATTCTGGCAATTATGCTTGTTGTTCCGTTTTTCTCTGAAATAGGTGCAGATTCGCTTGATTTTTTCCTGACAAAAACAGGCAGTATGCTTGGATATTATATAGCAAACTTTATTTGTTACATAGCAGCATCTCTCATAATTTTGGGTATTGCATATAAAAGCAATTATGAATCAATGCAGTTCACTGCATATTTTGAATCTACTGCTCTTGGTGTTAACGCACTTAAAAGACTTGGAGCAATTACAGCAAATGTATCACAGGGAAATCATATCAGCCGCAGTTATTATGTATGGCTGGTTATTTATGCTTTATTGATTGCTTGCTTTTGGATTGCAAAGCAGAAAAAGAAAAAAGAGTTTAACAGTTAAATTAAAATGGCGGATAACGGTCGCCGGGATTTGTTCAAAAAAGAAGGGCAGCTGTCAGCTGCCCTTCTTTAAACTATTACAATTTGTTGTTACATATTATGGTGGAAAGTTCTTGCGATAACCTCTTCCTGCTTATCGCGTGTAAGCTTATTAAAGTTTACTGCATAACCGCTTACACGGATTGTAAGTGAAGGATAAAGAGTTGGATCCTCCATAGCTGCGATGAGCTTTTCCCTGTTAAGAACATTTACATTGAGGTGGTGAGCATCCTGTTCAAAGTAACCGTCAAGCATTGTTGTAAGGTGCTCAACTCTGTCATCATCATCTTTGCCGAGAGCATCCGGGGTGATTGAGAAGGTGTTTGAAATACCATCCTGGCAGCAAGCATAGTTCAGCTTGGCTACTGAGTTAAGAGAAGCAAGAGCACCCTCAGCATCTCTGCCGTGCATCGGATTTGCACCAGGTGCAAATGGCTCTCCTGCCTTACGGCCGTCAGGAGTTGAACCTGTCTTTCTTCCATACATTACATTTGATGTAATTGTAAGAATTGAAAGTGTGTGCTTAGCACCGCGGTATGCAGGAGTTTTGCAGAGTTCCTTATAGAAATACTCTATAAGCTCCTTACCGATAAGGTCAGCTCTGTCATCATCGTTACCATATTTAGGGAAGTTACCCTTAACATCAAATTCAGTAATGAGTCCACGGTCATCCTTAACAGGAGTAACCTTTGCATATTTAATTGCTGAAAGTGAGTCGATAGCAACTGAGAAGCCTGAAACACCGAAAGCCATAAGTCTTTCAACATCTGTATCGTGGAGTGACATCATAAGTCTTTCATATGCATATTTATCGTGCATATAGTGAATGATGTTCATAGTATTAACATAAAGCTTTGCCATCCATGAAAGATATTTCTTATATGCAGCCATAACCTCATCATATTTTAGAACATCAGCTTCAAAGATACTGCCTTCAGGAGCAATTTGAGCACCTTCAATTTCATCCTTACCACCGTTAAGTGCCATAAGAAGAACCTTAGCAAGATTGCAGCGAGCACCGAAGAACTGCATTTGCTTGCCCATTTTCATTGCTGATACACAGCATGCAATAGCATAGTCATCGCCGTACATTCTTCTCATTACATCATCGTTTTCATACTGAATAGAATCTGTATCAATAGAAACCTTGGCACAGAAATCCTTGAAGCCCTGAGGAAGATGCTCAGACCAAAGAACTGTGATGTTTGGCTCTGCTGATGAGCCAAGATTGTAGAGCGTCTGAAGAACACGGAAGCTTGTTTTAGAAACCATATGCTTGCCTTCACCTGTGACGCCTGCAAGTGCAAGAGTTACCCAAACAGGGTCTCCGGCAAAAAGATCATTATATTCGGGAGTTCTGAGATGGCGAACTAAACGGAGTTTAATTACAAGGTCATCAATAAGCTCCTGAGCCTGTGATTCAGTGAGAACACCCTCATCGATATCTCTTTGAATATAAATATCCATAAATTCAGCAATTCTGCCGATTGAGTTAGCAGCACCGTTTTGCTCTTTGATAGCACCAAGGTATCCGAAATATAACCACTGAATAGCCTCTCTTGCATTTGTAGCAGGCTTTGAAATGTCATAGCCGTAGCGAAGAGCAAGGCCCTTAAGCTGATTCATAAAGTCAAGCTGCTTTGAAAGATCTTCAAGAAGATGAATTGTTTCTTCATCAAGCCATTCTTTTTCGCCGATTTTTTGCTTGTCAAGTTTCTTTTGCTCAATGAGGTAGTCCATACCATAAAGGGCTATTCTTCTGTAATCACCGATGATTCTTCCGCGGGCATATGCATCGGGAAGACCGGTAAGAATACCGGCATGGCGGGCCTTTTTCATAGTGTCTGTATAAGCACGGAATACACCTGTATTGTGTGTAGTTCTGTATGTGAACTCATCCTTAATTTTATCTGAAAGCTCATATCCGTAAGCATTGCACGCCTGAACAGTATTTCTGAAACCGGCAAAAGGTGATACACCTCTCTTTAACGGCTCATCTGTTTGAAGACCAACGATAATATCTGTATCCTTATCAACAACATAGCCTGCTTCGTGTGAAAGGATAGAAAGTACTCTTTCGGTATCAACATCAAGCACACCGCCCTTTTCATTTTCTGCGATAAGGAGCTCTTTAACGCGTTTCATCTCTTTGTTTGTTCTTTCGGTAGGACCTTCAAGGAAGGATGCGTCACCGTCATAAGCAGTGTAGTTCATTTTGATGAAATTTGAAACATTAATTTCATCACACCATACACCGTTTTTAAAATTTCTCCATGCATTTTCCATTTGCATTTCCTCCTGTAGTATAATAAATAAAAGAATTAGCTGTAATCAATTGATATTGCTGCAGGCTTCCGGCGTTGTAATGTTGTTTTTACAATCAGGGCAGCTGCCGTGATTGCAATTACCGCAAATATTTTGACCGCATCTGCCGCAGCAGTTGCCGTGGCTTGGACAAAGCTCAACATCACCGCCGTGAATTTCAAGTGCCTTTCCGTTAACTATGGCATCGGCAATTTTTTTTCTTGCACTTTGGTATATTGCTGCAACTGTTGAACGGGCAACTTCCATCTGCCTTGCACATTCCTCCTGACTGAAATCAAGATAGTCAATCAGTCTGAAGGCCTCATATTCATCGAAGGTTAAATCTATAATCTCTGCATACTCTCCAAATGGTTTGAATTCCATGCTTTTTGGAAAAGCACAAATGCATCTGCTTTTTTTTGGTCGTGCCATTTTACAACCTCCGCAAATAATAATGCTTTATACATTCAGCTATATTATACACGTTTATTGACATATGTCAATAATATTTTATAAAATAAATAAAAAAGCAAAAAATTTATACACATTATGTATATTTGTAAAAGAAAAATGACCGAAAAATCTTTTTTCGGTCATTTTTCTTATTTAATCTTTTGTGATTTTTCTGATATCTTTTTTATTGCCCATAACGATTATATGATCCGCCTTATTGAATATATAATCAGCTGAATTTATTGCCGATACCTTTTGATTACTGTCTTTTGATGCGATAACGGTTATGTTATGGATTTTGCGGATATTCAGTGTTAAGAGACTTTGGCCGCACCATGCATCCGGTACTTCAATTTCATAAATTCCGGTATCATCGCTTAACTTTACAAAGTCATAAATCCTACGGTTTGAATAAGCAACGGCTGTATCGTATGCGGTATCTCTTTCTGGATAAATTACATTGTCGGCACCGTTTTTCAGCAAAAATTTCTCATGAATTTCAGATGAAGCCTTTGCTATTATGCATTCAGCACCAAGCTCTTTAAGATAGTCAACAATTACAAGACTGTCCTGAAAATCACCAACGCAAACAAAAATATAGTCATAATCTTCAACCCCAAGTGATTCAAGATTACTCTTCATAGTATAATCGCCGATTTCAGCAGTCGTTACTTGGTGTGAGAATTCATCAATCAGTCTCTCGCTTTTATCAACAAGCATAACTTCGTTTCCCATATCGCAAAGATTAATTGCTAAATGCGAACCGAATTTGCCTGCACCGATAATCAAAACAGTTTTCATATTTATATCTCCTTTAATATCCAAACCGGAGTCGAATCCAATATCCAAAAACCTGAATGATTTATACCTTATTTTGCTCGGCTCTTGTTTGGCTAACCTACCATAATATTTCCTTTTGGCTTTTGAGTAGTGATTTTTGGCTTTGCAGCAACAAAAGATAATGCAAAAATTAAGCTTGTAAGCCTGCCTATATACATTAAAATAATTACAATTAACTGTGACGCAGTATTTAATTGAGGGGTAATTCCTGCAGTTATTCCTACAGTTCCTATTGCAGAGGTACATTCAAAAATAATATCTGTCAGAGTGAACTCATTTTGAATAAATGAAATTAATATAACGGCAATAAAAATTTCAAAAAGATTTATGCACATCACAGATACCGCCCGCTTAACGGTGTCAAGTGTTATGCGTCTGTCAAATACATCAATTTCATCTTTGTTTCTGACATTTGCGATGACGCATAGGAATAAAACTGCAATTGTTGTTGTCTTGATTCCACCCGCTGTTGATCCGCTGGATCCGCCGATAAACATTAATATAATTGTGAGCATTTTTGATTGAGGAGTCATTGCAGCAATGTCAACACTGTTAAAGCCGGCAGTTCTTGGAGTTACACTGCAAAAGAAAGCATTCAGCAGCTTTTTTGCAATACCCATTTCCGAAAATGATGCATTATATTCAAATAAAAGAAATAAAACGGCACTTGCGAATAAAAGCACTGAGGTCGTGATAAGTACAATTTTGGTGTGTACTGAAAATAACTTTGGATTAAATTTATTATGGTGCATATCAGCCCATACTATAAAGCCGAGTCCTCCAAATATAATTAGCAGTGAAATAGTCAAAATTATGATTGGATCACCATTAACTGTTGTGAGCGATGATGACGGTGCATTCATTCCCATCAAATCAAAGCCCGCGTTACAATATGCTGATATACTTGTGAACACAGACATATATATACCGCGCCTTAAGCCTGCCATAGGAATAAATCTTGTCATTAAAAGCAATGCTCCTGCACCCTCACAGGATACAGTAAATATTATTACTTCTTTTACTAGATTCTTGACATCACCTAGGTTTAAAGAACCGATGCTCTCTTTTAAAAGCATTTTTTGCTTAAGGCTCATTCGCTTTTTTGTAAATCTGACAAATAATGATAAAAAAGTTATGAATCCGAGTCCGCCGATTTGAATTAAGCAGAGTATTACAAGCTGACCAAACACACTCCAGTTACTGAAAGTATCAAAAGGAACCAGACCCGTAATGCAGGTTGCGGATGCAGCAGTAAACAGCGCATCAATATATGATACGCTGCCGCTCTTAGTGCTTATAGGCAGCATCAGCAATGCAGATCCTAAAAATATCAGAAGTGCAAATCCGATAGCTACAATTTTTGGATAGGTTAGTGAATAGTTCTTTTTTTCTTTCATTCGTTTTCAGCAGGATGATAATTCGGAACGATTTCCATAAGTTTTTCTCTGACATTATCATTATTAATATTATTTAATGAATTAAGCATCTGCTCGAATTCATCATCATTAATTTCAAGAGGCTGGGTTACATAAATTTTTTCATTCGCAGTTTTTTCACGAGTTGCAAGCTCGCTGTCCATAGCAAGCTCCTCATAAAGCTTTTCACCCGGTCTTAATCCTATAATTTCAATTCCGATTTCATCAACAGTGAAACCTGAAAGTCTTATAAGATTTTTGGCAAGGTCCATAATTTTAACCGGCTCACCCATATCAAGTACAAAAACCTCACCGCCTTTAGCAAGTCCGCCTGCCTGGCAGACAAGTTGGGCCGCCTCAGGTATTGTCATAAAATAGCGTGTTATATCGGGGTGGGTAACCTTGATCGGTCCTCCCGCTTCAATCTGCTTTTTAAAAATCGGTATAACAGAACCGTGTGAGCCCAATACATTGCCAAAACGCACCGCTGCATATTCAGTGTTTTCAGAATTTTTATTCATGTATTGAACGATAATTTCAGTAATACGTTTCGTGCACCCCATAACATTAGTCGGGTTAACAGCCTTGTCAGTAGAGAGTATTACCATTTTAGGCACTTTAAATTCATCAGCAGCCTTAGCCACATTGTATGTGCCGAAAACATTGTTTTTTACTGCTTCACAGGGATTATCCTCCATAAGCGGAACATGCTTGTGGGCAGCGGCGTGAAAAACAACATCCGGATGAAACTCCTCAAATACCTCTCTGAGTCTGTTAATGTCACGGACAGAGCCTATTCTGATTTTAATATCAATATCTTTGTATTTATTTTTAAATTCGTTGGCAATTTCAAATGCGCAGTTTTCATAAATATCAAAAATAATTATTGTTTTAGGATTATAACGGGCAACCTGCATGCATATTTCTGAACCTATTGATCCGCCTCCGCCTGTTACCAGAATTGTTTTATCAATTAGATAACGGCAGACTTTTATGTCCAGTTTAACCTCAGGTCTTGAAAGCAGGTCTTCGATTTCAACTTCGCGTACTCTGCGGCTTCCCCCTTCATCAAGCATATCATTAACAGAAGGGCTTATTTTTACTGTTGCATTTGTTTGAATAGAAAGATCAATTATCTCTTTTTGTCTTGATTTTGATGCAGAAGGCATACAAATCACAATTTGATCAATTTTATATTTTTCAGCGAGCTGAGGAATCTGCTCACAGGTTCCCACAACCTTAACACCGTTTATTTTTTTGTGAAGCTTTGAAGGGTTGTCATCAACAGCAATGACCGGCTGACCATTTTTAAAATTATCAACATTAAGAGCGTCAATGACAAAATTACCCATAAATCCAGCGCCAACAATCATTACACGGCTGTTTTTATTATTTTTGAAGGCTGAAATTGTAAATCTCTTAACAACCCTAAAACCAAGTCTTGGGGCAATAATTGCAACTGCAACAAGTATATAATCCATTATATAGGCATAATAAGCAAGTCTTCCGGAATAACCGTGAAGAATCTGAGTGAAAAATACTCTGTCAGCAAGAAACAGAATAGCAGTGTCAACTGCAGCGGCAACCGCACCTCTTATAATTTCAGCTATTCCGGCAAATTTCCATACACTTTTATATAAACCGAACAGATAATTTACCAATACAGCAGAGCCTCCGACCAGAAACAGATGGAGATATGAGAATGCCAAATCGCTGTAAGAAGTAGAAGTTATATGTCCGCCCATTGTAAGATAACAGATTGCGAAATTTGCGAGAGAGAACAGACAAAAATCTATAATAGCAATTATACATTTTTTTAGAAAACTGGTGAATCGGTTATCTTTATACTGCAAATCTAATTCATTTTCTTTGTTTTTACCAATCATATTTATGTCTCCCGTATCATAAACATACAAAACCAAATCTGTCTGCTTTAATTATAATATAATGAATTAAATTAATCAATATTATATTTATTTATGACTTTCTTTTCTTTTTGCAAATTTTTTTATTGCTAAAACCGACAATGATACCAAAACCGTGATGCCTGCGATTGCAGCAGGAATTATGTAATAATCTTTGTGGGATTTAAGCTGATCAATGTTTATTCCTACTTCGTTCAATTTTTGATTGTATGTTTTATTTAGTGAAACAGGTTGTGTGGTTGTAACAATATTGGATTTATAGCCGCTTTGCCGTGTTACACTGCTGCTTATTGTTGTGACAGTAAAATCACATTGTCTGTATATTTCATCATTGGCACAAACAACAACTGTTGCAGTGCCTTCACCAACGGCAGTAATTTTGCCGCCGTTTGATATTTCAATAATATTTTCTTCATCGCAAAAATAACCTATTACTGCATTTGAGTCGTTCGGTTCAACAGTATAATCAAGCTGTACGCTGTCACCGATTTCCAGTTCGGTAGATGCGGCGTAAAGCTTCATATCGGCAACTGTATTTATTGCAGCGGCGGTTTCTTTTTCAGTTGTTCTTGCTGTAGTTTTTCCTTTTTTTGTGGTGGTTTCCTTCTTTGAATCAGCAGAATTCTTTTTGGTTTTGGCTTCGGATTTTGTTGTACTGTTCTTTTTTTTGTCAGATTTCTTTTTAGTAGTTGATTTTGCGGTTGTTTGTTTTTTTGTTGTTGCGGTCTTTTTAGTAGTTGACTTCTTTGTTGTTTTAGATGAGCCGTCTGCAACCGAGTTCCAGTTGGGTGCACCATATCCCATAATAGCACTTATATTATTATACGGTTTTGAGCCTGAGGTGGTGTACTTTCTGTCCTTAACCTTGCCTGAACAGTTACCTTCAACCGTATAAACAGTGCTGCCTGAAACCGAGGTTACAATTCCAACATGCTGTGCTGAACCGTTGCCGCTCCAATCAAAAAATACAAGATCACCTTTTTTTGGAGTATAATTTGAGCTCCTTGTATGGTATCTGCCTTTGTTTTTAAACCAGCTGATCATAGAATTGCAGTTGCCGCCGCTTGGCACAATATTGCCATAAAGCTTAACATCGAGTGCATTGCCTGCTTTGTTAAAGCACCAAAGCACAAATGTTGTGCACCAGCCTCCCTGATATCCGTACCATTCACCGTATTTTGAATATGAGCTTGTGCCCTCATATCCAACCTCATTTTCTGCTATTGAAATAACTTTGGATTTGATTGTTGATACTGATGCTGCCTCGGCTGTGATGCTGGCAGGCGCTGAAAGAATTATAAGAACTAATATTACAGAAATTATTTTAGCAGTTTTTTTCATCATTACACCTATAAAAATTACAGAAAATTACAAAATAGTTACAATTTATATTATACACCAATGTGTTCAAAAATCAAGTAAAACTGTATAATTGTAATTAATAATATAAATATTAAAAAGTTAAATTGCACAATTGGAAAATTTATGATATTATAAATAATAAATTTATGATATAACACAATATTCAATAAGGAGATTAATTATGGGTTACTTAAGCGATTATATTAAGGATTACGGAAATATTTCATTTAATCAGAAGCCTTTTACCGATGCTGATAATGTTGCTATGTGTTATATGTATTATATGCCTTTTGAAAAAGTTGTATCGTCAAGTCTTGATGATGAGCCGATGCAGTTTGATGAAGCCTGCAGAAGGGTATTTGCCTACAGAGGAAATAAGCATAAAGCAGTAGGTCTTATTCTTACCAAGGATATCAGTGTTCAGATGATGGAGATGTCAAGAAAAATAAGATATTCTGAAATGAAAATAGTAGGCTGCACGGATGTTTTTAATGAGTCTCCTGCAGTTCAATTTAATGCGGCTACTTTTTTGCTGCCCGACGGAACAATAGTTGTTCTTTTCAGAGGTACTGATGATACTCTTACCGGATGGAAGGAGGATTTTGATATTTTACTTAAAGATTCAATACCTTCACATAAGTTGGCAACCGAATATTTAGAAAATGTAGCAGAAAAATTCAGCGGTGATATAATAGTCTGCGGCCATTCAAAGGGCGGCTATGTTGCGCAATACGGTGCATTGTTCTGCAAAAAAGAGGTTCGTGACCGAATTAAGCTGTTGTATAATAACGATGGTCCGGGTTTTCAGGACTATTCATTTTTATCAAGTCCGAATTATGCTGAGATGCTGCCTAAATACAGGCATTTTGTTCCTCAGTCATCTTTTATTGGAATGATGCTCTGCCACGATGACGATTATACTGTTGTAAAAAGTAAGCGCCTTTCTGGACCGCTTCAGCATGACCTTTCAACCTGGCAGATTAACGGCGATAAGCTTAAAACAACCTCTGAACTTACCGATATGGGTAAGCTTAATGATTTAGCTCTTTTTAACTTGGTAAGTGATTTATCCGAGGATCAGGAGAAAGCATTTGATTCAGTATTATCAACTGCACTTGAAAACACTAAGCCCGTAGGATTAATGGATTTAAAGGGCGGTAATGTTGTGACTGCAATAAAGGATTCAAAGACAGCCTGTGAAAAAATGGATGAAAACACAATCAAGGAGTTTAAAAATGTATTTTCCGGAATAGGTGATAATTTCAGAAAAGCAGGAAAATCAGTAAGAAAAGGTGAATTTAAGACTGTTAAAGACAGAATCAATAATTAGATTACATATACGATTAATAATAGTAGCCCGCTTATAACAATTTTTTTAAAGTTATAAGCGGGCTAAAATATTTTATTAAAAACTATTGACTTTTCCCTAAGGGGAAAGTGTATGTTATTCATATAAAGGAGGCGATAGCATTGAAAATAAAAGAGGTTTGTGAAAAAACCAAACTGACTGACAAAACAATAAGGTATTATATACGATGCGGATTAATATTTCCAAAATATAATGAAAACTATACAGGCAGAAAAAATTTTGACTTTGATGATAAAGATATTGAACGGTTAAATCAGGTTGCAATACTAAGAAAGTATAATTTTTCAATAAACAGTATAAAAACAATTTTGGAAAACAGTGATTGCATTGATACGGTTATAAAAGAGCATATTGCTGATATGAGAGAAAAAACTGAGATATCGTTTAAACTGTTGTCAAGGCTTGACAATGTATCTAACTGTGAATTTTCAAATATTGATGAATTATGTGATAAGCTTTGCCAAACAGAATATCTGCCCGAAAGCGTGCCGAGTGCAGATAATAAAAAGCCGTATAAATTGTTATATTTAAAAAACAAAAGAATTAATAAGGCTTTAGTCGCTTTGGTTATAATTGTTTTCATTCTTTCAGCAGTCTTATTTTCTTTGATTTTCAATAATATCAGGTGTATTACAGACTCGTCGATTATTGATATAAATAACGGATTTGTCGGAATCAGAGTTATAGAAGCTGAGGATAAAAATGATGGTATACAATATAATAGTGATTTGTATATAGAAGATGATTGTTTTACGGATATATCAGATAAATTTGATGAATTCAGTGCAACAGTTGATAAATCTCTTATCGGAAGAGATACAATAATTATTCATGCAGTTATACATAGTGATAAAGCTATGGTTAAGATTGTTCCCATCTATGAAAGCCGATACACGGATGAACCGATCTATTACAATTCAAGCTGTTGGCTTGGATTAGAAGGAACTTCCAATGTAACAGCTGAGTCAAATTTTGTGATGAAGTCCAGAAATTATAAATATCAATATAAAATTGAAATAATATCTGAGAAATAAATACTATTAATATATTAGTGATTTTTACAGTATTAAAGCCAAAAGGTGGTTAACGCCCTTTGGCTTTCGCTTTTTTTATGTTTAAGTTATGTGAATTATACAGCAACACTATTCATTGCCTCATCAAAGGTAATAGGATGAGTTCTTATAAATGTTTTGATTAAATCAAATACATAAAGAGTTTGATTGTCAGAGTCAAGTGCACCGGTTATATCAATATATCTGCAGCCGTATTTTGCTGCAGAGCTTTTAAGTCTGTTGTTAATCTCTTTTGCAGCGGGTTGGTCTGATAATATTGAAAGCAGATAAATATTTGCCTTTGTTTCATCGTTAATTCTCTTAATTATTTTTTCATAATTTGAGATAAATCTATCAATATCAATATTGCTGCTTATATCAAAATCACCTAGGTTAACAAAAACCTTGCCCGGCTTTAAATCTGAAACGCATACATCTACCATATTATATAGTTCATCTATTTTAGTTTTCTTTACACTTCTGTTGTAAATATTTTCATTAACATTAAAGGATTGTGCAAGTTCTACTAATGGGAGTGATGAAAAATAATTTGAGCCGAAAAATACAATTCCACCGCTTTTTGAAAGTTTGTTCATTTCAATATACTTATTTTCTATTTCTGTTCTGTCCCTTTTATTTGCTGTCATGTTTGCCGGTGTATTATCACTCGATAATGCCGCTTTGTTATTTTTTCTATCATATCTCTTATTTATAAAATATACAGCCAGATTGATAGAAACTATGACAAGATTAAGCAGATAAACGATTAATACATAGTTTATTTTATGGCTTATCAGTTTTGCTGCAATGCCCGCAAGATAGCCGAATATTATAAGCAAAATAAACTGAAGACTCATTGATTTTGCAGTTTTTGATTTAATGTTTTTTACCAGGTTAATCGGCCAAGAGCAGCCAAAGCATACCAACATTGTTGCCTCTAAAAACTCCGACATATCAGTCACCCCGTTTGTTTTTTTTGTTTTGTTTTATTATACGATTGACAAATGATTATGTCTAATATATAATAACGATATAATTAATAACATTAAAGTTATGAATTGGTGAGATTATGGAATTAACACAAATGCGGTATTTTTTAGAGGTTGCGGAGTCTGAGCATATGACTAGAAGTGCAGAAAAGCTTCATATTGCCCAACCCGCACTTTCACAGTCTATACGGCGTCTTGAAAATGAGCTCGGTGTTAAACTGTTTGTCTCAAAAGGCAGAAATATTGTTTTGTCTGAATACGGTAAATATTTACAATCACAGCTTAAGCCTATGATTGAAAAAATGGATGCTCTTCCCGGAATTCTGCAAAAAATGGCGAAGGTTAATAACAATACTATCCATCTTAATGTTCTTGCAGCATCAACTATGATAACTCAGGCGATAATTGAATATGAGAGCACACATAATGAAATTAATTTTCAGCTGCTGCAAAATACTCAAAGTGAAATGTTTGATATTGAGATTACTACAAAGATGTTTTATCAGCTAAGTGCAGATAATTCAAAAAATCAGTTTATCTGCCCTGAAAAAATATTCCTTGCCGTACCAAATAATGAAAAATATAAACATATAAGCTCAGTTTCACTTGATGAGGTTGCAGATGAGGGGTTTATCAGTCTTTTAGGTTCGAAACAATTCAGATATATATGCGACAAATTTTGTCATCGTGCAGGTATTCAGCCGCATATTATTTTTGAGAGTGACAGTCCTGCTGCTGTAAAAAATATGATTGCAGCAAATCTTGGCATAGGTTTTTGGCCCGAATTCACTTGGGGAAAAATTAATAACGATAAAGTCAGGCTGATTGAAATAGATGAGCCAAAGTGCAGCAGATATATCGTAGTTACCTGCAATAAAAATCAGATTGACAATCCGAATGTAAGTGAATTCTATAATTTTTTAGAAAAATACTTCCATAAACAACGAAAACAGAGCGGATAGAGTCCTCTATCCGCTCTGTTTTTTCGTGCATTTAATCTGCGAATTTTTTATTTATGTAGTTAACAATAATGTCTGCAATTTCAGCTTTACTCATTTTTGATGTGGAAAAGCACATTGTGTAATTATCAGCTCTGCCCCATATACCATCTCCGAAATAGTTATAATATGAAGCACGCTCCTTGTCTTTGCGCTCAATAAAGCGGCGGGCAGTGCGCCTATCTGAACTGTTGTCCTTAATGTAATGCGTAATTCTATCTTCAATATCAGCACCGATAAAAATACTTACTAAATTTTCATTGTCTTCAAGTATTTTATCAGCTCTTCTGCCAACGATTATGCACGGACCGCTTTCTGCTGCATTATTTATAACTTTTCGCTGTGCTTCAACTACTTTACCTGCGTTAATTGCACTGTCCACTGTATAAGGATCCATTGAAAGCGAAAACAAAAAGCTTTTTGTAGGCTTTTCATCAAATAAGTCAAAAATGCCGTCATCGATTCCTATTTCCTTTGCTTTATTGCGAAGCAGCTCGGAATCGTAAAAATCGATTCCAAGCCTGTCAGCAAGCATTTTCCCGATTTCTCTGCCTCCGCTGCCGTATTGTCTGCCTATTGTTATAACATATTTTTTCATAATAAGTGCTCCGTTCTATTTCAAATCGTCAATTGTTAAGCCCTGCAAATTATCGTTTTCAATATAATATACAAGCTCATCTAAATCATTGAAAAATTTATAAAGTGTTCTGCAGTTTTCTTTAATAAATTCCTCTTCAATTGACTTATCAATTGCTGCCTCGAGCGAGTCATAGTATCCGTTTATATTATAAATGGCAATGGGCTTTTTATGCCTTCCAAGCTGTTTGAGGGTAAGAACCTCAAAAAATTCCTCAAAGGTACCTATTCCGCCGGGCGTAATTATAAAGGCTTCTGCTAAATCCTCCATAACGCCTTTGCGCTCGCGCATCGTTTCGGTATAAGTTATTTCATCACAGTCCCAATCGACGAATTCGTTTAAATCTTCCTTAAAAAAGCTTGGAATAACACCGTGGGTTCTTCCTCCTCCGCGTTTAAAACCTCGTGCTGCTGCGCCCATTGAGCCTGTGCAGCCGGAGCCGAAAACAAGATTATGACCTCTTTTGGCAAGAAACTCACCCATTTCCTCAACTGCATTTATATAATTGTTATCTATAGTTTTGCTGGCGGCGCCGAATACGCAAATCTCCATAAATATCACCTCAAAAATTACTTTCTGTTATTATCTAATATATCATTATTTTATGATTTGGTAAAGAAAAAGGTAAAAATATTTTAATTTATAAAAATTTAATGGAATTTTATTGAAAATAACAAAATATAACATTATAATATTATGTGTTAAATCAGAAGGGGAGTTAAAGCATGAAAATTTATGAAGCAATAAACGCACTTACCGAATACGCAATTAATAATGAATTGATTGAAAAGGAAGATCGTATTTACATAATCAATCGGCTTTGCAGGGCATTGCTGCTTGACTCCTATGAGGATTCAGAAATAAGTAACACGTATTCTCTTGAGGATATCCTTGATGCTATTATTAATTATGCAGTTGAAAAAGGAATTTGTGAGGACAGCGTTGTTTACCGTGATTTGTTTGATACTGAAATTATGGGAATACTTACTCCCAGACCGTCTGAGGTAATTGAAAAATTCAGAAATGAATATTCAAAGTCACCAAAGGCAGCGACAGACTATTATTACAGTTTCGCAAAAAAGTCGGATTATATCAGAGAATACAGAATAAAAAATGATGTAAAATGGATAACCGAGACTGAATATGGAAATATTGATATTACAATAAATCTTTCAAAGCCTGAAAAAGATCCAAAGGCAATTGCCGCTGCTCTTAAAATGAAACAGAGTGCATATCCGAAATGTCAGCTTTGCAAGGAAAATGAGGGATATGCGGGCAGAATTAATCATCCTGCAAGGCAGAATCACCGCATTATTCCTATTAATCTTGCAGGCAGTGATTTTTATTTTCAGTATTCGCCTTATGTTTATTATAATGAGCATTGTATTGTGTTTAATTCTGAGCATATTCCGATGAAAATAGATAAAGCTGCGTTTGAAAAGCTTTTTGCATTTACAGAGCAGTTCCCTCATTACTTTGTCGGCTCAAATGCAGATCTTCCGATTGTCGGCGGATCTATCCTGACCCATGAGCATTTTCAAGGGGGCAACTATGAATTTGCTATGGCGAAGGCTCCTGTTGAAACTAAATTTGAATTTAAAGGTTATGAAGATATCAGTGCCGGCATCGTAAAATGGCCTATGAGTGTTATAAGACTTTCGGGTGATAACAGCGAACGGCTGGTTGAACTGGCAGATAAAATTTTGTCTGCATGGAGAGGATATACTGATGAGGAGGCATTTATTTATGCCGAAACAGACGGCGAGCCTCATAACACAATTACTCCTATAGCAAGAATGAGAAACGGTAAATTTGAAATCGATCTTGTTCTTAGAAATAATATTACAACTGATGAATGTCCTTTGGGTTTTTATCATCCGCATCCTGAGTATCATCATATTAAGAAAGAAAATATCGGACTTATTGAAGTTATGGGTCTTGCGGTTCTTCCCTCAAGACTTAAGAATGAAATTGCTCTCCTTAAGGATGCAATGCTCAGCGGTAAAGATATTGCATCAATTGAAAGCATTGCAAAGCACAAAGAATGGGCAGATATGATTATGTCAAAGTATGATATCACTGCAGATAACTGTGAGGATATTATTAAAAAAGAGATTGGTATGGTATTTATATCAATTCTTGAGCAATGCGGTGTGTTTTCCAGAGATGATGACGGCAAGGCTCAATTTATTAAGTTTTTAGAAAGTGTGAAATAATGAAATTTAATTTGCACACCCACACAACACGCTGCCACCACGCAAAGGGCAGAGATGAGGACTATGTTTTAGCTGCAATCCGAAACGGTTATGATATGATAGGCTTTTCCGATCATGCACCTTATGTATTCCCTAACGGTTACAGAAGCGGTTTCAGAATGGAGACTGACAAGACTCAGGATTATGTTAACAGTGTTCGTGCGCTGCAGGAAAAATATAAGGACAAAATTGATATCAAGCTTGGCTTTGAGGTTGAATATTATCCTCAGCTTTTTGATGAGGAGATTAAGTATTTAAAAAGCTTTGACTATGATTATCTGATTTTAGGTCAGCACTATACAGATAATGAGTGTGAAAGCTGGGCAAATTACACAGGTGCGAGAACTTCTAACATATTGAATATTGATAAATATGTCAGACAGCTTTTAGATGGTGTTAAGAGCGGTTATTTTACCTATGTCTGCCATCCTGATTTGATTAATTTTACAGGAAACAGGCAGTTATATCTTAACAAAATGAGATTTATGCTTGAGCGCCTTAAAGAGTATAACATACCTCTTGAGTTTAATTTTTACGGCTATTTTGATAACCGTCATTATCCTGCCGACGATTTCTGGAAAATGGTTAGTATTATAGGAAATCCTGTGGTAATAGGACTTGATGCCCATTGGCCGGAGGTTTATGATGAAAGTATCAGTCTGGAGAGAATGAAAGCAAAGATGCATAGCTTGGGGTTGAATCCTATAGAAACAATTGAATTGATAAAATAATATAATATCTGTTTTTTGGATTTAGTAAAAATAATGCCGATAAACTGTGAGTTAATCACAGCTTATTGGCTTTTTTATTTCTGTTCTTGATTTATCTTAAATATGATAGTATAATATTTAGACAATATGAAAATGGAGTAGTATGTGTTTATGAATATCAAAATTTCGCCTTCAATTTTGGCGAGCGATTATGCGAATCTTGAAGATGAATTAAATAGGATTAAAAGCGCTGATTTAATTCACATTGATGTTATGGACGGTCATTTTGTGCCGAATATTTCTATAGGTGCACCGGTTGTAAGTTCAATAAAAAAGGTTTGCAGTGTTGATTTTGACGTTCATTTAATGATAAGCAATCCAATTGATTATGTAGAGGATTTTGCACAAGCGGGAGCGGATATTATTTGTTTTCACGCTGAAAGCAGCAGTAATATTAGCGACACAATAGATAAGATTCTTTCACTTGGCAAAAAGGCTGCTCTTGCAGTTAAGCCGGGGACTGATGTTGAAAAGGTTTATCCTTACATAGACAGGCTTTCCATGATTCTGGTTATGACTGTTGAGCCGGGATTCGGCGGTCAGAACTTTATGGAAAGCACTATGCCTAAAATTAGAAAAATCCGCAGTATTAATAAGAATATTGATATTGAGGTTGACGGCGGTATAAATGCAGATACCGTTAAGATTGCTGCTGATGCAGGCGCAAATGTGTTTGTAGCAGGCTCAGCAGTATTCAAAAGCGATGACCCTGCCGCAGTCATAAAATTATTAAAAGATAACGCAAAATCAGTGATGTGATTTCAATGAAAAAGAAAAAAAGCTACTATGATGACAAAAAGCGAAATCAGAAATGGACCGAAGAAGCAGTCGGTCACGAAATAGATTTTGCAGATAAATATTCTGAAGGCGGAAGTTATTCAGATAAGTATGACTCATTGCGTCCGAATCCGAAAAAAGCTGAAAAGAAAAAGGCGGAGAGAAGAAAAAAACTGAAGACTTTTTGCATTATAGTTATGTGCATTGTGCTTGTTTGCGCGGGATATACTGCTATGGATATTCATATGCTAAGGCATGCAGAGCCTGTTAAGCAAATGGATGATGCTGAAACCGATGTAACAGGTACAATGTCAGAGGTTAGTATTAATTTTTCATCATTTCATGCTGAAAGTGTGAGTCTTGATTCATCAGTTATGCTTTCATCGGTAATTAATGATGCTGTTGATAAAGGCTTTACAAGCATAACATTTGATGCAAAGCGCAGTGACGGAACAATCGGATATGCATCGTCTCTTGCATCTGTTGATACTTTTAATGCTATCAGTACCCCGTCATCTCAGCCTGAAGCATCTGTTAAGGAACTGCTTGCAAATGACATTCTGCCTGTTGCGAGAATCTGCTGCTATCAGGACAATGTAATTCCTAATCAGGCGGCAGATGCTGCAATTATGGACGGCGGTAAAGTTTATACGGATAATGCCGGTAATACCTACTTGAATCCCGACAGTGAAACTGCTTATAACTATATAAAGGATATTATTCAGGAATGCTATGGTTATGGTATAACGGTTTTTGTTCTGTATGGGTGTGATTTGCCTGAAGAGATTTCAAATAGATATAATGACGGCTTTGAAATCATTGCAGATAAGATTAATAAGGACCTTGACGGCACAGTAAAGCTTCTTGAGGAGGTTGATGTTGAGATTATCGGTAAAAATGCTGAAACCGGTAAAACAACAAATTCTGCAATTAAAGCTGATATTAAGAATTTTGCTGAGATTAACAATAATCAGGTTTATTATATTTCAACAAAGGTTGCTGAGGAAAAGGTTATTGACCAGTTAAACAAAAATAATATTAACCGTTTTATAATTGATAATTAGGATTATTTGCTTAAATACAGGTGATAATTATGAAGAAAACTATTAAGCTGTTAATAAGTCTTATGGCTTTTATAGCTGTGCTGAGCCCGTTAAATGTAATGGCTGAAGACATAGTGTCAGCACCTATGGATACTCCGGCTTTAACCTCAATTTCATTTAAAAATGCACATATTGAAGAGGAGTTTTCTCCTAACGCCTATGAGTATTCTATAGTTCTTGAAAATCCGGAAATAACCCCGACTCTTGAAAATTACAGTATAAATGGTGATGCTGATTTATTTGTTACATATAATACTGATGAAACAAAGCATCAGACAGGTATTGCAGTAACGCTTCAGTTCGATAATGGCTCTGTAATTTATACCTTTAATTATGTTAATGCTTCTGCTTATGCTGTAAGCGGCAACAATCTTCTTAAAAGTGTTAAATGTAATTTGGGTGAGGTTTACCCTGCTATAAATGATAAGGATACAGACTATAAGCTTTACATTCCGTCGGATTTAACAGAAATTACTTTGACTGCGGTATCTCAGGAGGTTAGTGCAATATGTGAGGTGCCGGGAACAATGACTCTTAATACAGAGCAGGAGCCAAGTCTTGCAATAACCGTAACTGCCTCTAACGGAGATACCAGAGTTTATAATTTTAAGGTTAAAAGACTCAAAAAGGACAGTGATGAAATAAGAGCAGAAATGGCAAAGCCCGGATTTAAATCAATTGTTGACGGAGAGCTTTTCTATCAAAGACCTGTATTTGCAATATCAATAATAAGTGTTCTGGGCGGTTTGATTCTGCTTTTGGTATTTATTGCAATTGCTAAGCGTTTAACTGTTAAGAATTCAGATGATGATGAAGTTGAATTCTTTATTTCAGAATAATAAATAATAACCGATTATAAACAGATGAAAGGATGGTGATATTCGTGGAAATGAATATGGAAGAAATTGTTGAAGAAATTGAGGCATTATACGACAGAAAAGAATTTTCTAAAATTAAACAGATGCTGGGTGAACTTAATCCCGCGGATATCGCTGTGATTTTTGAGAATTTTCCTAATAATCAAAGACTTCTTTTATTCCGTCTGCTCGCAAAAGAGGAGGCGGCTGATACTTTTGTTGAACTTGATAATGACACGCAGGAGGCTCTGATTCACGCTTTTTCCGATAACGAACTTAAAGATGTGCTGGATGAGATGTATCTTGACGATGCTGTAGATGTGATTGAGGAAATGCCGGCAACAGTTGTTAAGCGTATTCTTTTAAATACAGACAGCGAAACCAGAAGGTCAATTAATGCACTCCTGAAATATCCTGAGGATTCAGCCGGTTCAATTATGACTCCGGAGTTTGTTGATCTGAAAAAGAATATGACCGTTGAGGATGCCTTTAAACGAATCCGCAGGACGGGTGTTGATAAGGAAACAGTATACACATGCTATGTAACAGATGAGTCCCGTCATCTGCTTGGTGTTACAACTGTAAGAGAACTGCTTTTGCATGATTATGAGGATATCATAGAGGATTTTATGGAGACAAATATTATCTATATCAATACTCTTGATGACCAGGAGCTTGCGGCTCACCAATTTGACAAGTATAATTTCCTTGCCCTGCCTGTTGTTGATATGGAGGAGCGTTTGGTGGGCATTATCACCATTGACGATGCCATGGATGTTATGCAGGAGGAGAATACTGAGGATATCCAAAAGATGAACGCTATGCTGCCGACTGAGAAAACATATCTCAAAACCTCTGTGTGGGAGACATGGAAGAGCCGTTTCCCTTGGCTGCTTCTGCTTATGGTTTCAGCAACATTTACTGGTTCAATTATTACTACATTTGAGGATAAGCTTGCAACACTTACAATTCTTACAGCATTTATCCCTATGCTTATGGACACAGGCGGTAATTCAGGCGGACAGGCAAGTGTTACCGTTATTCGTGCAATGAGTCTTGGTGAGGTTACATTCAGGGATTATTTCAAAGTGCTCTGGAAAGAAATCAGGGTAGGTGTTATATGCGGTTTCAGCCTTGCCGCTGTTAACTTTATTAAAATATGGCTGATTGACCATTTGGCATTTCATAATAATGAAATAACATTATTAATTGATTTGGTTGTTTGTCTTACTCTTGTTGTTGAAATTGTGTTTGCCAAGTTTATAGGCTGTTCACTGCCTATGCTCGCAAAGCGAATAGGCTTTGACCCTGCCGTAATGTCAAGTCCGTTTATTACAACAATTGTTGATGCAATATCGCTTTTGGTTTTCTTCGGTATATCAACTTCAATACTTCCGCAGCTGCGGTAAATATTTCATCCACGGTAAAGACTGTGGATGATTATTTTTTGTTTTATAATTAAGTTGACTTTAACACTTTTATGTGCTAAACTATAATTATAATATTCGGAGTAGTGGATATTATTACTGTATTCGGAGCATTTTATGCTTACGATTCAAATAATTTAATTAAAAGGAAGGAAACCGGAATGAACAAAATAGTTAAAAGAATTGTTGCAGCTGGTATGGCTGTTGCAATGGTAGGCGGCGTGTTCGCTGGCTGCTCCGCAAATGGCGAAAAAGATTCAAATGAAAAAAAGACATACAAGGTTGGTATTTGCCAGCTTGTTCAGCACGATGCACTTGATGCTGCAACCGAAGGCTTTCAGGCTGCTCTTAAAGAGAAACTTGGCGATGCAGTAGAAATTGATCTTCAGAATGCATCAAACGATTCAGCAACATGTGCGACTATAACAAACGGCTTTGTAGCTGATGGGGTTGATCTTATTATGGCTAATGCTACACCAGCTCTTCAGGCTGCTATGCAGTCAACAGATACAATTCCTATTGTTGCCACATCTGTAACAGATTTTGCAACAGCACTTGAAATTTCTGATTGGAATGGAACAACAGGTATCAATGTAACCGGTACTTCAGATCTTGCTCCGCTTAAAGAGCAGGCTGCAATGATTAAAGAGCTTTGCCCGGATGCTAAAACAGTTGGTATTCTCTACTGCTCAGCTGAGCCTAACTCAGTTTATCAGGCAAAGGTTGTTGCTGAAGAACTTACAAAGCTTGGTATTTCATCAAAGGAATATACAGCTGCTGACACAAATGACATTGCTTCTGTAACTCAAAATGCTTGTGATAACAGTGATGCTATATATATTCCTACTGATAACACAATGGCATCTGCAACAGGAACTATTGATCCGATTGTTTCTGACGCTAAAATTCCTGCTGTAGTAGGTGAAGAGGGCATCTGTAAGGGATGCGGACTTGCAACACTTTCAATCAGTTATTATTCAATCGGATATAAAGCCGGTGAAATGGCAGCTGACATTCTTCAAAACGGTGCAGATCCGTCATCAATGGAAATTCAATTTGCTGAGGATCTTACAAAGAAGTATGTTGCTGACAGAGCTACTGCTCTCGGTATCACAGTTCCTGATACATATGAAGCAATTGATATGAGTGCTGAATAATTTATAAATCCAAGTATAACGGAGCGGAGAAATCCGCTCCGCTTTTGTTTTAATAATATTGGCGTGTTATCTTGACCTTTTTGCTTTTTTTTGATATTCTATTGTTATATTGATTTATCGCTTTAAATAAGCAAAATGATAATAAAAGGAGAAAAATAAATGAGTGGATTTTTAGGTGCTCTGCCGGGCGCAGCTGCCCAAGGTATTATTTGGGGCATTATGGCAATCGGTGTTTTTATTACTTTCCGTGTGCTTGATGTTGCAGATCTTACTGTTGACGGAACAATGAGTACAGGCGGTGCAGTTATTGTTCTGTGTATGTCAAGCGGACTGAATGTGTGGCTTAGTATGATACTTGCCTTTCTTGCAGGATGTATCGCAGGTCTTGTAACAGGAATATTCCATACAAAATTCGGTATTCCTGCAATTCTTGCCGGTATACTGACACAGCTGTCGCTGTATTCTGTTAACCTCAGAATTTTAGGCGGTAAGGCTAATCAGCCTTTAAGCTCAAGAAATTACAATCTTGTTTTTTCACTTGGTGAGATTCCAAAGTCACTTATATTCGGAGTGATTTTTGTTGCAGTAATTGTAGCAGCACTTTATTGGTTTTTCGGAACAGAGCTTGGTCACGGTATTCGTGCAACAGGTTCAAATGAAGCAATGGCACGTTCAAACGGTATCAATACGGATACTAATAAGGTTATCGGACTTATTCTTTCAAATGGTATAGTTGCTCTTTCAGGTGCAATGCTTACTCAATATCAGGGATTTGCCGATGTAAATATGGGTCGAGGTGCTATCGTAATCGGTCTTGCTGCCGTTATTATTGGTGAGGTGCTTTTTGGCAAGATATTCAAAAATTTCTCACTCAAGCTTCTCGCCGTTACCATAGGTGGTGTGATTTACTATGTTGTAATTACGCTTGTACTTCGTCTCGGTCTTAACGCAAATGACTTGAAACTCTTTACAGCACTCGTTGTTGCTCTTTTCCTTGGAATACCATTTTGGAAAAATAAGATTGCAGCAAAAACAGTTAAAAATAAGGAGGTTAAGGTATAATGCTTGAAATAAAGAATGTCCATAAAACCTTCAATCCCGGCACTATTAATGAAAAAAAGGCACTCAATGGTGTTGATTTAGTGCTTGAGGAAGGTGATTTTGTAACAGTTATCGGCGGAAACGGAGCCGGAAAATCAACAATGTTAAATATGATTGCAGGTGTATATCCTGTTGATTGTGGAAATATTATTATTGACGGAGTGGATGTTACAAAGCTTCCTGAGCATAAAAGAGCTGAATATATAGGCCGTGTATTTCAGGATCCTATGACAGGCACAGCTGCCGATATGCAGATTGTTGAGAATCTTGCTCTTGCTTCAAGACGAGGTAAAAAGAGAGGACTCGGCAGTGGCGTTAAGCATAAGGAAAAAGAAGAATATAAGCAAATGCTTGCAAGCCTTGATTTAGGTCTTGAAGACAGACTGACATCAAAAGTAGGTCTTCTTTCAGGTGGTCAGAGACAGGCTATCACTCTTCTTATGGCTACAATTAAAAAGCCAAAGCTTTTGCTGCTTGATGAGCATACAGCAGCCCTTGATCCAAAAACCGCAAAGAAGGTTCTCGATCTTACAGAAAAAATTGTTGCAGAAAATAATCTTACAACAATTATGATAACTCATAATATGAAAGATGCCATAGCAATCGGTAACCGCCTTATTATGATGAATGACGGTAAAATTATTTATGATGTCAAGGGTGAGGAGAAGAAAGCACTTACAACTGCTGACCTTCTGGCTAAGTTTAAGGTTAATTCAGGTGAAGAGCTTGATAATGACAGAATGCTTTTGGCAGACTGATAACATCTATATGATTTATATATGGGCGGAGCATCCGCCCATATATTTTGCTCTGAAAACAAATTACGGGAGATTAAAATGACTTTTATTAAGAGAAACGGATTGGGAATTGTTTTATGTGCAATTATAGCAGGTGCTGCAACTCTGCTTTCAGAAATCAAAATTGGCTCTTTTAGCTTTGAGGTTATCGGTGCACCGGTTTTTGCAATTCTGATAGGTATGATTATTACTCTTATTGCTCCGGATTTTGCATCTGGCGAAAAAATGAAATCAGGTGTTACCTTTACATCTAAAAAAATTCTTCAATGGGCAGTTATTATTCTGGGTTTCAGCCTTAACCTTGGAACTATTGCAAAAGTCGGTGCTCAAAGTATGCCTGTTATTATTTGCACGATTTTAGTATCTCTTATTGTTGCGATGATTCTAATGAGAGTCCTTAAAGTGGACAAGAAGGTTGCCTGCCTTGTAGGAGTTGGTTCTTCAATTTGCGGCGGATCTGCTATTGCCGCGACTGCCCCTGTTATTGATGCTGATGACGAGGAGGTTGCTCAGTCAATTTCGGTTATCTTTTTATTCAATGTTGTTGCTGCACTGATATTCCCAACACTTGGTTATAAGCTTGGACTTGGCAGTGAAGGCTTTGCAATTTTTGCAGGAACTGCCGTTAATGATACATCTTCAGTAACTGCAGCGGCATCAACTGCCGAAGGTATATACGGAGTTTCGGGTATTCTTTCATCAGCTGTAACAGTTAAGCTGACAAGAACACTTGCGATTATTCCGATAACACTTGTGCTTGCACTTATTCGTACACGTAAAGCAAAAAAGGCGGGAACACATGGAGCCAAAGTATCTTTTAAACAGATATTCCCGTTTTTCATTCTTTATTTCATTGCAGCATCAGTTATTACTACGATTGTGGGATTGCTTCCGGAAAGCGGTTTCATTGCATTTTATAATGAAACTTTTGTCGGTGCCGCTAAATGGCTTGCAAAATTTTTCATTGCTATGGCAATGTGTGCAATCGGTCTTAATACAAATATAGTCACTCTTGTTAAAAAGGGCGGCAAGCCGATTCTTATGGGATTTTGCTGCTGGGTAGCAATTACTTTAGTTTCACTCGGAGTTCAAAGTCTTACAGGCATTTATTCTACAAATTTATAATCTTAAATATGAAAAAGTCGTTCTTTATCTGCATATAAGAGCGGCTTTTATTTATTGTAAAAGTATCAATAATATGGTATAATAATTTTAATTGTTTAATAGAGGTATTTGATATGAAATTATTAGTTCTTGACGGCAACAGTATTATTAATCGTGCGTTCTATGGTATTAAACTGCTCTCTACTAAAAACGGCGATTATACTAATGCTGTGTATGGCTTCCTTAATATGATGCTGAAGTTTGAGGATATGTGCAATCCTGATGCAGTTGCAGTTGCATTTGATGTTCATGCTCCTACCTTCAGGCATGAAATGTATGATGCGTACAAGGCAGGTCGTCATGCTATGCCTGATGAGTTAAGACAGCAAATGCCTGTAGTTAAGAATATTCTTCATCTGCTTGGAATTAAAACGATTGAGTGTGAGGGCTGGGAGGCTGATGATATCCTGGGAACTCTTGCTGAAAAATGCCGTGGTAATGGTGATGAATGCTATATTGCGACAGGAGACAGGGATTCTCTTCAGCTTGCATACGGCAGTGTTAAGGTTTTGCTTGCCCGCACAAAATCGACCGATGTTTATGATGAAGATGCTATTATGAAAGAATATGGTGTAACTCCTCATCAGCTTATCCAGGTTAAGGCACTCCAGGGCGATACTTCGGACAATATTCCCGGTGTTAAAGGTGTGGGGCCGAAAACCGCACTTGATTTAATTGCCCGTTTCGATTCAGTTGATAATATTTATGAAAATATTGATACGGTTGATGTTAAGCCTGCAGTACGAGCTAAGCTCAAAAATGATAAGGATAATGCTTATCTTTCACTAAAGCTTGGTGAAATCAGCACCAACGCGCCGATTGATACTGATATGAATTCATATGTTCTTAACGATGGAGACAAGCAGGCAGCTGCGGCTGAATTTGTAAGGCTTGAACTGTTCTCACTTCTAGATAAATTTAACCTTAATGCCAATGAGGCGGTTGCACAAGCAGTGCCTGAAAAACCAAGAGAAATAAGCCGTCTTACCTGTGTAGATGCGGATTATTTGCTGAAAAAAATCGGTACTGAAGATGCATATTTTTATCCTGTGATTATTGATAACGGTATTAGTGATTTTTTCTTCGCCTTTGATGATGAGATTATTGTTATGCCGTCTGAAACACCTGAGTATAAATATTTTGTTCGAAACTTTTTTGAGAATGAAAATATAAAAAAATACACATATAATTCAAAGTATCTCCATCGGCTTGCGGCTGTTCTGGGTGTGGAGTGTAAAAATGTATGCGGTGATTTAATGCTTTCGGCTTATTTATTAAAGCCATCAGATAATAAATATGACATTGAGCATCTCTGTATGGAATATGGCGTACCTATGCCTGAGTATAAAAATTCACTCGGCGGTGAGGATGAAAATGTTGTTTTTGCCTCTGTTCTAAAGCCACTTTTTGAAAAGACAGATGTTCTTCTTGAGGAGGCAAACCAGGTCAGACTGTTGAATGATATTGAATTGCCGCTTGCAAGAGTTCTTGCTAAAATGGAGATTGAGGGATTCTCGGTTGATAAGCATGGCATTGAGAATTTCGGTAAAAAGCTCAGTGTCCGTATTGAAGAGCTTACAGGTCTGATTTATAATGAGGTTGGCTATGAGTTTAATATTAATTCACCAAAGCAGCTGGGAGTTGCTTTGTTTGATGATTTGAAGCTGCCGTATACTAAAAAGAAAACCAAGACAGGCTATTCAACAAATGCGGAGGTTCTTGAAGGCTTGCGCTTAGATTATGCTGTTGTTGAGTATATTCTTGAATACCGTTCACTGACAAAGCTGAAGTCAACATATTGTGACGGATTATTAAAGGTTATTGCACCTGACGGAAGAATTCACACCTCTTTCAATCAGGTTGAAACCCGAACAGGCAGAATCAGTTCGCTTGAACCAAATCTGCAGAACATTCCCATTCGTACCGATTTGGGCAGAGAAATGCGCAGATTTTTTGTTGCCGGTGACGGTAATGTGCTTGTTGATGCCGACTACAGCCAAATTGAACTCAGAGTATTGTCCGATTTATCAAACGACGAAAATATGATTAAAGCATTTAACAGCGGCGTTGATATTCATACGGTTACCGCTTCTCAAGTATTCGGATTACCCGTTGAAATGATTACCAAGCAGCTGCGCTCCCGTGCAAAGGCTGTTAATTTCGGTATCGTTTACGGAATCGGTGCATTCAGCCTGGCTAAGGATATCGGAGTAACACGGAAGGAAGCACAGGAGTATATTAATAATTATCTTGCTACCTTCAGCGGTGTTGACCGTTATATGACTCATATGATTGATCTTGCTAAGGACAGGGGATACAGCGAAACACTGTTTAACCGAAGAAGATATCTGCCTGAGCTTTCTTCATCAAATCATATGCTCAGAGCTTTTGGTGAGCGTGTTGCACGCAATATGCCTATTCAGGGTACTGCGGCTGATATTATTAAAATTGCAATGGTTAAGGTCGATAAACGCTTAACTGATGAAAATATGAAATCAAAGCTTATTCTTCAGGTTCACGATGAATTGATAGTTGAAGCACCGGAAGATGAGGCTGAAAAGGCATTGCAGATCGTAACCGAAGAAATGGAAAGCGCCTGCAAAATGAAAGTATTACTTCGTGCCGATGGAGCTATAGGAAAGACCTGGTATGATGCACATTAAAATCGCCAAAAATCAAAATATAACCGATATCTTTAAAATTGAAAATGCATGTTTCTCAACTCCCTGGTCAGAAAAGAGTATTGCAGAATCACTTGCTAATCCGAATTCGCTTTTCTATATCGCATTTGTTGACGGAAAAGCAGCAGGTTATATGGGCTTGCAGATTTTCAGCGGGGAAGGCTATGTAACGAATATTGCAACTTTGCCTGAATACAGACGGCAGGGTGTAGCAAAGGCTCTTATTAATGAGGCAATTAAGAATGATATGGAGTTTATTACTCTTGAAGTAAGAAAATCAAATAATGCTGCAATTCATCTGTATAGTCGGCTGGGATTTGAAGAGGTTGGCACCCGCCCGAATTTCTATCGTGAGCCAATAGAGGATGCAATTCTAATGACAAGATACTTTGATATATGAAAAAAGGAGAACCGAATCGTGGCAAAAAAGGATAAAAAAGTCAAGTTGGAAAGCAATGAACTTGAAGTGATAAGTTATGTCAGAGAATATCTGGAAAACAGCATTTTGAGCGGTAAATACGCACGCTATGTGAGTTTTGAAGAGCACCACGATAAAGATGATTATGCTCTTTTTGCAATACTTGACTATGATAAATTTAAAGCAAAGATTATTTACAGACCCTCTTATTTTTTTGCAAATAATTTCATTGATGTAAAATTTATTTTTGATACTGATTATGAATACAGTATTTATGATATTTTTAACTTATATGATATTAAGGATTTTACACAATATTATTACAGTAATATTATTTCAAAATCAGATGTTGAAAATGCACTTTTCAATATTCTTGAAATGATTAATAAATATTCATATGACATTGAAAAGGCAATGCAGTCTGAAAATCTCTGCAAACTGAAGTCTAATTTTGAATCAGACTGGAATGCAGTCAGCGGCAATTCCGATAATTGGAAAGATGATATTTATGACCCTTACGTTTGGGATTTTGTTCATCCTTTTTTCACATGTGCATCTGATGCAGTAAATTCAGAGAAATTGCTGAAAAAGCTCAGGAAGCAGAATAATAAGGGAAAGCTTGATACCCTTTATGAAAAAAGGCTTCTTGAGTATATGGAACAGGGAAATGAGTTTGTTAATAAAAATGAGGTTGAACGCCAAAATTTTGAAAAGGGTTTTAATAAGAGTACATTGTTGATTAACACGATTCTTATTGTGATAGCAGCAATTTTTTCTGCTCTTTTGATTTTTGCAGTAAAATCCATTGTATTTGAAGGAGCATATGTGCCGGTTGAGCATATTCAAATCGGTTCGCTGAAATTCCCTCTGCCTATAACTATGTGTGCCGGCTGGGTTTGTTCCACAATGTTTTTCGGCGGTTTCCTTATAAATCTATTAGGAGCAAAGCTTTTATCAAGATTAACGGGAAATGATGAACGTATTGCTCAAAGATATACACATGAGCAAAATGAAAATTACTACGGAACAAAAAAGAAAGTCCCAAAAATAATTACTAATATCGTCTGTGTTGTTCTTGCTGTTTTGGGAATAGTTTTTTCTGCAGTTATTAATATCGGGTTTTATGATGATAAAGTAAAGTTTGCGGACGATTATTCTTTGACATTGTGCACGGTCTCATATGATGATTTAATAATCTATAAGCTGCAGGGATATTATGACGATGATACGGATGAATATGTTGAATATGATAACGCCTATGCTGTAGCTGATTCAAAAGGACATATATATAATTTTGAAGAGGTCGATACAAACGGTAATACTCAAAAACGCATTGTTGATATTATCAAAAAATATAATAAAGAGGTTGTGGAAGTCAAATCAATTGAGGATATAGAATAAATGAATTTTTTAGATTTTAAAGATTTCAAATTAATAATAAATAATCATTATTCCTCAAATCCAAACATTAAAAAGATTACATTAAAAAAAGAAGAGGATCGTTACACCGCTAAATTGGATTTAGGCTGTTTTTATCAGTATGTGGTTTTCTTTACAGATGTGGATGAGGAGTCTGTATTTTTAAAATATAAAATAGACGGATATAAAAATGCATTTAGTATTTACGATGTGATGAATCTGTTTAATATTGAAGATTATACAATTTGTTCTTTCTCAAATTTTTTTACCGAGGATAGTTTTAATACGATTTTAGATGTATTTGATGAGGTAACAGATAAATATTATTCTTATATCAAATCAATTGGGAAGGATAAAACACTTCAGGAAAAATTAACTGAAAATCTTATATATGATCTTCATCTTGAAATGTATGATACTGATGAAGCGGATGAAAAACAGGAAGAAATCAATTCTCTGACCAGGGCAGATGTTTGGGGCGATAGTGCTTATTTATATACTGAGTTATACAAAAAACCAAAGCATAGATCAAGGCTGTTGCGAATACTGAATAAAAATATAGAATGTCTTTCTATATATGAAAAGCGTTTGCTTGATTATCTTAACAGTGATGGCGAATTGCCTGAAATCATTTCATTGAATTATGGAAAAGGTTATACCTATTATTTTTTGAAAATGTTGGGGTTGGAATTATTAATCAGCTTTTCAGTGGTTTCGTTATTCGTTTTTACATTTCAGTTCATCAACTTTCACGGAGCATATGTTCCGATTGAAAATGTGCATATTATCATAATATTTGCATTAATTTCGGTTGCCTTTTTGTTTGGTGCAATGGTGTTTATTTTGTCAAAGCCCATTATCAAATTTGTTACTCCTAAGCAGAGCAGGGATTGGGTGCTGCTGAAATTTGAGAGTATAAAAAAAGAAGAATTGGACGATAAAGGTATACTTGAAAAAATACTGTTAAATATCAGTAAGGTTGTTGTTATATTAATTGCTGTAATGTGTATGTTCTTTGCTGCTAATGATAATATAGGCTTTTATGATGATTATGTGAAATTTACTTCTGATAACAGTTTGAAATTTGTCACTGCCGATTATGAGAATGTTGATATTTATATATCACTTGGATATTATGACAGTGATGAGGAATATATTGAAAAAAAGTCATATGTCATTGTTTCTGATAATTATTATTATGATTTAGGAGAAATAGATTCAAACGGCAAAACCGAACAAAAAATTAAATTGATAGCTAATAAATACAATAAGCAGATAACAGAAATTAAATCAGTTGAGAGTTTGAATATAAATTAAATTTTGTAAGGATAATTATATGAAAATTTTAGGAATTGAATCGTCTTGTGATGAGACAGCGGCTGCTGTTGTTGAAAACGGCAGGGCAGTTCTTTCAAATGTAATAGCAACCTCGCTTGAAGAGCATAAGCTGTATGGCGGAGTAGTGCCTGAAATTGCATCCCGCAGACATGCAGAGTCAATCAGTGGTGTTGTTGAAGAAGCACTTTTAAATGCAAACTGCACAATAGACGATATTGAGGCAATCGCAGTTACATATTCACCCGGTCTTATAGGCTCGCTTTTGGTTGGTGTAAACTTCGCAAAAGGTCTTGCACTTGCAACAAATACTCCTCTTGTGCCCGTTCATCATATCAGGGGGCATATTGCGTCAAACTATATTTCAAACAATATTGAGCCGCCTTTTTTGTGCCTTATTGTCAGCGGCGGTCATTCCCATATTGTTGCAGTTAAATCATATACTGATTTTAAGGTTATCGGCAAAACACGTGATGATGCGGCAGGCGAGGCACTTGATAAAGCAGGGCGCACAATGGGACTTGCATATCCCGGTGGAGTGAGCATTGACAAGATTTCTGCTGTAGGCAATGAAAATGCATTTGAATTCCCGCATCCCAGAGTAAGCGGGTCTCCTTACGATTATTCTTTCAGCGGTCTTAAAACCGCCGTCATAAATACAGTTCATAATGCAGAGCAAAAGGGTGAGAAGATAAACACTGCAGATCTTGCGGCATCATTCCAAAAATCGGTGGTTGACTGTCTTTTGAAAAATTTTGAGAGTGCTGCCAAAAATTACGGGTATAATAAACTTGTGATAGCAGGCGGAGTTTCGGCTAATTCCAGATTGAGAAGCGAGGCTCAGAAGCTTTGCAAAAAACATAAATGGTCGCTTTGCATTCCCGAGCTTAGGTACTGCGGTGACAATGCGGCAATGATCGCTTCTCAGGGTTATTATGAGTATCTTAACGGTGCTAAAGCTGATGAAAGTCTGAATGCTTACGCAACAATGCCGCTGGATGATTTGCATTATTGACAAAAAATTATCACTATTTATTTTGAATATGTAACAAATTAATGAAATTTGATTATTTTTATTGAATTTCTGACATTTATTGGTATAATTATACTAACAAACTAGGGTTTGTTGCGGATACCCGTTTGTTGGTTAATAAACATTCAAAATTAGTTAATTATTTTCAAAGGAGAATAGACTATGGAAACAAATCTTACAAAGAATCCTTCACTCCTTGCCTGGCTTGATGAGAAGGTTGAGCTTCTTAAGCCATCAGAGATTGTTTGGATTGACGGCTCAAAGGAGCAGATTGATGCTCTTAAGGCTGAAGCAGTTGAAACAGGTGAAATGATTAAGCTTAATGAGGAGCTTCTTCCTGATTGTTATCTTCACAGAACTGCTGAAAACGATGTAGCCCGTGTTGAGGATCGTACTCTTATCTGTACTTCTAAAGAGGAAGATGCAGGCCCTACAAACCACTGGATGGATCCTCAGGAATGCTACAAGATGCTTTATGATATCGCTGCCGGATCATATGAAGGCAGAACAATGTATATTATTCCTTACTCAATGGGTCCTGTTGGTTCACCATTCTCAAAGATTGGTATTGAAATCACAGATTCAATTTATGTTGTTCTTAACATGAATATTATGACAAGAGTCGGCAAGGCTGTTCTTGACTGCCTTGGTGACAGTGATGACTGGGTTCGCGGTATGCACTGCAAGTGTAATGTTGACCCTGAAAAGAGATGGATCTGCCAGTTCCCTGAGGATAACACAATTATTTCCGTTAACTCAGCTTACGGCGGAAACGTTCTTCTCGGTAAGAAGTGCTTTGCTCTTCGTATCGCATCATACCTCGGTAAGAATGAGGGCTGGCAGGCAGAGCATATGCTCATTCTCGGTCTCCAAAGACCTGACGGCGATGTTAAGTATATCTGTGCTGCATTCCCTTCAGCTTGCGGTAAAACAAACCTTGCAATGCTTATCCCGCCAGAGGGATATCAGAAGAAGGGCTACAAAGTATGGTGTGTTGGTGACGATATTTCTTGGATCAGAAAAGGTCCTGACGGACGCCTTTATGCGATCAACCCTGAAAACGGTTTCTTTGGTGTAGCTCCTGGTACTAACGAAAAGTCTAACTACAATGCTCTTGCATCAACTAAGCAGGGCACAATCTTCACAAATGTTTGCCACAATCTTGATAACAATACAGTTTGGTGGGAAGGTCTTGACAAGAATCCTCCGACAAACGCTATTGACTGGAAAGGCAATCCTTGGAACGGTCAGGAGTCAGATGAGAAGGGCGCTCATCCAAACTCAAGATTTACAGCACCTGCTGTTAACTGCCCATGCATTTCCTCAGAATTTGAAAACCCACAGGGTGTTCCGATTTCTGCATTTGTATTCGGCGGCCGCCGTGCTAAGCTCACTCCTCTTGTTTATCAGTCAAAGAGCTGGAATCACGGTGTATTCGTTGGTTCGGTTATGGGCTCAGAAACAACTGCAGCTGCAACAGGTGCAGTAGGCGTTGTTCGCCGTGACCCAATGGCTATGCTCCCATTCTGCGGTTACAATATGGGTGATTACTGGAAGCACTGGATTGAGATCGGTGAATCTCTTGATCCTGATAAGGCTCCGAAAATCTTCAATGTTAACTGGTTCCGCAAGGATGACGAAGGCAACTTCTTATGGCCAGGTTTCGGTGATAATCTCCGTGTTCTTGACTGGATTATTGACCGCTGCGACGGTAAGGTAGATGCCCAGGAAACTCCTATCGGTTATCTTCCATATGCTAAGGATATTAATATTGAAGGTCTTGATATGACTACTGAGGATCTTGATAAGATTCTTGATGTTGATAAGGCTGCCTGGGAAGAGGAGCTTGCAGGTGTTGACGAGCTTTATGCTAAGTTCGGCGATAAGCTTCCAAAAGAGCTTGCTGATGAACTTCAGGCTGTTAAGGATGCTCTCAAGGACTAATTCCTAATAACAATCAGAGGTGTGAATTTCACACCTCTTTTTTGTTTGCCTGCCGGTTAATCGTACATATTGTATGTTGACAATAAATTTTGATGATGTTAAAATGAAATTGCTAAACAAATAAAATATTTTCTCAATTTTAGGCTTGTACTTTTATTTTTGTTAAAAATACACGCTTTAATAAGTACACCTTTTTTTGAGGATGTTTTATTTGTTTAGCAACTGTAAAGCGTGTGTTTTATTGCACAGCTTTAGCTGTGCATTTTTTATTTTATAAACAACTTAAAGGGGAAAAGAATATGTCAGTATTGGAAGATGTATATTATGGTGATTACAGAGCAAATGAACATGATTTGGGCGGAGAGACTTATAAGGATATTCTTGAAAGCCTTAGATATTTCAGGGATATCCTGACCGATAAGGATATTAACCGATTCAATAAAATGTTAAATGACATTTCTGATATGGGCACACGGATTGATTTTGAGTCATATAAAACGGGTGTTACATTCGGTATCCGTTTAATGATTGATCTTATATATATGCATAATTAACGGAAAGGATTGATAGTGATGAAAACAATAACGGACCTGAATGGAAAAACGCACAGGATGCTGACCAATAGAATTGACAATGTCCGCTTATACATTGCGGTTTACAATTTAGATGCCATTTATGTAAATATCTGTAATGATATACCAAAGGATATTGCCGATGATTTTCTTGATGTTTCAAAAAGACTTGAAAGACTCCTCGGCACAATGCAGTGCGATGAAACAACGGATGTTTTTATAATAGAACAAGGTTATGATTATGAGAATTAATAAAGCAGATTGAATGATAAATAAGAGGAACGCTATTATGGAATATTATGAAAAATTAAGAGAGTTGAGAGAGGATAACGGCTTAACACGGCAGGATATAGCGGATATATGCAATGTATCCGTCTCAGCCGTGGGCCATTGGGAAACAGGAAGAAGGGAAATGAATACAGGCGCCATTGTAAAATTATGCAGATATTACAAGGTATCAGCCAATTATCTGTTTAACCTGCCAAAGGATTTACCTTATCCCGAATAATAACAGAATTAGTGTATTAAAGGATATTATTTACATAATTTTTAAAATATTTTGTTGCAATTTTGCCTTTTCAAAAGTATTGATAGTGAAAGGAGGATGAGATGATGAGTAATAAAGTCGACTTGAAGAATGAAGAAATATACATAATAAAACGAAACAGCGATATGGTTTACCGCCTTGCGTTTTCTCAAATGAAAAATAATAATGATGCCGATGATGTTTATCAGGAGGTTTTTTACCGATATATCAAAAGAAAACCTGAGTTTGGCAGCATAGAGCATGAAAAAGCATGGTTTATACGGGTGACACTTAATTGCTCAAAAACATCACTTACCTCCTTTTGGAAAACAAAAACAGCTCAGCTTGATGAAAGCATAGCAATGCCTGAAACAGATAAGGAGGATTTGTCATATGCACTTAAAAAGCTATCCAAAAAGCATAGGGCAGTCCTCCATCTGTTTTACTATGAGGATTTGACAACTAAGCAGATTGCCAAGTATATGCATATTAATGAGGGCAATGTGCGTATGCTGTTAACCCGAGCAAGGCGGGAACTGAAGAAAATACTTGAAAAGGAGCAACAATTATGAAAAATGCTTACAAAGAATTGTATGATGAAATTAGACCGGACGAAAAGCTTGTTGAGAGCGTATTTGAAATGCGTGACAGAAAAAAGAAAAAACATTTAGTCCCCAAAATTGTATCAGCAGTTTTGGCGCTTGTTCTTCTTGTCGGTGGAACAGGTTTTGGAATTCAGTATAATGAAAATCAAAAACTTCAAAAGAATCCTATAGGCTGTGTAATGCTTGCTAACGCATCAGAGGCAATCGGTCAGTCATCAGTAAATATTGCTTACAAAATTAGTGTTAAAGATATTACAGGGTTGTCTGATAAAGAAATTCAAGATTTGAAGGTTAAAGCATTGACTGAGGAAATGAATTATAGTAGTGATGAATTTACTTTAAATGATGCTTTGAAGAATGTATTTACTATAAACGGTAATGCTATGTATGCGACTGAACGCAGTGTTTCCGGTGCGAATTTTGTTTTGAAAAACATTGACAATCCGGAAAATGTAGCCAAGATAAGCGCATCAAACACTAGTGATTATGGTTATGTTTATGTGGAATGTAATGATTTGTATTTTAAAGAGGTTGAAGAAGATGTATTTGTTGAAAGTAATAATTACAGTGATGTAGACTATGATAAAAGTAGACTTATAGGTCACGATGTTTCTGTTGAGGGCTCCCGCTATGCATTATGCCGCAGAATAGAAAGTGCTGATACAAAGGTATATTCATATCATAGTTATTATGAACTTGATGAAGATGATGAATTCTATATGATGGAAATTGGAAATGCAGTAGGTTATGGATATGCTTTTAATATAAGTTATATGTTTTCAGACGATTTTTATAATGCTCTTGGTGAAAATCCAGCTATGGATTTAACAAGCTATAAGGATGATTATACAATAACTGTTGATTTTAAAGACGGATATACTGCTACAACAGTTCTTGAAATTGGATTGAAAGAAAATGGTCAGATGACTGCCAAATGTGTTTCTTATGACTACAATAAAACAAAATAAATACAGGAGAGCAGGAGTTATTCCTGCTCTTTTTGTGCTGTTTGGTAAATTTTGTGTTGATTTATTATTAATATTAAGATATAATAAAAATGGTATGCAACGGGCAGATTCTTATTTACCCGTATGTGTTTGACAATTTTTTATCAGAGAGGTATAAACAATGGAAGCATTAAACAAAAAGACGATTGAAGATATTGATGTAAAGGGCAAAAGAGTTCTTGCCCGCTGCGATTTCAATGTTCCGCTTAAAGACGGCGAAATTACAAACGACAAGAGAATTGTTGCTGCTCTTCCAACCATTAAGTATTTGATGGAAAACGGTGCAAAGGTTATTCTTTGCTCACACCTTGGAAGACCTAAGGGAGAGTACAAGCCTGAGTTTTCACTTGCTCCTGTTGCTAAGAAGCTTTCCGAATATCTTGGTACAGAGGTTAAGCTTGCCGAGGATCCTGAGGTTGTAGGCGAAAATGCTAAGGCAATCGCTGCTGAGCTTAAGGACGGCGAGGTTATGCTTCTTGAAAATGTTCGCTACAGAAAGGAAGAAACAAAGAACGAGGAGAATTTCTCTAAAGAGCTTGCATCTCTTGCAGATATTTTTGTTAACGATGCTTTCGGCACAGCTCACAGAGCTCACTGCTCAACAACAGGCGTTGCTGCTTATCTTCCTGCTGTATGCGGTTATCTTATTCAGAAGGAAATCAAGTTTATGGGCGGCGCTCTTGCTGAACCTCAAAGACCGCTTGTTGCTATTCTCGGCGGTGCTAAGGTATCAGATAAAATCGGCGTAATTTCAAATCTGATTGAAAAGTGCGACACAATCATTATCGGCGGCGGTATGGCTTATACATTTATGAAATATCTCGGTCATTCAATCGGCACATCTCTTCTTGAAGAGGACTGGGTTGAAAAGGCTGGTCAGATGATGGCTGATGCTAAGGCTAAAGGTGTTAATTTCCTTATTCCTGTTGATAACAAGGTCGGTAAGGAATATGACGAAAATACAGAAGCTAAGATTGTTAATTCAGATGAAATTCCTGACGGTTGGATGGGCCTTGATATCGGTCCTAAGTCACAGGAGCTTTTCTGCGATGCAATCAAGGGTGCAGGCACAGTAATCTGGAACGGTCCTATGGGTGTTTCAGAGTGGGAGAACTTTGCAGCTGGTACAATCGCTGTTGCTAATGCAGTTGCTGAGTCAGGTGCAATCTCAATCATCGGCGGCGGTGATTCAGTTGCAGCTGTTACAAAGCTTGGCTTTGCGGATAAGATGAGCCACATTTCAACAGGCGGTGGTGCATCACTTGAATTCCTTGAGGGTAAAGAACTTCCGGGTATTGCTGCCCTTCAGGACAAAGACTGATAATTATAATCTATAACAAAATATAACTATAATAAAAGAGGTATACTATAATGAATAAGGATTTAAGAAAAGCAGTTATTGCAGGTAACTGGAAAATGAATAATACTCCTGCTGAAACAACAGCACTCATCAATGAGATGAAGCCGCTTGTTGCAGATGCAGATTGTGATGTAATCATTTGTGCTCCTTTTGTTGACCTTCAGGCAGCTCTTGATGCAGCTGAGGGCTCAAACATTCAGATTGGTGCTGAAAACTGTCACTGGGCTGAAAAGGGTGCTTTCACTGCTGAGGTTTCAGCTCCTATGCTTAAGGCAATGGGTGTTCCTTATGTTATCATCGGTCATAGTGAGAGAAGACAGTATTTCGGTGAGACTGACGAAACTGTTAATAAGAGAGTTCGTGCAGCACTTGATAACGGTTTAAAGGTTATCCTTTGTGTTGGCGAGGTTCTTGAGCAAAGAGAGCAGGGCGTAACATTTGAGGTTGTTGGTATGCAGACTAAGATTGCTCTTCAGGGTGTAAATGAGGAAGAGCTTAAGAATGTTATTATCGCTTATGAGCCTGTTTGGGCTATCGGTACAGGTAAAACTGCTACTGCTGATCAGGCTGACGAGGTTAACGGCTATATCCGCAGCGTAATCGCAGACCTTTATTCACAGGCTGCTGCTGATGCTTTTGTTGTTCAATACGGCGGCTCAATGAATGCTAAAAATGCTGATGAGCTTCTTTCTAAAGAGCATGTTGACGGCGGACTTATCGGCGGCGCTTCACTTAAGGCTGAGGATTTTTCAATCATTGTAAAGGCTGCTTCTAAGTAATGAATAACAGTATTTAGTGGGCAGGTAGCATTTCTGCCCACTTAACTTTGGAGGATTATAAATGAAAAAGACAAATGTACTCTGTATTATGGATGGATTTGGTCATAATCCATCGGATTACGGTAATGCGGTTTTTGCGGCAAAAAAACCAAATCTTGATATGCTTATGGAAAAATATCCATTCACTTATATCGGTGCATCCGGACTTAATGTAGGTCTCCCTGACGGCCAGATGGGTAATTCTGAGGTTGGTCATACAAATATGGGTGCAGGCAGAGTTGTATATCAGGAATTGACAAGAATTACAAAGGCTATTCAAGACGGAAATTTCTATGAAAATGAGGCACTTAGAGCTGCTGTTCAGAATGCTATAGATAACGGTTCTGCTCTTCACTTGATGGGCCTTATGAGTGACGGCGGTGTTCACTCACACAACACGCATATCTGGGCTATTGTTGAGCTTGCCAAGAGAATGGGTCTTGAAAAGGTTTATCTTCACTGTATTATGGACGGCCGAGATGTACCGCCTACCTCTGGTAAGGATTATGTTGCTGAGGCAATTGAAAAGATGAATGAAATCGGTGTCGGCAAGGTTGCAACAGTAGTAGGAAGATACTATGCAATGGACAGAGATAACAACTGGGACCGAGTTAAGAAAGCTTATGATGCTCTCGTTTTCGGCGAAGGTATTCAGGCCACAGGCCCTGTTGAAGCTATTAAGGCTTCTTATGAAACAATTGACGGCGACGGCAAGAATTTAACAGATGAGTTCATTCTTCCAACAGTATGCCTTGAAAATGAGGGCAGAGTGTCTGATAAGGACAGTGTTGTATTCTTCAATTTCCGTCCCGACCGTGCAAGAGAAATTACAAGAACCTTTGTTGATGACGATTTTACAGGGTTTGAAAGAACAAGGCTTAATGTGCACTATGTATGCATGACTCAGTATGATGCAACAATGCCAAATGTTGATGTTGCATTCAAACCTCAGGTGCTTACAAATACATTCGGTGAGTATCTTGCAAATAAAGGTATGACCCAGCTCAGAATTGCTGAGACTGAAAAATACGCCCATGTAACCTTCTTCTTTAACGGAGGTGTTGAGGCTGTTAATGAGGGTGAGGATAGAATTCTTATTCCTTCACCTAAGGTTGCAACCTATGATTTGCAGCCTGAAATGAGTGCTTACAAGGTTTCTGAAAAACTCAACGAGGCAGTTAGATCAGGCAAATATGATGTTGTAATCGTAAATTTTGCAAATTGTGATATGGTTGGTCATACAGGTGTGTTTGATGCAGCCGTTGCAGCAGTTGAGGCTGTTGATGAGTGCGTTGGCTCACTTTATGAGGCTGTTATTGAAAATGGCGGTACTCTTTTTGTGACGGCTGACCACGGTAATGCTGACCAGATGAAAGAGGCTGATGGTTCTCCTTTCACTGCTCACACAACAAATGAGGTTCCGTTTATCTGTGTTAACTGCGGTGATGTTGAACTTCGTGAGGGCGGTAAGCTTTCAGACATTGTTCCGACAATGCTTAAGGTTATGAATCTTCCTCAGCCTGCAGAAATGACAGGAACATCAATTATTAAATAATTTAAAGCGTATCTCATTGAGATACGCTTTTGTTATAGCGAATTGAATTATGGTGCACAACGATAATGTACGTTCATTTATGTGAACTGTAATATGAATAAATACACTATAAAATGATAAAATTATACAGGCAAGATATATTCAACTTAGTTAAATTATACAAAAAAGAGAAATTATTTTTGTTGTTCTGTCTGTTGAAAATGTGAGCGATATGGTGTAGAATTAAATAAAAAGGAGTTGTTCAAATGAACAATATTTATACTATCACGAGTCCGAGAAATGACCGGGTTTTTATTCATGCCATGCCGGGTCATTTTATTTCATCAAATAACCATATTAATTATTATATAGGTACTTCTGATGTAAAGCATAATCACGAGGTTTCGGTTGATGCAGCTATGCTGCTCGCAGAATTTTATAACACAAGCGATATTAAGGTTGATACTGTACTTTGCCTTTACGAAACACAGGCTCTCGGGGCTTATCTTGCTCATGAGCTTGCAAGGCCCAATATGTTAAGCCCGAATCCTGACCAGAATGTCTTTGTTGTAGGTTCTGAATATGATGCAGCAGGTAATCTTATATTCCGCGATAATCTTCGCAGAATGATTAACGGCAAAAATGTTGTTGTACTTATCTCCTGTATTACTTCGGGAAGAACTGTTGAGCGTGCTATGGAAAGTGTGCAGTATTACGGAGGTAATGTAGTAGGTATTTCCAGCGTGTTTAGCGCCCAGGATTCAATTGACGGAATTAAGGTTAATACCATATTTAATACAGATGATATTCCGGGTTATGCATCATATCCGGCTCATGATTGTCCGCTTTGCCGTCAGGGAACTCCTGTTGATGCAATTTCAAACGGTTACGGTTATTCAAAACTATAATAATTTAATTGTGAGCAGGCAGTTTTTGATACTGCCTGTCCTTTTTTTAGTTTTATCTTGACATTTTTTATATATTTGTTATAATGTATTTACTGAAAATTAAACAGTACCCATTAAAAACTGTGAAGCAGAAAAAGATTTTTTACATTTATTTCAGCGAGTCGGCGGTTGGTGCGAGCCGATATAAGGTAATTAATGTATAGCTCTCTGCGGAGTTGCTGAGCTGAATAGAAATCAATAGGCTCAGCCGTTTGATCGCGTTACAGATTAAGGCATTGATAGATGCTAAAGGGCAGTTTAACCTGCTGCCGAAATAGGGTGGTACCGCGTGTTATTACGCCCCTATACTTTATGTGTAGGGGTTTATTTTTTTGCTCCGCACATGTAAGAAAGGAGATAATTATTATGAAAAAAGGTTATGAAAAATATGTTCCGTTTAAGCCAATCGACATCCCTGACAGAACTTGGCCAAACAAGGTAATCACTAAAGCTCCTACATGGTGTTCGGTCGACTTGAGAGATGGTAATCAGGCTCTTGTTGACCCGATGAATTTACAGGAAAAGCTTGAGTTTTTCCAGACTCTCGTTGAAGTTGGTTTTAAGGAAATTGAGGTCGGCTTTCCGTCTGCCTCAGAAACAGAGTATGAAATTTTAAGAACGCTTATTGACGGAAACTATATTCCGGATGATGTTACCATTCAGGTTCTTGTTCAGGCAAGACCTCACCTTATTAAAAAGACATTTGAGGCAATTGACGGCGCTAAAAATGTAATTGTCCATTTTTACAATTCAACTTCAACACTCCAGCGCAAGGTTGTATTCAAGACCGATATGCAGGGTGTTATTGATATTGCTGTTAAAGGTGCAAAGCTTATTTATGAGCTGACTGAGGAAGAAAAGAAAAAGAACCCTGATATGAATATCCGTTTTGAATATTCACCTGAATCTTTCACCGGCACAGAGATGGATAATGCAGTAGAGATTTGCCGTCAGGTTATGGAAGAGCTTCATATTACAAAGGAAAATCCTATTATTCTTAATCTTCCCTCAACTGTAGAGTGCTCAACACCAAATGGATATGCAGACCAAATTGAATATTTCTGCCGCCATTTGCCAAACAGAGATGCTGCTATTATTTCTCTTCATCCTCATAATGACAGAGGTACAGGTGTTGCAGGTGCGGAGTTAGCACTCTTAGCAGGTGCTGACAGAATCGAAGGCACACTTTTCGGCAACGGCGAACGCACCGGTAATGTTGATATAGTAACACTTGCACTCAATATGTGGACTCAAGGTGTTGACCCTGAGCTTGATTTCCATAATATTAATAAGATTAAAGAGGTTTATGAGAGATGCACAAAAATGAAAGTGCACCCTCGTCACCCTTATGGCGGCGAGTTGGTATTTACCGCATTTTCAGGCTCTCATCAGGATGCTATTAACAAGGGCAAAATGTATATGGAAGAAAGCGGCACTGAGCTTTGGGAAGTCCCTTATCTTCCTATTGATCCTGCAGATGTTGGCAGAGAATATGAGCCTATTATCCGTATTAACTCACAGTCAGGCAAGGGCGGCACAGCATACATTCTTGCTAATGATTACGGGATTAAAATGCCTAAGGCAATGCACCCTGAGTTTGGTGCAGTAGTGCAGAAAGCGTGTGACGAAAAGGGCAAGGAGCTTTCTGCATCTGAGGTCTTTGATTTGTTCCAAAAGGAATACAGAAATGTCGCAGGACCTTACAGACTTGTTAATTATAAGATTTATGAGGAAAAGAACGAGGATGATTATCTCACCACAGTTAAGTTTGAGGGCGAAATTAAATATAAAGATAATGAGCCTGTAAAAATCAGCGGTGAGGGTTCAGGTCCTATCGGTGCATTCTTTAATTCTATCAAGACTGTCGGCGTAACCGATTATGAGTTTGTTGATTACAGTGAGCACGCAATTGCAGTCGGCTCCGACTCCAAGGCTATCAGTTATATTCATCTTAAAAATCCTGAGGGCAGGGATGTTTTCGGCATTGGTGTAAGCCATAATATCAGCTATGCATCAATGAAGGGGATTGTTTGCGCAATTAACCGTGACCAGGACGATACTGTTCGTGATGATACGATGCCGGGCATTTTTGATGTTTGCTGATTTTTGGAGGAAAAATAATGTCTGACTGGAATTCTAAGCAGTATTTAAAGTTTGAAAAGCAAAGAACACAGCCGTCTATAGATTTAGCAATGCATTTGAATATAGAAAGTCCCAAGAAAATTCTTGATATAGGCTGTGGACCGGGTAATAGTACAAATGTGCTTTCACAGAGGTTCAAGGATGCGTATATTTTGGGTGTTGACAGCAGTGAAAATATGATTAAATCTGCTAAAGAAAAATACCCAGATATTAGATTTGAAATATGTGATGCTGCTAATGATTTAAACAAGCTTGATAATGATTTTGATATTGTTTTTTCAAATGCATGTATTCAGTGGATACCTGATCACAAAAAGCTTTTGCCCGATATGATGAAAAGACTCAAGAAGGGTGGAGTTCTGGCAATTCAAACGCCTTTGCAGTATAAGCAGAAAATCAGAAAAATAATTTCATCAGTTGCTCAGACACAAAGGTGGAGCAGTAAATTTAATTTTGCTGCCAGCAGAGTTTTTTATAACCTCATGCCCGCGGAGTATTATGATATTCTTGCAGAGATTTCGGATGATTTTGATATGTGGGAAACAACATATTATCATAGAATGCCCTCTCACCAAAGTCTTATTGATTGGTATAAGGGAACAGGTCTGCGTCCGTATCTTAATCAATTAAATGATGCTGATAAAATAGAATTTGAAAAGGATATTTTTGAAGAAGTTAAAAGAGCATATCCTGTTCAGGAAAACGGTGAAATAATTTTTGCATTTCCAAGATTATTTTTTACAGCTAAAAAATAATCCTTTAGAATTTTTTATAAATTCTGAAAATTATGTTACAGCAAAATAACAGAATTGTTCTTAAGAACTGATATTTATTTAATTATGGAGGACTATTAATGAAAGAATATAACATTACAGTATTAAAGGGTGATGGAATAGGACCTGAAATTGTTGATGAATGTATTAAGGTTCTTGACAAAGCAGGGGAAAAATTCGATTTCAAATTTAACTATAATTATAAGCTTCTTGGCGGCTGTGCCATTGATGCAGCAGGTGTTCCGTATCCTAAGGAAACTGCCGATGCCTGCAAGGCTTCTGATGCAGTTCTTCTTGGTGCAGTCGGCGGTCCTAAGTGGGACAGTCAGCCCGGTAATAACCGTCCTGAAAAGGGACTGCTTGCAATTCGTGAGGATTTAGGACTATTTGCAAATCTTCGCCCTGCAAAAATTTTTGCACCGCTTAAATCAGCATCTCCAATTAAGGAAGAAATTATAGGTGAAGGCTTGGATATTCTGATTGTTCGTGAGCTCACAGGAGGTATCTATTTCGGTGACCGCGGAACATATGAGGAAAACGGTGTTGTTGGTGCATATGACACAGAGCGCTACACATATCCTGAAATCAAGAGAATTGTTAAGGCCGGTTTTGAGTATGCTATGAAGCGTGATAAAAGACTCACCTGCGTTGACAAGGCAAATGTGCTTGATTCTTCACGCCTGTGGAGAAAGGTTATGGAGGAAACTGCTGCTGATTATCCAGATGTTGAGGTATCCTATATGTATGTTGATAATTGTGCCATGCAGCTTGTCCGCAATCCAAATCAGTTTGATACAATTGTAACATCAAACATCTTTGGTGATATTCTTTCTGATGAGGCATCTATGATTTCAGGCTCAATCGGTATGCTTGCATCAGCATCACTTGCTGAGGGAACATTCGGTTTGTATGAGCCTATTCATGGCTCGGCGCCTGATATTGCAGGTCAGGATAAGGCAAATCCGCTTGCAACAATTCTTTCAGGTGCAATGATGCTCCGTTATACTTTCGGTGAAGCGGAGGCAGCTGATGCAATTGAAAAGGCAGTTGATACAGCTCTTACCAAGGCTCGTACTCCTGATATATATGAGGAGGGCTTTGAGGCAGTTAATACCAGTCAGATGGGTGATCTTGTAGCATCACTTTTATAATTGACAATAAGATAATGCTTAATCTACCGTCACAGTATTGTGACGGTACTTTTATTTTTTATATTTTTGCTTGACAAAATAAGTATTAAATGCTATATTACAACTGTAATAGTTGTGATATCACAGTTATCGTTGAAATTTTATGAAAGGAGATTATGTTTTGATTTTCATAGACTATCACAGTCGAGTGCCGATTTATGAGCAGATTAAAGAGCAGATTATTATGCTTATAAATACAGGCATTTATAAACCTGACGACCAGCTGCCCTCTATTCGGGCTCTGTCAAAGGAAATTAACATTAATGTTAATACTGTAAAACGGGCATTTTCAGAGCTGGAGCGTGACGGAGTAACTTATTCAGCTCAGGGCAGGGGTGTATTTGTCGCTTCAAATCCGATAGGGAACGAAAGGATTAAAGCATCTGCTCTCAGTGATATTAAAACAGTTATAAAGTCAGGAATGGCAAAGGGTGTAAGTAAAGACGATTTAATATCCTTGATTGATGAAATTTACAAGGTAGGTGGCAATAATGATTGAAATTAAGAATGTTACAAAGCGTTTCGGTGATTTTACAGCGATTGATAATATATCTTTTACTGTAGAAGAGGCATCTATATACGGCTTGGTTGGTTATAACGGTGCCGGAAAGACTACATTGCTAAAGGCATGTGCAGGTATTTATAAGGTTGATGAAGGTGAAATTTTAATCAACGGAGAAAACGTGTATGATAATGGTAAACTTCGGTCAGATCTTTTCTTTGTAGCGGATGAAATGTATTTTCCGAAAAATTTTAATATGAATAAACTCAGAAAACTTTATAAGGGCTATTATCCTGATTTTTCTGATAAGATTTTTTATAATATGACTCAGGCTATGGGAC
>JBKWUD010000012.1:0-51501 GCA_046989265.1 Eubacterium sp.
GTTATATTTATCTTTAATATAGGCTGCGATTTTAGCGATTTTTTTATATTCACTTTTTGGATTTCCAGAACCTCCTCCTATAAGATAATGTCTAAAATCAACCTTTTCCTCATAATTATCAATAACTTCGAATATATCATCAAGAATGAGCTCATAGTGATTTTTCTTTTTATTTTCGCAAAACCCACAAGACTTTCCATTTTCTTTGAAATAACAAAATGAATTATGACGGATTCTTACTCTATCATTTGTTCTGAATGCAATTGCATTATAAGGAATTTTATGATTTGAAGTCTCTTTTGGAAGTTTATCCTCTATGTCGATAATTACTTTTGAAATAAACGAATTAAAATAATATAAGCATAAACCATTTAATTTGTTATATTTTATTGAAAACGGACTAATATCAACAAATGGTATTTTTACAGGGACATTTACTTTTAAACAATTAAATATTGTAATATCAATTGCATTAAAAGTTGCCTCTTTAATTGTTGAATCTTTGCAAATATACAATAATGCCTCTTTTTCTATTGTCAATCCTTGAACCAATAATGAAATTTTTAAATTAATCATATCATTAGCACTATTTATTGGCAATGAAAATATTCTTTGGTTTATAATATTTTCAACTATATTTAATTCATTATTGGAGTTTATACAACTAATATTCCTATTGAAAATAACTCTGTAAAGATATGCGTTTAAATGAGGGTAAATATCTCCATTATATCCATCATCTAATATAGAGTATTCATTATTATCCAAGAATTTTGAGTGTAAAAGTTTATAGCTCTCGTAATTATCAAAATTTTTAAAATACGCAAAACTATTATTTATGCTAATATTTTCATATGGACTTTTATTAATTTCTTTGTTGTTAAATGCATCACTGTTTAATTCATATACTGATTTTAACCCTGATTTAACTAAATTACTGTTTAGAAGCATTGTAGAGCCTTGAAATCTAGGGTTTATTTCAACAAAAAGAATTTCATCATTACTATCAACCATTAAGTCTATCCCTAAAAATCCTAAATATCCTAACTTTTTAATTTCATTAGCAATAAAAATACATACTTCTTTTATTGAATTTCTAATATGATTAGAGATTGATTTTATAGAAATATAGTCTGCCCCCATGTATAACAGCCTATTATTTTTTTCTATTATTATTTGTATTGAACTAGGAAAAACTACAATATCATTTTTAAATATACATATATGTGTATTTATTGAATAAGAATTTTTCAATCTAGGAGATGCGATGAAAAGCGTATTTGATAATTCTGACTGCACATATTGATTGTTGTTTTTTGTTACAACAAATGTACCCGTTCCACCTGATGATTTATTTTCTTGAATAATAAACTCATTTGAATCCGGAAACTCATTGGTTAAATTGTTAAATGTACATTTATCTTTGACCGCCAATATAAATGGTGGAATTTTGCAAAAATTGGAAACCCATAATTTCGTGCGCGTTTTGTCATTAAGTAACGAAATTGTTGTTTTATTATTTAAGCAAATGATATAATCAACCATAATTGGTTTGCTTTCGATTACAGTATATGCCCAACTTTGACTATAAAACATAAATCTTGCTAGTGGATTTTTTCGAATAATATGTTCCATTGTATTTCCAACAAAATTTAAAAAGTTTGCTCTTAAACTAGCATCAATTCTTTCGTTAATTTTACAAAAAGCATAGTTATTATTTTGATTATTACCATAATATGTAATTGAGCCATCAAAATAATTTCCAATAATATCAGACTCGTATTTGCCAATCCAATATAATTTATTGCCCATTTTTTCACCTTCTTTTGTTAAAAATCTTTAAATGGAAGTATATGACTAGCTGCACAAGAGCCACACATTGTTTGTAATTCTAACGGATTTAAATTAAACTTGCTTAAAATATGTTTGTGTTCTAGTGCTAAATCATATATCCTTTTTGAAGAAGGTCTTGAAAACTTAGCAACATCTTTTATATTTGCATTAATTGAATCGTAAGGATAAAGTGTTGCAATGGCACCCATAGATGCAAGTTTATTAATTCCATAACTAATATCAGAATCAGTTTCACCAAGTCCAATAATAATATTTGATGAAACTTTATTTTCGCCAAAAATATCACATGCCATATTAATAGAATTATAAATTTCATTAATAGGCTTATTAGGCATTATGTTTTTTGCTAAATCCTCATTAGGAGTTTCAATATTTAATCTCAACTCATTTATTCCAACCTTTTTTAGCCTTTTTATATCATCAAAAGACGGTGAATTCATAGAAGCTCCGATTGGAATATAATTACCTAATTTTTCCCTTATCTTTTTCGTCAAAAAACATATTTCATCTACAATATCTGATGTTACCAAATATCGAGGGTTAGATGATGTTATTCCTATACTCTTAGGTATTTTATTATCATCTATTTTTCCAATAATATAGTTTGCTGAATGATGAGTGTTTTCGTTAGCATATGTTAATGGACAAAATTTGCAACCCCTTATACAACTCCGATATAGTGTGAAAAACATCTGTTCTGGTGCATGAACAATTGGTTCTTCAATTTCAATATGATCTGCAATAATTCTTTTATTTTTAGTATTAAAAATATAAAGTCCATCAATATTATTTTTATACAATACATAATCAGATTCATTTGAAATAACCATGCGAACTCTACTATTTTTATTCAATTTAATAAAAATCCATTTTTTTCTGAGCAAATTACCTGAATCTCCCATGTTTCTTGATTCCAAAACACTGCTATCTATTTTTATTTTTGATGAAGATAACAAATCTGATTTTATTTTTAAATTATCCATAAACACATCTTTCAATGATAATAATTGATTATCCTTTATTAATGCTCTTTTTGTGTTCTTATTGTTGTTTTTTGATACTTAGGTAATATATGTTTTTAATATAATGAAAGAGGTGGTTATCAATGCAAGAAACGATTAAAAATATTCTTAACAATAATGGCATCATAGTATTAGATACTAATGTTTATCTGAATATTTATGAACGTTCTCCTGAATTTTCTAATTTTTCTATTGAAGTATTAGATAGTGTAAAAGATCACATAATGATTCCTAGTACGGTAAAAAGAGAATTTAAAAAACATCATAACGAGTGTTTTAGGAGACAATATGGAAGAGTTAAAAATGCTTGTAAAGAATTAAAGTCGCAGTTAACTTCTGCAAAAATGTTGATTTCAAAGAAATGTAATATTATTAAAAAATTTAAATTTCCCGATATCGATTCAGTTGAAACAGAGATACATAATAAACTTGATGAAGCACTCGGTATTATTGATGATTATGATGTTGAACATGAAATTTTGAAAATAATAAATGATATTGCAATATCTGAGGATAATGTTTATAAGCTGTTTTCATGGTTAGTAGAACAAGGACATATATTTGATGAAATGTCAGTAGATGAAATTTATCAACTTTCGGTTAATGGCGATAAGCGATATAAGGATAAAATACCTCCAGGTTATAAAGATGATAAGAAATCTGATGGAATTTCGAAGTATGGTGACTATTTTATTTGGGAAGAAGTTATCAAACATGCAAAAGCTAATAGCTTGCCAGTAATTTTTGTTACAGATGACATTAAAAATGATTGGTTTGAAGATAAAGTTCAGCGTAAAGTTTTTCATCATAAGCTTGTAGAAGAATTTAATAATAGAGTGGGAACAGATTTTGTTGGATTGTCATCTTTAGATTTTTATAATTATATTTCTAAAATAAAAGGTATTGTGCAAACAAGTGCAATAACATATGCGTTGAATTATACAACTGATCAATATATTGAATCTCTGGTAAAGGAAAATATAATATATGAAAATTTAGATAGATTATTGTATTTTAATGAGGATTATATTGATATTAGTAGTTTATCTTTTCTTGGTTCTGAAGGACTTGAAGTTTCAGAAATTATGGAAGCAACATATCAAAATTATGATATATATGATATTTCAGATGACTCAGCTATATATGATTTAAGGTATAATATTAAAGCAAAAGCAACAAGTAAGGAATACTGGGGAAAAGACGAAGATACAAAAGAGGTGATTACGTCACCTGGGCGCATTCATAATCTAGAGGGAGAAGTTATTTTAAGAGTAACCAGAGAAGTGGATCCTTGGCTGATTAGTGAGCGAGATTCATCTTATATTGATGCAGAATTGGTCGAAGGAGATTTGAAAGAAGTATCAGCATATGATGTTGAAGAGCTATGCTCTGTTTGTGGAAAAAATTTAGGTGAATATCAGGATTATTATGGTAATCCCATATGTGCTTCTTGTATGGCGATTAATGAGTATGGTGATATTTGTACATTTTGTGGAAGAAAGGTTCCAAGTGATTTAATGTACGATGACAGATGTTGTATTGATTGTGCTGAAAAGCATGATGTATAATAAATGATTAATTCCATAATAGATTGACTGTCACAGAGATTTCTGTTATAATACTTATATTAAGTATCAAGTTTGGTTATAGCCGAACATAGTTTAACAGAGTAATCGTAGTGTCATTTGCATATTTTGCAAATGGCACTTTTTTTGTTTCAGGTCAATTTATTTGGACATATGGCAGCAGTCCCTTGGGAGTGCTGCCTTTTGTTATATATTAAGGCGGTATTACCGTCAATAAAGAAAGGAGCATTTATTAATGCAAAAATGTCAGGATAATTATTACACTACATTCAGTTCCTATCTGATGCTGCTTGATTATCATAAGGAGCAGACTAAGAACAGCAAATGGATTAAAAGCAAAGTAAGTGATTTGCAGGTTGAGCCTTTGGGAAAGACCTCCAAACTTGCTAGTGATTTGTCAGCATTTGCTTCAGGAACAACACAGGAAGCTGTAAATGATACAGCTGAAAATCTGGGACTTGCTATGCGTGTGGATGGAGAACTTTATCCAATGCGTATGACAGCCTACAAAAGCCTGATTGACAGGGCAAAAATAAGCGGTACAGCACTTCCAAAACTTAAACGTGAAGTATTGGCTGCAGTTCTGAATGCTTGTCTTAATCTGTATTCTTCAGAAGCATTGCTTTTAATAAGAGACGAAAAGGTTTCTGCGGTTCATTCTGGTGATGCAGTAGACTATTCAGTACTTCCAATTGATGAGTTAATTACAGTACTCAAGAATAAGCTTGATGACAGATTTCCCGGTAATGAGTTTGACACAGGTTATTGTGATCATTCATTTGTCAGTGCGTCGTGGATGATGCCTAATCAAAAAGAGGAGTTGCTTGGAGCTTATACTAAGTTACTGGCATCACAAGGAAAAGGAACAATGGCCTCCAGACTGACACCAGGTATTCGATTTATGACTTCAGATACAGGTGTTGCTTCTGCTAAAGTTTCAGCACTACTTATGGGTGGACAGTATCCAATTCATATAGGAGGTTGTATTTCTGTTGATCATAGGCATCAGTCTAAAATAGAAGATTTTGATACTGCACTTGATCAGCTTTTCGCTCAGTTTGGAGACAGTATAGCTAAATTGCAGAAATTGTTAGATATTGAATTGGAATATCCGGTTAATGCAATGACAAGAATCTGTAAAAAATTGAGTATGCCCAAAAAAGCTGCCGTAGAAGCAATTTCAATGTATGAGATGGCTTATGGAGGCGGTCCGGCAACAGCACATGATGTGTTTCTTGCTATGCAGGAGATACCTTTTATTCTCAAAAGTGAAAACACACCGGAAAGCAAATTGCTTTTAACTGAAGAAAATCTGGCTAGAGCACTTACAATCAAATGGAGTGATTATGATCTTGCAAAGGCGGTGAATTATTGATGTCATCACCAATTGCACTGTGTGATACAGCAGGTATGTCTAATAAGCGTTGGCTTGAATGCCGTATGCATGGTCCGAAAGGGGATATCCCTTATACAGTCGGAGGTAGTGATGTGGCAGCCATTTTTGGTGTATCACCTTGGACAACACCACTTGAACTGTGGATGATAAAAAAAGGAAGAATGAAACCTCCGGTGAAATCAAATGCAAATCAGTTAGAAATGGGGCATTTACTTGAACCGATTGCAGCCCATTGGTATGCAAAGAAAACAGGCGATTATGTTTATGAGGATACCAATTTGTATCAACATGCAGATCATTCATATGCACTTGCAAATTTCGATAGACGCTTCAAGCGAGCTGTTGATGGAGAACCCGGTATATTGGAATGTAAAAGCTGCACTTACCATAAGGCAAGTGAATGGGCTGATGATTCGATTCCGTTATATTATGAGTTACAGCTGCGATTTTATCTTTCGGTAGCAGATGTAAATATAGGTGCTTTTTCAGCTGTCTGGGGAAATAATCCGGATAATGACTTAGCTATGCCAAAAATCACTCGTGATAAAGCAAAGGAAGATATGATTTTTGAACGTCTGGACGAATGGATTTGGAGTTTGGAGAATGATAAACCTCCTAAAATGTCAGATGTTGAGCCAAAGTTAGCATTGGCTTCTTTGGCACGAATTTATGGGCCTAGTGTAGCAGGAATGCCTACTATTGAATTCCCTGATAAATATGAGAATTCTTTACGAAGAATTGCCAAGCTTCAGGAACAGGTCAGTGAATGTAATACTGAAATAAAAAAATATGAAAAGGAGATTGTTGCACATAGTGTGCGAATTGCCGAAGTTATGAAGGAGCATGAACATGGCGTTTTAGAAACGACAAGGGATAAGCTTCTGATTGATTTCGTCACCAAAACTACAAGGAGACCCGATTCAAAAGCTTTAAAGGAAAAGTATCCGGCAGTATATACAGATGTACTGAAGGAAACAGAAAGTCGTAAGGTTAAAGTTTCGGTTCAGCCTATTTAAGAAAGGATAATAATTATGGAAAATACTTATCACCAGAATTGGGAACAGGATCTGATGTATCAGTTTATTAAAAATGATAAGTGTCGAAAAAAAGCATACATCTGTTCACCTTTAAATGCAGACAAGGATGAGGAGTTTGTGCAGAATATGTGTACGGCAAGAGCGTATATGTTTTATGCATTGAATAACATGAATCTGAATGCAAGAGCACCACACGCTTATCTGCCAATGTTGTTGTGTGACAAAGTTCCATCTGAGCGTGCATTGGGTTTGCAGTTTGGCCTCAGATTAATGGAAAACTGTGAAATTATGCTTGTGTGTGGAAATCGTATTAGTAATGGGATGCGTGGCGAAATAGAACAGGCAGTCAGATTAGGTATTCCATTGGTGACTTTTGATGAAAGAATTTATATTGAGGTAAGAAAAATCGTAACACAGGCAGGTGGTAGTAAACGCAATGTACAATTAGATCTTGAGAACTTTCCGATGGCATATACATCTCCAGTATCTTATATGGAAAAGGTGGCGATGTTTAAATGATGTCATATGGATTAAAAAGACTCCTGAAACTCAGCAAAATGTTGATTGTTTTCAGGAGTTTTTTATTTGAAAGGAGTGAAAATCTTGTTATGTCGGTTTGAGAAAATAGTATATCCGTGCAAAAATGAAAATATTGATGCAGGCAGTTTTATGATTGCACTATATTATCCTTGTGAAAGAATAAAGGATAGTGCCGGAAATTTAGTTTCACAAGTAAAAGCAGTAGGATTTGGTTTGCCTGTATCCCAAGAAATGCAATATGATTTGCAGGGACACTGGAGTAAGAATGCCAAACACGGACTTCAGTTTGAGGTTGAAAGTTATGATGAGGTAATTACTCCTACAAAGGAAGGAATTATTGCTTATTTATCGTCAGGTCAAATAAAAGGTATCGGCCCTAAGTTGGCTGAGAAAATTTATGAGGCTTTTGGACTTGAGACTTTAAATGTTCTGGATAAGGAACCGGAAAAATTGCTTTCAATATCAGGAATTAGTGAAGCAAAATTGAAAAAAATCAGTGAGTCCTATTTGGAAAATCGTGCCGCACGTTATGTTGTAGCATTTCTTTCTCCATATGGTATTACACCAAACCAAGCGGTGAAATTTTATAAGGAATATAAAGAGAAAACTTTGGAGATTGTAAAAAATCATCCATATCGACTTTGCGAGATTCCTGGCATTGGTTTTAAGAATGCTGATAAAATTGCAATGAGTATGGGACTTGATGTGTTATCAACAGAGCGAGTTGATGAAGGAATTCTCTATACTCTGAAAGATGCTGAAAGTAAAGGGCATCTCTGTGTGGAAAAACACGATTTTGTGAAGGCTTGTCTGAAAACATTGGATACACCTCAACTAACAGAAGAGATGGTTGCTAATCGTGCTGCCAGACTAGTTGGAAATGGCAAGATAGTTTCCTATCAAGGAAATGCATATCATGCACACATTGCATATGTAGAAGAGCAGTTGGCACAAAATATAAAAAAACAAATGAATCGCTTCAAATCAATAGGGTATGAAAATCTTGATGAAGAACTTGATGTTGAAGAAACCAAATTAAAAATGAAATTTGCTCCGGAGCAGAGGGAGGCTGTAAAGATGGCATTAACTCAGGGATTGTCAGTTATAACAGGAGGTCCCGGAACAGGAAAGACTCTTATTCAGCGTGCACTTTTAAATATTTATTGCAGACAAAATCCACAAAAGGAAGTTTGCTGTTGTGCACCAACAGGACGTGCTGCAAGACGAATGGAGCAGTCTACTGGATTTCCTGCTTCAACTGTTCATAAGGCCTTAAACCTTATAGCAAGCGAGGACGAGAATTATAATGAACCGGAAGCACTGGATGCGGATTTGATTCTTGTAGATGAAGTTTCTATGCTTGATATTTATTTAGCGGCTCATCTGTTTGATGCAGTTAAGTATGGAGCGCAGATTGTGTTTATTGGTGATTCAGATCAGCTTCCATCTGTTGGACCGGGAGCAGTACTCAGTGAGATGATTGCTAGTGGATGTATTCCGATTGTCAGACTCGATAAGGTGTTTCGACAGAATGCAGGAAGTAGGATTGCGATAAATGCAAAACTCATTCGACATGGAAATCTCAGTCTGGAGTATGGTGATGATTTTCAATTCTTTAATTCGCCGAATATGTCAGAATCAGCTGAATTGATTACAGAGCTTTATATGCAGGAAATTGAAAAATATGGCGTAGATAATGTTGCATTGTTGACACCCTATCGTCAGAAAACTGAAACTGGTGTTAATGCATTGAATAAGTTGTTGCAGGATAAGGTTAATCCTTCAGATAGCAATAAGCCTGAAATTTCCTTTGGAAATCGAAAATTCAGATGTGGAGACAAGGTGATGCAAATTCGTAACTTTGAGGATATTAGCAATGGTGATATTGGTTATATCAAAAATATTACCGGTGATGGCAGTGACAAGATAGTTTGTGTGGATTTTGGTGATGGTCGTGTGAAAGAATATGATCTCACCGAACTCGAAATGCTGGATTTGGGCTATGCCTCAACAATTCATAAATCTCAAGGATCAGAATACAAATCGGTAATTATTAATATACAATGTGCGCATTTTATAATGCTGACAAGACCACTTATTTATACTGCGATTACTCGTGGAAAAGATCGTGTGATTATTGTTGGAGAAAAAAGAGCATTGTGTATATCAATTAAGAAAACAGATACTGAAAAACGGGGAACCTGTCTTGCTAAAAGGCTGCAGGAACTTAATTATTGAAAGGAGTAGTTATGGCTACAGTTTTAGAACAATATTTGGAGAAACAAAATATAATTCGCTCTCAAATTGCAGAGAATAGTTTGCCACTTGATGAATTGTTAAAGATGCAGGAAATTAATTATCGCATTTGTGTTATTGAAACTTTTCAATCATTTTGCAAATCAGCACCTATAACAACAGATATAAATGTACTGGGATATCATTTTCAAATGGTAGATGCTTATATACGTTTTATACTGAAAGAAAGACGTTTTGGTCCAAAAACAGATGCCGACGGTGTGAAAAAGAGAGAGACCGCTCTAACTTCTTTTGAACAAGTAGTACAAGATGGTAAAAAAAGATTTACCAGTTTTACAGTAACTACAAGTGAACAGTATAAAAAAACAATTAGATCATATGTCAATACGATACTGCCTGTTTGGGTGCAGTATCGTGATACCTATATTAACATATAAGGAGGATTCGTTATGAGTCAAAATAACTCGAATGATAAGGCAACAGCATTTGCCTTAATTGAAACTATAAATCAGGTTGAAGGATTTGATCCGGTTCCTTTTGCTGTAGACTATACCGATTTGGGAACTGGTGAAACCCGCAAGCGACTTCCGGTAATGATTCAAATGGCATGGTTTCGTTTGAAGTATCCGGAGGGAAGAATTGCAGTTCAAGTCAGTCCCGTTAAGGATTACTTTGTAGCGACGGCACGCGTTTATCCTAATTATAAAGATTCTGTTGACTGTTATTTGGCAGAAGCAACAGCTTCTAGGGGATATAGTAAGGAAAAGCCAACAGTCTCTCCGCGAGAATGGGCACAAACAGCTGCTGTTGGGATTGCACTTCGTAATGCAGGATTTGGTCTTCAGTTTTCTATGGCAGGTGAAGATTTTGAGAGTTCGCCGATAAATGAATTAAGTATGATAAATACAGATGTAACCGAAAGTAAAATTACAGATTTACCGGTTAATGAAACAGCTTCTGATTCAGAAGATGAATATATAGTTGCAGAAACTCTGGTTCGTGAATTAACATTGGAAGAAAAATTGGAAAAGGCTTATCAGGTATCTTGTCCAATTGTAAAATACAATGATAAAACGCTTGGAGATGTCCTTCAGTTGGATCCGTGTGCAATCAAATGGGTTGCTACAAAATATATCGGAAGTGACGAAATAAAACAAGCGGCTGAATTGATATGTGAGTATGCATTGCAGCAGGCAACTGCATAATGAATTTTGAAAGTTATGGGGATGGTTGTCCATCCCCGGAAAGGAGGCAGTATGGAGATATTTCACATGTGGGATGTTATCTCAATTTTGGGTATACCTATGCCGCCATCAGGACAGAGTTCGTATTATGTGCAATGTCCTTGCTGTGATGATAATCCTCGAAAAAAGCATTTGAATATTAATTTGAAGAAAGAAGTATTTCGTTGTCCAAGATGTGGAGTATCAGGTGGAATATTTGATTTATATTCCTTATACACGGGAGTATCAAGAAAGAAAGTTAGAGAGGCTTTGGTTGAGAGACTTGGAGTTCCTGAAAATTTTCATAGGAGCAAGAGAGTAATTCAACCACAAATGAATGATGAATGCCCTATAACAGATATTGATACGCGCCATGCTACCTATAGTGCTTTTCTTTCTAAATTGACTTTAGCAGCAGATCACAAGAAAAATCTTTTAGGTCGTGGATTAACGGAAACTGACATTGCAAGTTTAGGTTATAAGACCACACCGGTGGTTGGTATGGCAGCAATTGCCAATCAACTTCAGTCTGAGGGAATGTATCTTGCGGGAGTTCCTGGATTTTATCGCGATGGAAATGGAAATTGGACATTTGTTAATGAAAAGCGTGGCATTTTGATTCCGGTACGAGATAAACAGGGTAGAATTCAGGGACTTCAGATTAGAAGAGATAATGTAACACGCCGCAAGTTTCGTTGGGTATCAAGTACAGGTCAAAAAGATGGATGCCGTGCGGAAAGCTGGACTCATCTGGCAGGTCCTGTTCGTCATATGATAGTCCTTACTGAAGGACCAATGAAAGCTGATGTGATTCATGCTTTAACAGGCTTGACAGTTTTAGCGGTTCCTGGAGTAAATGCTTTAAATCAATTGAAAGCTGCTTTATCTGATTTGAAATTAGAAGGTCTTGTTGAGATAAAAACTGCTTTTGATATGGATTTCTGTACTAATCATCATGTTCAGAACGGATATAATAATCTGCTTCAGTTACTTGATAATATGGATTTTCAATTCGGAATTTATTTATGGGATCCACGTTACAAAGGGCTTGATGATTATATCTGGGAATATTGTTTTCAAAAGTTACTACAGTAATAAAGAAAAATAATATTAGTAAGTTCATAAAAGTGAATAATAAAATTAACATCTCCTTTGGTAGAATTAAAAAATTACCAAAGGAGATGTTGTTATACTATGATGTTATGTATATATAATTAATTCAGAAGAATTTTAATATTTTATTGGATAACATTTCTAAATATGTTAATATATTAATGAATAAAAACACTAATAAGGAGATTTTATAATGAAAATGGATACTGATAATTTAATAGATAAGTTCATAAAAGAATTAGAAGATTCTACAATAAGTAAAGGTTTTCTTCAACATAATAATGGAACGTGTTTAGATGATGAAGCGATGGATGCTATTCTACAAGCTGTACCTATATTTGCTGATTTATTAAAAGATTCAGATAAGGAGAAATTTGATAATGAATAATGAGATGGTTTTTGATAAATTAAATTGGTTACGAAGATTATTAAATACATTTGTCGAATCTTTGAATATCCAAGATGATGATTTTTCAGTATCTGTTCCAGATCTTATAAGTATTATTGTTGATGTAAATAAAGAAATTGACCAAATTAAACAGTTTCATTCCTTAGATTATATATCTACAGCTAAGGAATTATCATTGTATTGCTATTATATTTTAAAAAGAAAACCAATTATGATTAAAGATGAAGAAAAATATCCTAATCAAATTAACGAAAAATTTTGTGTATCTCTTTTATTAAGTAGTGTTAATATTGAAAAAAAGTTGAATAAAGAATATATACGATTTCTAGTGGACATGTTTTACCGGGCAGAATTAACAAAAGATGCTATTTATCTTTTAGCAAATACACTTAAGCAAATGGAGGAAGAATAAATGTTTGATATTAAAGATATAACTGATATTCTTCCATTTATTTTAGAAAATTTATCGGTAACATCTTACATAATGATTATCAGTATAATTTTAGGCTTTTTTATTGGAAAACTAATAACAGAGATAAAGTTTAAAAATAAAATTAAAGAATTACAATCACAAGTGTCAAACCAAGAAAATGATATAAGCGGATTAACCACTGAAAAAGAGGAATTAGAAAATAGACTAAATCAATTGACAGAAGAAAATGAATCAATCAAAGGCAACAGTAAACTAGAAAAATTAGAATTATTAGATACTAATTTTATTTCATTATCTGCGCTTGAAAAATTGATTAATTCTAAAGAGGGAAAGATAGAATTAACAGCATTGATAGAATTAAATTATAATAAAGATAACAATGAAATTAAAGAAAATAATGAAAATTGAGGCGGCATATGAACATAGATAATTATATTGAAACACAGTATCGAGAACTGTTAATTAAAGGCATTAATATAGAATTTCTAGATTTATATAATACTGTAGAAAATACTAAGTTGCGTGAAGTTTTGTCAACATTGCATTACTATTTTGTATCTTTATTTAGAACTATGAATCAAAGACTACCCACTGGTGATAATGGTGCCCATTTTTGGGCAGATCCAAGCAGAGATTTAATAAGCACAATAGAAATTACTCTTGGATTGTATAATTCACTTAAAAATTCCAAATTTGCATTTGAAATTGATGATTACTACTTTAGTTTGATTAAAAAGTGCAGAGACTTTTTAAGTTCCAGTGGAGGTAGTGTTTTACCTGCAAATATGGAAAAAGTAGATTTATATTACGTACAGCCTATTTTCAAAATGTTAAATAGTATTACTATAAAAAACATAAATACGGATTTGGTATACGAGTTGAAACAAATTGGAGAAGGGTCTTACGCTAATGTATATAAATATAAGGATACTTTTTATAATCGTAATTATGTAATAAAACGTGCTAAAAAAGATTTATCTAATAAGGAAATATTACGTTTTAAAAGAGAATATGAGGAAATGAGAGAACTTTCTTCTCCATACATACTTGAAGTTTATAGATATAATGATGAAAAAAATGAATATATTATGGAATATATGGATTATACCTTGGATTCATATATGGCAAAAAATAATTCTAAATTGTCAAAAATTCAAAGAAAAGGAATGGTACAACAAGTTTTAAGAGCTTTTGATTATATACATTCAAAAGGAATACTGCATAGAGATATAAGTCCTAAAAATATCTTACTTAAAGAATATGAGGATGTTTCAGTTATTAAAATTTCAGATTTTGGATTAGTTAAAGTGCCACATAGTGAATTAACAACGATAAACACTGATTTTAAAGGATATTTTAATGATCCGTCTCTTATAACTGAAGGTTTTAATTCATATAATATTTTACATGAAACCTATGCTTTAACAAGAATCGTATATTGTATTATGACGGGAAAAACAAATATAAAAAATATAGAAGATTATAAATTAAAAGAATTTGTTGAAAAAGGATTAAATCCTGATAAAACTAAAAGATTTCAAAACGTTTCTGAAATGATTCAAAGTTTTCGGACTATGTGATTTTATACTAGAAAGAGATTAGATTATATTTTGGTATAAAATCATTTGAAATGGTTAGAAACAATTCAAAACAGGCAAAGTAATTTAGCTTTGCCTGTTTCTTTATGCGCTTTTTTGAAATAATGCGTATAAAAGTTGTAAATGAACATAGTGAATCGTGTAATTGTAATGTAATAAAAAATCATAGGAGGTAATTAAATATGTTAATTGCAATCGATCATGGCAACTATGCCATAAAAACTGTACATCATTCTTTTGTTTCTGGATTATCAGAGCATACAGTCAAACCGCCAATTACAGATGAAATTTTGGAATACGAAGGAAAATATTGGACTCTGAGCGGTTGCCGCCTGAATTATATGCGTGATAAAACACAGGATGAGCGTTATTTTATATTATCCTTATTTGCTATTGCGAAAGAATTGGAAAGGTGCGGCGTTTATCATCCTGTTGAAAACATCCAGTTAGCTGTTGGACTTCCTCCAGAACATTATGGTGTATTGAAAGAAAAATTTTCAGGATATTTTCAGAGAAATAATATTGTAAAATTTGTATATAAGGATAAACCATATAGTATTATCATTGACCGTGTTATGGTATTCCCGCAGGCATATGCGGCTGTAGTTCCTCAAAGCAGTCTTATTGTTAATACTTTTCGAGTGTTTGTTATTGATATTGGAGGCTATACAACGGATGTTTTGCTACTGAAGAACGGTAAGCCTGATTTACAGTTTTGCCGCAGTCTTGAAACTGGCATCATAACAATGAATAATGAAATTATCAGAAAGGTTGGGGCAGTTCATGATATGAGAATTGAGGATGAACATATCAGTGCTGTTTTGCAAGGTCGTGAAACAATTTTACCGGAAGAAGTTAAGAATACTATCTGCGGAGCAACAAAAATACATGCACAGGATATTCTTAATCAATTGAGAGAATTACAAGTTGATTTGCGCTCTAATCCTGTGATTTTTATTGGTGGTGGAAGTATACTTTTGAAACCATTTTTGGAAACATCTCCATTGGTTGCTAAAGCAGATTTCGTTGAATCTCCTAATGCTAATGCCTTAGGGTACGAATTGCTTGGAAGAAAAGCAATTTCTATTCGCAAATGATTGAGGTATATTATGAAAAAGGATGGAAAGTATAGGTTCTCGCTTCAATTTGGTTCAAAAACCAAGAATGAAATCAATGCAGGTGAATTGTTAGAACGGCTTGGAAATAAGAAAAGCGTTATTGTTGTTGCAGCATTAAATGAATATTTACTATCTCATCCGGAACTACAGAATCCCAATTGCAAAATTGAGATTAAGTTTGCTCCGGAAAGTAGTAGAGTTGAAATTGAAGAAATTGTAAAAACAATTGTAGAACAACAATTAAAGAAACATAAATTTGAAAATTATTCATCAGGTTCATCAGATGAACATTCTGCGGATTTACTTGAAAATGATGTAATGCAAATGTTGGATAATCTTGATATGTTTCAATAATTAGGTAATATTATTGGAATTATAATATTGATTTGATGTTTATAAATAAGTATTTTTGATAAAAAGCATTTATATTGGACTTATAGTACAAGTATTGGAACACTACATTCTTCAACTTTATTGTTAATCTATATAAAATAGAATTGTAAGGGGAAGATTGAATAGTGGACTATGTTGTGATGGGCAAAAATATTAGGAAATATCGATTGTTAAGAGGATTGCGCCAAGAGGATTTGGCTGAGGCTTGTGATTGCAATAACAGTCATATTGGCAAGATTGAAAATGCGAATGGTATTCCTAGTCTTGAAATGATAGTGCGTATAGCGAATGCGCTTTCAGTTACAGTAGATCAACTGTTGCGAGAAAACTATGATGCACCGGAAAAGGTTTATTTAAAAGAAATTGCAGAACGAATAGATAAATATCCAGTGAAGCAAAAAATTCAAGCTTGTGAAAGTTTGATGGCTTATTTGGATTCTCTTGAAAAATTCGGTCGATAAACGGATCGATTGATTTGTTTATTTCTATAAATATGTAAAATACAAAGTCAATCTTAATTGGCTCAGTCACTTATACTCTTAGAACGGCTATATTGCACAACAGTGCAGTATGGTCGTTTTGTTTTTTGAAAGAAGGATGATTTGATAAGTTAAAAATATTATTTAGATTAGAAAATATAAATAATAAAAAAATCAGGCATGCCGTCATGGCATGTCTGATTTTCGCTGTGGTGGTATGCCTCAAGGAGGCAAAATATGAACCACCCAAATACAGAAAAAGATTTATTGAAAGCCCGTTTTACACGTTGGCTGAACACAACTATTTATCATGCACGAATTGATTATATTCGTAAATCTTCTCAAAAACATGAAATAGTTTCAATCGAAGAATTGTCGGAAGAGATTCTGATAACAGCCGATGAAGAACGCCGTTGGATTAATAATATTGAGAATAAAAATGCATTTGATTTTGAAGAAGAAAAACTTGCGAAAGCATTTAATGAATTGCCACTTATGCGTCAACGAATATTAACTATGCTATTTGTTGAAGATAAAAAACCAGAAAGGATTGCGTATGAACTTCAATGTTCTGTACAGCATGTTTATAATCAGCGCTCTTTAGCACTTAAAAAATTACGAACACGGTTGAGTGAAGGTGGTGATGAAAAATGATAAATAAGCAGTTTTCGGATGTGTTACAAGGAGCAGTTGAAGGAAATCATGAAGATTTAGAAGAGATATTGAAATTGTATATGCCGCTGATAGACAGATACAGTTATTTGAATGGAAAATTATATGAAGATATGAAACAGTACATCATGATACATATAGCTCTGAATATTTCTAAATTTCCACTTTGAAAAAATAAGAAATTTTTTTATTAAGACATTAGATTTTTGATTTTTATTTCGTCTTTATGGATGTAAAGCATTCCCATGCTGAAGAACCTTGAAAATTTCATAGTCTATCCCGATACGTTCCCTGATGAAGAGCGGCTATCCGTCTGACTAGCAAACAGAACCATGAGCACTGATATGTGGATTGCTTCCATATAACGCAATGAGACATCAGGGGTATAATGATACTTCCGTAATTCGCGGCTCGGCCATAATGAAGGCGGGGAGATGAAATTTCTATGGACCTGTTCGCTGCAGGCATCGGAGGACACTAAATTCTATCACATATTATCTTTTGAATATAAAAGGGAGTATTTGGTAATAATGAAAACAGAAATAGGAAGGAGATTTCTATGGAACAAATAAATGTAAATACTGTAGATCGTTCGCAGCTTAGAGATATACGAAACGTTGTAATAGATACAAGCAAACCATGTCAGGATCGTATCAATGGATTTATTGAGCAAATAGGGAATCCTTATTGTTATTTAGATGATGATGTTGTTGTAGAAATTGGTTATGCGAATACTCAAGTGAGCTTACAGGAACGGTTGGTGTCCTATGCAAGCAGTATAAATCAGGATTTTGGAAATATGCGGTAATTTGTATAGTCCTATTGACAATGTGTATTAAATTAGAGATAATATATATGGTCAATTTTAATGGCTTGGTCAGTCATTAAGGATAACCGCCAGAAACAAATTTCCTGAAAAATCAATAGGAGGTTTGTTATGGCTGTTATAAATAATCAGGTCTCTGATCTGGAAGAATACAAGGCAATGGCGTACTATCGATTGTCCAAAGATGATAAAAATGAGGACCGAATTGCTGATAGTGAAGGTAAGATTAGCGATAGTATTTTGAATCAGCGTAAACTGGTTCATGCCTATTTGCAGAATCATCCCAATATTACATTGGTGGATGAAGCATATGATGATGGATATACCGGAACAAATTATAATCGTCCCGGATTTCAAGCTGTTCTTGAAAAGGTGCAGTCTGGAAGTATCAACTGTGTAATTGTAAAAGATTTATCGAGGCTTGGTAGAGAGTATATTGAAACGGGAAAATATCTGGAAATGATATTCCCGTCTTTTGGCGTGCGTTTTATTGCTATTAATGATGATATTGATAGTGAACACAGCAGTGCCGGCGATGACCTTATTATACCAATTAAAAATATTATGAACGAATCCTATTGCCGAGAGTTGTCAAAGAAACTGAGAAATCAGTTTAGAATTCAGCGCGGTAATGGGGAGTTTTTGGGTGCCTTTGCAAGCTACGGGTACTGTAAGTCTCCTGATGATAAGCATAAGCTTATTGTTGATGAGTATGCAGCCGAAGTTGTGCGAGGCATTTTTTCTTTGAAGGTGAAAGGTTTTAGCCAGAATGTTATAGCAGACTATTTAAATAATGAAAAAATATTACCACCGGCAGAATACAAGAAAAGTCTTGGTATGAAATATAAGACTGGATTTCAGGCTTCAACACAATCAAAATGGAGTGTTGTTACTCTAAATAGAATATTAACGAATCCAATTTATATAGGGACTCTTGTACAGGGTAAACGAGGAACTCCAAATTATAAAATCAAAACAATGCGAACGCGTTCTGAAAATGATTGGGTTGTTGTTGAAAACAATCATCAGGCTATTATTGATCCATTGGTATTTTCTACTGTACAAAAAATGATGGAGCGTGATACAAGACGTCCACCTAATACAGATGTTTTACTTCCGTTAGCCGGTGTATTGTTTTGTCCTGATTGTGGATTCTCGTTACAGCGAAGAACAGTGAAAAGAGGTAAACAGAAGTATTATTACTATGTGTGTGCAAGTTATAAAAATGGTAAAGGCTGCAGCAGTCATAGTATTGAACAGAAAAAACTCGAAGAAACAGTTTTACATGCTATATCAAATCAAATTCAAATGATTGTTGAACTTAATAAACTTGTTCAGGATATCGGTATGAAAAGTATAGATCAGGTTCGTCTTAAAAGGCTGGATGTAATGATTGCTCAAAAAGAACAGGATATGGATCATGATAAAGAATTCCGTATGAAATTATATGAGGCTTTGAATGATGATCTGATTGATCGAGACGAATATGAAAAAATGAGAATGAAGTATACAAAGCAGATTGAAGATACGGAAAAGGCTATTAGCAAACTGCAAATTCAGAGAGCAGATATTTTATCAAATAATGCTACGGATAATAGCTGGATTATGCAGTTTATAAAATTTCAGGGTCTTACTGAATTATCTCATGAGGCGGTTGTAACTTTAATTGATCGTATATATGTGTATGAAGATAAGCATATACGTATTGAATTTAATTACCGAAATGAACTTGCTGCCTACCAAGAAATCCTACAGGAAAAAGCAAAAGAGGTGAGTTAAATGGCACGAAAGAGCAGGATAAATGTACTGAATGATGTAGCAGTTAAAGAAAAAGTTGTACTTGCTGGTGAATATGGTCGTCTGTCAGTAGAAGATGGGGATGATATAGAGCAAAATTCAATCGGCAATCAACAAAAAATTGTCTTACACTATTTAGAAGAACATCCTGAAATAAAATTGGTTGATACTTATTATGATAATGGATGTACAGGGATGAATTATAATCGACCTGGATTTCTTCGTATGCTGCGTGATTTGAAAAGTGGTCGTATTAATTGTGTTATTGTAAAAGACATATCCAGACTTGGACGACATTTTGTGATGACAAGTGAATTTGTTGAACAAACATTTCCAGAAATGGGAGTCAGACTTATTTGCATTAATGATTCATACGACAGCAATGATTTTAATGCCGACTCTTCTGCATTAACTTTGCCTTTGAAAATGGTTATGAATGACTATTATGTAAAGGATATTTCTAATAAGATACGTTCAAGTATATCTGCTAAGATGGAAAGTGGTGAATATATTCCTTCGGCGAGCAGTATTCCTTATGGGTATATTAGAAATTCAGAATTAGCTACCTATGATATTGATTTAGATACTGCTGAAGTAGTAAAAGAAATCTATAGGTTAAGAGCTGAAGGTGTAAGCTTCACCAAAATCGCTTGTGTTTTAAATGAAAAAAATATTCCTTCTCCGGGTAAAATCAGATTTCTTAGAGGATTAACTAAGGCTGAAAAATATGAAAATGCTGTTTGGTGCAGAAAAACGGTTAGTAAAATATGTTCTGACCAGGTTTATATTGGAAATAGAGTGCATGGAACAGTGAAAAGGGATAAAGTTGGCCTTGATAAAAAAAGGCGAAAAGAAAATGAGTGGAAGGTGATTGCGAATGCACATCCCGCAATAATATCCGATGCGGTATATGAAAAAGTACAAGAGATAAATCTTGATGAATTGCAGCGCAGAAAAGGCTTTGAGCAAAGAATAGGATTTGATGAGGATTATCGAGAATTGTTTCGTGGAAAAGTATTCTGTGGCGACTGTCATAGTGTTATGAGTGCACGAAAAGGATGTGCCAGACGTAATGCAAAAACACCAAGCCGTATATATTATGAATGTAATAATTTTATAGAATCTTCTCGTACGAAGTGCGCTAATCATTATGTAAGACAGGAAACGTTACTGAAAGCAGTAACAGATACTTTAAATCAGCAGGTGAAAATAGCAGTTGATATAGAACAACTTGTTGAGAAGCTGAACAATATGCCAGCGGTAATTTCCTATCAAAATGCAAAAAAAGACCGTTACCAAAGCGTTTTTATTCAACGTAAAAATATGGAGGCTAAAATTGAACAATTACTGGTAGATCTTACACAGGGAATAATTGACAGAGATGAATACAGCTATATGAAAAAGCAGTATTCCAAAAGGTATAATAATCTTCTGCAAGAAGAGACACAGGCATTATCAGATATGCGTGAGAAGGATGCTGCTTTGAGTGTTACGGGAAAATGGCTTGAAACTATACGGAAATATCAAAAACTTCCAGTCATTGATAAAACTCTTATGGATTTGTTGGTTGAGAGGATTGAGGTTTTTAAGGATAAAACTATTAAAATTATTCTGAATTATAAAGACCCATATCAGCCAGTTATGGAGTTTATGAATAGAATAGGGGTGATCAAGGATGTCAGCTGAAAGACGGGACTTTTACTATTTGAGATTATCTAAGGAAGATGGTGATATTGAGTCTGAGTCTGTAGAAGAAAGCTGTAGTATTACTTCTCAAAGAACCTGCATAAAAAGATACCTGAATGAAAATCATTTTTTCAGTGATGAGTTTGAAGAGATAGTAGATGATGGATATTCCGGAACTAGTATGAATCGTCCTGGAATGAAACATCTTTTGCAACTTGTAAGAGATGGAAAAGTAAGAACAATTATCGTTCGTGATCTTTCCAGGTTTGCTCGTAACTATTTGGAAGCAGGACACTATCTGGAATTTGTTTTTCCGGCATATGATGTGCGGTTCATTTCAATTAACGATCAGTTTGATAGTAAGTTGATTGGTGAAAACACTGGTGGTCTAGAACTTGCTATAAAAAACCTTCTTAATCAAATGTATAGTAAGGATATTTCCCGAAAGATAAAAAGCTCTGTAGATTTGAAAAAACTTAGCGGCGAATATGTTTACGGAACAGCTCCTTATGGTTACAAAAAAGGTGAAAAAAAGAATACTATTATAATAGATAGAGAAGCAGCTGATATTGTTAAATTGATTTTTGAATGGGCGGCCAGTGGTATTACAATTACGCAGATTGCCAGAAAATTAAATGAAGCACATATAATGACTCCATCTGTTTATTTAGCACAGGTAAGAGGGAAATATAAAACACGAAATATATGGACTTTTGAATCAGTTCGTAATATTTTGGCTAATCGTATTTATACTGGTGATACTGTTCCTTTTAAATCGCATGTTGTAAGAGTTGGCAGCAATAAGGTAAAACAAATACCGGAAGAGTTACAGCAAGTGATTCCGAATACCCATGAAGCTATTATATCTCGTGAATTATTCTATCAGGCTCGGACAGTTGTAAAATCCAATAAGAAATCTAAAGCCTCTGCGCCACAAAATCCATTTACATCTATGTTGGTTTGCGGATGTTGTGGGAATAGGTTGACAAAGGGAAAACCACAGAATAAGAAATGGATGTGCACAACTCATAGGTACAATCCTGGTTCTGGTTGCGAACATGTTCGATTCAGCGAAGATAAATTAACTGGAATAGTTCTTAGAGAAATTAATTTTCGGTGTAAATTACTGGATGCAAAAATTAAAAAGATTAAGCAAGAGAGTAATTTAGCAAAATCTAATGAACAGATACTCCAGCGTGAATGCAAAACACTGCACAGTCAGATTGATGTAATTCAAACCTCAAAAATTCAGCAATATGAATCTTATGTTAATGGCAAAATAACTAAAGATGATTTTGTTAAACTAAAAAAAGAAATTTCACTGCAAGAAGAGAATTTGAAAATAAAGCTCAATGTTGCTGAGCGTAAGTTGAAAGAACAGAGCGAAAAAATAACGAATAGTACAAGTGAAATGGAAGCAAGTGAAAAAATTATAGAATATCAGGAAATTACAGAACTGTCATCTCATTTAATGAAGGAACTGATAAAAAGGATTATTATTTATCCGAACGGCTCTATTCGCATAGAATGGAACTTCTGTGATGAAATAGGTGAGTTGTGTTCTATCAACGATATCTTACCAACTGAAATAGCTGTATAAAAAATTTAAAATATTTTTTGTCCTTCTATTGACACAAGCGTGAGCGGAAGCCCTATTATTCAAAATAACATGCTTGTGGGTGCTGTAACGCATGTTATAATCAATAATCCTGAGAAGGGTTATGCGATTTTTGCACAAACTATGCTTGAGGAATCAAATGCCGTTGAATAAAATTGAGAATTGTCAAATAATTACAAATGTGTAAAAAAATCACAAAAAAATGTGTAAAAGTATTGCATTTTAAAAATTGATATGTTATTATGTGCAAGAAATGTTTAACATTTATCAATTTTTACGGAGGTAATACTTAATGAATGAAAGAGTTAAGGTATTGATTGCAGATGAAAGTGAAGAGATTGGAAAAGCGTGCGAGCGTGAGCTCAAAGAATTAGGATATGAGGTAACCACTTGTGAGAGAAACGGCGATATTGTTATGAGTCTTACAGACTCACAGCACTTTGATGCGGTTATTATGGATGTGTTTATGTCTGCGGCAGACGGTATTGAAGTAATTGAGCATATCAATGATTCTTTATCTGAAAGACCGTTCATACTTCTGTTATCAACAATAAGCACTTCCGATTTTGAGGAACAGGTGATAAGCGCCGGCGCTGATTATTATTTTATCAAACCAATAAAGCCTGCGGTTGTTGCTAAAAGAATTGAAAATCTTATTAGGTGGAAGGGCGAAAAGGCAAAACGGGCAAACGCATCATCTGATGACATTGAGGTTGTTATCTCTGACATTATGCGCCAAATCGGAGTTCCTGCACACATTAAAGGCTATCAATATCTTCGTACATCTATTATGCTCTGTATTGATGATCCCGAAATGCTGGGATCAGTTACTAAAATTCTTTACCCAACAGTTGCTAAGCAGTATAACACAACGGCAAGCAGAGTTGAGCGTGCAATTAGACATGCAATCGAGGTAGCGTGGGACAGAGGGGATGTTGATATCCTTTCATCATATTTCGGCTACACTATTCAGGCTCAGCGCGGTAAGCCTACAAACAGTGAATTTATTGCAATGATAGCCGATAAGTTAAAGCTGTCTATGAAAACATCAGCTTGATATAAAGAACAGCAGTTTAATCAACTGCTGTTCTTTTACTTATATCGGGATAATAAGAAAATCCGTTTATTCGCTCAACACAAATACCGTTATTTTTCCAAAAGGAGCAGACAGATTCATAGCCTTTATCTCTTGATACAATATAGTATTTCTTCTCGGGATTTTCCTTTATGCAAGCACCAAGATAGGAAGAAAGCTGAAAATCAAGTGCATTCGGACTTCCTGTTTCAACTTTAATATAATCTTTTTTTGCTTTTGTTCTTTCAAGCTCTCTGTGCAGTTCCATTGTTATGCGTGTTGCGTTTTTACTGTAAAAAATGATTACCTCATCTTTTCCGGTAAGCTTAACAAGTGATATTCCCTCAATCGGTCTGCCGCATTCGTTTTCATAATCAATCAAAAAACATGCCATTTTATTTTTTACCTTTCTGTTTTGTAAATAAAAGAACCATGCATAAAAATGCATGGTTCTAAAACGCAAACAAATGGTAAATAAGAGCATGCATTTTTATCAAAATAAAAATACATACTGTTACTCGTACAAAACTATTGAATTTTGTTTGGCATTTTCAGTATATCATTATAAAAATAAATTGTCAATCATTATGTGTGCTGTAACTCACTCCCCAAATTCGCTGAATTTTTGTTTGTGCAAATTTAACGAAATTTAAATTTTCTTTTTGTTTATTTGCACAAATTTTTTAAGTTTGGAAAAATTTAATAATTTTTTTATTTTTTTGTCTTAAAAGACTTGACAAGGTTTAATTTATATAATATAATAGCCGAGCGTGTGGAAAAGCTTATATAATTAATATATAATATAAGCTAAAGAGCCACACAACAAGATATGCGATGATGCCGGAGGTTGCGCTAAACCCAGCGGGAATTTCGGCGGAGTATGTCCGATTTTAAACCGGGCGAAATTAATCTGAACAGCTTTTAAAACGGGTGACTTGCGAACGCTTGTTTATATAAGGCTAATTCTGCGTCCGAATGAATATGTTCATTCGGTTAAATTAATGAGAAGGGTGGAAACACCCGGGCTCGTGGCGGAAATGTTCGGAAACTCGCACCACAAAATTTTCATGGAGGAAATTAAAGATGGCAGCAAGTAAAGTTAAAATCAGAATTCGTCTCAAGGGCTATGATCATTCACTTGTTGATCAGGCTGCTGAGAAGATTGTTGAAACTGCAAAGAGAACAGGCGCTCAGGTAAGCGGTCCTATTCCGCTTCCTACAGAGATTGAGAAGGTTACAATCCTTCGTGCTGTTCATAAGTATAAGGACAGCCGTGAGCAGTTTGAACAGAGAACTCACAAAAGACTCATCGACATTCTCAGACCTTCAAATAAAACTGTTGAAGCTTTGACTAGTCTTGAGCTCCCAGCCGGCGTTGATATCGAAATCAAGTTATAAGCTTAATCCAAATCAACAATGACTGAGGTCATGTTGGGTGAGAACCCCAACCAATAACCAAAGGAGGAAATACAAATGAAGAAAGGTCTTATCGGTAAGAAAATCGGCATGACTCAGATCTTTGACGAAGCAGGCAACGCAGTTCCTGTTACAGTTGTTGAAGCTGGTCCATGCGTAGTTACCCAGAAGAAGACAATGGAGAACGACGGCTACGAAGCAATCCAGATTGGTTTCGGCGATGTTAAGGTTAACAGAGTCAACAAGCCAATGAAGGGTCACTTTGACAAGGCTGATGTGGCTCCGAAGAAAACACTTAAAGAATTCCGTCTTGAAGACATCTCAGCAATCAATGTCGGCGACATTATTAAGGCTGATACATTTGCAGCAGGCGATGTAGTTGATGTTAAGGGAACAAGCAAGGGTCACGGAACAGCAGGTGCTATTAAGCGCTGGAACTTCTCAAGACTCAGAATGACGCACGGTACAGGTCCTAACCACCGTCACGCCGGTTCACTCGGTGCTTGTTCAAGCCCTTCAAGAGTATTCAAGGGCAAGAAGATGGCAGGTCACTACGGTCACGAAACAGTAACAGTTCAAAACCTTAAGGTTGTAAAGGTTGACGCTGAGAACAATCTCATCGCAATCAAGGGTGCAATCCCCGGTCCTAAGGGCGGAATTGTTGTTATCGCAGACGCAGTTAAAGCTTAACGAAAGGAGAGATAAAAATGGCACAGGTTCAGGTTTATAACCAAGAAGGCAGAAAGACTTCAAAATTAGAACTTGCAGATTCAGTTTTCGGTATTGAACCAAATGCTGATGCAATGCACCTCGCTGTTGTTAGCTATCTTGCTAATCAGCGTCAAGGCACACAGTCAACTCTCACTCGTTCAGAAGTACGCGGTGGCGGTGCTAAGCCTTGGAGACAAAAGGGTACAGGTCGTGCTCGTCAGGGTTCAATCAGAAGCCCACAATGGACACACGGCGGAATAGCTCTTGGTCCAAAGCCAAGAACATATAAAGTTAACCTCAACAAGAAGGTTAAGAGACTTGCAATGAAATCAGCTCTCTCAACTAAGGTTGCAGACGGAGAGATGATGGTAATTAACAAGGTAGAGCTTGAAGAAATCAAGACAAAGGCAGTTGCTGAAATGCTTTCAAAGCTTAAGGCAGCTAAGAAATCACTCATCGTTACCGATGGCGTTGATGAGAAGATTTATAAGTCAGCTCGTAACATTGAGGGCGTTAAGGTTGTTACAGTTAACACACTTTGTGTTTATGACATTCTTAACTGTGATTCATTCATCGTTCTCAAGGATGCTGCAAAGAAGATTGAGGAGGTATATGCATAATGAAAACAGCTCAGGATATTATTCTTAAGCCTGTAATCACTGAGGAATCAATGATGGGCATTATGATGAAGAAATATACCTTCAAGGTTGCAAAGGATGCAAATAAGATTGAAATCGCTAAGGCTATTGAAGAGGTTTTCCCCGGCACTAAGGTTGCCAAGGTAAACACAATGAATGTTCGTGGCCGCAAGCGTCGTCAGGGTTACAATGTTGGCTATACTCCATCTTGGAAGAAGGCAATTGTTACTCTTACAGAAGATTCAAAGGAAATTGAATTCTTCAACGATATGATGTAATCACTATATAATATATACCTATTATATAGAAAGCAACAAATAAATCACGAATGATGAGGTATGAAGGGTGCCATCCCTTCGCAAAGTTATTCGTAATAAGGAGATTAATAATGGCAGTTAAGAATTACAAGCCGACTACACCTTCTCGTAGAAATATGTCGGTTATCGATTATTCTTCTTTATCAAAAGTTGCTCCTGAGAAATCTCTTCTTGAGCCTCTCAATAAGAAATCAGGTCGTAACTCATACGGAAGAATTACAGTTCGTCACAGAGGCGGCGGAAACAGAAGAAAGTACCGTATCATCGACTTCAAGAGAAATAAGTTCGATATACCTGCAACAGTTCAAACAATTGAGTATGATCCAAACCGTTCAGCAAATATTGCACTCATTCAGTATGAAGACGGTGTAAAGAGCTACATCACAGCTCCTGAAGGTCTTAAGGTTGGAGATACAGTTGTAGCCGGTACAGATGTTGATATCGTAACAGGTAACGCTCTTCCTTTAGAGAATATGCCTGTAGGTACAATTGTTCATAATGTAGAGCTTTATCCCGGCAACGGTGCTCAGCTTGCCAGATCGGCAGGCAACAGTGCTCAGCTTATGGCTCTCGAAGGTCCTTACGCTCTTCTCAGACTCCCATCAGGTGAGTTAAGAAATGTTCCTAAGGAGTGCATCGCAACAGTTGGTGTTGTAGGCAACTCAGAGCATGCCAATGTTAAGATTGGTAAGGCCGGCAGAAAGAGAAACATGGGCTGGAGACCTACCGTTCGTGGTTCTGTAATGAACCCTAACGATCACCCTCACGGTGGTGGTGAAGGCAAGTCACCTGTTGGTCGTCCGGGACCATGCACACCATGGGGCAAGCCTGCACTTGGTTATAAGACACGCAGTAAGAAGAAAGCATCTAATAAGATGATTGTTCGCCGTCGTAACGGTAAATAAGCGGAAAGGAGAAGATTAAATGAGTAGAAGTGCTAAAAAAGGTTATTTCGTAGAAGAAAGCCTTATGAAGAAAGTAGTTGCTCTTAATGAAAAAGGCGATAAGCAAGTTATTAAGACTTGGTCAAGAAGTTCGACAATCTTCCCTGAGTTCGTAGGTCACACATTTGCTGTACACGACGGAAGAAAGCATGTTCCTGTATATGTTACAGAGGATATGGTTGGACATAAGCTTGGTGAATTTGCACCAACAAGAACATTTAGAGGCCATGCCGGCACTAAGACAGGTAAGTAATTGAAAGGAGATTTATGATGGAAGCAAAAGCAAAAGCAACATATGTTCGTATTTCTCCAAGAAAGGTTCAGATTGTTCTTGATTTAATCAGAAATCAACCTGCTGACAAGGCAATGGCTATTCTCAAGTTCACACCAAAGGCAGCCTGCGAGCCTGTTGCAAAGGTTCTTAAGTCTGCAATGGCAAACGCTGAGAATAACTTTAATATGGACGTATCAAGATTATATGTAAGTGAAGCACACGTTGCTCCCGGTCCGATTCTTAAGAGAATTCAGGCAAGAGCTCAGGGCAGAGCTTACAGAATTAACAAAAGAACATCACACATTACCCTTGTTCTCAAGGAAATGGAAGACTAAGCGAGGAGGAAAAGTTAAATGGGACAGAAATGTAATCCAACCGGTTTAAGAATCGGCGTTATCAAAAACTGGGACTCACGCTGGTATGCAAAGAAGGGCGAATTTGGTGATATCCTTGTAGAAGATTATAATCTTCGTAAGTATCTCCTTAAGACCCTCTACAGTGCAGGTGTTCCAAAGGTAGAAATTGAAAGAGATGCCAAGAGAGTAAGAATCAACATTCACTGTGCTAAGCCGGGTATGGTTATCGGTAAGCAGGGTGCTGAGATTGAAAAGCTTAAGGCAATCTGTGCAAAGAAGCTTAATAAGAATCCTAATGAAGTTTTCATCAACATCATTGAGATTAAGCAGCCTGATTTAAATGCTACACTCGTAGCTCAGTCAATCGCTCAGCAGCTTGAGCGCCGTGTTGCTTTCAGAAGAGCTGTTAAGGGCGCAATCAGAAATACAATGAGACTTGGTGCCCGTGGTATCAAGGTTATGGTTTCAGGCCGTATCGGCGGTGCAGAAATCGCTCGTTCAGAAACTTACAAAGAGGGTACAATTCCTCTTCAGACAATCCGTGCTGATATCGATTACGGAACAGCAGAAGCTGCTACAACTTATGGTAGACTCGGTATCAAAGTTTGGATCTATCAGGGTGAGGTTCTCAGAGAATCCCGCAATAAGAAGAGAAGATCTAATCGCAAGGAAGGGGGAAATAAATAATGCTCTTACCTAAGCGTGTAAAACACAGAAAGCAGCACAGAGGTCGTATGACAGGTGTTGCAACAAGAGGTAACAAGGTATCTTACGGTGAGTATGGCCTTGCAACAACAGAGCCTGCATGGATTACAGCAGCTCAGATTGAAGCAGCCCGTATCGCTATGACCCGTTACACAAAGCGTGGCGGTCAGGTATGGATTAAGATTTTCCCTGACAAGCCAATCACAGCAAGACCTGCTGATACCCGTATGGGTAAAGGTAAAGGTAATGTTGACTACTGGGTAGCAGTAGTAAAGCCGGGCAGAGTTATGTTTGAACTCGGCGGCGTTAGCGAGGAGGTTGCTCGCGAGGCTATGAGACTTGCAGCTAACAAGCTTCCTGTAAAATGTAAATTCGTTAAAAAAGAAGAGGGAGGCGAGCAATAATGAAAGCATCAGAAATCAGAGAGCTCTCAGCTGAGCAGAGAGCAGCTAAGCTTGCAGAGCTTAAGGAAGAGCTTTTCAATCTTCATTTCCAACAAGCTATCAATCAGCTCGACAACCCTATGAGAATTAAGGCAGTCAAGAAAGATATTGCTCGCATCAAGACAGTTGAGAGAGCGATCGAACTTGAAAATGCTAATTCCTAAGGAGGTAACTGATTATGGAAAGAAACCTCAGAAAGACCAGAGTTGGTATCGTAACATCTGACAAGATGGATAAAACTGTTGTTGTTACAATTCAGGACAGAGTTAAGCACCCTCTTTATAATAAGATTGTTGACCGCTCTGTAAAGTATAAGGCACACGATGAAAATAATGAATGCGGTGTAGGCGACAGAGTAGAAATTATGGAATGCCGTCCACTCAGCAAGGATAAGAATTGGCGTGTTGTTCAAATCATTGAAAAGGCTAAGTAATCATTACGATTTACAGCTTTTGAAATAGAGCTTCGGCTCGAAAGTTTAGTACTATTAATTTAGTATAGGTTGTTATATCAACCAAGAAAATAATAACTGCAACTTAGCAAAGTGTTATTTTGCAGTACGAAGGAGGAAAACGCTGTGATACAACAAGAAAGTCGTCTTAAGGTTGCAGACAACACAGGTGCTAAAGAAATTCTTTGCATTCGTGTACTCGGCGGCTCAGGAAGAAAGTATGCCAATATTGGCGATGTTATCGTTGCTTCTGTAAAAAAAGCAGCTCCGGGTGGTATCGTTAAAAAGGGCGAAGTTGTTAAAGCAGTCATCGTTCGTACAACTAAAGGTGTACGTCGTGATGATGGTCAGTATATTCGTTTCGACGAAAATGCTGCCGTAATTATTAGGGAAGATAAGACCCCTAAAGGCACCCGTATTTTTGGTCCCGTAGCAAGAGAGCTTCGTGAAAAGGATTACATGAAGATTCTTTCTCTCGCTCCGGAAGTACTTTAATGGAGGTGCAAAGCTATGAGTAAAATGTTCGTAAGAACAGGTGATACCGTTAAGGTATTATCTGGTAAGTCAAAAGGCGTTCAAGGCGAAGTAATCGCTGTAAGTCCAAAAGAGAACAAGGTCATCGTTAAGAAGGTTCAGGTTGTTACAAAGCATGTAAAGCCTACCAAGATGGGCGAGCAGGGCGGACTTGTAGAGGTTGAATCAGCTCTTTACGCTTCAAAAGTACAATTAGTATGCCCTAAGTGCAACGAGTCAACGCGTGTAGGTCACAAAAAGGGCGGCATCCGTGTTTGCAAGAAATGCGGTAACGAGTTTTAAGAAAGGGAGGACATAACAAATGGCAGCAAGGTTAAAAGAAACCTATAAGAGCGAAGTTGCTCCTGCATTGATGAAGAAATTCGAATACAAGTCTGTTATGCAAATCCCAAAGCTTGACAAGATTGTTATCAATGTTGGTGCCGGCGAAGCTCGTGAAAATTCAAAGGTTATTGACGCTATTGTTTCAGACCTTACTCAGATTTCAGGTCAGAAGCCGATCGTATGTAAGGCAAAGAAATCAGTAGCTAACTTCAAACTCCGTGAGGGTATGCCAATCGGTGTTAAAGTTACTCTTCGTGGTGAAAGAATGTATGAATTCCTCGATAGATTCTTCAATCTCGCACTTCCAAGAGTTCGTGACTTCAGAGGTATTAATCCAAACTCATTTGATGGCCGCGGCAACTATGCTATGGGTATCAAGGAGCAGTTGATTTTCCCTGAAATCGATTATGATAAGATTGATAAGGTTCGCGGTATGGATATCATTATGGTAACTACTGCTAACACAGACGAAGAAGCAAGAGAGCTCCTCAAGTTGATGGGCGCTCCGTTTGCAGAGTAAGGAGGGATTATCGTGGCTAAAACATCTATGAAAGTTAAGCAGCAAAAGCCTGCTAAGTACTCAACAAGAGCATATAACAGATGCAAAATCTGCGGTAGACCTCATGCTTATCTTCGTAAGTATGGCGTATGCCGTATCTGCTTCAGAGAGCTCGCTCATAAGGGTGAGATCCCGGGAGTAAGAAAATCATCTTGGTAAGAGACTGAGAATTGCTAATTTTATAAGGAGGAAATATCAATGCATATTACAGACCCTATTGCTGATATGCTTACAAGAATTCGTAATGCCAATTCAGCAAAACACGAAACAGTAGATATTCCTGCATCAAATATGAAGAAGGCAATCGCTCAGATTCTTCTTGATGAAGGTTATATCGCATCATATAAAGTAATTGAAGACGAAAAACAAGGTGTTATTCGTGTAACACTTAAGTATGGCGAAAATAAGGCTCAGGTTATTACAGGTCTTAGAAGAGTTTCAAAGCCAGGTCTTAGAATCTATTCAAATGTAGAGGATATGCCTAAGGTAATGAAGGGACTCGGTATTGCTATCATTTCAACTTCAAAAGGAATAATGACAGACAGAGAAGCTCGCAAGCAAAATGTTGGCGGCGAAGTATTAGCATTTGTTTGGTAAGGAGGTGCAGTTAGGATGTCGCGTATAGGTTTAAAGCCAATCGTAATTCCTGCCGGTGTCGAGATTTCAATCGACGACGCTAACACTGTAACCGTTAAGGGACCAAACGGTACTCTTACTCAGGATGTTAATAAGGACATCACAGTTACTGTTAACGGCAGCGAGATTACATTATCAAGACCATCAGACGATAAGGACCACAGAGCAATGCACGGTCTCTACAGAGCACTTATCGCTAATATGGTTACAGGTGTTACCGAAGGCTTCAAGAAGAATCTTGAGGTTAACGGTGTTGGTTACAGAGTTCAGTTACAAGGCAATGAGCTTGTTATGAACCTCGGTTTCTCACATCAGGTTAAAATGACAGCACCTGAAGGAATAAAGATTGAATGCCCAAGTGCAAACGCAATTGTTATCAGCGGTGCTGATAAGCAAAAGGTTGGTCAGTTCGCAGCACAGGTTCGTGAAAAGAGACCACCGGAGCCTTATAAGGGCAAGGGTATTAAGTATGCTGAAGAGCATATCCGCCGCAAGGAAGGCAAAGCAGGTAAGAAATAAGGGAAGGAGTGAATTACAATGGTTTCAAGACAAGATTCTAACAAAGCAAGAAAGAAGCGCCATGTGCGTGTTCGCGGTAAGATCAGCGGTACAGCTGATTGTCCAAGACTCAATGTATATCGCTCCCTCAGCAATATCTATGTTCAGCTTATTGATGATGTTGCAGGTGTAACACTTGCTCAGGCTTCAACAGTTGAAAAAGACTTTACTGAATACGGCGGAAACATTGAAGCAGCTAAGGCTGTAGGAAAAACATTAGCAGAGAGAGCCACAGCAAAGGGCATTAAAGAGTGCGTATTTGATCGTGGCGGTTACGTATATCACGGTCGTGTAGCAGCAGTTGCTGATGGCGCTCGTGAAGGCGGACTTGAGTTCTAAAGAAGGGAGTAAATTATTATGACTAATAAGATTGACGTATCTTCAATGGAACTTGAAGAAAGAGTAGTTACCATTAACCGTGTATCAAAGACAGTTAAGGGCGGTAGAATTTTTAAATTTTCAGCTCTTGTTGTTGTTGGTGACGGTAATGGTCTTGTAGGCTTCGGTATCGGTAAGTCAGGTGAAGTTCCTGATGCTATCCGTAAGGGTATCGAAGATGCAAAGAAAAATGTTATTAAGGTTTCACTCAGAGGAACAACAATTCCTCATGAAATTATTGGTAAGTTTGGTGCAGGCGAGGTTCTCCTTATGCCGGCTCCAAAGGGTACCGGAGTTATTGCCGGAGGTCCTGTTCGTGCCGTTGTTGAAACAGTAGGCATTAAGGATATCCGTACTAAGGCAATTCGTTCTAACAATCCTTGCAATGTTGTAAGAGCAACAATCAACGGTTTAAGCCAGCTTCGCACTGCTGAAGAGGTTGCTGCTGTACGCGGCAAGACTGTTAAGGAAATAGTAGGTTAAGGAGGGGTTTGAAATGGCAGATGTTAAAATCAAGCTTACTAAGAGCTTAATTGGTAGCAAAAAGGACCAAATTGCCACCGCCCACTCACTTGGTCTTCGTAAAATCGGCAATGAAACAATTCAGCCTGATAACGCACAGACACAAGGTAAGATTAAGAAAATTTCTCACCTTGTAACTATCGTAGAAGAATAAGGGGAGGTGCTCAAATGAAATTACATGAACTTTCTCCTGCAGAGGGCTCAAAGAAAGCTGTTAAGAGAATTGGCCGCGGCGCTGGTTCAGGTCAAGGCAAGACAGCAGGTAAGGGTCATAAGGGTCAAAAGGCACGCTCTGGTTATAGCAGACGTCCCGGCTTTGAAGGCGGTCAGATGCCTCTTCAAAGAAGAATTCCTAAGAGAGGATTTAACAACATCTTTGCTACAGAGTATGCAATCGTTAATATATCTGATCTTAATGAAAGATTTGAAGACGGTGCAACTGTAGATGCTGAGAGCATTGTAGCAAGCGGTCTTATCAAGAAGACACTTGACGGTGTTAAGGTTCTTGGCAAAGGTGAAATCACAAAGGCATTAACAGTTAAGGTTGATGCAATCAGTGAGTCAGCTAAGGCAAAGATCGAAGCAGCTGGTGGCAAGGTGGAGGTGCTTTAAATGATTAAAACCATCATTAACGCATTTAAACTCCCTGACATTAGAAAAAAGCTTCTCTTTACAGCATTTATAATTCTCGTATTCAGAATCGGTTCATTTATTCCGGTTCCGTTCACAAATATTGTTAATGAGATTGATGTTGGTAAAGGAAATAATATTTTAACTTATTTAAGTATGATGACAGGTAGTGCTTTCACATACGGAACTATTTTCGCTATGTCAATCACTCCATACATCAATGCTTCAATTATTATGCAGCTTCTTGCAGTTGCAATCCCTGCTCTTGAACGACTTCAAAAGGAGGGTGAAGAAGGCAGAAAGAAAATTACAACAATCACCAGATTTGTTACGATTGCACTTGGTTTAATTCAATCACTTGCTTATTTCTTCTTCCTTCGTGCAAACAACTATCTTGCAGTTTCAGCAAGCGGCGCAGCATATACCGGCTTTGATGCAGTATTTCAGGCAGTAGTAATTATTACTGTTCTTACTGCAGGTACAGCCGTAATTATGTGGCTTGGTGAGCAGATTACAATTGATGGTATCGGAAATGGTATTTCAATTATACTTTTCGCAGGTATCGTTTCTCGCTTCCCGACAATTATTAAACAGTTAATACAATATCTTGACACACAAAGAACCGTTTACTATGTTCTTGTTCCTGTAGTTATCGTATGTTTCTTCCTTATGATGGCATACATTGTATTAATGGATAATTCAGAAAGAAGATTGCCTATTCAATATGCTAAGCGTGTTGTAGGCCGTAAGATGTACGGCGGTCAGTCAACTCATATGCCTATTAAGATTAATATGAGCGGTGTACTTCCAATCATCTTTGCATCATCAATTCTTTCACTTCCGGGTACTGTTCAGATGTTCTTAACAGAGAGCAAGTACAAGGATACATTCTGGGAAAAGTTTTTCAACGCATTCCAGAGTGATTCATGGATATATGCAGTATTATATTTCTTACTAATTATATTCTTTGCTTATTTCTACAGTACAATTCAGTACAACCCAATTGAAATGGCAAACAATCTTCGTAAAAATAACGGCGCAATCCCGGGTATTCGTCCGGGCAGACCTACATCTGATTATATCTTTAAGATCCTTTCAAGATTAACTCTTATAGGTGCTCTTATGGTTTCAGTAGTAGCACTCTTCCCAATTGTTTACTCAATCATTTGCGAAGCAGCAATTCCTCCTCTTACTGAGGGCGGTGACGACGGTGGTATGACAATCACTCTTGGCGGTACATCACTTATCATCTTAGTTGGTGTTGCTCTTGAGACAGTTCGTCAGCTTGAATCTCAAATGATGATGCGTCATTATAAAGGCTTCCTTGATTAATTGAAAGGACTATGTATATGAAACTCATACTTCTCGGTGCTCCGGGTGCCGGAAAAGGTACTCAGGCAGAAAAGATTTGTGAAAAATATAACATCCCTGCAATTTCAACAGGAAACATCATCCGTGCCGCTCTTAAGAACGGCACAGAGATGGGCTTGAAGGCTAAGTCTTATATGGAGGCTGGTCAGCTTGTTCCTGATGAAGTTGTTATCGGAATTATTAAGGATCGTCTTAAGGAAGATGATTGTAAAAACGGTTTCATTCTTGACGGTTTTCCAAGAACAATTCCACAGGCTCAGGCACTTGTGGATATGGGAATTGATATTGACAAGGTTGTTGATATTGAGGTTCCTGATGAGAAAATTACTGCAAGAATGTCAGGCCGCCGAGTATGTGCAAAATGTGCGAATTCATACCATATGCTTTATAAAAAGCCAAAGGTTGAGGGCATATGCGATGCTTGCGGCGGCGAATTGATTCAGCGTAAGGACGATGCTCCGGAGACAGTTCAGGCTCGTCTTGTGGAATACCATGAGATGACTGAGCCTCTTAAGGGATTCTACGAAAATCTCGGCAAGCTGAGAATTGTAGAAGGTCAGGAAGAGGTTGCTGATACTACTAAGCTCGTTTTCGCTGCATTGGAGGATTAACATGATAGTGCTTAAAAGCAGCCGTGAGATTGAGCTTATGAAAGAGGCTTGTGTAATCTCAGCTGGAGCATTACAGGTGGCAGGCGAGGCTGTAAAGCCCGGTATTACTACCTATGAGATTGATAAAATTGCTTATGATTTTATAAAAAAGTGCGGGGCTACTCCGAACTTTCTCAACTACGGTGGTTTTCCTGCTACCGCATGTATTTCTATAAACGATGAGGTTATCCACGGTATCCCAAGTAAAAAGCGTGTAATCCATGAGGGTGACATCGTGAGTATTGACTTGGGTGCTGCAAAAAACGGCTATAACGGCGACAATGCTGCAACTTTTATCTGCGGGACTTGCTCTCCCGAGGTAAAGCGGCTGGTGGATACTACCCGCGAGGCTCTCACTAAGGGAATCGAGCAGGCAGTTCCTGGCAACAGAATCGGCGATATAGCAAATGCAGTACAGACCTATTGCGAAGAACGCGGTTTCTCTGTTGTAAGAGATTATGTAGGTCATGGCGTGGGTACTAAGCTTCATGAAGAACCCAGTGTACCGAACTTCGGACACGCAGGTCGTGGTATCCGACTATTACCCGGAATGACATTGGCAATTGAACCGATGATTAATCTGGGAACCTATAAGGTTAAACAGCTTTCAGACGGCTGGACTGTAAAAACTGCTGACGGCAAGGCATCCGCTCATTTTGAGAATACTATTGCTGTTACATCAAACGGTCCTGTCATCTTAACAAAAGCATAAGTTGTTAATTGCAATTGCAGGCGATTACGCCGTGATGTGATTCCAGTTAATAGAGTTATCAATAATACTCAATAAACATCATTATCGTAATTATTTTAGCGAGGTATAAGATGTCTAAGTCAGATATGATAGAAGTTGAAGGTACTGTGGTTGAAGCTCTGCCTAATACAACATTTAAGGTAGCTCTTCAAAATGACCACATTATTACAGCCCATATCAGCGGAAAGCTCAGAATGAATAATATTCGTATTCTTCCCGGTGATAAGGTAACAATGGAAATGTCACCATACGATCTTTCCAAGGGTCGTATAATTTGGCGTTCTAAGTAAATTCAAGGAGGATATTCAAATGAAAGTTAGACCTTCTGTAAAGAAAATTTGCGAAAAGTGCAAAGTTATTAAGCGTAATGGAAAAGTAATGGTTATCTGTGAAAATCCAAAGCATAAACAGCGTCAGGGCTAATCCTGAATTAATAATCGGAGGTAAACTGTAAAATGGCACGTATTTCAGGTGTTGACTTACCTAATGACAAGAGAGTTGAAATCGGTCTTACTTATATTTATGGTATCGGCCGTACAACAGCTGACAAGATTATCGAAGCAACTGGAATCAATCCGGATACCCGTTGCAGAGATTTAACAGAAGACGATGTTAAAAAGCTTAGCGATTATATCACAAACAACTTAACAGTTGAAGGTGATCTTCGCAGAGATATCGCTTTTGACATCAAAAGACTTAAAGAAATTGGTTGCTATCGTGGCATGCGCCACATTAAAGGTCTTCCTGTAAGAGGTCAGACCTCTAAGAATAATGCAAGAACCCGTAAGGGTCCTAAGAAGACTATAGCAAACAAGAAGAAGTAAAGTAGGAGGAAATATTCAGTATGGCTACAAAGAAGACAGCTTCTCGTGGTAAAAGGCGTGAGAAGAAGAATATTGAGCGCGGCGTTGCTCATATTCAGTCAACCTTCAATAATACCATCGTGACTATTACTGATACACAGGGAAATGCAGTTTCATGGGCATCTGCCGGTGAAATGGGCTTCCGTGGATCAAAGAAGTCTACTCCATTTGCAGCACAAACAGCTGCCGAAACAGCTGCGAAGATTGCAACAGAGCATGGTATGAAAACAGTAGAGGTTTATGTTAAGGGACCTGGTGCAGGTCGTGAGGCAGCTATCAGAGCTCTTCAATCTGCAGGTTTAGATGTAAGTCTTATTAAAGATGTTACTCCTATCCCACATAACGGATGTCGTCCGCCTAAGAGACGTCGTGTATAATTTAACGGAGGTTACTTGATATGGCAAGATATACAGGACCTGCTTGTAAGCTCTGCCGTCGTGAAGGCAAGAAGCTCTTCTTAAAAGGCGACAGATGTTATTCAGGCAAATGTGCTATTGAGCGCCGCTCATATGCACCTGGCCAGCATGGTCAAAATCGTAAAAAGACTTCAGAATACGGACTTCAGCTTCGTGCTAAGCAAACAGCTCGTCGTTACTATGGAGTAAATGAAGGTCAGTTCCACAAGTATTTCCTTATGGCTGAGCGTAAGGATGGCGTTACAGGTTCTAACCTTCTCCAAATATGTGAAAGCCGTTTAGACAATATCGTTTATACAGCAGGCTTTGCAAGCTCAAGATCACAGGCTCGTCAGCTTGTAAACCACGCTCATTTCACTGTAAACGGTAGTAAGGTTGATATCCCATCATACCTTGTAAAGCCGGGCGATGTTGTTGCTGTTAAAGAAACAAGCAAAACAACAGACGAATTTAAAACTCTTGTTGAGTCTAATTCTGCTCGTCCTGTTCCAAAGTGGATTGAAGCAAATAAAGATGCTATGTCAGCAAAGGTTGTTGCTCTTCCTGAAAGAGAAGAAATTACAACTCCTGTTGAAGAGCATTTAATCGTTGAGTTCTACTCTAAGTAATAGCTATTAACTATTAATTAGTGAAAACAAAACAAAGTTTTAGGAGGCTTTTAGATGATCGAAATTGATAAGCCTAATATCGAAATAGTAGATTTATCTACTCAAGGAAGCAGAAGCGTAGGCAGATTTGTTGTTGAACCGCTCGAAAGAGGCTTTGGCACAACTCTCGGAAATTCAATGAGAAGAGTACTTCTCTCATCACTTCCGGGTTATGCTATTACTTCCGTTAAGATTGACGGTGTGTTACACGAATTTTCAACAATTCCTCATGTTAAGGAGGATGTTACTGAGATTGTACTTAATCTCAAGAATGTCATTCTTAAAATTCATGACGAAAATCCAAAAACACTCTATATTGAGGCTTCGGGTGAGGGTGAAATCACTGCAGGTGATATCACGCACGATGCTGATGTAGAGATTCTTAATCCTGAGCTTCACATTGCATACCTTGATGAGGGTGCAAGTGTAACAATGGAACTTACAGCAGATAGCGGCAGAGGCTATGTTCCTTGCGACAGAAATAAGCAGCTTATGGAACTGCCAATCGGCACTATTGCTATTGACTCAATTTACACACCGGTTCTTAAGGTTAACTACACTGTAGAGAATACTCGTGTAGGACAGCAGACTGACCTTGATAAGCTTATCCTCGATGTTGAGACTGACGGTACTATTCCGGCAGACGAAGCAGCTTCACTTGCTGCCAAGATTCTTAACGAGCATCTTAACCTTTTTGTTGACCTTTCTGAGGAAATGGGCAACGCTGAAATCATGGTTGAAAAAGACGATGACGGTAAGGAAAAGGTTCTTGAGATGACTATTGAGGAGCTTGACCTTTCTGTTCGCTCATTCAATTGCTTGAAGAGAGCAGGAATTAACACAGTAGAGGATTTGATCGGCAAATCCGAAGAAGATATGATGAAAGTTAGAAACCTTGGTCGTAAGTCACTTGACGAGGTAGTCGGCAAGCTTGCTTCTCTTGGTTTCAAACTTAGCAAGGAAGAGGACTAAAGGAGGGAATTTCAATGCCAGGTAGCAGAAAGCTGGGTCGCCCAACTGATCACAGACAGGCAATGCTCAGAGGATTAGTTACATTCCTTTTAAAGAATGGCAAAATTGAAACAACCGTTACAAGAGCAAAGGAAGTTCAGCCTATGGCAGAAAGAATGATTACCAAGGCTAAGACTAACGACCTTGCATCAAAAAGATATGTTCTTTCTTATGTTACTGAGGAAGATGTTGTTAAAAAGCTTTTTGATGAAATCGCTCCAAAGTATGAAGATAAAAACGGTGGTTATACTCGCATTATTAAAACAGGCCCTCGTCGCGGCGATGCAGCCGAGATGTGTATCATCGAGCTTGTTTAATTAACTATTAACCAACAAACACCCAAGTGATTTAGTTCACCTGGGTGTTTTCTTGTTGTTTCTTCAGTAAAGAATAAACCCCCGGTTCAACCGGGGAAAATAAAAAGCTTTAGTAAAAATCAGAACGGCGAGCTTGATGCAAGCCGAGAGTGTTGGCGAAAGGAAAACCTCCAAGTATAATAGAAACGGTTTGGCAGCCGCATTACTAAAATACAGGAGGATAAAAACAATGATAAAGAAGAACCGAAATAAAAACATTATCGCATTCAACATACAGATGTCAGTACCATATAGTTTTTGCACCAAAATACAGAAGAAAAGAAGTATATGGAAAACTGAAAAAAGATATTGGAGAAATCATAAGAAAATTGTGTGAACAAAAAGGTGTAGAAATCATAGAAGCTCAAGCGTGCAAAGACCACATACACCTTTTGGTATCAATACCACCGTATCTTAGTGTAGCACAATTCATGGGATATCTCAAGGGAAAAAGTAGGTCGAAACAAGAAAGTGATAGAAAGGTACATACAAAATCAGCTAGAAGAAGATTTTGCAAATGACAAAATATCACTCAAAGAGTATGTAGACCCGTTCACGGGTAACAAGAATAAGTAAGGCATAAAAAAGACAACCGCACGAGAGCGGTTGCCTGAGATAGTAATGCGATGTCAAACTATCAGTGCCGACTTTCAGTCGGCAAGCCAGTAGGCGGCCCTTATAGGGCCTGTGCAAACCACCAGTTCAACTGGTGGTTATGATTATACGATTTTACTTAATGAATTTAATCATTTCAAGTGCTGCATTAATATCACCGTCAACCTTGATTTTGCCGGTTGTGAAAGCAACTACAGGATCAAGCTTGCCGTTTATCAGCTTAATGAAGTTCGTGCCGTTCATAGTAAGAATTGCATTTCTGTCATAATACTCATAAGGCTCAATGTTAACCCTGCCGTCTTTAATTTCAATATAAAAGATGCCGTTAACTGCTTTGCCTTCAATGTTAATCTGAAATGCCATTGTACCCTGAACAGATGAAACATCAACATCGTAGAACTTATTTCTTGCAGCCTCGACAATTGACTCATATGTCATAGCCATAGCGTTTACCTCCTAAATTTTTTATATATTGTAGCATAAAAATATAATATTATCAAGTGTTTTGCAGTTACATAAAACGACATAAATTATTGACAGGCATAATAATTTGTGTTAAACTCAATTTAATAATATGAACCGCCACCGGGTGGTTAGTGAAATTCATTCTGTATGTACCATTAGGTCTTTGAAGGCACATATTGAATGTTTATTTTTTTGAGGTGAATATGAAGATAAGTTTCTATAATTCATTGAAAAATTTAAAAAAGCGTGAGTGGGTATTATGGATTTCATCAATGACGGTAATTGCAGCTTCCTCGCTGATTGCCGGCAGTGAAGGAATATTAAATACTATTGCATCACTTGTTGGAGTAACAGCATTGATTTTTGTTGCTAAGGGTGATGCTCTCGGTCAGTTGATAACAATTATATTCAGTGTGCTTTATGGTATTATTTCTGTAAAATTCAAATATTACGGTGAAACTATAACATACCTTTGCATGTCTGCACCTGCTGCTTTTGTATCGCTTATTGTGTGGATTAAGAATCCATATAAGGACAGCAACGAGGTAAAAGTGGATAAACTTACAAAGAGCAAGCTGGTGCTGACTGTTGCCGTATCATTCGTAGCATCAATAGTCTTCTATTTTATACTCAAAACTCTTGGAAATGCTAATTTAATTGTAAGCACTGTTTCAATTTTTACAAGTGCCTTTGCATGTATGCTGCTGATTTTGCGTTCTCCGTATTATGCTGTTGCATATGCATCAAACGATATTGTCTTGATTATTTTGTGGATATTAGCTACAATGGATAATATAAAATATTTGCCTATGATTTTATGCTTTACTATGTTTTTGGCAAATGATTTATATGGGTTTTATAATTGGCAGAAAATGAAGAACAGGCAGGTGTAATTATGGAAATTTGGATTGTAAGGCACGGTGACCCTGATTATGTTCATGACAGCTTAACTGAAAAGGGTGTGCGTGAAGCAAAACTTTTGGCTGAAAGACTGGAAAAATATGACTTTGATGCATTTTATTGCTCACCTCTTGGCAGAGCACGGAAAACAGCATCATATTCACTCGAAAAGTTTGATGCGACAGCAGAAACACTTGATTGGCTTCATGAATTTAAAGGAACTGTAAAAACAGGTTTATTAAAGAAAAGCTGTTGCTGGGACAGGATGCCTGATTACTGGACTGATATTGACAAGTATTATTCATATGATGATTGGTATAACGTTGACCTTATGAAGGAAAATGGTGTATATAAGCATTATAAAGAGGTTTGCGACGGTGTTGATGCACTGCTTGAAAAGCATGGATATATTAAGCAGGGAAGAATTTATAATGTTGTAAAGCCTAACCATGATAAAATAGTACTCTTTTGCCATTTTGGTGTAGAGGCGGTTATACTTTCTCGAGTATTCAGCGTTTCTCCTATGATTTTTTGGCATAATTTTCGGGCTTTGCCTACCTCGGTTACACGACTTGTCACTGAGGAGAGAGAGCAAGGCAAGGCTATTTTTACAGCATTGCAGTTTGGCGACTTGAGCCATCTTTATGCAGGATGCGAAGAGCCTTCCTTTCAGGCTCGTTTCTGTGAATGTTATGATGATGACACAAGGCATTAATTATTAAGATCAAATGCATTTTATTGTGGCAATATATAATGAGTTACTCAAAAGACAATACAAAAATAAAAAACGCAGTTTATAAAACTGCGTTTTGTTTTGGTAAATTATTAACCTTTTTTGAGTTGACGCTCAAGCCATGCAGCACCGAGGTCAAGAGCAGTGAATAAGCCCTTCTTTTCACTCTTTTTAATAATTCTGTCCTTTGGCGGCAAGGAATCATCAGTGCTGATTAATTGAATTGAAACATTTTCAGCAAGCTTGATATCCTTAAAATCACTTGTTTTTTTGATGTTTAAGCAAACAACATACGGGTCATTCATATCGCCATAGTATACAGTGTTGCCGCTTCTTACCAAAGGCTTTCCTTTGTATTCTAGAAATTGCCCTGACTTTTGCTTTGCAGGCTTTTGATTTGCCTTTTTTTCAGCAGGTTTTGAATTTTTCTGCTTTGGTGCAGCCTTTTTTTCTTCCGGCAAAGGTAACCCTCCTTTGTTTTAAATTTTTAAGCTGTCAGCACTAGCTTAAGTAGGACTTTACCATTTCTGCAAGAAGCTCATCGCGGTCGATTCTGCGGATTAAGCTGCGTGCATTTTTGTGAGTAGTAATATAAGTCGGATCCTCAGACAGAATATATCCTACTATTTGATTGATAGGGTTATAACCTTTTTCCTGAAGAGCATCAAAAACCTGAGTTAAAGTTTCTTTCATAATGTCATCGTTATCGTTGCCGATTCTAAAGGTCATAGTCTTATCTGTCATAGTAAAGTCACCTCCGTGTGAGATATTTATTAATCTATACAATAATCCAATATAAGATTAATTTACCTAATCATTATAACATTTTTTTAATTAATTACAATAGTTTTTACCATTTTTTTGCTGTATAGTCCAAAAAAACTTGACTTGAAAGCAATATCGGTTTATAATTTATGAAAATGTTAAAAGCAATGACCGAGTGTAAGTAGATTATCGGGATTTCTTTCAGAGAGTATGCGGTTGGTGAAAGCATGCAGAAACGATAATTGAATTTCAGCTTGTGAGCTCCTGCCGAGAAAGTAAGGCAGGCGTATGCACTGCGTTAAAGTGTTAGAGCGGCAATTATTTATTAATTGCAATTTGAGTGGTACCACGGATATTATTCCGCCTCATTTCTGAGGCGGATTTTTTATTATTACAGGAGGGAACTATGGAAAACAAAATTGCTGAGTTAAAATCTCAATTTGAAAAAGAACTTTCCGAAATAAAAGAACTTTCCGAGCTTGAAAATATCAGAATTTCATATCTTGGAAAAAAAGGAACCGTTACCGGTCTTCTTAAGGGTATGAAGGAGCTTTCAAATGAGGAGAAAAAGTCTTTCGGTCAAAAGGTAAATGAACTGAAGGGTGCGGTTGCAAATAAGATTTCCGAAAAGACAATTGAACTTAAGGAAAAGGAAATTGAAAGAGAAATTGCATTAATGCCTGAATTTGATCTTTCAATGCCGGCAAATCTTTCAAGGGGATCATATCACCCAATCACTCTTGTTCAGCGCCAGTGTGAGGCTGTATTTAAATCAATGGGCTTTACAGTAGAAGATTATTCAGAGGTTGTTACCGATTATGAGTGCTTTGAGGCAGTAAATATTCCTAAGAATCATCCTGCCCGTGATATGCAGGATACCTATTATCTTGAAAACGGTCAGCTACTTAAGTCACATACATCTGCAGCTCAGAACGCAATTTTAAGAAAATACAAGAAAACTCTTGTTGATGACGGTGTTCCGATTAAGGCTGTATTCCCCGGCAGATGCTTCAGAAATGAGGCTACAGATGCCTGCCATGAAAATACCTTCTTTCAGATGGAGGGTGTGATGGTTGATAAGGATATATCTATTTCAAATCTTATCTACTTTATGAAAACAATGCTCTCAGAGGTGTTCCAAAAGGATATTAAGGTTCGCCTTCGTCCGGGATTTTTCCCGTTTGTTGAGCCGGGCTTTGAGCTGGATATAAGCTGTCTTATCTGTAGAGGAGAGGGCTGTCCGTCATGCAAAAACAGCGGCTGGCTTGAGCTTTGCCCCTGCGGAATGATCCATCCTGAGGTTCTTCGTATGGGCGGTATTGACCCCGAAGAATATACAGGCTTTGCATTCGGTCTTGGTTTAACAAGACTTGTTATGATGAAATACGGTATTAAGGATATTCGTGATTTAAACGGCGGAAGCCTCAAGGCAATGAGCCAGTTTACTGACGATGAATAAGAAAGGGGAGTGACAAAATGTTTTTATCTATGAATTGGATTCAGGACTTTGTTGATTTATCAGGTCTTGATTTAGTAAAGTTAATCAATCAGTTTTCACTCTCTACTGCTGAGGTCGAAAACGAGATTTTCTTCAAGGGCTCAGATTTAAGCGGCGTTGTAGTTGGTGAAATTAAGTCTGTTGAAAATCATCCTGACTCAAAGAAACTTCATCTCCTAAAGGTTGATGCAGGCGGGGATGAGCCTATTGACATCGTATGCGGTGCACCAAATGTTAGAGTTGGTATGAAAACTGCTCTTGCTAAAGTTGGAGCAAAGCTAGGAGAAATTAAAATTGCTCCTCGTGAGCTTGCAGGATATATGTCTTATGGTATGTGCTGTTCTGAAAAGGAGATAGGTATTTCAGACGATAACAGCGGTATTATGGATATCACTGACGATGTTGCAAACGGCACAGATATTAAGGATATTTATGAAATTGACGATATCATTTTTGAGGTTGATAATAAATCGCTTACAAACCGTCCTGACCTTTGGGGTCACTACGGTATAGCCCGTGAGTTTGCAGCTCTTGCCGGAAGAGAGCTTAAGCCGATCGAAACAATTGATTTGGCTGCTTATGACAATCTTCCTAAGATTGATATGAAAATTCTTGATCCTCTCTGTCAGAGATATTCTTGTATGCAGGTCGACAATATAACTAAAAATGTTTCACCTGTGAATATGCGTATCCGTCTGTATTATTGCGGTATGCGTGCAATTAATTTCCTTGCAGACCTTACAAACTATCTTATGCTTGAAATGGGCCAGCCTATGCATGCTTTTGACTCACGAAAGGTGGAAAAAATCAGAATTAAGCGTTTTGATGAGCCGTTTACTTTCCAGACCCTTGACGGTGTAGACAGAAATATTGATGAAAATACTCTTATGATATGTAATGACAATACGCCTGTTGCAATTGCAGGTATTATGGGCGGTCTTGATTCTGAAATTGTTGATGATACAACAACACTTACACTTGAGTCAGCAACCTTTGATGCTGCATCAATCCGTAAGTCAACTGTAAGACTGTCACACAGAACAGATGCATCAATGCGTTATGAAAAGTGTCTTGATCCTGAAATGACAACAACTGCAATCGGAAGATTCATCAAGCTCCTTCAGGATATTGATCCTGAATCAACAGTTGTATCTGCGCTTACAGATGAATATGCATTTCATTATGACACAGTAAGCCTTGATTTTGATAAGGCATTTGTTGATAGGTACACAGGTATCGAAATTCCTAACGATACAATTGTCAATACCCTTAATTCTCTTGGCTTTACTGCTAGTGAAGAAAATGATTGCTTCAAGGTAACTGTTCCAAGTTGGAGAGCAACCAAGGATGTTACAATGAAAGCTGATATCATTGAGGAGATTACCCGTATTTACGGCTACGATAACTTTGACGTTCACACAACACGCAGTCCGCTTTATCCTGTTCGTCCCGATACTGAAAAAACAGTCGAAGATAAGATTAAAGATTTGCTTGTTAAGAGATTTTCACTTCATGAGCTTCACAGCTATGTATGGGCATATTATGATGAGCTTAAGGCAATAGGGGTTGATGTTGAGGGTGAAATCAAGCTGTCAAATGCGACAAATCCTAATATTGAAACAATACGCAAATCAATAATTCCTACTCAGTTATGTCAGATTAAATCAAACACCTCTTTTGCTCCTGATTTCGGTATTTTTGAAATCGGCAGAACAGTAACAGGTATTGATGAAAACAATCTTTGCATTGAAAAGAAAAATCTTGCAATAACACTTTATTCAAAGATTAAGCCGATGCCGACTCTTTATTTTGCTCTTCGTGACATTTTAGAGGTTATGGTTGATGATTTAAAGCATAAATCAATCACTTTTGAAACCAAGAATGCCGTACACAATTACCAGCATCCTACAAACCTGAACAGAATTCTTTGCGACGGTATTGAAATCGGTGAAATTGGAATTGTGCATCCTGTTGTATCAAAGAAGATTGACAAGAAGGCTGCAATTGTGTTTGCCGAGATTGATGTAAATGCGCTTGCGGCAATTGACAATGCCTCAATTGAATATGAGGAACCGTCAAAATTCCCGTCAATTGAAATTGACCTTTCATTTGTATCGGATAAGTTTGCTCCGATTGCAAATGCAATTGCAAATGCAAAATGCTCTCTTATCAAAAATGTTGAGGTTACAGATGTTTATGAGGATGAAAATACAAAGTCAATTACAACCCGAATAACCTTCTCTCATCCTGAGAAAACGCTTAAGCGCGAAGAGGTTCAGGAGGTTGCAGACGAAATTATCAATGACCTCAAATCAAATGGTATTGATCTTAAGGGATAATGAATATGAAAAAGAGCTGTCTTAGCAGGATAGCTCTTTTATTTTATAAGCAGACCTGTGTGTCTGCTTTTTACTTTAGGTCAAAAAAATATTTTATAAATTCCTGTTGACTTTAACCTAAGGTAAAATATTAGTATTTATTTGACAGCAGGGCGGTGACTGCAGTCAAAAAATTTAAGGAGTGAAATATATGAAAAAAATAATTAGTATCTTATTATCCGTTATGATGCTGATAAGTGCACTCGGAGGCTTTGAGCTTAGTGCAAGTGCAGCTGACTATTCTGTTCCGTCATATACAGCATCACTGCTGAGCGGAATAAAAAATCTGTTCCCTAAAATCAAGCATAGCTATGTAATGGTTGAATATAAGCAACCGACTTGCACCAGCAAGGGCTATTCAGTTTACAGATGCAGGTATTGCGGACTTAAATATAAAAATACAATCCCTGCAACGGCTCATAGCATAGTAAAAGATAAAGCTATTGCACCAAGCTGCACCGAAGCCGGTTACACAGCAGGAGAGCATTGTTCGAAATGCGGTAAGATAATTACTGCTCAAAAAGAAATTCCCGCACTCGGTCACAGTATAGTAAAGGATAATGCTGTTGCTCCAAGCTGCACGGAAATCGGTTACACAGAAGGCTCACATTGCTCAGTGTGCGGCGAAATTATCACTGCTCAGCAGAAGATTCCTGCAGCAGGACACAATTTTGTTGATACAGTGACAAAAGAGGCAACCACAACAGAAGAAGGCGTTTTATCTCATATCTGCTCTGTATGCGGATTCACTAAGACCGAGGTAATACCTAAAAAGGAAAGCACGACATCGTCGAGTACATCATCATCTAAGATTCCTGCCAAAGCATCGATCACTTCACTTAAGGCGGCTCCTCAAAGAGCAGCAGTTGTGAAATGGTCTTCGGTACCGCTTGCAAACAAATATCAGATTCAATATTCGACAAGTCAGAGCTTTCCTGCAAATTATACTAAAACAGTGACGGTTAATCAAAGTACTGTTTACGGAGGAATAACTCTTTCAAAAACTGTGACAGGTTTGAATACAGCAAGAAAATATTATTTCAGAATCCGTTCAGGCAATAACTTCGGCTATTCTGCATGGAGCTCGGTTAAAACAGTAACTGCAATATAAAAATTTAATTTGATATTGTGCACTTCTGCAAAAAATGATATAATAAATTAACAATTAGTTTTGTAGGAGTGGATTTTATTATGGCAAAGCAGGTTCTTTTTTGCGGTAATTCCAAGGATTTTTTAGCCGAGGAGCTTATTAAGCAAAGCAATTCTTCAAACGGAGGAGCAGCTTTTCGTATACCAAGTCTTGTAAATGCAGGCGGTACTCTTGTAGCAGCTATAGACAGAGCCGCAACAGGTGCAGACTGGGGATATATTGAGCTTGCGGTACGCACAAGCGAGGATAACGGCAAAACATGGAGCGATATTAAAACAATTGCAGCACCGCCTGCAAGAGAAATCATTTCGAATGTTGAAAACACTAAATCTGCTTTCTTCATTGATCCCTGTATGTCTGTTGCACCTAATGGTGATATCGTTATGCTTGTCACTTTTTTTCCGGAATCCAAGGGCTTTCATAACAGAAAAATTCTTGATAAGAAAAAGATTGCATATTCAAGCTATGATGGAGAAAGCCGACCTGTAATTTATGACAGAGACGGAAACTATTATATTGTTCTTACTGACGGAAGTGTGATTGATGCATCAAAGTCAAAGACCGAGTTTACGGTTAAAGGTCTTGGTGAGCTTTATAAGGGCGATGAATATGTAGGTAATATTTATCTTAATGGCGCAATCGGCAAAGCAGGTGTTGACGGTACCAAAACAACTTTTGGTGCACCGCTTAAGTCACCTAAGAGGAGCTACATATTTATGCTCAAATCAAGTGATAAGGGCAAGACTTGGAGTGAGCCTAAAGATATTACGGGAAGTATTCTCAACCTTGATGACGGAGTATTTTTTGCGATTGCACCCGGATCGGGTCTAACTACAAGCAGCGGCAGAATTATTATGCCGATTTATACATTAAAAGGTACAGTTGCCGTTTATTCAGACGATAATGGCGAAACATGGCAGAGAAATCCTCGTATTCAGTATACAGATAATACTGATGAATGGACTGCTGTTGAAGCTCCCACCGGTGAAATCTATTCCTTCGGCAGAGCAAAGACCTTTGGAAAAACGCCTGTATCTGTGTCAACAGATAACGGAATTGTTTGGAACAAGGATAAAAAGGCGAGTGTTAAGGCTCCTAAGTGCCAGAAGAACGCTATTGCTATCGGCAATAAAGTTTACATATCTCATCCGTCAGGCAAAAATCGAGAAAACGGAGTAATTTCTGTCGGAACTTTTGAGTTTGATAAGAAAAACAAGCTGAAGGGAATTAAATGGTCCAAGGAGGATATTAAGCTTAATGACGGATTTTTTGCATACTCCTGTATGGCTAAGATTGACGATGATACAATAGGTGTTCTTTATGAAGATCAGCCAAGTTCACATATAATATTTGACACAATAAAATTATAGGTTATTAAGAGCAGATTGGTTTTAACTAATCTGCTCTTTTTATTATTTAACTAAATAATTTGCATTTATTATTGCAATATGAGAGAAAATTTTGTAAAATAGAAATGAAATAAAATAAGGAGGAAAATCAATGCTCTGGACTTTAAAGAAAATTTGGTACAGAATTTACCAAAAGACATTTAAGGTTGCTATGTGCTTTATGGATTGGTCAGAGCCTGAGCTTCTTGAAGGAGCAGGTTCTGTATTAAGACTTCCTGAGTTCATTAAGGGAAAGGGAATCAATAAGGTTCTTGTTGTTACCGATGCCGGACTCATGGGTCTTCATCTTCTTGATCCAATGTTTGCAAAGCTTGATGAGGTTGGACTTGAGTATGTTGTATACGACGGTGTTCAGCCAAATCCAACAATTCCAAACATTGAGGATTGTAAGGATATGTATATCCAAAATGGTTGTCAAGGCATTATTGCATTCGGCGGCGGTTCATCAATGGACTGTGCTAAGGCTGCAGGTGCAAGAGTTGTTAAGCCAAATCAATCCGTTCGTGATATGCGAGGCTATCTTAAAGTACATAAGAAGCTGCCACCATTCTTTGCAGTGCCGACTACTGCCGGCACAGGCTCAGAAACAACAGTTGCCGCTGTAGTTACCGACCCTGAAACACATGAGAAGAATGCCATCAACGATATCTGCCTTCGTCCGAAATTCGCAGTGCTTGACCCGGAATTAACCGTAGGTTTGCCACCGCATATTACATCGACAACAGGTATGGATGCCATGACTCATGCTGTTGAGGCTTACATCGGTAAAAGCAACACCAAGCAAACAAGAGAACAGGCTGAAAAAGCAACAAAGCTTATTCATGAAAATATTGAAAAGGCTTATAATAACGGAAAGGATTATGAAGCAAGAGCCAATATGCTCAAGGGTTCATATTGGGCAGGCTGTGCATTTACCCGTGCTTATGTCGGCTATGTTCATGCGATTGCTCATAACCTCGGCGGACTTTACGGAACGCCGCATGGCCTTGCTAATGC
>JBKWUD010000013.1:0-48032 GCA_046989265.1 Eubacterium sp.
CCGACTCCTTGACCACTTACTTCGTTAAGTGGTCTTTTTTTCTTTACTTTGGTGTAATTTAATGATATTCTATTTTCAGGTGGTGTTATTATATGAATTTAAAAAGTTTCCGTAAGAGAACAGCATATAATGCTGAAAAAGAAAATAAGAGAAAGAATTTTATTTATTTAAATGATAATTACTGTTTACCGAATCAAACGGTTATTGCAGGTGATTCTATTACAGAAATTTTTAATATGGACTTATTCAGTGATTATATAAATAGGTGCGGCAAGTTCGTTTATAATCGTGGAATCAGCGGCGATACAAGTGATCGATTTCTGGAACGCTTTGACGATACGGTTTTGAATCTTAAGCCTAGTAATTTAGTTCTGCTTATCGGTACCAACGACTTAACTTTAATATCTGATATTGATTATGTTTTCTGTAATATTGAGAAGGTAATAATGAAAGCTAAAAGCTCCTGTCCCGATACAAATATAATTCTTCAGTCTGTCTATCCTGTTAATTATAAAAACAGAAAAAAGAACAATAATATTATTGAGCTAAATTCCAGACTGAAAGCAATGTCAGAAAAATATAATATCATATATCTGGATATTTATAGTCTCATTTTAGATGATAATGGTGGTTTAAACCCTAAATATACATATGACGGTTTGCATCCGAATGCTTTGGGTTTTGAAATTGCTGCAAATCAAATCATACCGCTTTTGACTTGACTTTTATTAGGTTGTGTGATATTGTTTAAAAAATGAGGTAAACAATAATGATTAATTTACAGAGCAAAAATCATATGAACCCATCAGCCTATTATTCATGGGCTTATTTGTCGTGTGTTCATTAGATTGTAAATTGATAATTAATTGCACTGATGAACGAGCAGTTTGTCAGTGTTTTTTTATTGGGGGTACAATATGAATGTTCAGTTAACGGAAATTAAGCAAAATGAATTAATATCTGCTTGGCACATGCAAATAAAGGGTTTTATTCCTGTATTTTTGAAATATTTCGACAGAGTTAATCCGATATTTAATACATACGGAAGATTTAAAAGACGATATAAAAATAAAAATATTAAAGAATACTGGATTGAATGTGACGGAAAAAGAGTGGGAGAATTATTTTTGGGTTTTAAAGAGGATTGTATTTTACTTGCCAGAATTTTTGTACTCAAGAGGTACTGGAATATGGGAATTGCACAAGAAGCGATAATATGCGCTGAAAATATGTTTTCTAAATACAAAATCTGGAAGCTTGATACTATAAAACAGGAGTCAAGAAACTGTCATTTGTATGAAAAGCTTGGATATAGTAGAACCGGTAATGAAAAAGTGATAAATAAGCGAATGACAATTGTTGATTATGAAAAAATCATGTAAAATTTGAATTAAAAGGAGTATAATATGAGTAAGGAACCGATTATTGAAACTGAAAGATTAATACTGAGGCCCTTAATTGTTGACGATGCTCCGGCAGTTTTGAAATGGGCAGGCGATGAGCGTGTGAGCAGGTTTATGTCGTATACAGGATATGATGATATTAATACTGCAAGAGCGTGGATCGAATCATTAAAAGATGAAAAAACCGAATACAATTGGGGATTTGTATTGAAAGAGACAGGTGAACTTATCGGCAGCGGCTCTATAGGTGCTGATGTTCAGCTTAAAGGCTACTGGGGAATGGGATATAATATCAGATACGATTGCTGGAATAAAGGATTGACCACAGAGGCTATGAAAGCTATTATTGATTATGTTCACAAGAAATTTGGAGTGAATAAGATTTGTTCGGATCATGCAGTTGATAATCCTGCTTCCGGCAGAGTTATGGAAAAATGCGGGCTGAAGTTTCATCATTACGGTGAATATACCAAAATTGACGGTTCGGCAACATTTAAGGCAAAGTTTTATACTTTGGAATTTGATGAATAAAGTTGTATAAAGAGATTGATAATATGAATTCAGAAAATTTAACGCATTCGGTTGAGGCGGTGTACGATAAGAACTCAAAAATACTTATATTAGGCACATTCCCGTCAAAAAAATCCAGGGAATGCGGTTTCTTTTACGGACACCCCCAAAACCGTTTCTGGCGGGTGATGGCACGCATATGTGATTGCGATTGCCCAAAAACTACAGATGAAAAAAAGCAAATGCTGTTACAAAACAATATTGCCTTGTGGGATGTAATACATTCTTGTGATATAGCAGGTTCATCAGACAGTTCAATCAAAAATGTTGTGCCGAATGATTTGAGTATAATTTTTAATTCTGCAGATATCAAACAGGTATTTGTAAACGGAAAGAAGGCTGAGAGCTTATACAAAAGGTATCTTGAGAAGCAGACAGGATTATCGGCTGTTTGTCTTCCGTCAACAAGTCCTGCAAATGCATCATGGAGTGAGGATAGGTTGTTTGAATATTGGAATTGTAAAATTAAGAATGTAGATTTATAAAAAGCAGAAATAATTAAATATAAAATTAAAAATATTTAAAAAAGTATTGACACTTACTCTTTAATCTGTTATTATATTTAAGCACTTGAGATAAGTGAGAAAACATTCCTCCATAGCTCAGTCGGTAGAGCACTCGGCTGTTAACCGAGTTGTCGTTGGTTCGAGTCCAACTGGGGGAGCCAAAACAGATAAATCCGAACTTTACGCTAATCGGCGAAGGGTTCGGGTTTATTTTTTTACTTAATAAATTGTATATTTTAAGAAAGAATTCTTCAGGTGCTCATCAAGGATTATCTATTGTTTGTATGTTATATTCTGTATCTATTGAGAGCATAAAATGCACTTGGATATTGTTAAAATTTATGATATTATAATATTATTAGGAATATTTTCCGGAATATACGTTAAGGAATTGATATGGCAAGTAATTTTATAGGCTTTAATAAAGAAACAAATAATTTTTTATTTGAATTGCAATTTTGCAATTCTATTGAAAAACAAAGTGAAAATCTTGTTAAATATAAAAAATATATAACTATGCCAATTAATCTGTTGTATTTTGATTTGTTAGATATTATAAGTCAATTTAATATGGATTTTGAAACAAAACCCGCAAGATGTATTTCTACTCCGTATACTGATAGGAGATTTTCTCCAAATGCACCGCTGAAGGAATATATGTATTTGCGTTTTAGACAAACAAATAAAAAAACAGATATGCTTGGTTTGTATTTTGATATGGGTAGTGAGACATATGGCTATGGACTGAAAATATATAAACCGACTTCAAGGGGTATGGATTTAATTAGAGAAAAGATCAGTGAAAATGCTAAGCTTTATTCTAAACTGATAGATGATTTAGTTTTAAAAGGCTTTGAGATTACCGGTGAGAAATATAAGAAGGATCATTACCCTGATGTTCCAAAATGTTCTGCAAAAGAATTGATTAATATGAAATGCTTTAGCATTTGCAAATGTGAATTAGTCAATGAGAGAATTTATTCTCAAGAACTAAAAACAGAACTATCAAATGCATTTTTAGATTTAAGAGAATTTGTTGAAATCTTAGCGAGGTAATATGAAATACACAGGTTGTTTGATTGAGGAAAGTTTAAAGGATAAGTCTATTATAGACGAATTTGATATTGTTGACACCAATATTGATGATGGGGTTAGTTACATTGTTGAGATAGACGAAGGTAAAGTTGAGCAGATTGTGCCAAGGCTGCAGACAGCAATGGTTGATGCACCGGAGTGGTATTGTGATTTAAAATGTTACGATTATCATTATATTATTTACAATGATAAGATTTTTAAGGTTGATCGTGATTATCCGGAGCAGTATGAACAAGCAAAAGAATATGGATTGAAGAGAAATATTCCTGCTTGCTATTTACCGGATGCATCTTGGGCAAAGAAGAGTAAGTAAATATGGATACCATTGAGCACTATGACAATTTAATTAGTGAAAACAATGATCCTGTTCGTGATCCGGATATTCTTAAAGAGCACATGGAAAAATGGGATGGCAAACAATTTATTGATGCTTTGGAATTATCAAAGGATAAAATTGTTCTTGAAATAGGAATTGGCACCGGTAGAATTGCAGTCAAGACTGCTCCATATTGCTCAAAGCTATATGGCGTTGATGTTTCACCTAAAACTATTGATAGAGCAAAAGAAAATTTGGCATTTACAGATAGAGTTGAATATATTCTTGCTGATTACTTGGAATATGAATTCAATACGAAATTTGATGTGATTTATTCATCATTAACATTGCTGCATATTAAAAATAAGCAATCATTTTTCAATAAGGTTTATAGTGAACTGAAATCTAATGGTAGATTTGTTTTATCAATTGATGATGACAATCAAGATAATTATTTAGATATGGGCGAGTACAAGGTTAGAGTCTATCCTGACAATCCGGCTGATACTCAACTGGGATTACTTAATGCGGGATTTATAATTAAAGAAATAATTAAAACAGAATTTGCTCATATATTTGTTTGCAAAAAAAGATAAAGCATACGAAATGATACGTTAATGACCAAACAAGAATTTATGATATTTGTTTAAAATCAATCTGCTATTAATGGTTTTTGTAAATATACAAACAAATAAAGGTGTCTGCCGGGAATGCGGCAGACATTTTTACGTTGAAAAACTTTATTCTATATAGTGTTGACAAAATGTGACAAAAAATGTTAAGATATTATCAAATTTATGATTGAGAGTGATTTGATGAACTACAACAATGTTCGCATTTTTGCAAATAAATTCATTCTTTGTAAATGCGGCTATATTGTTGCAGTTTTTTTATTTTTTGCGGTAATTTTATTTAATTCTGTCACTGCATTTGCCTTGAATGAGGATTATTTGGATGAGTCAAAGTGGGCTGACAGCAATAATGTTACATCTTTAGGACTGGATAAGAAAAGTTTTGATCATAAATTAAACGGTGTTTTTAAGTATTATATTGATAGCAGTAACGGAGATATATATCTGTATTTTTCAATAACAGAAAGCTCTCTTGATGTGAATAGCGATGATGTTAAAATTAATATAAATATTAAATCAAATACTGAAAATTATATATTTTCAATTGATAAGCATGGAATGTGTGATGCACAAAATGAAGAATATAAGCTGTTTTCCGTTCAGCAAAACTTCGGATATTATGACAGTACAGACGGTGGCTTATACATAGCAGGAGTTCATGCAGATAACTATGAGCAGCTGATACTTGGAATTAAGTTATATATTAATGGGCATATATATAAAATTATAGATAATATTATTGTTCAAAAACCGGAGGAGATAAAGTCGGAGAAATCCGTTAAAACTACTTCTGCAGCTGTAAAATCAGGTAAAGCAAGTGCAAGCAATAAATCTGAGCAATCATCAAATAATATCGGCAGTACCGTCGGGTCAACTAAGTTTTCGGGAGAGCCTGTTGCAACAGAATCAACTTCGCATACGGAGGATGTTTCATATTTCGAATCTGCTCAGACATCTAATAACGGCAGTGATTCTTATAACACATCTGTTGCTGAGAATGAACAGGCAAAAAAGAGCAGTATATCGGAAACCGCAAAAAGATGGCTAAGCATAGGTGCTGCTGTAGGTGCAGTCGGATTCATATTGTTAACAGCTGCTGTTATTACTCAAAAATCCGAAAAGAATAAACCAAAAAGCGATGATGATAATTAATTTTTCATCATCGCCTTATATTATAGTCAAGACAAAATCTATACATTGAAAAAATACTGTGCATATGTTACAATTATTTTAAACTATATACAAAGGAGAATGAAGCTCGCTATGAAAAAGGTTCCTTTCAAATCAGGAATTCATCCGTATGAAGGTAAGTCACTGGCCAAGGATGAAAAAATCATAGAGATAAGAGATGCTGAAACAATGGTATTCCCTATGAGTCAGCATATCGGAGCACCTGCAGTGCCTGTTGTTAAGATAGGCGACAGAGTACTTATGGGAATGAAAATTGGTGAGGCTTCGTCGTTTGTTTCAAGCCCTGTTTACAGCTCTGTTTCAGGCAAGGTTAAAATGATTGAGGACAGACCTATGGTAAACGGCGGTTTGTCAAAATGTATTATTATTGAAAACGATTTTCTTAATGAGGCTGATGAGAACTTTGGAAAAGCTGATAACATTGACGAACTAAGCCATGATGAAATTGTAAAATTGATTTCAAATGCCGGAATTGTAGGGCTCGGTGGTGCAGGTTTTCCAACAGGCGTTAAGCTTTCCCCTAAAAATATTGATGATATTGATTATATAATTATCAATGGTGCGGAATGTGAGCCTTATTTAACATCTGACTATCGGCTTATGCTTGAAAAAGCCGACAATATAATAAGCGGTGTTTCAATTGTTCTCAGGATATTTGAAAAGGCACAGGCGGTACTTGCAGTTGAGGATAATAAGCCTGATGCAATTAAAGTGTTATCTGAAAAATGCAAAGGTATTGACAGAATGAGTGTTCAGCCGCTTAAGACCAGATATCCGCAGGGTGGTGAAAGAAGGCTTATCGCATCTGTTACAGGAAGAAAAATCAATTCGCATCTTCTCCCTGCCGATGCAGGTGTTGTTGTAATTAATATGGCAACGATTCATTCAATATATGATGCAGCAGCACTTGGTCTGCCGCTGATTCATCGTATTGTTACAATTACAGGTGACGGAGCAAACAAGCCGGGAAACTATGATGTTAAACTGGGTACACCTGTCGCTCACCTTGTTGAGCAAGCCGGAGGGCTGAAAGAGAATACTGTTAAAATCATTTCGGGAGGACCTATGATGGGCATGGCGATGCCAACTCTTGATTATCCGGTAACAAAGACATTTTCTTCTGTTCTGGCACTAACCTCAGATGATGTTGAAAAAATGAAAACAACTGCCTGTATTCGATGCGGCAGATGTGTAAGTGCTTGCCCTGAAAATCTGGTTCCACAGCTTATGGCTGCTTCAGTTAAGGCAGAGGATTATGAACGATATGAAACACTCGGCGGTATGGAATGTATTGAATGCGGCTGCTGCACCTATGTCTGCCCTGCCAAAAGGCCTTTGACTCAGACCTTTAAGCTGGCGAAAGCACAGATAAGAGCAACCAAGGTTAAAAAATGAGAGGAGGAAAAGTTAATGTATAATGTATCGGTTTCCCCTCACATAAGGGATAAAAGCAATACAACAAAAATAATGTTTGATGTTTGTATTGCGCTGCTGCCGACTTTAGCGTTCGGTGTTTGGCATTTCGGTTTTAATGCGCTGATTGTTATTGTTTCAAGTGTAGTGAGTTGCGTAATATCAGAAATTGTATTTGATTTGATTGCAAAAAGGCCAATCAGCGTTGGTGATTTGAGCGCAGTTGTTACAGGCTTGATAATTGCACTGAATATGCCTCCTGAGATTGCATGGTGGGTGCCATTCATAGGCGGTGTATTTGCTATAATTGTTATCAAAATGCTCTTTGGCGGAATAGGACAAAATATAATGAATCCTGCACTAGGCGCAAGATGCTTTTTGCTTATATCTTTTGCATCAAGAATGACGGATTTTACTGTAGACGGTATTTCATCAGCTACACCTCTTGCAGAGCTTAAGGCAGGCGGCACAGTGGATTTGCTTGATATGTTTATTGGTCTTCAGTCAGGCTGCATGGGCGAGGTATCTGTGCTTTGCATATTAGTCGGCGGTCTGTATCTTATTGCAAGAAAGGTTATAACTCCCAGAATTCCGCTTATTTATATTGCTTCAACGTTTGTCTTTATTTACATATTTAATATCGTTAAGGGCAATGATGTTACAGTTAACTATATGCTTGGTGAGCTGCTCACCGGAGGTCTTATGGCCGGTGCCTTTTTTATGGCAACTGATTATACTACCAGTCCTATTACAAAGGGCGGTCAGGTAATTTATGCATTATTAATAGGATTTTTAACCGCCTGCTTCCGTGTGCTCGGCTCAAGTGCAGAGGGTGTATCATATGCGATAATCATCAGCAATCTTGTTGTTCCTCTTATTGAAAAAATAAGTGTTCCAAAGCCGTTTGGAATGAAGAAGAAAGAGGAGGTATAAAGCTGTGATTAAATCAAAATTCTTTAAAAATTGCCTTGCACTTCTTCTAATAACACTTGTTGCAGGTCTTGCACTTGCCTTTGTTAACGAGATTACCAAGAATCCTATTGAGGAGGCTGAAAATCAGGCAAGACTTGATGCATACAGCGTTGTATTTGACGGAGCAGAGTTTGCAGACGAAAGCGATATTGCGAAGGTGTCGGACTTAGAGCTTGATTGTGAAATAAATGATGTTCTTACTGCAAAGGATGAAAGCGGAGACACAATAGGTTATGTAATGTCCGTAACTTCGCACAGCGGCTACGGAGGAGATATTCAGATAGCTATTGGAATTTCATCTCAATCGGATACAATAACAGGCTTTACTGTTTTATCCCATAGTGAAACGGCCGGACTTGGTGCAAAATGCACTGAAGAAGAGTTTAAAAATCAATTCAGCGGAAAATCTTCCCGCTCAGGCGGCATTGCATATGTTAAGGGCGGCGGTGCTTCGTCTGATACAGAGATTGATGCAATAAGCGGTGCTACTATCACCTCAAGTGCAGTAACTGACGCCGTTAACGCAGCCATCGAGTTTTATAACTATATAAAGGATTAAGGAGGGGTATGTTTGAAAACTATTTTTGAAAGATTGTATAACGGTATAGTTAAAGAAAACCCTACCTTTGTTCTTATGCTTGGCATGTGTCCTACTCTTGCTGTAACTACATCAGCCATCAACGGTATCGGTATGGGTCTTGCAACAACAGCAGTTCTTGTTTGTTCAAATGCTATGGTATCTCTTTTGCGTAAGGTTATACCAAATGGTGTACGTATGCCGGCATATATTGTCATTGTTGCCTCATTTGTAACTATTGTTCAGATGCTTCTCCATGCTTATGTAACCTCTCTTTATGATTCACTTGGTATATATATACCGCTTATAGTTGTTAACTGCATAATTCTAGGCAGAGCAGAAAGCTTTGCTTCGAAAAATAAGATAATCCCTTCTATCTTTGATGGACTTGGAATGGGACTGGGTTTTACCATAGGTTTAACAGCAATAGGTATAGTTCGTGAGCTTATAGGCTCAGGCACTGTATTCGGTGCTCAGATAATGCCTGAATCTTATGAGGGCGTTTCGATATTTGTTCTTGCTCCCGGTGCATTTTTAGTGCTTGCTTTTCTTTGTGCACTTCAAAACAAGCTTGGAGCAAAGGGTGCTAACCGCCATGTTAAGGAAGAGGCAGCCTGCAGCGGAGATTGCTTAAACTGCTCGTCTGACTGCTCTTCAAATGAAAAGGAGGGCAAAAATAATGGTTAAAACTTTATTTATTACTCTTCTTACAACGGCATTGATTAATAATGTTGTGCTTTCACAATTCTTGGGCATCTGTCCATTTCTCGGTGTATCAAGAAATGTTAAAACTGCAGCAGGAATGGGCGGTGCAGTAGTATTTGTTATAACCATTGCAAGTGCGGTTACTAATTTGCTTTATACTTTTGTTATTGAAAAGCTTAAAATTGAATATCTTAACACAATTATATTTATTCTTGTTATTGCAGCACTTGTTCAGTTTATTGAGCTGTTTCTAAAAAAATTCATTCCCAAGCTTCACGAGTCGCTTGGTGTATACCTTCCGCTTATTACCACAAACTGTGCAGTTCTGGGTGTGGCACTTACTAATGTTCAGGAAGGCAACGGTTTTGTTATGTCTGTTGTAACAGGATTCGGAACAGCCTGTGGATTTGCACTTTCAATTATTATTCTTGCAGGCATTCGTGAAAAGACTGAAAACAATGATATTCCCAAGGCATTTAAGGGAACACCGTCTGTTCTTCTTACTGCATGCCTTATGGCTATAGCTTTTTACGGCTTTAGTTCACTGGCGTAGGAGGTGGCAGCTATGAGTTTGCATAATATTATTATTGCTGCAGCAGTTGTTGCTGTAGTCGGACTTGTTATTGCAATTCTTCTCAGTGTTGCTGAAAAGGCATTTCATGTTGATGTTGACGAGAAGGAGGTTGCGGTCAGGGAGTGCCTTGGCGGCAACAATTGCGGTGCCTGCGGTTATGCAGGCTGTGATGCACTTGCAAAGGCTATTGCATCAGGTGAGGAGTCTGTAAATTCCTGTCCGCCTGCAGGTCAGAGCGGTGCTGATAAAATTGCCGAGATTATGGGTGTAGAAGCCGGAGAGTTTGTTCATCAGGTTGCGTATGTTTCATGTTCGGGTACTTGTGATAAAAGAAAGCAAAGCTATAATTATTTTGGTACAGAGACATGTTCAAGTGTTAAAGCAGCACTTGGAAGAGGTAAAATGAGCTGCCGTTACGGCTGTCTTGGATATGGGGATTGTGCAAATGCGTGTGATAACAGAGCAATTCGCATAGTTGATAACAAAGCGGTTGTTGAAGAAGAACTATGCATTGCCTGCGGTAAATGTGTTAAGGCTTGTCCGCAGAATTTGATTGAGCTTGTTCCTTATGAAAGTAAGTATAGAGTTCAGTGCCGAAGCTATGACAAGGGTAAGGCAGTTAAGGTGAACTGTGATGCAGGCTGTATCGGCTGTGGTATCTGCCAGCGTAACTGCCCTAATGATGCAATCAAAGTTCAGAATAACTATGCAAAAATTGATTATGAAAAGTGTGTTGGCTGCGGAATTTGTGCAGAAAAATGTCCGTCAAAGGTAATTGTTAAATTTTAATTATTAAGTGAGGGATTTTATTATGAAAAAATTTATTTCTGTAATTTTATCCCTTATAGTTATTTTATCGCTTGCTTCCTGTTCGTCAGCAAGTAATCAAATGTATTCAAACGAATCGGTTATTTTATTTGATACTTATTGTAGTATCTCAGCATATGACAGCTCTCAAAAAAGATTTGATGAGCATTATTCGCTTGTTTTTGATGAATTGCAGAAATATTCAATGTTGTTTGATATTTATAATTCATATGATGAATTGGTGAATTTAAAATATATTAATGAAAACGCTGCTTTATCACCGGTTAAAGCAGATGAAAAAATTATAGATATTCTTGAATACGGAAAAAAGGCACACGATTTAACCGACGGAAGAGTTAATATTGCAATGGGCAGTGTGCTCTCAGTCTGGCATGAAAAAAGGGAACAGGGAATTGATAATCCTGAAAATGCTGTGCTTCCGGAAATGAAAGAGTTAAAACGAAATTCAGAACACTGCGATATCAATAAGCTTATTATAGATGAAGAAAATCATACCGTTTATTTTAATGACAGTGAAATGCAGCTTGATATCGGTGCAATAGCAAAGGGTTATGTTACTGAAAAAATATGCGGCTTTATAAAAGAAAACAATATATGGCAGTCTGCAGTTATTTCACTTGGCGGAAATGTTAAGGTAATAGGCACAAAGTACAATGACGGCAGCAGCAAATTTAATATCGCCGTTGAAAGCCCTAAAGATGATGACTATTTATGCACGGTTGGTGTGTCAGATGGATATAGTGTTGTTACAAGTGGTGATTATCAGCGTTATTATACTGTTGATGGTGTGGATTACTGCCATATTATTAATCCCGATACTCTTATGCCGTCTGATTTTATGTCATCAGTTACCGTAATATGCAAGGATTCATCATTTGCCGATATAACAAGCACAATGCTTTTTAATATGAGTATACGGGATGGATTATATTTCGTTGAGCATAGCAGCAATTTAGAGGCTGTGTGGGTTGATAAGGATAACGGCATAACATATTCTTCAGGTTTTAAGGATTATATGAATTGAAAAAATTGATGCTAAAAAAAGGGGATATAATTATTCTTGCCGTAGTGCTTTGCATTGCGGCTTTAAGCATTTTGTGCATTAACCTTTTTAACAGCAACGGCAGTGCGGCGGTTGTTGAGGTTGACGGAAATGTTGTTGCTGAGCTGCCGCTAAATGAAAATACATCATTTAATGTTGAAATTGACGGCGAAGTTACCAATACGGTCGTAATTGAGGGCGGCAGTGCCTATGTAAAGAATGCAGACTGTCCCGATAAGATATGTCAAAAGCATAGTCCTGTCAGCAAAACCGGCGAGAGCATAGTTTGTCTGCCGAATAAGGTTATCGTTACAATTGACGATGGCAGCGATGCAGAGATTGACGGGGTGGTGCGATGAAAAAATCAAGGCGAATTGCACTTATAGCACTTAATATTGCGCTTGCATTTGTACTTTCCTTTCTTGAAAGTCTTATTCCTATTAATTTTGGAATACCCGGTCTTAAAGTCGGACTTGCTAATCTGGTCGTTGTTGCTGCTGTTTACATGCTGCCAAAGCGTGACGCATTTTTTATTTCAATGGTAAGAATATTAATCGCAGGATTAGTTTTCAGCGGAGCATTTTCACTGCTTTACAGCTTTGCAGGCGGTATTTTATCATTTGCTGTAATGCTGCTTGCGCAAAAGAATAAGCACTTGTCAATAGTAGGTGTTTCAATTCTTGGTGCTGCAGTTCATAATGTCGGTCAAATAATAGTAGCGGCACTTGTTATGCAAACATACAGAATTGTTTATTACCTGCCCGTTCTGCTTATAAGCGGTGCTGCAGCAGGAGCTGCAGTCGGACTTATTTCAGGAATAATAGTAAACCGTTTAGCTAATATTAAGGTCGACTAAATTATCAAGACTGCTGCTTATCAGCATTTGCCATTTGTAATTATCAAGTGACCCTGCAATTCTGTGCAAATCTGCAGCAGAATGGATTGATTCATTAAAATAGTCATGAATGATTTCCTGATTAATTATCGGAAGCGATAGTAGAAATCTTCTCGAACCGGCACTGTTTTTAATCAAATCCTGTAAGCAATCATATCTCATCAAATCACCTTTAATGTTATTCTATGCATTAAGGTGTTTTTTTCTAATGTTAAATTTTACTATCAATAAGCCAAAATTCTACCTTGCGTGGATAAAATCCACAATCACGACATTCGAATCTAATGTATAGTGTGCTAATATTGTACCAAAGGAGTTGATAAAATGGAACGAATATTTAAAAAAGTAGTTGCAGCCATATTAATGATTATAATAGTTTTGCAGTTTTCAGCCTGTTCCAATATAACTGTTCAGGAAAAGAGTGAGTCAGTTTTTCCAAACGGACTGAATAATGTTTCTAACGAAGCTTATAATTTTGAATGCAATACAAATGTATATTTACTTAAGGATAAATTTATATACACAACTCTTGATGAATCAGAAAACAATAACTTTGGTAGTCCGCAGAAGTTAATGATATGTGATTTAGTAAGCGGTAATGTTAAATCAGCTGATATAAAGCCGCTGAGTGATATTTATAATATGTGCTATGTTAATGATAAGCTATTCTTTACAGCCTATGCTGACACCGCAACCGATTGGGGCTTTTGCTTATTTTCTTATGATATTGAAAATGATGAATTGGAAACGATTTATGAAACACCTAATACAGTTCATGATATAATGCTTACTGTTTGTTCAGATACTATTTTCTATTGTGCAAACGCAGATAATCAGGAGAATATTCGTGGTGAAAACTGTTTTAATCTTCATATGTATGCTGATGACACGGATAAGGTGCTTGCAAAGGATTTGCCGTATGATGCCATAGCAGGCAGTGACAGTGCCGGAGCATATTTTGCTTTAAATGAAAATGAATATATTCATGTCGATTTAGAAGGCAATAAAAAATTTGTTACGGAAGAACAGGCTGCGACTGCAGAGAATGGTTACCTGTCGGGTGATGCTGAAAAAGGATTGGAATATATTGCAATGTTTGGTGATTATAAAATTGGATTAGCTGAAGAAAAGCCATATAGCAATACGGATAATGAAAATGATTGCGGATATAAATATTCAGCTTATTATTACCTTTATGATACAAAAACTTCAAAGGAATATAAGCTTACTAAAATTGAGAATTGGCATTACTATATATAAATTTAAAGGGAGTAAAATATGAATACTAAAAAGAAATTCTTAACCCGTGCATTGACAGCGTTGGCAGTTTTTTCAGGTATTATTATTTGTATATATTTTATAATAACAAGCTTTTATATGAATGTTGATTTGAAAAATATAAATACAGTAGAGCTTAATTATGAATATGGTGATGTTTCCATACATACTCAACTAGACGATAATGATGCCAAAAGAGTAGCTGAGATTTGCAAAGGTCAGGCGGCCAAAGGCTTTTCAATACCATCTTGCGGTTTCGGTACTGCTGAGCTTGTCTTTAAAGGCAGAGAATGCACGATCAAATTATACCCCGCATGTGATAGCTGCGATACAATGCGAGTCGGTAAAAATAACAGTTTCAATTACTCCATAGGCGAAAGGAACAGAACAGAACTTGAAAAAATACTGGAAAAATACGGAGCAACATTCCCTTGTGTATGATTATTTATTGTTTTACTTAGGGTTTTATGGTATTATTCAAATGTTGGAACTAATAAATATTTGAATTTAATGGGCAATATTATGAATAATACGGAACTTTCAATTAAATGTATTGTTGAAAAGCAAATGAATACCGCTGTATCAAAAATGTATCCTATCGGAAAGGGCGCAAGCAGCTCGGTCTATTGTGCTGAAATCAAATCAGAGCCGTATAAGCTTGCAGTAAAAATGAGCGAACATTATGATGCCACGCTCAGGGAAAAAGAAATGCTTGATTTTCTTTCATCAAGGGTGAGCTATAAAGTCCCAAAGACATATTTTGTTTGCCGTGAAAACGGTATCTCATATCTTGCCATGGAGCTTATTGAAGGCATCAGCGGTAAAAATGTTGCAAAGCTGTTTTTTCTTCCGAATAAAAAGCATCTGGCAAATAATATTGTTGATGCATTTATGAACACGCAAAGCTTTCATAATGACAAATTCGGTAAATTTGATAATCCTGCCTATGACACATGGAAGAAATATTATAATGATTTTTTTAATCCTATTTATAAATTTACAAAAGAAAAGTATAAATCAAATGAGGTTAGCAAAACTGTAATGAATGCGGTTCAGCTTATATATGACAACTTTGATCTTATATTTGATGATGCCAAAGGTGAGCCGACTCTTTGCCACGGCGATTTCTGGATGCCTAATATGGTTATTGATTTTAAAAAATCCGAACTTGCAGGGGTAATCGACCCGTTTAACATTATCTATGCGGAGCCTGAATACGAGTTGTTTTCGTTGACTCTTGGCTTTGGTAAAAAATTAAAGCTGTATGATATTTATAAAAGCAGGGTCTCAGTTTCAAAATACTGTGATTTAAAAGTTGAATTATATGCACTGTGCAATGAATTGGATTGGTATATGTGGCTGAATTCAATAGGTCATAATTATATTAAATTCCGTGCTGAAAATCTGATAAATCAGTTTAGAAAACTTGATATAAAATAAATCAAGGGGTTCGCTCATTGAACGAACCCCTTTTATGTGATTGTGTTTATTTTGCCATTTCTGCTCGTGCTTCTTTAATTCGCTGAACAAAAAGCTTACCGGTTTCGGTAATCTTGTCATAATCACCTGTTTTTGCTCCGGCGATAAGTGATGAGCCTGCACCGCAGGCAATTGCACCTGCTTTAATCCAGTCCTTGACATTATCTACATCAACACCGCCTGAAGGCATCATAACCGCGTTTGGAATAGGACCGTGGATATCCTTAATGAATCTTGCGCCTGCAATATCGCCGGGGAAAACCTTAAGAACATCAGCACCGCATTCCATAGCCTGAACCGCCTCAGTCGGAGTATAAATACCCGGCATTGAAGGAACACCGTAGCGGTTACAGGTTTTTACTGTTTCAGGGTCAAAGTAAGGTGCTACAATATATTCAGCACCTGCCAGTATAGCAATTCTTGCTGTTGCAGCATCCATAACTGTGCCTGCACCGATGATAATCTCGCCTGATGAATATTTAGCTCTCATTTCTTCAATAAGCTTATCAGCATGAGGAACTGTAAAAGTGAGCTCAATAGCAGCAACACCGCCTGCAATACAAGCGTCTGTTATTTTTTCTGCTTGTTCAATTGATGTTGCACGAACTACAGCAACAATACCAACCTCTTGAATTTTAGAAAGTGTTTCAATTTTATTTGACATAATTATATCTCCTTTATCTTTGAACGCGGGCACCTGCACCGTTTACTTTAGCCTCAACCTCTTTGAGAGAGGCCATTGACGTGTCGCCCGGTGTAGTCATTGCGAGTGCACCGTGAACTACGCCGTAGTTAACAGCCTTTTGTGCATCTTCATATGTCATAAGTCCATAGATAAGACCTGATGCAAAGCTGTCACCGCCGCCTACACGGTCAAGAATTTCGAGCCCCGGATATTCGAGTGAATTATAGATTTTGCCGTCTGCCCAGCAGATTGCCTTCCAGTCGTTAACTGTTGCGGTTTTTACTGTTCTCAGTGTTGTAGCAATAACCTTAAAGTTAGGATAAGCCTTTGTAACGGTTTCTATCATCTTATAGTAGCCGTCTATGTTAAGCTCCTTGAGATCGGCATCGTTGCCTTCAACCTCAAAGCCAAGAGATGCGGTGAAATCCTCCTCGTTGCCAATCATTACATCAACATACTTTGCGATTTCTTTGTTAACTTCCTGAGCTTTAGCCTGACCGCCAATGCCTTTCCATAGTGAAGGGCGGTAGTTAAGATCATATGATACGATTGTGCCGTATTCTTTGGCTTTCTTTACTGCCTCTATTACAGTCTCAGCAGCAGTTTCTGAAAGAGCGGCGTAAATACCGCCGGTGTGGAGCCAGCGAACACCAAGTGTACCGAAAATATAATCCCAATCAATATCTCCCGGCTTAAGCTGTGATGCCGCGGTATTTCCTCTGTCTGATGCACCTACTGCACCGCGGATACCAAAGCCGCGTTCTGTAAAATTGATACCATTTCTTACTGTTCTGCCGATACCATCATAAGGCATCCATTTGATAAGAGAAGTATCAACCCCACCCTGAAGAATTAAATCCTCCATAAGGTAGCCGATTTCATTTTCCGCAAATGCTGTAACAACAGAAGTTTTTAATCCAAAGCAGCGTCTGAGTCCTCTTGCAACATTATATTCTCCACCGCCTTCCCACGCACGGAATGAACGGGCGGTCTTTATTCTGCCCTCGCCCGGATCAAGTCTGAGCATAATTTCACCAAGAGAAATTTCGTCAAACATACATTCATCTTTTGGTCTTAAGTTAAGATTCATTGTATTTTCCTCCTATAGAAAATTAGAATTTAAAATATTTAATTGCATTATTATAGCTTATACCCTCAATGATTTCTTTAAGGATATTTTCGTCATATGCATACCAGCCGTCTTCAACCCATCTGCCAATTAAACGGCACATAATTCTTCTGAAATATTCATGTCTGCCGTAAGAGGTGAAAGAACGGGAGTCAGTTTCCATACCGACAAATTTACCAAGCACGCCGAGATTGCCAAGCGCTTTCATTTGATTGGTCATACCATCCATTGTATCAAGAAACCACCAAGCGGGGCCAAACTGAATTTTTGAATCAGCCTCTGTACCCTGAAAATTACCCAGCATTGTTGCCAGAACAGTGTTGTCCTTGTCATTAAGATTGAATAAAATTGTCTTTGGCAATACTCCCTTAATGTCAAGTGCATCCATAAAGCGTGATAGTGTCTGAGCAATTTCACAATCACCTACTGAGTCGAAACCTACATCAGGACCAAGATGATTAAAATGGCGGGTGCTGTTATTTCTCATTGCACCTATATGAATTTCCATAGCCCAGTCAAGCTCATGATATTTTTCACCAAGAGCAAGAAGAACGGGAGTTCTGTATTTATCAGCCTCTGACATAGTGATTTTTTCGCCATTCATTGCTCTTTGGAATATCTCTTCAATCTCGCTGTCATCAGCAGGTGAATAAGGAACATAGTCAAATGCCTGATCAGATACCTTGCAGCCAACTTCATTAAAATAATCTATTCTTTTGATAAGTGCAGCTATTACATCCTTATATGACTTGATTTCAATTTCAGAAGCTTCACCAAGTGATTTAATGTAATCAGCAAATCCTTCAAGATGAGCATTAAGTGCTTTATCCGGTCTGAAGCTTGGAAGAACTTTGCAGTCAAAGCCCGGGACATCTTTGAGCAGTTTATGGTATTCAAGGCTGTCGACAGGATCATCGGTTGTGCATACAACCTTAACATTTGATTTCATAATCAGGCTCTGAGGTCTGAAATCACCATCGGCAATTGCCTTGTTGGCTCTTTCATAAATATCCTCTGCAGTTTCTGAATTTAACGGAGTATCAATACCAAAATATCTCTGAAGCTCAATATGAGCCCAGTGATAAAGCGGATTGCCTATGCAATACTGAAGAGTTTCACCAAACTTGATAAATTTCTCTTTGGGTGTTGCATCTCCGGTGCAGTATTTTTCATCAACACCGCAGGAACGCATCGCACGCCACTTGTAGTGGTCACCCGAAAGCCATAGCTGAGAAATATCAGACGGTTGTTTATTATCATATATTTCTTTGGGACTCAGATGACAGTGATAGTCGCAAATCGGCATATTTTCTGCATAATCATGAAAAAGCTTTTTTGCAGCAGGTGTGTCAAGCAGAAAATCCTTATCCATAAATTTGTTCATAGGAGAAGCTCCTTTCCATATTCCGTTATATTATATACCTAAATTTTTTCTATTTCAATAGCGATTATATTATTTATTCTTTATTAAAATAAAATTAATATTATTTGAATTGACAAAAATTTATAATGCTAGTAAAATTAAATTATAGAATAAATCGGCTCAGCCGATAAAAAGGAGTAATACATATGACTATTTGTCCGAATTGCGGAAAACCGCTTGAAGAAGGCGAGGTTTGCACCTGCCAGGCTCAGCAGGACTCTTCTGCTGCAGGTCAGTCTGCGCCACAGCAAAATTATTATCAGCCAACCCCTCAGCCGGAGGGTGCATATTATGACCCTAATGCTGCTCAATATCAGCAGCCTCAGCAGGAGAATAATTATTATCAAACCGATTCTCAGTATTATGTTCCTCAGGAAATGCAGCCGGCAAGAACGGATTATCCTAAAGGCTATAAGATTAAGAAAAAATATGTTGCCGTAATTCTCGGTGCTGCTTTGGGTGCTCTTGGCATTCACAATTTTTATCTTGGGAACAATAACAAAGCAATTGCCCAGATTCTTTTATCAACAGTTGGCAGCATTGTTTTGGTTGGTCCTGTAATTTCAGCTATTTGGAGTCTTGTTGAAACTGTTCTTATTCTTATTGAGAATATTGACAGAGATGCTAACGGATACAAGATTCAGACTTTTGAAGAGAGTCTTGCTAACGCTATGAAGAAGGATTAATTGGCAGTCAAAACGCAAAAAGGTTTGAACATTATGTTCAAACCTTTTATATATTTTATTAAAAAAGATAATACTGTGCACTGCTGAAAAGTATCTGTAACAGAAGAAATTGCGCAAAAAATCAAAAGTAAAACCGTATTTCGGCAAAAATAAAAAATTCACAAATCCTCCGAAACAGATACCCACCTGATATTTCCGGATCGCCCTTCACTTCAATCGGTCATACAGGATTTTTATGTAAACACCGCAGAAATGCGACGATTACACCAATAGAATATAATCGACCACTATGTAGTCAATTATAAGAATACCATAGTATTTTAATAAAGTCAAGTAAAATTGGTATATTAGTATTGTAATATTTGACTAAAAGGGTGTATAATTATGCTTGGCGAAAGAATAAAAGAATTGCGTGATGCTCATGGAATAAATCAAGTGAAATTGGGTGAAGCATTATTTGTTAAAAAACAGACAGTATCAAACTGGGAAAATAATAATATTCTGCCTTCAATTGATATGCTTATAAAGATTGCAGATTATTTTTCTGTTTCAACTGATTATTTGCTTTGCAGAGATGATAGGCAGTGTCTCATTGTTGATGGATTAACAACAAAACAAATTGCACATATAAATCAAATAGTAAAAGATATAAAAGGTAATAGTGCAAAGGATGAGTATTAAAAATTCAGGAAAATGATGATTTATATAGAAAAAAGGAACCGTGAAAACGGTTCCTTTTATTTAGCTATTTCTTTTTAAATTTATCAAAAAAGCCTTCTTTATTGCCGCCTTTTGAAGGAGTATAGTTTTTATCGAATTGCTTTAAAATATCCTTTTGCTCTGATGTAATATCTCTGGGAATGTCTACAATTATTCTTACGAACAAATCACCTTTGCCGACTCCGTTAAGTCTTTGTATACCTTTGTTTTTAAGCTTAAATACTTCCATAGGCTGAGTGCCTGCGGGCATATTGTATTTAACATCTCCGTCAAGGGTCGGAACTCTGAGCTCTGCACCGAGAGTTGCTTCAACAATGCTGACATGCTTATCATACCATAAATCAAAACCGTCACGCTCAAAGTCCTTGTGATTTTTAACATTAACAACAACTCTTAAGTCTCCTGCAGGTCCGCCGTTGATACCAGAATCACCGTATCCGCGTACATTAACTACCTGATGATTATCAATACCAGCCGGAATATTAATATCAACCTTATTCCTTTTTCTTACCTTGCCTTTGCCATTGCATTTAGTACAAGGCTTTTCAATAATCTTGCCTTTGCCGCCGCATCGTGAACAGGTGCGCTGAGTCTGCATAACACCAAAAGCCGTACGCTGTTGAATATTAACCACACCTCTTCCCTGACATTCAGGACAGGTTGTAGGAGATGAGCCTTCTGCTGCTCCTGTTCCGTGGCATTGTGAGCAATCCTCAACACGAGAAATATCTACACTCTTTTTACAGCCCTTAGCAGCTTCTTCAAATGTAATCGTAATTGAGCTTTGAATATCGCGGCCTTTTTGCGGTGCATTAGGATTTCTGCCGCCAAAGCCTCCAAAACCGCTTCCGCCTCCGCCGAAGAAAGAGGAGAATATGTCACCGAGGTCAATATCACCGTCAAAGCCGAAGCCTCCACCGCCGTATCCGCCCTGACCTGCACCGTAGTTAGGGTCAACTCCTGCAAAACCGAATTGGTCATAACGGGCTTTTTTCTGCGGGTCAGATAAAACTTCATAAGCTTCGTTGCATTCTTTGAATTTTGCCTCTGCCTCAGGATTGTTAGGATTTAAGTCGGGATGATATTTTTTGGCGGTTTTTCTGTATGCTTTTTTTATTTCATCATCTGAAGCACCTTTGTTAACTCCGAGCACTTCATAGTAATCTCTTTTATCTTCAGGCATATTTTGCCTCCAATACTGTATTTGTATAAACACACCAATATCCCACCGATAGTGGTGGGATATAGCGTATTGAGAAAAGGGTAAGAATTAGTTATCGTCTACCTCTGTGTAATCTGTGTCAGTATAGCCAGCATCCTGAGCACCTGCATCAGGTCCGGGCTGAGGGCCTGCCTGAGCACCCTGAGCAGCCTGCGCTGCCTCATAAAGCTTTTGTGATACCTCATAGAACTTGTTTGTTAAGTCCTCCTGAGCTGATTTAATAGCTTCTGTGTTATCACCCTTTAGGGCTTCCTTAAGCGTGTTAAGCTTTGTTTCAAGAGCTGTCTTATCATCAGCTGAGAATTTATCAGCATCATCGTTTAACATCTGCTCGGTTTGGTAAACCATTTGTTCAGCATTGTTCTTAAGATCCACAGCCTCTCTCTTTTTCTTGTCTTCTTCGGCAAATTGCTCAGCCTCACGAACTGCCTTATCAATATCTTCTTTAGACATATTTGATGATGCAGTAATTGAAATTTGCTGTTCCTTGCCTGTGCCAAGATCTTTAGCAGAAACATGAACAATACCGTTTGCATCAATATCAAATGTTACTTCAATCTGAGGCACACCGCGTCTTGCAGGAAGAATTCCGTCAAGATGGAACATACCGAGCGTTTTATTATCCTTAGCAAATTCTCTTTCACCCTGAAGAACATGAACCTCTACTGATGTCTGATTGTCAGCAGCAGTTGAGAAAATCTGGGATTTCTTTGTAGGAATTGTTGTATTTCTTTCAATGATAACTGTGTTAACACCGCCCATTGTTTCAATACCAAGTGAAAGAGGTGTAACATCAAGAAGGAGCAAGCCCTTAACATCACCGCCGAGCACACCGCCCTGAAGCGCAGCACCCATAGCAACACATTCATCAGGATTGATACCCTTGAATGGTTCTTTGCCTGAGAATTTCTTAATAGCATCCTGAACTGCAGGAATACGGGTTGAACCGCCGACAAGAAGAATTTTGTCAATTTCATTCATTGAAAGACCTGAGTCGCTCATAGCCTGACGAACAGGACCCATTGTTGCCTCAACAAGATCAGCAGTCATTTCGTTAAACTTAGCTCTTGAAAGTGTGGTTTCAAGGTGCTTTGGACCTGTTGCATCAGCAGTGATGAATGGAAGTGAAATCTGAGCTGTTGTCATGCCTGAAAGGTCAATCTTTGCCTTTTCAGCTGCTTCCTTTACTCTCTGCATGGCCATTTTATCTGTTGAAAGGTCAATTCCATTCTGAGCCTTGAATTCAGCAACAAGCCAATCCATAATCTTTTTATCAAAGTCATCACCGCCGAGACGGTTGTTACCTGCTGTAGCAAGAACTTCCTGAACACCGTCGCCCATTTCGATAATTGATACATCAAAGGTACCGCCGCCAAGGTCATAAACCATAACCTTCTGGTCGTCCTCTTTATCGATACCGAACGCAAGAGCAGCAGCTGTAGGCTCGTTGATAATTCTCTTAACCTCAAGGCCTGCAATCTTGCCTGCATCTTTTGTTGCCTGTCTTTGAGCATCTGTAAAATAAGCCGGAACAGTGATAACAGCTTCAGTTACTGTGTCACCGAGATATGCCTCAGCATCAGCCTTAAGCTTTTGAAGGATGATTGATGAGATTTCCTGTGGTGTGTACGCTTTGCCGTCAATTGTTACCTTGTAGTCAGAGCCCATATGTCTCTTAATTGATGCGATTGTTTTGTCAGGGTTTGTAATAGCCTGGCGCTTAGCAACAGCACCAACCATTCTTTCGCCGTCCTTTGAAAAAGCAACGACTGAAGGTGTTGTTCTGGCACCCTCTGCGTTTGTGATTACTACAGGTTCGCCGCCTTCAATAACTGATACGCAGCTGTTTGTTGTACCTAAGTCAATACCAATAATTTTTGCCATAATATTTATCTCCTTTGTTAGTTTGTTTTTTAACTTTTTATAGTTTATCAGTTTGCTGTTTTTACCATAGCAGGTCTGATAATTCTGTCATTTATTTTATAGCCCTTTTGGAAAACATCTGTGATAACATTTTCACCAAGTTCCTCATCCTCAACATGCATTACCGCATTATGAAAATTAGGATCAAATGCATCTCCGCTTTCGCCGTAGGCTTCTACGCCTAATTTTTCAAGTGATGTCATCAAACCGTTTAAGGTCATTTCGACACCCTTTTTCAATGCCTCATAGTCTGAATTCTCCTGACCTAAGGCTCTTTCCAAATTATCAATAACAGGAAGGATTTCTGCAACAACATTGCCTTTTGCATTTGAATAGGTCTGTTCCTTTTCTTTAGCACTCCTTGCTCTGTAATTTGCGTACTCTGCAGCAGTTCTTAAAAGCTGTTCCTTAGTGTCCTTAAGTTCATCTTCAAGGGTTGGTTCTTTTTTTTCGTCAGCTTTGGTTTCAGCAGTCTGTTCAGTCTTTTCTTCTTCGATTGATTCATCTTCAATCTTTTCATTCTTTGATTTTTTACTCATATTTTACGCCTCCTTCTTTAAGAAGTTGTGATACTGTTTTCATTATATAATTAACTCTCGGAAGAATTGATTTATAATCGATCCTTGTTGAGCCTATAATGCCGAGTGTTGCAATCTGCATTTCGTTATATTGCAGTTTTGCAATTGCCATTGCAGTGTTTCTCAATTCATATACAGGATTTTCATCGCCGATAAATAATGTTGTATTAACATTTGTTTTTGAAAATTCTGTCAACAATTTTTCCAGCTTTGACTTTTGTGCCAACAAGGCTAAAAGACTGTAAGCACTGTCACCTAAATCTGTTTGTGACAGCAGCTTTGTTTCACCGTTTATTACCAGTGAGCCTTGTGCAGCCTCACGGCACAGCGAAACAAGCGATGATAATATCGGCAGCATATCGAATATTCTTTCACCAAGCACTGGCGCAGTGGATTGTATCAGAGATAAATCAATGTCCGGAAGAGGAATTCCTACAAAATATTCATTCATTATTTTGTAGAAAAGTCTTTTAAATTCTTCATCAACCATGCAGTTCAGCCTGCATACCGACGATTTAATTTTTCCGCCCAGGGTAAGCATAACGAGCATAGCTTTATTATTGCCTGCCGGTATAAGCTCAACTCCTTGAACACAGTCCAAAGGATCCTTGATTGTGCTGTAAAATGCAGCACAGCCCGTTATTTCTGACAAAATTTTTGATGCGTCTGCAAGCAGTCTTTCCGGGTCTGATGCGTTCACACTTAAAATTTCATCAATCTTCTGCTTTTCAAACGATGTAAGCTCTGCCGGCTGTAAAAGGTTATCAACATAATATCTGTATGATGCTTTTGTCGGAACTCTGCCACCGCTAGTGTGCCTCTGCTCGAGAAAACCAATATTGCTTAAAAATGCCATTTCGTTTCTGATTGTTGCAGAACTGATTGAATAGGGGAGCATTTCGCACAGGCTTTTTGAACCGAGCGGCTCACCGGTTTTAATGTAATAATCAATTATCAAACCGAGAATTGCCGAGCGACGTTCGCCAATCATATAACTCCTCCTGTCAATTTTCAATCGATTAGCACTCTTAATGCATGAGTGCTAACTCTATAAGTATATTATATCCAAAAACGCTTTTTGTCAACACTTTTTTTGTGAAAATTTTGTAAATGACAAATAAATAAAGACAATACTTATAAAAAGTATTGCCTTTATTATAATTAATTACATATATAATGTTAAATTCGTGCCACTCCGTCTTTTTTTGCAGCATTGGCTACAGCCTTTGCAACTGTGTCCTTAATTCGTGGATCAAACGCATATGGAAGAATATAATCGCAATCAAGCTTGTCATCATCAACAAGTGATGCTATTGCATAAGCGGCTGCTATTTTCATATTTTCTGTTATTTGACTTGCTTTTACATCAAGTGCACCTCTGAAAATGCCCGGGAATGCCACAACATTGTTAATTTGGTTAGGAAAGTCGGAGCGGCCTGTACCGACAATCTTGGCGCCTGCTGCTTTCGCCTTATCGGGCATAATCTCCGGAGTCGGATTTGCCATAGCCAGAACAACAGGGTCAGGATTCATTGTTTTAATCATTTCTTCAGTCAGTACGCCCGGAGCAGAAACGCCGATAAAAATATCCGTTCCTTTAACAGCATCTTTAAGTGAGCCCTTAGTCATTTCTCTGTTTGTTATTTTTGCAATTGCTTCCTTGGCAGGATTAAGCTTTTCTCTGCCCTCATAAATTGCACCTGTTCTGTCACAAAGAATGACATCCTTAAGACCCAGAGTCATAAGCAGTTTGGCAATTGCGGTTCCCGCAGCGCCTGCCCCGTTAATAACCGCCTTGCAGTCGCTGAGCGATTTGCCGATAATCTTTGTTGCATTAATGAGTGCGGCTGAAACTACAACGGCAGTTCCGTGCTGATCATCATGAAAAATAGGAATATCGCACTTTGCCTTTAGCTTTTCTTCAATTTCAAAGCAGCGGGGAGCCGCTATATCCTCAAGATTGATGCCGCCGAATGATCCGCTGATGTTGTATACAGTTTCAACAAACTCATCGACATCCTTGGTTCTTACACAAAGAGGGAAAGCATCAACACCGCCGAATTCTTTAAAAAGTACACATTTGCCCTCCATTACAGGCATACCTGCTTCCGGTCCGATATCTCCGAGACCGAGGACTGCTGAACCATCAGTTATAACAGCAACCATATTTGAACGGCGGGTAAGCTCCCAGCTTTTGTTATAATCTTTTTGTATTTCAACACATGGCTCTGCAACACCGGGTGTGTATGCCAAGGAAAGAGAATCCTTATCTCCTACCTTCGCTCGGGCAGTAACCTCAATTTTTCCTTGCCATTCATAATGCTTTTGAAGTGACACTTTACGATAATCCATATTAATACCTCTCTTACTTATGTTTTTACTTTCAATGGATTTTATGCACTTGATAAAAAAATCACAAAAGAAGGGCAGGTGCCTCAGACGCAGAACGCCTGAGGGCATCCCGCCCCAAAATTTACAATTTATTATTTATTATTTTCTCTCAATGTGAGATATTACCTTATAGTTTTCCGGATATGGAGTATAGTTATCCTCCCAAGGGAATACATAGTCCAAACCAAGCTCATCTCTAACTTTATTGATTTCTGCCTGAACAGCCTCGTTGATGGGAACACCGCTGTTTTCACGCTCTTTCCAAATATCGTATTCCTTTTCACCGGCGGTGTAAATCCGATCGCAGCCGGGAGCCTTTGTGGAATTACGGACTGAGCGGGCGATTTCACCAGCCTTTTGCCTTGTGAGCTCTTCGCCGAGAAAATGATTTGTATCAATCGCAATGAAGAAATGACCAAGGTGATATGGTCTGATATTTCCGTCTTCATCTTTACCGTTAAGAGCTTTGCCGTACCATCCGTCCTGAAGAATTGCAGAAAGAAGCTCGATTACCATTGCGTATCCGTAGCCTTTGTAACCGCCGAGTGCTTCGCCGATACCGCCGAGTGTTGTGAGAGCAGCCTCACCCTGACGAATCTTCTTTAGTGCAACTCCGGCGTCGCCTTCAATAGACTCGCCGTCTCTTCCGATTATTGTGCCCGGATGAACATCCTCTTTAATTCTCTCATAATACTCAATCTTGCCATTTTGAGTAATTGAAGTAGCACAGTCAATGATAAAATCAAACTTTTCGTCGGTTGGAATACCGATTGTAAGAGGGTTAGTACCAAACATTCCGTCAACACCAAAAGTTGGTGCAACTGATGGTCTCGCATTTGTTCCCGTGATACCTATGCAGCCCTGCTCGGTTGCCTGTGTAGCATAGTATCCTGCAATACCGTAATGGCATGAATTTCGTACTGCTACCATACCCATACCGTATTTCTTAGCCTTATCAATGGCCATCTGCATAGCCTTTTTGCCGATTACCTGACCCATTCCGTCATGGCCGTCAACAACTGCTGTTGTTTCCGTCTCTTTAATAACTTCAAAGTTTGTCACAGGATTCTGTATACCTGCAACAATTCTGTCAATATAAATAGGCTTAAATCTGTTGCAGCCGTGGCTTTCAATTCCTCTTTTGTCGGATTCAAGAAGAATGTCAGTACAGATTTCAGCATCCTCTCTGGGGATACCGTATCCGACAAATGCATCTGTAACAAAATCAGTAATTAAGTTCCAAGGACATACTACTTTTCCCATATTATAAAAAATCTCCTTTGATTTAATTTCTATAATATTATATCACAATATTTATTTATATCAAATAAAATATTACATTTTTAGTGAATATTACAAATTACCTTTCCCAGTTTCGGGAGCGTTCAACTGCTCGCTTCCAGTCAGCATATTTCTTATTGCGTATATCGGCAGGCATTGATGGCACAAAGATTTTATCAACCTGACGATTTGCTTCAATTTCATCTGTGTCCTTCCAAACACCTGTTGCAAGACCTGCAAGATAAGCTGCACCGAGGGCGGTAGCTTCACGGTTAACAGGACGGTTGACATTGCAGCCTGTCATATCTGCCTGCATTTGCATCATTATATCTGATACAGATGCTCCGCCGTCAACGCGAAGATCCTTGAGTATAATTTCACTGTCACGCATCATTGCCTCAAGAAGATCTGTCATTTGATATGTAATGCTTTCAAGAACAGCACGGCAAACATGCTTTTTGTTAATTGAACGGGTAATACCCACCATAATTCCTCTTGCATACATATCCCAATACGGAGCACCCAGTCCTGTGAATGCAGGTACAAGATATAATCCGTTTGTATCGGGAACCTGCTCGGCAAAATCATCGCATTCTTTTGCATTTGTAATGAGTTCAAGCTCATCGCGGAGCCATTTGATTACTGAACCTGCATTGAAGGCTGAGCCTTCAAGATCATATGTAACCTTGCCGTCAAGTCCCCATGCAATACCCGAAAGAAGATTTGATTTGCTGTCAATTCTGTCTTCACCGGTGTTCATAAGAAGAAAGCAGCCGGTACCGTAAGTGTTTTTTGCCTGACCCTTTTCAAAGCAGCCCTGCCCGAATAATGCACCCGGCTGGTCACCGATAGCACCTGCAATAGGTGTTCCTGCAAGCTCCTCTATTCCTGTAATATGATCAACCTCACCGTAAATACAGCTTGAAGGCTTTACCTCAGGAAGAATGCACATAGGGATATCAAGCTTTTCACAAAGATATTCATCCCAGCACAGCTTATCGATATTAAACAGCATTGTTCTGCAGGCATTTGAATAATCTGTTACATGAACCTTGCCGCCTGTTAAATTCCAGATTAGCCAGGTATCAATTGTGCCGAAAAGAAGCTCGCCGTTTTTTGCCCTTTCTCTTGCACCTTCAACATTATCAAGAATCCATTTGATTTTTGTTGCACTGAAATATGCGTCAATCAAAAGGCCTGTAGTGCTTTTGATATAATTTGAAAGACCGTCTTTTTTTAATTCCTCGCAATAGTCGGCAGTTCTTCTGCACTGCCAGACAATCGCATTGTAAATAGGCTTTCCTGTTTCCTTATCCCAAATGATTGTAGTTTCTCTTTGATTTGTGATGCCGATACCTGCAATCTGCTCAGGCTTGATTTCGGTATTGCGGATACAACCCATCATTGCACTGATCATACTGAAAAGAATTTCATTGGCATCGTGCTCAACCCAGCCGTTCTGGGGATAATATTGAGTGAATTCATTTTGCTGTTTTGAAACAATTTCGCCCTTTTTATTAAATATAATAGCTCTTGAGCTGGTTGTACCCTGGTCAAGTGCCATAACAAATTTTTCTGACATAATGCCCCTCCTTAAATTGAAAGCGGATAATAATGTGACGGTTTTAAATTCAGACATATTATTTTATCTGCTGTCAACTTAAATAATTAAATAAAAATAAAGATTAGTTTCCTAATCTTTATTTTACTATTTATATATTGCACTGTCAACAAAACAAAAGTAACGAAAATTTTTGTTTGTATTTGGTTATTATTACTTAAATGCAGATTTTTCAAGCAAAATTTTTATACAATTTCTGCTGATTAATCAATATTACTTTCTATAAAAGATACAATATCTTCCACAGTTTTCATTATTTCGATAGTTTCATCAGGAACCTCGATTGAATATTGATCTTCAATTGTCATAACGATATCTATTGCATCAAGCGAATCTGCACCTAAGTCATCTGAAAGCTTTGACTCCAAAGTGATGTCATCAACTTTAATATCAAGCTGATCTGCAAGAATCTCTTTAACTTCATCAAATACCATAAGTATGCACTCCTTAAAAAAATGTTGTTAATACTGAATTTATATGTTATTATCATATTATAAATTTTTTACTTATTTGTCAATAGGTTTTGAGGTGAAAAGAAATGAAAGTGGATTTTGATAATAAAAACAGGTTTGCACTTATAGGATATCCTTTAGGTCACTCTATGAGCGCGGTTATTCATAAGGAATTGTTTAAAATCAGCGGTATTGACGCAACCTATACTTTAACAGAGGTTGCTCCTGAGGAATTAGAGAATAAATTCAATCAAGAGCTTAAGCTATATAAAGGCTTTAATGTTACAATTCCTCATAAAATAAATATTATTCCTTATCTTGATGAATTATCTGCGAGAGCAAAGCTTTTCGGTGCAGTTAACACTGTTGATGTAAAAGGTGATAAAATTGTGGGTCACAATACAGATTGCAGCGGCTTTCTTCGTGCACTTGATATGGCAGGTATCACTCTCGGCGGCAGAGTTCTTCTTTTAGGTTCGGGCGGCGTTTCCAGAATGATTGCATTTGAAAGCATACTTGCGGATGCCGATTTAACAATTGCGGTAAGAGAAGATGATATACCGGCAGCCAATATTATTAGGCAGGAAATCAAGGACAAGCTTGGAAAGGACTGCAAAATCATTCTTCTCAGCGAGGCTGAAGGAGGTTATGATTTGGTTATTAACGGCACACCTGTAGGTATGTATCCAAATGTTGATGCCTGTCCGGTTGATAAAAAGGTTATTTCAGAATCAAATGCTGCATTTGATGTTATTTATAATCCTATAGAAACAAAGTTCACAAAATATGCAAAAGAAGCAGGTATAAAGTGCTCAAGCGGATTGTCAATGCTTGTTTGGCAGGCTGCAATAGCAGAGGAAATATGGAACAATGTTAAATTCACAAAAGACGATATTAAGTCTGTTATTGAAATTACCGAAAAGGAGCTTGTAAAATAATGAACAGTATTGTACTTTGCGGATTTATGGGCAGCGGAAAAACTGTTGTCGGTAAAGAACTTGCGAAAATTATGGGATGCAGATTTGTTGATACCGATGAAATGATTGAGGAAGAGCAGGGAATGGCAATTAAGGCTATTTTTGCTGCAAGAGGTGAAGAATATTTTCGTGATTTAGAGCATGAAATGTGCAAAAAGGTTGCCGATATGAAAAATTGTGTTGTTTCAACAGGCGGCGGGGCACTGACCTATCAGCGCAATGTGGATGCTGTAAAGAAGGGAAGTAAGATTGTATTCCTTGATGCGTCATTTCCTGTTATTTGTGACAGAATAGGAGACAGTACAACAAGACCGCTGTTTCAGGATAAAGAGAAGGCTCAGCTGCTTTATGATGAGCGAAAATCAAAGTATTTGGCGGCTGCCGATTTAGTGATTGACGGCGATATGAGTGCAAGAAAGACTGCACTTGAAATTGCTAACTTTTTTAAATAAGTATAAAAAGTTGAAAAATTATATCTTATGTGATATAATGTCAAATATTTGAAATACATATTGTAAATATTTTCAGCAGAGCGGCAGAATCTCAATCGGAATTTATAGCATGAGTATTCTGTAATTTATCTTTGCCTTTGCTGTTTTTAAAACGAGGTGTTTTTTATGAGCACTAAATCAGCGCAAAATGAGATTAATCAAGATGTACAAAATTTCAATAAATATAGAAACCTTCTTGGAGAACTGACACGCAAGAATATCAAGCTTAAATACAGGAACTCATGGCTTGGCATCTTCTGGAGCTTTCTCCAGCCCCTGCTTAATATGGTGGTTTTATCTGTCGTATTTTCAGGAATTTTCGGTAAGGACAGTGAGTATATTGTATGTTATCCTGTTTTTCTGTTTACGGGAAGACTGTTATTTGATTTTTTTAACAGTGCCTCAAAGCAGGCAATGACTTCTTTCAGGAGAAATGCAGCGATTATAAAAAAGGTATATGTTCCGAAATATATGTACCCTCTTTCATCAATATTATCCACCTTTGTAACCTTTGCAATTTCATTGATTTGTTATGTTTGTGTTTGGTTGTTCTTTAAATTGACGGGGTTAAGCGGCGGTGCGGATTTGACGATAAATTGGCATATTCTGTTTTTCTTTATTCCGATGTTATTGATATTAATGTTTTCTACGGGTGTTGGATTAATCCTTTCTGTCGTTACCGTTTATTTCAGAGATGTTGAATATATCTGGGATGTTTTAACAAGACTTCTCCTTTATATGGTTCCTATCCTTTATCCGCTTCAAAGCATTAAGAGAAAATGGATTGTATATGTCATTAAGATTAATCCGCTCTATTCAATGATTGAGTTGTTCAGGCAGTGTGTTTTGTACGGAACGCATATGAGTTACAAGCTTCTGTTGTATGCAACAGTGGTTTCAATTGCAACACTTATTATTGGCATATTAATTTTTAACTGGAAAAGTGATGACATTATTTATCACCTGTAATATAAGAGTAAAGGACTGTTTCAAATTTCTATTTGAAACAGTCCTTTTTTACAGCTCATTTTCTTCTTCATATTCCTTTGAAAATTCTACATTTTCAGTTGTAGGAATCGGCACACCCATTTCTGTTTTTCCGTCAGGCTGAACAGTCGGATTGTATACATTGATACAGTATCGATTTGTCAGAGAGGGATCAAGCTGATATTTTCGCTGATATTTTGGTGTATGCTTTGATTTACGCTTCATCTGTTTTTTCTGTGAAACCTTCAGCAATGGCTTTTAAATCATTGATATTGTTAATTTTCACATCAGACATAACAACAGTTTGCTGAACAATTTTAGGAAGAGAGTCAAAATAAGCTTGAGTTTCTTTATCAAATTTATAATCGGACATAATCTAATCCCCTTTCAGGATTATTATGTCCGAATTTTTTGTTTATATTAATTCATTAATGATTGTGTTTGAAACAAGCATTCCACGCTCTGTCAGAGCAATTTTGGTGGCGGTTTCTTTAATAAGCCCCATATTTACAAATTGCTTGTAATCTTTTTTTATCAGTGATTTTTCAATTCCTTCATTCAGGCGCAGTCCAAGCATAATTTTTTCGCTTTCATCTCCTCCCGGGCCGTCCTGAATAATGTTAAAGCTTTCATCGTAAAAAAATCGTTTGCCGTGCCAAAATGAGTGAGCGGATTCTCCGAGTCCCAGATAAGGAACAAGCTTCCAGTATTTTATATTATGCCTGCTTTCATATCCCGGTCTTGCAAAATTGCTTATTTCATATTGCTTAAAGCCCAAGCTGCTGAGAATTCTGATAGTTTTCAGATACATATCCGAAACAGAGTCATCATCAGGTAAATTAAGCTGATTTTGAATTTCATAAAATTTTGTGCCATCTTCAATTTTCAGCATATATGCCGAAATGTGTTTGACATTTATTTTTTCAATAAATTCAAAGGTTTCATCAAGTGATGAAATCGTCTGTTTAGGTGTACCGAGCATAAGATCAAGACTTATATTTTCAATTCCTGCATTTTTTGCATCATTAATTGTTTTTGCAACCTGAATTTTGCCTGCACTTCTGCCAAGAGCAAATCGCTCTTTGTCAACTGCACTTTGCATACCCAGACTGATACGGTTAATTCCGTATGATTTATAAAGCTTAAACGCCTCTCTTAAATCTTTTGATGGATTGCATTCAATGGTGATTTCACTGTTGCTGTCAATATCAAACTGATTTCTTGCAGAATTTAAAATTTTTCCGATAAGAGCAGGCTCGATAATGCTCGGAGTTCCTCCGCCTACATATATGGTATCAAACGCACCGTTATAGTGCTGCATCTCATTTATTACCTTGTTACAGTATTTCTCAGCATCGTCACAGTTATACTTAACGCTGTAAAAATCGCAGTATGGGCATTTGTTTTGGCAAAAAGGGATGTGAATATATAAACCTGACTTTGTTATAATAATCACATCCCCTAAAATTATTTTATGATTTTCTTGCTCTGCTCTCTGCCTTTAAGCGGAGCTCTTTGTTAAGTATTGTTTTCCTGAGTCTTATTGATTTCGGCGTAACCTCAAGCAGCTCATCGTCGGCAAGAAATTCCATGCTCTGCTCAAGTGAAAGCACTGTCGGCGGAACCAGCTTTAATGCTTCATCTGATCCGCTTGCACGGGTATTTGTAACGTGCTTTTTCTTGCAGACATTGCAGACAATATCCTCATCCTTAGCACATTCGCCTACGATCATTCCTTCATATACTTCAACGCCCGGTCCTACAAACAGCTTTCCTCTGTCTTGAGTGTTCCAAAGTCCGTAGCCGCTTGTTGTGCCTGTTTCGTGTACTACAATTGAGCCGCGGTTTCTGGTTTCTATTTCGCCTTTATATGGCTCATATCCACTGAAGAGCTGGTTCATAATACCATTACCGTTTGTGTCGGTCAAAAACTCACTTCTGTAACCTATAAGACCTCTTGACGGTATCTTGATCTCCATATGTGTCATACCCGTTGAGCGTGTGTCCATATTTTGAATTTCGCCCTTGCGTGAGCATAGCTTTTCCATAACTACTCCGACATAATCCTCCGGAACCTCAACAATGGCAACTTCAACAGGCTCAAGAGTTTCTCCGGTCTTTTCATCTTTTTTAAGAATTACCTGAGGGCGTGATACCTGAAATTCATAATTCTCTCTTCTCATTGTTTCAATAAGAATTGAAAGGTGAAGCTCACCTCTGCCCGATACTTTAAAGGTATCCATTGAGTCGGTTTCTTCAACCCTCATTGAAACATTGGTTTCAACCTCTTTGAACAGTCTGTCACGAATATTTCGTGATGTAACATATTTGCCCTCTCTGCCTGCAAACGGTGAGTCGTTTACAATAAAGTTCATACTGATTGTAGGCTCGTCAATTTTGACAAAAGGCAGCGGCTCAATATGCTCCGGATCGCATGCAGTTTCACCTATGTTAAGGTCGGGGATACCGGCAACGCATACAAGATCACCAAAGGTTGCCTCGTTGCAGGAAACTCTCTTAAGCCCCTCAAATTGGTATATTTGAGAAAATCTTACATTTTCCTGTGAACCATCCTGCTTGCACAGGATATATGGTGTATTTACCTTAATTGTTCCTCTCTCAACTCTTCCTACACCGATTCTGCCTACATAATCATCATATTCAAGTGACGAAAACAGAATCTGGGCAGAACCATTTTCGTTACCCGAAGGAGACGGAATATGCTCAAGAATTGCATCAAGCAGCGGGCGCATATCTCCCTCACGCACATCGGGGTCAAGACTTGAATATCCGTTTCTTGCCGATGCATAAACAACCGGAAAATCAATTTGGTCATCATCGGCTCCGAGTTCAATGAATAAGTCAAGTACCTCATCAATAACCTCTTCTGGTCTGGCACCATCGCGGTCAACTTTATTAACAACTACCAGCGGTGTTTTTTTCAGTCCGAGCGCTTTTTTTAGCACAAAACGGGTTTGCGGCATACAGCCCTCAAATGCATCAACCAGCAAAAGTACGCCGTCAACCATTGTTAATATTCGTTCTACCTCACCGCCGAAATCAGCGTGACCGGGGGTGTCAACTATATTAATTTTTGTATCCTTATAATGAATTGAAGTGTTTTTGGAGAGGATTGTAATGCCTCTTTCCTTCTCCAAGTCATTAGAGTCCATTACTCTTTCCTGAACAACCTCATTGTCACGGAAAATACCGCTTTGATGCAGCATTTCATCAACAAGGGTGGTCTTGCCGTGGTCAACATGGGCAATAATTGCAATATTCTTAATATTTTTTCTTTCTGCCAAAACTTTTCACCTTGATTTTATATTTTATATCTAATTATATCTGAATTAAAAACAAAATTATTTTTTCTTATTAAAGCTGTCTCTGAGTGCAACGGTTCTATTAAATACAAGCTTATCGTCTGTACTGTCCTGATCAGTGCAGAAATAGCCTATTCTCATAAATTGATATTTTTTACCGGGCTTAGTGTTCTTTAGTGACTTTTCAACATAAGCAGTCTTAATTTCAAGCGAACCGGGATTAAGGTTATCCTCAAATGAGCTTACACCCTCTTCATCACTTGGATTTTCCACATTGAACAGTCTGTCATAAAGTCTTATTTCTGCTGTTTCATTATCTTTTGCATATACCCAATGGATTGTTCCTCTGACCTTTCTTCCGTCAGGAGCGTCACCTCCGAATGTTTCAGGGTCATATGTGCAGTGGACGGCAGTGACTTCTCCGTTGTCGTCCAAATCATATCCTGTGCAGGTTACAAAATATGCTTTGTAAAGTCTTACTTCATTGCCGACAAAAAGGCGTCTGTATTTTTTGATAGGCTCAATCATAAAGTCATCACGCTCAATATAGAGCTCCTTGCCGAACGGAATTGTGCGTGAGCCGTATTCAGCGTGGTCAGGATGATATTCAACTTCAATATTCTCAACCTTATCATCCGGATAATTGTCAATAATAAGTTTTACCGGGTCAATAACAGCCATTGCTCTTGGAGCATTTTTATTAAGACTGTCTCTTACACAGCTTTCAAGCAAAGCAAAATCAATAACGCTGTATGCTTTTGAAACACCAATCTTTTCGCAGAAATCACGAATAGCCTCAGCAGGATACCCTCTTCTTCTCATACCGCTGATTGTAGCCATGCGGGGGTCATCCCATCCATCAACAATTCCGTCCTGCACAAGCTTTAAGCATTTGCGCTTTGATGTAAGTGTATAGTTAAGATTCATTCTTGCGAACTCAATCTGTCTCGGCTTTTCACCATCAATGCACTCATTTACAAACCAGTTATAAAGCGGTCTGTGATTTTCAAATTCGAGAGAACATAATGAGTGAGTAACCTTTTCACATGCATCAGAAAGCGGATGAGCAAAGTCATACATCGGATAAACGCACCATTTATCACCTGTTCTGTGATGGTGTGCATACATTATTCTGTAAATAATAGGGTCGCGCATATTTAGGTTGGGTGATGCCATATCAATTTTTGCTCTCAGCACCTTTGAGCCGGCAGGGAATTCACCGTTTGTCATACGCTTAAACAGGTCAAGATTTTCTTCTACACTTCTGTCACGGTATGGAGAATTTTTACCCGGCTCAGTAAGTGTGCCCCTGTATTCTCTCTGTTCTTCGGGAGTTAAATCACATACAAAAGCTTTACCTTTTTTAATGAGCTTAATTGCACATTCATAAAGAAAATCAAAATAGTCTGATGCAAAATAAACATTGTCCCATTCAAATCCAAGCCACTTGATATCTTCCTCGATAGCCTCAACATATTCTGTATCTTCTTTAACAGGATTCGTATCATCAAATCTGAGATTGCAGATGCCGTTATATTTATTTTTTACACCAAAATTAATGCAGATTGCTTTAGCATGACCTATATGCAGATAGCCGTTTGGCTCGGGAGGAAAGCGGGTCTGAATTTTTGAGTAGACTCCGTTTTCTAAATCCTCATCAATAAAATCATGAATAAAATTAGATGTAACCAAATTTTCTTCTTTAATTTCATCAAGTGCCATTTATTTTTCCTCCTTATAATATTCAAGTGCTGCTGTTAATCTTGCCTGAACAGTTTCTTCGCCAAGCAATGCGGTGATTGAAAACAAATCAGGCGTGTTTGTTCTGCCGGTCAGTGCAACACGGATTATTGTTGACACATCGCCTACATGGCCTGCGTATGAGTCAGGGTTAGCCTTGTATTCTTTAACATTAGGTGTACAGCCGACATCATTGCACATATTCTTTATTCTGCCAAACCATGTGTCCTTGTCATCGTCAAGATTAACAACATTTTTATATTTTTCAAGCACCTTTACTGCAAGCTCAGGAGTCGCATTACCTGTAAGCTCGTAGCACGGTGTAAAGGTTTCGTCATACATATAGCTGAGATACTCGGGAACGTCGCTCCATTTTGCAATGTCCTTTCTCGGCTTTTTGCCTTCTCTGTCAATGTTTAGAATAGCGACAGCTTTCTTGGTGTCCTGCTCAAAGAGTTCTGCAAGCCGACGGTTGTATTCCTTAGCCCATGAATATGATAATTCAAATACCTTTTGAGCAGGCATTTTTGAAATCACATTCTTAGATACATCGGTAAGCTTTACTATATCAAACAATGCTCCGGAAACGCTCATTTTTTTTAGATTGAACGGGAATTTCTCAATAGGCTCGTCCTTATTCATCTTGCGCCAATCCTCAAAATTAGAATTTGCAAGGGTCATTATATATTCGTTAACACTGTCTGAAGGATAGCCCTGCTCTGCATAATAGGTAACCGCTGCTTCTGGATCTTTTCTTTTTGACAGCTTGCGTTTGCCGCCATTTTCTTCTTTCATAATAGGTGCAACATGTGCATATTTAGGCGGCTTAAAACCTAATACTCTGAATAATTGAAGATGGATCGGCGTACTTGAAATCCATTCATCACCACGGACAACATGGGTTGTCCTCATTAAATGATCATCAATTGCGTGGGCAAAATGATATGTTGGTATTCCGTCGGATTTAAGTATAACAATATCCTGCACATTTTCAGGCATTTCAATTTTGCCTTTAATCATATCGTCAAAAAAGCACTTTTTATCAAGTGAGCCTGGTGATTTCAAACGCAAAGTCCAAGCCATACCTTTGTCAATGTTAGTCTTAATCTGATCGAATGTAAGATTTCGGCATTTTGCATATTCGCCCCAGTAGCCCTTTGTGCTTTCATTCTCTTGTGAAGCTCTTATTTCATCAAGCTCTTCAGCGGAGCAGAAACAAGGATAAGCTAAGTCCTGCTCAACAAGTACCTTTGCATATGCCTGATATATATCCTTTCTTTGACTTTGGCAGTATGGACCGTATTTGCCCTGCTCCTGATTTTCGCCTACAACACCCTCATCAGGAATAATGCCGTAAACTGAAAGTCCCTTGAGCATAACCTCAATTGCTCCATCAACCTTGCGCTTTTGGTCAGTATCCTCAACTCTTACAAAGAATACTCCGTCAGTGCTTTTTGCAGTTTTGTATGCAACAAGGCAGGTGAAAAGATTGCCGAAATGAAGAAAACCTGTAGGACTTGGCGCAAAACGAGTAACGCGAGCACTTTCTTTAAGATCCCTTGATGCGTAAAGTTCTTCATAGAAATTCGGTGTTTTATCAATATTCGGAAACAGTAATCCTGCCAATTTTTTGTTATCAGTCATAATTTCTCCCAAAATCTTAATAAGTTTCAAAAATAGTTATAATATTATCTCACAAATTGGAATAATATTCAACATAAAAATAGATTAAATATTATAAATATCCAAAAAAATAATACTTGACCTGATAATCTTTTTGTGCAATAATATATCAGTAACAAAAATAATAACGAGGTGTGGCTCAGTTTGGTAGAGCACCACGTTCGGGACGTGGGGGTCGCAAGTTCGAATCTTGTCACCTCGACCAAACAAGAAAAATCCGAACTTCATCATCAACGATGGTGTGTTCGGATTTTTTGTTTACTTAAAATGATTTAACTTTTAATTAGTTGAGTTGCTATAAATGATTGCATCTAACTGATCATCAGATAATACATAATCATTATATTTTCCTGAAATAATACTGTAGTATATATCGAGATTATCGGGTTTTTGCAAAGTAAATGAAGTTGAAACATTAAATTGGGAACCATATTCTTCAATTAATTTCTCCCTTATTTTATCCTTTGGAGGTCTAATTTCTTTACCATTATTAGCATATGTCGCTTTATCTTTACAAATATTTTCGACAATTACACTTCGTATATAATTATCTGTAGTAAAACGATATTTGGTTTGAACAATCCGCTTTGGAACAAGCAAAATTTCCTTTCCATTTATGACCAGCGCTTCCCCTGTATATTTTTTCCAACTGTTTGATACATCATCCCAATAATATCTATTACTATTTGATGAAGTGGTTGGATAACCATATTTGTTGCATTGGGAAATTGTAAATTCGCTCAGTTCCTTAAAAATAACATTAGTAATTAGGTCTGATAATCCATCTTCTGCAAAATTCGGAGTAAATAATACCGCTTCATATGTGCGTTTTAAATTGCAGTTTTTTATGTAATTAGTTACTCCACTGAAAATCAGATTCATACCTTCAGGAGTATTTCCACTGCCAGCTTTTGTTGTAGCATACCCTAAATGAGTAGACGGAATTTCATGGCAGTGAGAAAACAGGTTCATCCGTTCTTGTATAGGTCCATTACTCTTGTAAAGTCTATACATTTCGCGAAAATAGCTTGAGATTTTTCTGTTTGCTATTAATCCAAATGCAGTATTGTCTTTTTCAATTAACAAAGGATCTAAAAAGAGTTTCTGATCTTTGTTAATATCAACGTTAACATAATCAATATTATAATGCTTTGGAAGATTTCCAGATAAATAGTTTGATATACAATCCATTTTGTACATTCTCCTTTTCAAATAAAAAGGCCCTTTGCTAAAAAAGGGCCTGGTTTTAGTTAATTAACCTAAATTGTTTTTCTTGTTATTGTCAGGTTTGCCACATGGAGTTGGGATGCCATTTATGTTTCTTACATAATAATCATCATAATTTCCACGCTTGATCTCACTAACAAATTGAGCCCTCGACATTTTGGAACCTGTTCTTGTATCAACAAATCCTAAATTCCTTCCTGATTCGGACTCATGAGTAACTTTTACCTTCGCCATAATCAAGCCATCCTTTCTCGCTAGAAACATAAAATTCTATTTGACAAAAGAGAAAACTTATGGTAACATATCAAGTGTTATTGGGAGATATGTTGGATTTTTCTAGCGGTATTTCCATATTTAAGCGAACTCGATGAGTTCGCTATTTTTATTGAGAAATTTATTTAGAATATTCAACATATAGTAAATATTTCCAATAAAATTCTATACATAGTATATTCTATATAAGTCAAAATGTCAATAGGATTTCCGAATTTTTCGTAAAATAATTTGATTATTTAAAATATCAGGTTACAATGTTGTTATATTTGTTGACTTAATTACTCGAAAATCGTATAATCTATTCAGGATGGAGATGATATATGTGTTAATAAGATTTAAAGTTAAAAATTTCCTTTCTTTTCAAAATGAGGTTGTTTTTAATTTGACTGCTGGAAAAGGAAGAAGTTTTAATAATAGAGTATATAAAAGTGATTATAGTAAAATTTTAAAATTCGCCTCTCTCTTTGGTGCCAATGGTTCTGGTAAATCAAATTTAGTAAAAGCTATTGAATTTTCAAAGAATTATATTTTAAAAAGAAATAATAGTTCAGTAATATCAAAATATTATAAAATTAATGAGGATAATAAATATAAAACATCTATATTTGAATATGAAATTGAATTGAATAACGAAATATATAAATATGGGTTTGAATTAATTTTATCCAATAACACTTTAAAAAACGAATGGTTAACTCTGTTAAAACACAGCAAACAAATAACAATATTTAGTAGAGATATAGAAAAAGGCGAATATATAATTGGTGAATACTTTAGCAATAAACAGTTAATAAATAAATTACAGGTATACGCGGATGGAATAAAAGCGGAAAACAGTATCCTTTTTTTAAAAAATCTAAATCAATATAAAAATATTTTTGAAGACTTTGATGAAGCCTTAGTAATAAAAAATATTTATGATTGGTTTAGATATAAGTTAATTGTTAAATCTCCAGAATCTATTCTTAATGATTATGCATATTTCATGTCTACAAAAAACATTGAAAAAGTGCAAAAATTCTTCAATGATTTTGATCTATCAATTTCCAAATATGAGTTTGTTAATTGTCCTCTTGAAAAAATTGCTTTACAACTTCCAAGAGAAGTATTTCAAGATTTTAAAAACAAACTCTTATCCGATTTAGAAAACGCAATACATTCTCAAGCAATGTTTGGGATTAATGATAACTTTTATTTAGCAGAATTGTCGTCAGGAGAATTAAGATGTAAAACAATCGTTTTTTATCATGGAAATTCTAATGCTGAATTTTCGATGTCAGAAGAACCTGATGGAACAAAAAAAATATTTAAATTAATGGAAATTTTATTTCAAGAAGATGATGATGTTACATATATCGTAGACGAAATAGATCGTTGTTTACATCCTTTATTGACATATAATTTTATCCATGCGTATTTAACTGAAAAAGCACCTCAAAAAAAATGTCAGTTGATTGTTACTTCACATGAAAGTTTGTTGTTAGATTTCAAGTTACTAAGAAAAGACGAAATTTGGTTAGTAGAAAAAATTGATAATACCTCTAATTTATTATCATTAGGCAGTACTTCTGAAAGAGCAGACAAAAAGCTTATAAATTCATATTTACTTGGTAATATAGCAACACCTAAAATACATAATGATGCATATAAAATTAATAATCAATAAATAACAACAGCGAGGACTGTAAAGTCCTCGCTGAATTCTTTCTTTATGAATGTTCTTTTCCAAAATCTCTGTAGGCCTTTCTACCTTCTTCTGATTTGAAGTAAGCTTGGATACTTGGTAGAAAACATCTTACTAATGATTGTAAATCTTCTTTTGATAGATTTAATTCTTCATAGATTTTGTTTGTTGCCATAGGACAACAATTCTTTTATTGGTTTTCCGTTTCACCCCTATCTTAAATTGTTTATTGTATTAGTAATGTTAGTTATCATATTATCCTTTCTGCCCAGTGAGTAATCACCGGGACTTTTGTTACATAGATGGTCCGTAGTAGAGTTCGTTGTTATTCTGATAATCTCCGCTGTGGTCATTTTCTCTTTGTCCAAGACCTTTCTTTCTGTTTTTACTTTGTCTTGGAATTTTTGTCGTTGATTTTCGTATTATTTCTGCGGCACTTGCGATAGTATATAGGCTATCCCAAAGAGGATTTGTATCGCTGTCGGTACTCCAATCAGTATCGGCATCCATTTCTTTTTCAGTTCTTCTGATAGATTGTCCGTTTTCTTCAGTTGCTTTTTCATTGAAGAGATATTCTCGTTCAGATTCCCAACCTGTTTCTCTAAATCCGTTATCTCTGTTTTCAGTGAATTCACTTGATTTTTCAGTTCCGTTATAACTGCTTTCGTTGAATTCTCCATACAGGTTTTCACTGTCTGTATATCCGCTGTATCCTCCAGCAGTGTCGTTTGATCTCTGTTCAAATCTATCAGTGTCTGCCACAGTTCCTGATCTATTATCGTTATACTCGGTGCTTGCTGTAGTGTGTCTATATTCTTTGCATTCCTTCGTTTGAGTTCCTCGTAATTCAAACTCAAGCTCCATATTCTCCTTTCTGTATTTCTCTTCGTGTAATCTGATGTCACGGCATTTCATATTGTTCGGACAAGTATAGGTAATGTACTTGTAGTTGTCCTGCCATTTAACATCATATCCGTATCGTTTCATATATTTTCTGAATTCGTCTTTCGTTCTGCAATATTTCATTGCTTGGTCTATCATAGCCATCAGTGCGAACTTCCAGCTCTGACCTTTTTCGGCTGCTCTGTATTCTCTCGAGTTCATACTTTTCTGTTTAGGTTTCATATACGGTTTCAAAGTTTCAACGCCAAACTTCTGACAGATACTATCAGAGTAATCTCTCAATTCTTCCAAACCCTTTTCATTGATTTGGATTTTTAGTCCTGTTTCACAGTTTACACTATTCACTACAAAGTGGTTATGCCAGTGATCTCTATCGATATGAGTTGCTACTACAACTTCAAATCCGTCAAAATATTTCGCTGTTTCAATTCCTATCTGATGAATGATTTTTGGTGTTGCAGTATTCGTTTTAAAGGATTGAACATACTGTTTGAAGAATACTCCTTTTGCTTTATTGTATTGATTCTTTGTTGCCATGAATTCAGCATAAGCACTACTTGGAATACAGTTTTGTCCGCTTACTAACTTAATGCCATTATACACCGTTTTGTAATCCTGCATTACATAGTCCAGAACTTTCCTCATTGCTGTCCTGTTTTGCGTTTTATTCGATATTGCTGTGAAGGTTGCCATTTAGCTGCACCTCTCTGTAATATCGTTTAAACGGTCATACACCGCTGAATACTGATTAATCATTTCACTTAAATCAGGACAATCAATCTTTCCCATATTGCAGAGTGTAGTAAGCTGATTCAGATTTCTGCCGATTGCTTTTTGTTCTTTCAACACTTCCGATAAACCATCTATCATAACTATCGGTTTATCTAATGCAGACCTTGTAACAAATTCAGTAAAGTTTAGATTTGCTTTGTCTGCTTTCTTTTTGATTGCATTGTATTCGTTTTCACGAAAACGCATTGCAACCATTTTGGTTTTGTTGTTTGTCTTGGTTTATACCTCTCTTTCTGTGGTACACACCACTGTTAATTTAAGGGGTTCGGGGATTCCCCGATTTCTGTTTGTATATACAAACAATATGCTTGCCTTCGTCACCACAAGTTTCATATCGTTCGCAACGGAGCAAGCTCCAAGGCTTACTCATTCCACTGTGGCTCCTCTCCAAACTACAAACGCTTCGCTGGTTTGCAGTTTGGTAACAATTCAATCATAGATTCACTCCTTGTAATTAATTTTAGGGGACAAAAAAACCGAGTTCATGAAAATCATAAAACTCAGTTTCTTCTAGTCATCTCTGTAAGACTCATAATATTATGTTTGGATACCAAATACTTGGTTGCCTTACGAGTGTGCTGAACTGTTCACACACTGCCGTATTCCAACTCCTTTTCCAAAGGGAGTATCCTTATATTAACGCTCTTTTTATTTTGCGTCAAGTCTTTTTTCAACTTTTAAAGATTTGTGTAATTTGATAGCCATAAGTATTGTAATAATTACAGAAAGTACATCAGCAATTGGCTGAGCATACAATATACCATTCAAGCCACAAATCATTGGTGCAATCAGAATAACGGGAATGAAACATATACCTTGTCTGCAAGCACCGAGAATAAAACCTTCTTTTCCTTTTCCTAAAGCAAGAAACAGTGACGAATATACTGTATAGAATCCAAAAAGGATAAAGGTAATTCCGTTTATTCTTAGAGAATTGGATGCTACGGTAATCATTTCTGCATTTTCAGAAAACTGTGATGCGATAGGTGTTGAGAATATACTTAACACTAATCCATATATTGTGCAAAATACAGTTGACCAAATGATTGAAACTTTAATTGCATTATTCAATCTTGCCATATTCTTTGCTCCATAGCTGAATCCGGCAATAGGTTGAAAACCTTTAATAAAACCAAAAACTGTTAGACTGCCCATTGAAACAAGACGAGTTACAACTCCCATTCCCGCTATTGCTGAATCGCCATAATCAAATGCAGCATTATTTATGAATGTGATTGAAACACTTGTTAATATTTGAAATACAAGTGTTGGAACACCGATTTTAAATATTTCTGACAAGATTTCTTTTGAAAAACAACAGTCCTTAATTTTAAATTGAAATACACTTTTCTTTCTGAAAATATACGACAGATATATTATAGTTGATATAATCTGAGAAATGGCGGTTGCAAATGCAACACCTGCAACTCCTAAATCTAATACATTGATAAATAGCGGATCCAATATTATATTCAATACAGCACCTGACATTAACGCACACATAGTTGTTTTTGCTGCGCCTTCGCTTGTTACAATATTGTTCATTGCAACATTAAATACATTAAAAATGCATGAAACAATATATATGCTTGAATATGTAACAGCATAAGGCAATATACTTTCAGTTGCGCCTAACAGTTTCAAAATCGGTTTAAGAAAAATTAAAGAAATGATTATAACAATTGCACCAACAAAAACACTGCTGTACATAGCAGTACTCACAACTTTGTTGGCTTTTTCTTTATTTCCGTTGCCTAACAATCTTGAAATATAAGATGCTGCACCATTTCCAAATAATAGTCCCAATCCTACAATTATTTGCCCAATAGGAAATACAACAGAAATTGCACCCATTTGACTTTCACCTAAACCTGATACAAAATAGGCATCTACAAGGTTATATAGTGCATTAACTAACATTCCTAACATAGTTGGTATTCCCATTGCCAAAAGAGCTTTTGGAATAGGGGCACTGCTTAATAATTCGATTTTTTTATTCTTCATATTAACACTCCTTTTCTTGACATTTTTGATTTATTATAGTACTATAAATTACAGTAGTTACACTGCGTTGATTATACTACTATAAATTATAGTAGTTGTCAAGAGAAAAAGGAGAATATTATGGCAACAATAGATTTAATTGTATTAGGAATGCTAAAAAAAGAAGCATTAAGCGCTTATGATATACAAAAGTTAGTTGAATATCGAAATATATCTAAATGGGTGAAAATCAGTACACCGTCAATATATAAAAAGGTGTTGCAGCTTGAAGAAAAAGGATATATTGTTGGTAATACAGTTAAAGAAGGAAAAATGCCTGAAAAAGTTATTTATTCTTTGACAGATAGCGGTGAACAGCAATTTGAAAAACTAATGATAGAAATTGCATCAAAACCAATTCAGATATTTTTAGATTTTAATGCAGTAATCGTAAATTTGGAATCTATTTCATCAGAAAAACAAATTAAATGCTTAACCGATATTGAAAATAATATTAAAAACCTAAAAACATATATTGAGGAAAATATTAAATTAAAAGAAAATTTACCTGAAATTCCTGAAACAGGAATGGCTGTATTGCAGCAGCAATATCAATTGGCTGAAACTATTGAAAAATGGATTCAAACACTTAAGGGAAATTAAATAGTCATAATATTTAATTGACAAAAGTTTTAATGAGCGTTAAGATGCGAGAGAGGTGATAGAATGAATGGTGTAATTTATGCAAGATATTCAAGCGAAAACCAGCGTGAAGAGTCTATTGACGGTCAGTTGAGAGAATGTACTGCTTTTGCACAGCATAATGATATACAGATTGTTGGTGAATATATTGACCGTGCTTTTTCTGCTAAAACAGATAATCGCCCGTCTTTTCAGAAGATGATTAAGGATAGTGCTAAAGGTGAATTTGATATTATCCTTGTATGGAAATTAGACCGTTTTGCCCGTAATCGTTATGACTCCGCTCATTATAAAAATATCCTAAAAAAGAATGGTGTTAAAGTTGTTTCTGCAACCGAAGCAATCAGCAGCGGTGCAGAAGGTATTATTCTTGAATCTGTACTCGAAGGTATGGCTGAATACTATTCTGCCGAGCTTGCAGAAAAGGTAAGCCGTGGTATGAAAGAAAATGCGTTAAAATGTAAGTATAACGGCGGCGGTGTTCCACTTGGTTATTACATAGATGTAAACAAGCATTTTCAGATAGATCCGAGTGTTGCGCCATTTGTTGTGGACTGTTTTGAGCATTATGCTGATGGCATGACAATGAAACAGCTCCGTGATGAACTCAATATGAAAGGTGTCAAAAACAGCAAAGGTGGTAAAATATCTATTGATGTTATCTCTCGTATGCTGACAAACAGAAAATATCTTGGCGAATATACATTTCAGGATATTACTATAAAAGACGGAATACCTGCTATCATATCAAAATCACTGTTTGAAAAAGTGCAGGACAGACTTGCTAAAACGAAAAAAGCACCATCAAGCCATAAGGCTGATGATGACTATCTCTTAACGACTAAATTATTCTGTGGTAAATGCAAATCCTTTATGGTTGGTGAAAGCGGTACAAATGCTCAAGGTAAAAAATATCGTTACTATAAATGTGTCAACAACAAAAAGCATAAAGGCTGCGATATGAAGTCAATCAGAAAAGATTTGATTGAAAATATGACAATCAAATATATACAGGAATTTCTGAATGATGAAGAACTAATCAATACTCTCATTGATTTAGCATACGATGCACAAAACAAGGAAAATGAACAACTTCCTCTTTTAAGGAAACAGCTTGCTCAAACAGAAAAAGGCATAAAGAATATCGTTGATGCAATAGAGCAAGGTATCAGTACAAAATCAACAAGGGAAAGATTGCTTGATTTAGAACAACGCAAAAATGATATTGAAATATCTATTGCAAAAGAGTCAATTGAAGATCCAATGCTAACCAAAAAGCAATTCAGATTTTGGTTTGACCAACTGAAAAAGTTAGATATATCTAAAATTGAGCAAAGACAAAAGCTTGTTGATTTGTTTGTAAATTCAATTATTATCTATGACGATAAAATCAAATTTTTCTTCAACTATAAAAAATCAACGAAAACAATTACATTTGATGAACTGAATAATTGTTCGGATTTATCCGACTCACCTCGACCATTAAGATGAGGGCATTAATTGTGTCCTCTTTTTATTATTCTGTTTATGTTATGATTCGAACTTGCGACAGCATTATCCAAATCTTTGATTTGGAAGAAACAGTCCGGGGGACTGTTTCGTAGAATGCTGGGTTTACTGAAAATCTTGTCACCTCGACCAAATAAGAAAAATCCGAACTTCATCATCAACGATGGT
>JBKWUD010000014.1:0-46333 GCA_046989265.1 Eubacterium sp.
CTCTATTTATTTAATAATGATAATACCTCTGCTCTTGTGCGTGCGTCATTTCTCATTCTTCCCCTGAGAGCGGAGGTCTGAGTGATTGAGCCGGATGCCTTTGCACCTCTTATTGACATGCACATATGCTCAGCCTCAATTATAACAGCAACACCTTTTGGTGAAAGACTTTCATTCAAAAAATCTGCAATATCACTTGTTAATCGTTCCTGAACCTGTGGTTTTTTTGCAAAATTATCAACTATTCTTGCAAATTTTGAAAGACCGATAATTTTATTATTGCTTGGCATATAGGCAATATGAGCCTTGCCGACAAAAGGCAGCAAATGATGCTCACACATTGATGAAAACGGAATATCACGAACTATTACAATTTCATCATTTGAGGTTTCGTCAAACAGCTTAAGATGCTCTTTTGGGTCTGAATCAAGACCTGCAAACATTTCCTCATACATATTTGCAACACGCTTAGGTGTTTCAACAAGACCCGCTCTGTCAGGATCCTCGCCGACTGCTATTAATATATCACGCACTGCATTCATTATTATTTCTTTATTTTCAGGTGTAATCATAGTTTATCCTTTCGAGAATATGCAAATATATGGTTTTTTCTGCGTTAATTTATTTACTAAAATAACCTTTTATCTCTTTTACTGAGTCTTGAGTTAAAGAGCTGTCTTCATAAGATACCGCTGTACTGTATACAGTTATATCATTATTTTTATAACAAAAGACCTGAAGAGCATCTCTGCCGTTTTCAAAATCACGGACGGTAATATCAGTTGATGAAGAACTGATAAATAATCTGAAAAGAGACTCTGCATCTTCGTAATTTTCCTGATTAAACAGACCTGTTATTGCGTAAAGCATAACTTCATTTGCAATGGAGTAATTCACTTTGTCAGAGCAATAATATCTCAGCATATTAGAAAGCATTTTACCGTTTACATTTTGCTCTCCTTCATTAACATGAATGGTGTAGGTATCGTCACCCTTACCGCCGCTGAAACGGATTTTTTCATTTGACGGATAAACAAATGAGCCCATTTTATTAGCAAATTCAATAAAATCTTCAACTGTAAATTGAGCATAATAATCAATTTCAAATCCGAAGTATTCAGTCAGCTTAGATTGAAGTGATGCACCTCCGCCAAGTTCAAATATGTCAATAAGACTTGTATTATCAATTTTCATATCCGGCGGCAGTGCAGTTACTTTATATGCAAGAGAATCCTTATCAGCCTGAATTAAAAATATATAGTGTATTACAGACTGTTCCTCATCAGTTTCCATAATCATATAATTTGTTTTACCGCTTATTGAAGGAAGAACGACATCATCAACATTGCTTTCAACAGTAGTTGAAACCTCTCCCTCGGCAAAAAAGTCAGATACAGATGAATATTTTTGACTGAGAAGCACAATAAAGATGATTGTCAGAACAACAATAACTGCTAAAATTGAAACTAGAATTCGTTCCTCACGGCTGCTTTTATAATCTGTTTTTGAAATATAAATATCACCGCGGTTTTTAAATATTTTCACTTTTCTGCCTCCCTTCAATAATATCATATGTATGTAATTATATAGTAATAATAAATAAAAAACAAGACAAAATCAAAAAACATATTTTAAAAAAATATGTACATTTTTCCACATTCTTAAAATATTAATGTTTATAATTATTAAAATATTATATTATTTTATTGACTTATAATATAATATATATTATAATTAATATTTGGAATATTATATAATTTTACAATATATATACGAGAGATAAAATTAAGGAGTTTAAATAATAAATTAATGGAAACCTTTAATGATTTGTGGCAGGGCGTGCTTGATTATTGCAAAGAGCGTACAAGCGATATTGCATTTAATCTGTGGTTATCACCGATTGAAATAAAAAGCTTTGACGGAAAAGAAGTTCAGCTTCAATTTTCAAATGCATTTAAAAGAGATACAGTAAGAAATCAATACAGTTCTCTTATAAATGATGCATTTGAGATTATTTGCGGCTTTCCTGTTGAAGTAACCTTTTGCTGCCCTGAAGATTTAATGACGGATGATGAAAAAAATCAGCAGGACTTAGAAGATTTTAAAAATGAAACATTTACATTTGATAATTTTATTGTTGGTCCTTCAAACAAGTTTGCATATACTGCTGCAAAAGCAATAGCTGCCGATCCGGGAGGACAAATTAAGGGTAACAGTCTTGCAAACTATAATCCACTATTTATATACGGCAACTCCGGATTGGGCAAAACTCACCTTCTTAATGCCATCAGCTATGAAGTGAGAAGAAATTATCCTGATATGAAGGTTGTTTATATCAAGAGTGAAGAATTTTTAAATGAATTTATGACATGCCTTGCAAACAAAACGACTGATGATTTTCATGAAAAATACAGAAATATTGATGTATTTTTGATTGATGATATTCAGTTTATTGCGGGTAAAACAGCAACAGAAGAAGAATTTTTTCATACATTCAATTCCCTGGTTGATAATGGCAAACAGCTTGTACTTACATCTGACAGACCGCCGAAAGAAATTCAATCTTTAACAGACAGACTGAGATCCCGTTTTGTAAGCGGTCTTTTAGCAGATATTCAGACACCTGAAATTGATACAAGATGTGCAATAATTAAACGAAAGGCTGAACTTCTTGATTTTGTTATTCCCGATTCTGTTATTCAATATATTGCAGACAGAATTAAATCAAATATACGCCAGCTTGAAGGTATAACAAAAAAGCTGCACGCTATGTGCATGTTTGGAAATCAAAATCCTACTGTGGCTCTTGCTCAGACTGCTATTAAAGATATACTTAACGATGTTCAGCCGCTACCTGTAACCATAAGCAGAATTGTTGATGAGGTCAGCAGAACAACAGGTGTTTCTGTTGAAGATATTTATTCATCAAAGCGAACCTCAAATGTTTCAGACGCAAGAAAAATGTGTTTTTACATTATTCGTGAGGTTACCGATATGAGTTATAAAACTATCGGCAGGGAATTTAAGCGTGATCATTCAACGGTTATGTATAATATTGAACAGATTTCCAAAAAAATAAAATCAGACCCTACACTTAATTCTCAGGTAAGCGATATTATCAATAATATTAAAGACTATCAATAAAAAGTTTTCCACAAACTTTTTATTTTCCACCGTCTGGTTTTAAACATGGTATGTTGAAAAAAATATTTTTCCACATTATCAACAATTTATACACATTGATGATTTGAAAAAATTTATGCCTTAACTTAAGCTAAATCAAGGCATATAATAATTTTCAACATTTTCCACCAATATTATTACTAATAATAAAAGTTAATTAATTTGATTGTAAATATGGAGAAAAACTATGAAATTTACTTGCAACACAAAAGAACTCAGTAATGCCTGCAATAATGTTATCAGAGCGGTAAGTGCAAAGGTAACTATTCCGACAATTGAGGGTATACTCATAGAATGCGGATCTGATACCCTCAGTCTTACAGGTTATGATTTTGAGTTTGGTATTAATACTATATTATCGGTTGATGTCATTGAGCCCGGTGCAATTGTTATTAATGCAAAGGTTCTTTGTGATATTATAAGGAAACTTTCAGATGATGATATCACTATTGAGACAAACGGAACATCTGTTTCAATTATTTGCGGTGCTGCACAATATAATATTACAGGTATTGATGCAGATGAATATCCTGAACTTCCGTCAGTTAATGGTGGATTGCAGGTTGAATTTGATCAAAAGCTTTTATATTCAATGATCGTTCAAACAGTATTTGCTGTTGCTGATACTGAGTCATCAAAGCCAGTTTATACAGGACTTAAATTTGAAATGGATGAAAATCAATTAACACTTATCGGTGTTGACGGTTACAGACTTGCAATTCGTAAAGAAAAAATAAATTATACAGGCGACAATTTAACTTTTATTGTTCCAAAGAAAACAATAAGAGAGCTTATGAAACTTCTTGACGTTGAAAGTGATAAGCCGGTGTCAATCAGTATAGGAAAAAGACATATTGTATTTGAGGTTGAAAGTTATTCTATTATCAGCCGTTTGCTTGAGGGTGAATTTCTTGATTATAACAGTGCTGTTCCAAAAGCAATATCAACAACAGTTTTAATTAATACATCTGATGCAATTAATTGTATTGAAAGAACTCTTCCTGTTATTGAAAATAATCAGAAAAACCCTATCAGATGCTTATTTGACGGGGATCAGATGAGAGTATCAACAGTATCAAGTCTTGGCAGGGTTGTCGATTATACACATGCAAATACATCCGGTGACAGAGTTGAAATCGGCTTTAATTCAAAATTTTTGCTTGATGCTCTTAATGCCGCTGATACTGATGAAGTAAGAATTGAACTTGCCGGAGCAGTAAGTCCTGTAAAAGTTATGCCTGTTAATTCTGACGGATTTTTATTTTTAGTATTACCGATGAGGCTAAGAAATGAAAATTAGAGTAACTGCAGCAGAACATAAAAAAGAAACAGTAAAAATAAATACAGATTTTATACAACTGCAATCGTTTTTAAAGTTTAAAGGAATAAGTGAAACAGGCGGTCAGGCAAAAGAATTTATTCAAAACGGAATTATTCGCGTAAACGGAGAGGTTTGTACTGCCAGAGGAAAAAAAATCAGACACGGTGATACTGTTACCGCCTTTTCTGTTGATTATTTAATTATAAATGAAGATTAAAAATATAACACTTGAAAACTACAGAAATATTGAAACTCTGAGTGTTGATTTTGATGATATAAATATTATATGGGGAAAGAATGCTCAGGGTAAAACAAATTTAATTGAAGCTGTTTATCTTTTTACGGGAGCAAAAAGTTTCAGGGGAGCTAAAGACAGCCAGTTAATTAAATTTGGAAAAGAATGCAGTAAACTTAGTATTGAATTTGAAGGTAATGACCGTGCTCAAAGTGCCCAAATACAAATTAACAACAAGAGAACAGCTGCATTAAACGGTGTAAAAAAAAGGAGTACTGCACAGCTTGGTGAAGAAATTAAAGCCGTTGTATTCAGTCCTGTTCACTTAAGCATGGTAAAGGATGGACCAAGCGAAAGACGAAAATTTGTTGACGGTGCACTTTGTCAGTTAAAGTCAAACTATCGTAAATTACTGCAGGATTATAATAGAGCGTTAGTTCAGCGTAATTCTCTGCTTAAAGATTTGACTAAAAATCCTGAGCTTGACGGCATGCTTTATATATGGAATAAGAATTTAGCACGAACAGGTGCAAAAATCATATATCAAAGGCTTAAATATATTAACGCTGTTAAACCGTATGTAAAAGAAATATATTCGGGAATAAGTAATGGCAGTGAAGAAATTGATTTAATATATATCGGTGCTGATGATTTTATTGCAGATATTGATGACATTGAAAAAAAGCTATTAAAATCATTTGATGAAAATAAAACTATAGATATTATCAATAAAACAACAACAAAAGGTCCTCATCGTGATGATATAGAGATACTTATTAACAAAAACAGTGCAAGGGCTTATGGTTCACAGGGACAGCAGCGGAGTTGTGTGTTGGCATTAAAACTGGCTGAAGCAAGTTTATTAAAAGAAATGACAGGCATTGAACCTATTGCATTGCTTGATGATGTTATGAGCGAGCTTGATGAAAAGCGCCAGGATTACATACTTAATCATATAAAGAATTGGCAGGTTTTTATAACATGCTGTGATAAGGAAACAATACTCAGGCTTAAAAACGGCAAGACCTTTCACATTGAAGGCGGAAAACTTGCGGAGGACTGAAATATGTTTTTGCATTTAGGAGAAGATACGGTAATTACCGATGAAAGTATAATAGGTATTTTTGATATTGATAATTCTACAGTAAACAAGGCAACGCGTGATTATTTATCAAAGGCTGAAAAGGATAAGCGTGTGGTTTATGTTAACTATGATTTACCTAAAAGCTTTATTGTTACGGACAATAAGGTTTATATCAGTCCTATTAATACAAGTACATTAAACAGAAGAGCAAGTAAATTAAAATTATAAATGAGGAATATTTATGGCTGAAGAAATTAAAGATGAAATTATTAAGACCACAAATCTTGAAGAGGAGGATATTGATACGGTTGTAACTGATGAATACAACGAGGACAGTATCCAGGTACTTGAAGGGCTTGAAGCAGTTAGAAAGCGCCCCGGTATGTATATCGGTTCAACAGGACCAAGAGGACTTCATCACCTCGTTTATGAGATTGTTGATAACTCAATTGATGAGGCTTTGGCAGGCATTTGTACGCATATTGAAACAGAGATTTTACCGGGTAATATTATCTCTGTTCGTGATAACGGCCGCGGCATACCTACAGGTATTAATGAAAAAACAGGATTGCCCGCTGTAACCGTAGTACTTACAGTACTCCATGCCGGAGGTAAATTCGGCGGATCCGGATATAAGGTTTCGGGCGGCTTGCATGGTGTTGGATCATCTGTTGTTAATGCTCTGTCGGAATGGCTTGAGGTTGAGGTAACACAAAACGGTCATATTTATTCGCAGCGCTTTGAAAGAGGCAAGCCCGTAAATGATTTGCATATTATTGCAGATGTTGACGAGTCATTACACGGAACACTCATTAAATTCAAAGCAGATCCTGATATTTTTCAGGAAACAACAAAATATACATTTGATATTCTTGAACGCAGACTCAGAGAACAGGCATTTCTTAACGCAGGTCTTTCAATCAGTCTCACAGATAAGCGTGAAAAATTTGAAAGAAATTCTGAGGATTCCTACGACGATGAGGAGCATACAAGTGTATATTGCTATGAGGGCGGTATCCGTTCATTTGTTGAATTTATTAATACAAGCCGGGGCTTTAATCCTATTCAGGAAGAGGTTATTCATATCTCAACCACCAAAGATGACAGAAGTGCAGAGGTTGCACTTTGCTATACAGACGGCTATACAGAAACACTGCTTTCATTTGCCAATAATATTAATACTATTGACGGCGGAACACACGAAACAGGATTTAAAACAGCACTTACCCGTGTATTTAATGATTACGGCAAAAAGTTCAATATTCTTAAAGACAGTGATAAAAAATTCAGCGGTGACGATGTTCGTGAGGGTATCACTGCTGTCATCAGTGTAAAGCTTACAGAGGCACAGTTTGAAGGACAGACAAAAGGCAAGCTTGGTAATACAGATATTACCAGTCTCGTTTCATCACTTGTTTACGATAAGCTTATGACATACTTTGAGGAGCATCCTCAGACAGCAAAAACCTTACTTAATAAAGCACTGGATGCATCCCGTGCAAGAGAGGCAGCAAGAAAAGCAAGAGAAAATGCAAGAAGGAAATCACCGCTTGAAGGTAATTCGTTGCCCGGTAAGCTTGCTGACTGCACAAGCAAAGACCCTTCAAAATGCGAAATTTATATTGTTGAGGGTGATTCAGCAGGGGGCTCTGCCAAAGAAGGCAGAGACAGAGAGCATATGGCAATTCTTCCGCTTTGGGGAAAAATGCTTAATGTTGAAAAAGCAAGAGTTGACAAGGTTATTACAAACGAAAAGCTTGTTCCGGTTGTTATGGCACTGGGCACAGGTATAGGTGATGATTTTGATATTACAAAGCTTCGTTACCACAAAATTATAATAATGGCGGATGCCGATGTTGACGGTGCTCATATAAGAACGCTCCTTTTAACTTTCTTCTTCCGCTATATGCCGCAGATTATAGAAGAAGGATATGTATATCTTGCTCAGCCTCCGCTCTTTAAAGTCAGCAAGGGCAAAAAGAGTGCATATGCATTCAGTGATGAGGAAAGAGACAGTAAGATTGAGGAATTCGGCGGCGACTGTGATATTCAAAGATACAAAGGTCTTGGTGAGATGGATCCGGCTCAGCTTTGGGAAACAACAATGGATCCTGAATTCAGAACAATGCTCAGAGTGACTATTGATGACGCACAAAGAGCATCTGAAAATTTCTCAATACTTATGGGAGATAATGTAGAACCCCGCCGAGAATTCATTGAAAAAAATGCTAAGTTTGTAGAAAATCTTGATGTATAATAAAAATCTGATATATAAAAATATGCGTTAAAAACGCAACGGTTAATATAGGAGATATATTTAATGAATGAAGAAATACGCTATGATAACCAAAAAATCGTAGATGTAGAAATCAGCACTGAAATTAGAAAGGCTTTCCTTGATTACTCAATGAGTGTTATTGTAAGCCGTGCGCTGCCTGATGTTCGTGACGGTTTAAAGCCCGTTCACAGAAGAATTCTCTACGCAATGTATGATAATAATCTTTATCCTACAAACCCATACCGTAAATGTGCAACAACCGTTGGCGAAGTGCTCGGTCATTACCACCCTCACGGCGATGCATCTGTATATGATGCTATGGTAAGGCTTGCACAAACCTTTTCAATGCGCCATATTCTTGTTGACGGACACGGTAATTTCGGCTCGGTAGACGGTGATCCGCCTGCTGCTTATCGTTATACAGAGTCACGATTAAGCAAAACCGCAATGAAAATGCTTGAGGATATTAAGAAGGACACGGTTGATTTTGCACCTAACTTTGATGATACTTCAAAAGAACCGACTGTTCTTCCGTCACGTTTTCCAAACCTTTTGGTTAACGGCTCATCAGGTATTGCCGTTGGTATGGCAACAAATATTCCTCCTCACAATATGCGTGAGGTAGTAGAGGGAATGTGCTGCCTTATTGACAATCCTGATGCGACTCTTGAGGATTTATTGGAGCATATCAAGGGCCCCGATTTTCCGACTGCAGGTATTGTTATGGGCAGCAAGGGGTTCAAAGAGGCTTATGCAACGGGCAGAGGTAAAATTTATGTTCGTGCCAAGGCAGAGATTGTTGAAACTAAAGGTGACCGCTTCAAGATTGTTGTTACAGAAATACCTTACGGTGTTAATAAGGCAAGACTTATTACACGCATAGCAGATCTTGTTAAAGAAAAACGCCTTGAAGGTGTTGCCGATGTTCAGGATTATTCTGACAGACGAGGAATGCATATTGAAGTTGTTGTCAAGCGAGATGCAAATGCACAGGTAGTGCTCAATAATCTTTATAAAATGACTGATATGCAGGTTACCTTCGGTGCAATTTTGCTTGCACTGGATGACGGCGTGCCAAAGGTGCTTACTCTTAAGGAAATCCTGAAGAAATACATTGACTTCCAAAAGCAAATTATTACAAGAAGAACACAGTATGATTTGAAAAAGGCTCAGGACAGAGCACATATATTGGAAGGTCTTGCAAAGGCTATTGATATTGTTGATGAGGTAATCGCAACGATTCGTGCCTGCAAGGGCGGTCAGGCTGAGGCAAAGCAGTCTATTATGGACAAGTTTGGTTTTGATGATCCTCAGGCAAGTGCAATTGTTGCTTACCGTTTAGGACAGCTTGCCGGTCTTGAAATTGAAAAGATTTTGAACGAATTAGATGATTTGCACGCAAAAATTAAGGATTTTCTTGAAATTCTTGCAAGCGAGCAGAGAATTTTTGACATAATAAAAATGGAATCACGCGAAATTGCAGACAAATTCGGTGATGAAAGAAGAACCGAAATATCTGCATTTACAGGTGATGTTGATGATGAGGATCTTATTCCTGTTGAGGATTGCATTCTTACTCTCACAGAAAAAGGATATATGAAGCGTCAGACCGTTGATACCTACAAGGCTCAGAATCGCGGCGGCAAGGGTATTATGGGTATGTCACGCAGAGAAGAGGATTATGCAAAGACAATGTTTACCTGTTCTACTCATGACAGAGTGCTTGTGTTTACAAACAAAGGAAAGGTATTCAAAATTAAGGGATATGAAATTCCTGAGGCATCAAGAGCAAGCAAGGGAATGAATGTTGTAAACCTACTCCCTATTGAGCAGGATGAAAAGGTTTCGGCAATGGTTAAAATTCCTAAGGAGGAATCCAGAGCGTTCCTTTGTATGGTTACAAAAAACGGTATCATTAAGCGTACCGCAATTGACCAATATACTCATATCAGAAAAACAGGTATTATTGCAATTAATCTTGACGAGGGAGACGAGCTTTGCTGGGTTGATATGACCGACGGTGAAAGAGAGCTTGTTGTTGCAACGCACGATGGTATGGCAATCTGCTTTAAGGAAAGTGATGCAAGACTTATCGGCAGAACGGCAAGAGGTGTTAAGGCAATTCAGTTAAGAGAGGGCGACTATGTAGTCGGATTTGCAGTTTCGTTGCCTGATACTCAGCTGCTTACTGTATCAGAAACAGGCTATGGCAGAAAGAGCGGATTTGATGAATACCGTGTTCAGTCAAGAGCAGGTAAAGGTCTTATTAACTATCACACTGATAAATACGGTAAGGTAGCTATGATTGCTCCTGTTACCGATGATAATGATGTTATTATGATTACTACCGACGGCATTGTTATTCGTACACATGCAGATCAGATTTCAACCTTTAAGCGTCCGAGCAAGGGTGTAAGAGTTATGAAGGTGAAAGATGGTGAAAAGCTTGCAACGCTCAGCATTGTTGATAAATTTGTTGAGGAAGAAGAAGTTGCTGCTGACGAAGAAACAGAGGTTTCTGAAAGCAGCGAAGAGTAGTATTTTAATAAAATATTCACTATTTGGTCAAACAATGTCTAAAAAAGTAGTTTTTAATTAGTTAATAACCAGTGAACTAAAGAGGAGATATCATATTGGATAAGGATAGCTACAATATTGACAGTATTCTCTCTGAAGTTAAGAAAAGAAGAGAAGAAAACGAAAGAGAAATAAAGGCAAGGGACAGTGCAGGTGAACAAAAGCCTGCAACTGAAAAGAGAAAGGCTGAACCAAAATCAGAATCTGTATCTCACAAAAAAGCACCTGAGCATAAGCCGGATTCTTTACCTCAGGAAAAAATCGTTGAACAAAAGACTTCACCGGCACCGCAGGAAAAATCTGATAAGCAAAGGTCTGACATTCAGAAAAAGGCAAAAGCAGAAGAGGATTCTGAGCCTGTTAAAGAAACTTCTGTGCAGGCACAGCCTGAGGAAAACGATATGGTTGACATTCTTCAGTTTACTGAGGAGCCTCAGATAATTGAAGAACAGCCTCCTGAGCCAAAGTCCGAAAAGAAAAAAATGACCAAAGGCAAAAAGACAGCAGTCACTGTAATAATTATTTTGGTTATTCTGTTAATCGGAGCAGGTATTTTTGCTTATGTCTGGGCTCAAGGCGCACTTAACAAAGTAACAGATAATAAAGAAAACACGATTGCCACTACTGAAAAACAGTGGTCAGGAATGGATGTTCTTGCTGAAAACTTTGAACCTATTCAGGAAACGGAAGCGACCGAGCTTGCCTCTCTGCAGGATATGATTAAAACCTGGTATTACAACGGAGTTCCCTGCTCATCAAGTCATGTGCTTAATGTTATGCTTATCGGTGAGGACACCAGAGGTGAGGAAATCCTTGATGAAGACACCAGAGCAGATGCGGCAATTATAGCCAGCATTAATATTGATACCAAGGAAATTACTCTGACATCTATTCTTCGTGACACATATGCTTATTGGGAAACAACCGAGGGCGATAAATCTACAGGACAGTTTGGCAAAATTAATGGTGCAATGTCTACCGGCGATATCAATGCATATATCAATTGTGTTGAAAATATGTATAAAATTGATATTGATAACTATGTAATAGTTAACTTTGATTCATTTGAATCAATTGTTGATGCACTCGGCGGTGTAACCCTTGAACTTACTTCCGCTGAAATTAATGAGATTAACAGCCATCAGAAACGATATGGTAATGTTACGATTGAAAAAACCTTTGAAGGCAACAGCGGAGAGCTTAAGCTGACAGGAAAACAGGCGCTTGCATATTGCAGAATCAGAAAACTTGACAGTGATAATGCAAGAGCCGATCGACAGAAGACATGTCTTGTTGAGATTTTCAACCAGGCAAAAGATGCATCTAATGTTAAGCTCCTTAAAATAGTTAACTCGCTTATTCCTTATGTGAACACAGGATTTAATAAGAGTGAAATTGTTCAGATTGCCAAATATGCTTTTTCACAGGGCTGGCTTGGATTTGATATCAATATGACCACTGTTCCGGAAGCACGCATTAATGAAAAAGGAGCCGGAGGAATTTTTTACGGTGCATGGTGCTGGAAATCTGATTTCCCTCAGGATGCATATAATCTGCAGACTAAAATTTACGGTAAATCCAGCATTACTCTGGCGCACATAAGGGTTGATGTTTTAAATTGCCGTGAAACAGGCTTTTACAGTGACGGCTATTCGGCAGTAACGGCAACAATCACAAATAATAATTATGGTGAGGTAACCACTCTTGAGGCTTCAACCGAAGACGAAACTACCACAAGTAATTAACAATGGTTAATAAAAATCACTCGCAGATTCGTTAAAGAATTTACGAGTGATTTTTATATATTTTACTGATTTTTTGGTGAAGCTTGTTTCATATCCTCCAAGGATTGAGGAGCAGTGTCAACAACCTCAATTTTGTTTGCCTGCATCCATAGTGATGGTGTTATACGAAGCTTGTAGCCGTACCCTGCATCCATCTGCCAGTGCGCCATAGGTGCCTCGGGAAGACCATAACAGGAAAGGATGGTCATAATAACACCCGCGTGAGTGACTATTGCGATATTTTCCATACCTTCGGCAATGCAGCCGTTAATTACCTTTTCAAACGCTTCGCAAACACGCTGAGCAAATTCTGCATTTGACTCGCCAAAAGGAGGACAGGCATAAATATCGCCGTGCAGCCAAGCCTTGAAATCCTCATTATCCTTTAAATCCTCGGCAGTGCACTCCTCAAATTCACCGAAATTATATTCGATAAAATTATCTATTACAATTTTGTTATTTTTAGGGAACATTATTTCGGCACTTTGAAGTGCTCTTTTCAGCGGTGAAACAAAGACGGCATCCACCTCTGGATAATGGTGGCGGGCTTTTATTGACTTTAAAGATTCTATACCAGATGTTGTTAATGGATAATCTGTATGCCCAATATACTGAGCGTTGATATTCCCTTTTGTTATTCCATGACGAAATAAATACAGTGTGTATGTTTTCATTTTAAAATTCCCCCTGTTTTTATAGGCTTTGACATAATTATTACAAAAAAATAACAAAACGAGCCGCGTTATTTACTTTCTGTATAATTAGGAATATAATGTGTAAGGATTACAAATTGTATATTTAATAAGAATACGGAAGATAAAATAGTATGGATAAAAATAAAGAAAAGCTTTCAAAATTTGCTGTGGTTTTATCGCAGCTCAGAAAAGAAAGAGGTATCAGTCAGAAAAAGGCTGCAACTGATTTAGGTATTTCGCAGGCACTTCTTTCTCACTATGAAAAAGGCATAAGAGAGTGCGGTCTGGATTTTGTTATAAAGTGCAGTGAGTATTACGGAGTAACAACGGATTATCTTCTGGGAGTAAGTGACAGCAGAAACGGATTGGACTCTGATTATCTTGCAGAGTTTGATGATGGATCGGGCAGATCAATGACAACTCTTTCGCAGGCTACAAAGTATTTGCTTGATGTGGCAGCAGCTGCAGCTGATGCGGGAGGTTCTGATGAAAAGAATTATGTTTACGACTATTATATGCTCAGCCTGTACCGGGGAGCGTTAACACTTGCAAAGGCAGGTGTTTTGCCAAAGGAGAAGTTTAAAATCGACTACACCATTGCCAGGGATTTGGCATCTGCAGCAATTGCTGTTCAGGATGCAAAATTTGTTTTGATTGAGGATCGCTCAAGAACCGGCATGGACAGCAGTCAAAGAACTGCACTTGACACCTTGATTGAAGAGGCAGAAAGACATATTCTTGAAAACTATATTCTTTAATTTATTGACCGCCGACAGGCGGTCTTTTATTTTTGTATAATCAGAACAGCTCAAGTTGAGTTTTTTGTGTTTTAATAAAGCTGATAATTATTGAAGTCGAGATATTTGCAGCAACTTTTTTAAATGTGGGATAATCAAGCTGAGCATTTTCATCACCGCCGTCACTTATTGAGCGTATAACGGCAAACGGAATTTTATTTGCACAGCAGGTATGACCGATTGCGCCGCCTTCCATTTCACCGCAGATAGCGTCAAATTGTTCGGCAAGCTCCTGTTTTAAATCATTTGATGCAATAAAAGTGTCTCCGCTGGCAATTGTGCCTCGGTGTATTTTTTCTCCGCACGAGATTGCTGTGCGTGCAAGTGCATCGGATATAGCTTTATCACATTCTATTTTAATAACATTCAGCCCGTTTATATAACCCTTTGGTTCACCAAGAGCAGTAATATCAATATCATATTCGCAGACAGCACTTGCAATCACGATATTTTTTATAACAACATCTTGTCTGAGTGAGCAGCCTACTCCGATATTAATAATCATATCAGGCGAGAATTTGTCAATCATAGCCTGCGTACAAAGTGCTGCATTGACCTTTCCCGGTGAGCATTGGGCTATGCAGACCATAACATTTTCAATGCTGCCGCAGACAAAATCAATTCCTGCTATATTTGTAACGGTGCCGCCGGTGACCTTATTTTTAAGGGCTTTGACCTCAACATCCATTGCGCCTATGATACCGAGCATATTCGCATTTCTCCTTATAAAAAGATTATTTTTTTATTACTCTTGTTGTTTATAGAAAGCAAACCCCCAAGATATAGTGCTATTATATAATATAATTTTAATAAATACAAGTTTTTGTTGACTTTTGCTGCCGGTTTGTACTATAATATCAACGCTAATATTATAATTATATCCTATTTTGCAGGAGGAGATGACTATGTCACCCTGTTTGTGCAAATATGGTTATATAAATTGCCTATGCTATACCGCATAGAGAAAATAAAGATTAAGACAAGTTTAGTCTTTCGAATGGAGTGAAAAAAGAATGAAAAGAACTTTCCAACCTAAGAAGAGACATGCTCAGAAGGAGCACGGCTTCAGAAAAAGAATGTCAACAAGAAACGGAAGAAAGGTACTTGCCCGCCGTCGTGCAAAGGGCAGAAAGAAGCTTTCTTACTAATTAACAGACAGGAATGTGGATTTTGTGAAAAGTCAGACCTTTAAGGAAAACAAGGATTTTCGCAGATTATACTACCGGGGAAAAAGCGTAGCATCAGATTCGCTTGTTACCTATGCAATGAAAAAGAAGGGCGGCGGCTGTAAATACGGCATAACCACCTCAAAAAAAATCGGGAATGCTGTTGAACGAAATCGCTCAAAACGTGTAATAAGAGCTGCATATTCCGCCCTTGAGGGTGAAATTTGCGGCAGCTGGGATTTTGTTTTTGTTGCAAGGAGCAAAACAAGCAAGGTTAAAATGCAGGCAGTTCTTTTACAGATGAAAGAGCATTTTGCCGCAATGGGTATTATAAATGAAGAAAGTTAGTGAGCTTTTAAAAAAGCTGATGATTTTTTTGATAAGAACTTATCAGTTAACCCTATCGCCAAGGTTTTCACACGGTGCCTGCAGGTATACACCAACCTGCTCACAGTATACAATTGAAGCTATTCAAATACACGGACCGGTTAAGGGTGCGTGGCTGGGCTTCAAAAGAATACTGCGGTGCAATCCTTTTTTCAAGGGAGGATATGATCCTGTTCCGCCAAAAAAGTAAAAAGAAAGTATTTCAGAGGATCAGGTAAAAAGTGGATATTAATTTTATTACTATGGCAGCCAAAAGCGTCTCTAACGGCTGGGCTGTTTTTAAACCTCTTTATTGGCTTTTCGGTAAATGTATGGAGGGCTTGCTGTTTGTTTTTAACGATCAGTATTTTCTTGCTCTTATTGTGTTTACGGTGCTTACCCGTTTAATTCTGTTTCCGTTTAATCTGAGGCAGCAAAAAACCATGGCTAAGACAACACGCCTGCAGCCGAAAATCCAAAAAATCCAGAAAAAATACGCTAACACTAACGACCCTAAAGACCGTCAGAAAATGAATGATGAAATGCAGGCTTTGTATACCCGTGAAGGTCATAACCCAATGAATATGGGATGCGGACCTATGGTTTTCCAAATGATTTTTCTTATGGGTATTATCGGAATCATCTATTATCCTATTCAATATATTTTAGGTGTAGATATTGCCTCGAAAGCAACTGAAATTGCAAATGCAATTAACTATGACGGGACTTACTTTCAGATTGAAATTCTCCAGAATTTTGATAAGTATAAAGATATACTTATGACCAATTTTTCTGATTTATTTACAGCAGATAAGATTGCAGCCATTGAGAATTACAGAAGCCATATGATGATTGGTTCGCTTGATATGACTCAGGTGCCGCATTGGAAGGATGGAATTATTGTTATAATTCCGATTCTCTGCCTTGTAACCTCGCTTGGTTCATCTTTAGTATCATCTTTAATTCAAAAGAAAAACAATCCGGCTGCAGCTCAGCAACAGCAGCAAATGATGATAATGATGCTTATGATGCCGATATTCTCATTCTATATCGCATTTAAGGTATCAGCGGCCGTAGGTTTTTATTGGATAATTTCAAACCTTGTAGCAGTGGTTCAGCAGTTAGTAATGGCAAAATTCTTCCCGCCGAAGAAAAATATGGCTCGTGAAATGATTGAGGGCACAATTGAACGCCGCTCAAGGGAAGAGAGTATAAAGAAAATTAAAAAGTAAATATCGGAGGATATATGATAAAGGAATTTATCGGAACCGGCAAAACTATTGAGGAAGCAACTCAGTTAGCAAGGCTTGGTTTGGCTGCTCCTCTCACAGCTGATATTAAGATTGAGGTTGTTGTAATGCCTAAAAAAGGATTTTTGGGCATAGGCAGCAGAGATGCTCAGGTTAAGGCAAGCTATGATGACGGCAAAAGTGAAAAGAAGGCTCCGAAAAAGAAACCTGCAAAGAAGCAGGAGGTTAAAAATGAAGCACCTAAGAAGGCTCCGGCCGTTAAAAAGGATGCTCCAAAGAAAGAGGCTGCAAAGCCTTCAGGTAAGCCTGCCCCTGCTAAGAAGGAAGCTAAAACAGAGCCTAAGAAGGAAAATGATTTTCCTAAGAGCGTTGACCTTGAATATGCAAAAGGCTATCTGGCTGCAATTGTTAAGGGACTTAACATTGATAATGCAGATATTTCCGCTGTATATGAGGAAGGCGTTATAACAATGAATCTTGAGTGTGATGACTTTGGCATTATTATCGGTCGCCGCGGTGAAACACTGGATTCTATTCAATATCTCCTCTCACTTGCTATGAAGAAGAATTCAAATGGTTATGTAAGAGTTGTAATCAATGTAGGCAATTACAGAGAGAAGAGAAATGAGACTTTAAGACACCTTGCAAAGAAGAACGCAGGATATGTTATTCGTACAGGCAGAAGATATACCTTCGAGCCTATGAATCCGTATGAAAGAAGAATAATTCATACAACTATTCAGGAAATTGAAGGTGTTGAATCCCGTTCAATCGGATATAATCAGGACAGAAGAGTTGTAATAGAGCCTGTTGGCGGAGTAAAGCCCCGTTCTAACGGTACAAACCGCAGAAACAGCAGAACCCATACTGCAGCTCCTGCTCAAAAGGTTGAGAGAATATCAGGTCCTAAGTTTGGCAGAATTGAGATAAATAAGGATTAGTTTTAATGGCGGACGGTTGGCGTTCGCCATTATTATATTTTTAAAGGAGGAAAATATGAGCAGTACGATAGCAGCAATATCAACCGGGAACGCACCGGGAGGTATAGGCGTTATCCGTATAAGCGGTGACAATGCCATTGAAATTGCAGATAGAGTATTCAAGCCTATAGACTCCTCCTCTCTTTCAGAGGTTAAGGGTTATCATGCCAAATTCGGTAATATTATTTGTAACGGTGAAAAAATGGATAATGCCGTTGCACTTGTTTTTCGTGAGCCTAAGAGTTATACAGGTGAAAATGTTGTAGAGCTTTCGGTTCACGGCGGTATTCTTATTGTTCAAAAAGCCTTGCAGGCAGTTCTTGATGCAGGTGCTGTGCCTGCCGATGCAGGTGAATTTACCAAGCGTGCATTTTTAAACGGCAAAATGGACTTGACGCAGGCAGAGTCGGTTGCACAGCTTATTTCGGCACAAGGTGAGGAGAGTTTGAAAGCAAGCTTTAATGCTTTGCAGGGTTCTTTGAGTAATAAGATAAATCATATTTTGGAAAAGCTGCTGGATTCTTCTGCGGTTATGTCTGCATGGGTAGATTATCCGGATGAAGAGATACCCGAGCTTTCAGACAATGAGCTCAGAAAAACTCTTGAAGAAATTCAGGCGGAGCTCAAGTCGCTGCTTGATAACTATGAAAATGGTCAGACTGTAACTAACGGTGTAGACACTGCCATTGTAGGCAGACCGAATGTGGGCAAGTCAAGCCTGATGAATATGCTTACAGGTACAGACAAGAGTATTGTTACCCATATTGAGGGGACAACCCGGGATATAGTTGAGGATGATATCCGGCTTGGAGGCATTGTCCTTCATCTGCGTGATACAGCCGGACTTCGTTCATCTGATGATGTGGTTGAATCAATCGGCATTCAGAAGGCATACAGGGCACTGGATGATGCACAGCTTGTGCTCGCCGTGTTTGATTCGTCACAAGCATTGACGGACTATGATTTGGATTTGATTGAAAGATGCAGCAGCAGAAATGCCGTTGCAGTGATTAATAAGACAGATCTGCAGCAGGAGCTTGATGACACGCCTATTAAAGATGGCTTTGAGAGGGTTGTATATATCAGTGCTGCAAATGATGAGGGTTTGCAGGAGCTTACAGAAGCGGTTACTGATTTGCTGGGCGTTGCAGATTTTGATTCCTCTGCTCCCCTTCTTGCGAACGCAAGGCAAAAGCGAAACTGCCATAATGCTTATGACAATATTTGTGAGGCTCTTGACGGACTAGAAATGGGTATAACCTTTGATGCAATCAATGTTATGATTGACAGTGCGGCAGATGAGCTGCTCTCTTTAACAGGAAGAAAGGCAACCACTGAGGTTGTTAACAATATATTCAGTAAGTTTTGTGTAGGCAAGTAAATATGATTTTTTTAGTCGTTTTATTGACTGCGATATGCCTTTATAAAATAAAGTTTTCATTTTCAGATGATATATTTTCTGATTATATTTCTGCTGAAAAGTGTAATTCAATTAAGGGTGTTTTTATAATACTGGTATTCATTTCACATATAAGCAGATATATGACTTTATCTGAAACGATATCAAATTCACTTTATATCAATTTCAGAAGCATTATGGGTCAATCTGTTGTTGCAATGTTTTTGTTTTATTCGGGATATGGAATGATGCTGTCCTGTGTAAAAAAGGGACAGGGATATGTAAAGACTATTCCGACTAAGCGAATTTTAAAGGTTCTTCTTCATTTTGATGTTGCAGTTTTATTATTTTTAATTATCAAATTGTTAATGGGCAACAGCTATTCTGTAGCTAAAGTACTGCTATCATTGATTGGATGGGAAAGTATTGGCAACAGTAACTGGTATATTTTTGCAGTTCTGATTTTATACTTTATTACTTTTCTTGCTTTTATCATTGGAAAAGATAATAAGAAACTTGTGCTGGCACTGGCATTTTCTTTGACAGTTATATACATTATTGTTATCAGCATTTATAAACAATCTTGCTGGTTTAATACTGCTTTGATTTATCCATTAGGTATGCTGTGGTATTATTATGAGAATAAGATCACAGCCTTATTTAACAGTAAAAAGTATACGTATTGGCTTACTATCGCTATAAGCATAGTAATTTATGCTGTAACATTTATGTTCACAGGCAATGTTATTGCTGTAATAATACGCAATTTGTTATTTGCGATTGTGTTTGTGCTTATTACAATGAGAGTGCAGATTAATAACAAAATACTCAACTATTTCGGAAGGAATCTTTTTTCATTTTATATTTTGCAAAGGATTCCGATGATAATTTTGTCATATTTTAATATAAATGAAAAACCGATTTTGTTTATCGTAATTTCTGCGGCTGCAACAATTGCAATAAGCTATCCGTTTAATATACTTTTAAAATGGCTTGACGGAATTTTATTTAATCGAAAAAAGAAACTTAAAGGAACGAATGACACAGGGTGTTAATTATGGAATATTTTGCAGAAAAATATGATGTTATAGTTATCGGTGCAGGTCATGCGGGAATTGAGGCTGCGCTTGCATCAGCACGCCTTGGAATGAAAACCGCAGTGTTTACCATAAATCTTGATTGGGTAGGAAATATGCCTTGCAATCCGTCAATCGGCGGTACCTCAAAGGGACATCTTGTAAGGGAGATAGATGCCCTTGGCGGAGAAATGGGCAAGGCGGCGGATAAATATTGCCTTCAGTCAAGAATGCTGAATCTCGGTAAGGGACCTGCAGTGCATTCACTCAGGGCACAGATAGACAGGCGGGAATATTCCGCAGGAATGAAGCACACGCTTGAGCTTACCGAAAATCTTGATATCCGCCAGGGCGAAATCGTTGATTTGTTTAAAAAGGATGACGGACTTTGGTATGTTAAAACCAAGCTTGAAGCTGTTTTCAGTGCTCAGGCAGTAATTCTTGCAACAGGAACATTTTTGGGCGGCAGAGTTTATATCGGTGATGTTTCATATGAAAGCGGACCTGATGGTATGTTCCCTGCTAAAGAGCTTTCAAAGGCACTTTATAAAATGCAAATTCCGCTCAGACGATTTAAGACGGGTACACCGAGCCGTGTCAACCGTCGTTCAATTAATTTTGACAGCCTTGAAATTCAGAAGGGCGACGAACAAACAGTTCCCTTCTCCTTTGAAACAAAGGACAGACCTCTTAATAAGGTTGTGTGCCATATTACATATACAAACGAAAAAACAAAGCAGATTATTCTTGACAATCTTCATCGTTCACCTATGTACAGCGGAAAAATTGAGGGAAAGGGCCCCCGATACTGTCCAAGCTTTGAGGATAAAATAGTTCGATTTTCAGATAAAGAAAGGCATCAGCTATTTATAGAGCCATGCGGACTTAATACGGAGGAAATGTATTTACAGGGCTTAAGCTCTTCTCTTTCGGAGGATGTTCAGCTTGCATTTATTCGCACGATACCCGGGCTCGAAAATGCACAGGTTATGCGAACTGCATATGCTATTGAATACGATTGCGTTGACCCGACTGCACTTAAGGCAACCCTTGAATTTAATGATATTGAGGGACTATACGGAGCAGGACAGTTCAATGGCTCAAGCGGTTATGAGGAGGCTGCGGCTCAGGGGCTTGTAGCCGGTATAAATGCTGCACTTAAAATTAAAGGTGAGGAACCTATGATTTTAGACAGAGGAGGATCGTATATCGGCACTTTGATTGATGACCTTGTTACCAAGGGATGTTCAGACCCGTACAGAATGATGACCTCACGCAGCGAATACAGATTGGTACTCAGGCAGGACAATGCCGATATCCGGTTAACCCCAATCGGTTATAAAATCGGATTAATCCGTGAAGAAAGATATCAGAAATTCATAAAAAAGCAAGAGCTTATCAAGCAGGAAATGAACAGAGTCAAGACGCTTTCAATCCCGCTCAGCGACAAATTGCAGTCGATGCTTGTGAGCCGCGGAACTGCAGAGCTTAAAACAGGATGCAAAATGATTGAACTGCTTCGCAGACCACAGATTAGCTATGAGGATTTAATCCCGTTTGACACGGAAAGACCCGATTTGCCTTCTGAGATATTTGAACAGGTTGAAATTTCAATAAAATATGAGGGATACATTAAGAAGCAAGAGGCACAGATTAAAGAAATGCGCCGAATTGAGTCAAAGAAAATCCCTGAGGATATTGATTATTCATCACTTAAAGGACTTCGGCTGGAGGCAATTGAAAAGCTATCCAAAATCAGACCGCAGAATCTGGGTCAGGCAAGCCGTATAAGCGGTGTAAATCCTGCCGATATAACGGCACTGAATATTATTTTGGAGTCATTATGATTGATAAAGAATTACTGAAAAAATTTGCAGATGAAATAAATATTTCGCTTGACGATGAGGCGCTCACTAACTTTGATATTTATGCAGATGAGCTTGCAGAGTGGAATGGTAAGATGAATCTTACTGCTATTACAGAGCCTGAGGATATTGTTATCAAGCATTTTGTTGACTGCCTGTTTCTTTTGAAATATGCAGATATCGCCGAATCTGCAAGGATAATTGATGTCGGTACAGGGGCAGGCTTTCCCGGTATACCTCTTTTGATTGCGCGAAAGGATCTTCATTTAACCTTAATGGATTCACTTAATAAGCGGCTCATATTTTTAGAAGATGTGCTTGATAAGTGTGCTTTATCCGCTGAGCTTATTCATAGTCGAGCCGAGGACTTAGGCAGAGACGAACTTTATCGTGAGAAATATGATATAGCAACTGCAAGAGCTGTTGCTCCTATGAATGTTTTGAGTGAATATTGTTTGCCGTTTGTTAAAATAGGAGGATTCTTTATTGCTCTTAAAGGTTCTAATGATGAAACAGAGTCTGCTGCAGGTGCCGTTAAAGAACTGGGCGGTGAAATTATTAAAAATGTTTCATATAAACTTCCAAGCGGAGATAAAAGATCAATAATTATGGTAAAAAAGATATCGCAAACTCCGACAAAATATCCCAGAAAAAGCAAAAAAATCACCTCCAAACCACTCTGATTTTAATACAATATGTCGAATAACAAGGTTTTTTCACGATGAGAAAACCTTGTTATTTTATTATGTTTATGATAATATGTATTCAACGGAGGGAGATAAGGCAGAATGAATGATATTAAAAATATTCAGACAGAAAAACTGTTGCCTAACCCCTATCAGCCAAGGCATAAGTTTGAAAGTGAGGACATGCTCTCGCTTGCGGAGTCAATAAAGCAGAATGGCATTCTGCAGCCGCTTTTAATCAGAAGAATAAATAATTCCGATTATTTTGAAGTTATTGCAGGCGAGCGCAGACTGAGAGCTGCTATTCTTGCAGGGGTGGACGAGGTTCCCTGCCTTGAAGTTGAATGTGATTATGAGCAAAGTGCAGTCTATTCAATACTTGAAAATGTTCAGAGGGCAGATCTAACCTTTTTTGAAGAGGCTTGTGCCATCGGACAACTTATCAATCACTTCGGTATGACGCAGACCGAAATTGCCAAACGGCTCGGAAAAAGTCAGTCTGCGCTTTCAAATAAGCTCAGATTACTAAAACTGCCGGTTGATGTCCGCTACTTTATAGAAAAAGAAGGTTTGACAGAGCGTCATGCCCGTGCCCTGCTTAAGCTTGAAAGTGAAAAGGATATATGGGCGGCATTGAATGTTATTAAAGAGAAGGGCTTAAATGTTGAACAGACTGAAAAGTTTATTGATTCATTGACAGATAATACAGTTAAGCCAAAGCGAAATGTTGTTAAGATTTTTAAGGATGTTCGCATCTTCGTAAACACAGTAAACAAGGCAATTGAAACAATGAAAGCGTCAGGGATAAACGCTGAATCAGACAAAACGGAAACAGAAGATTATATAGAATTCAGGGTTAAAATACCCAAAAACCCACATACCGAGAAGCCTCTGAAGCTTCTCACCTCTAATCAGGCTTAAAACGGGAAACCGTTTTAAACATATTCTCCTCTTTTCATCACGCGGGATAGGCAGGCACATAGTGCTTGCCTATTCTGCTTTTAGAAATGTTTCACATGAAACATTTTCAGTTAAAAGTTAATAATTAAGAACTGAGCGTTGTTGTTGCTGCGGAGAACTTTATTATAATTTAATCGCAGAGCATCAATTTAAAATTTAGAATTGTTTCATGTGAAACACTTGCGTTAAATGTTAGAATATTGTATAATTGTATCAATTCAACTGTATGAGGTGAGCTTATGGGTAAAACCGTAGCGATTTTTAATCAAAAAGGCGGTGTAGGCAAAACTACTACCTGTGTAAATATGGCAGCTGCATTGGGTACAAAAGGAAAAAAAACATTGCTTGTTGATGTTGACCCGCAGGGCAATACAACCTCGGGTGTCGGCATAGATAAGAGTGATGTTGAGTATTCGACTTATGATATGCTTATAGACAGTGTGTCTGCCCGTGCAATTATGATTGAAACTGAGTTTAAAAATCTCTGGCTTTTGCCTGCAAATATGAATCTTGCAGGTGCTGAGCTTGAATTGGCAGAAAAGTCTGACAGAAATAAGGCACTGAAGAAGGCTATTGCCTCACTCGTCATGGAATTTGATTACATTATTATTGACTGTCCGCCCAGTCTCGGCTTATTATCTATAAATGCGCTTGTTGCTGCTGATACTCTCATAGTTCCGCTTCAATGCGAATATTATGCACTTGAAGGCTTAAGCCAGCTGGTAAGCACAGTCCGCACAATAAAGCAGCATTATAATGAGCATTTAGAGCTTGAAGGTGTGCTGTTTACTATGTACGACAGCCGTTTAAAGCTTACTCAGCAGGTTATTGATGAGGTAAATAAATATTTTCCTAATAAATCATATAAAACGATGATTCCCCGTTCAGTTAAAATTGCCGAGGCTCCAAGCTTTGGCAAGCCGGTAATATATTATGAAAAATATTCAAAGCCGTCGTTTGCTTATAAGAAATTTGCAGAAGAATTTTTGAAATTACAATAAATAATATATTCAGTTAATGATATAAGGAGGAGCAAATGGCTAAAAAACAATCAGGACTCGGCAAGGGTTTGGGAGCATTAATGCTCGAAAACAGCGTTGACGATATGGTTTCTACAAGCACTTTGCCGATTAATGAGATATTTCCCAATAAAGAACAGCCCAGAAAAACATTTGATGAAGCGGCATTGCAGGAGCTTGCTGATTCAATACGTCAGCATGGTGTTTTACAGCCCCTTTTAGTCAGACCGCTTACAACAGGCGGTTACCAGCTTGTTGCAGGTGAACGCCGTTGGAGAGCGTCACGTCTTGCTGAGTTAAAAGAGGTCCCTGTAATCATTAAGGATTTATCTGATACCGAAGCAATGGAAATTGCTATTATTGAAAATTTGCAGCGTGAGGATCTTAACCCGATTGAAGAGGCGGAGGGCTTGCAGGCTCTTATAGATAAGTGCGAATATACTCAGGAGCAGGTTGCTGTTTCAGTTGGAAAATCCCGTCCGGCTATTGCAAACTCTCTGCGATTGCTCAGATTACCTGAAGAGGTCAGAGAAATGACTAAAAATGGTGATATAAGTGCCGGTCATGCCCGTGCCCTGCTTGCATTTGATAATCAAGCTATTATGCTGGAGGTTGCTAAAAATATAGTTTCACATAAACTTACCGTAAGAGATGTTGAAAAGCTGGCAAAGCGTCCTGCAGCAACAAAAAAAACAACTGCAAAGCGACGTGACAGCTTTTATGATGAAGTTGAAATCTCTCTTTCAGAGGTGCTCGGCAGAAAGGTTAAGGTTTATAACGGCAGATCAAAGGGCACACTTGAAATAGAGTTCTATTCACTTGAAGATTTAAAAAACATTGCAAATACATTAGGAAAGTAAAAAGGGAGGAATAATATAAATGCTTGATATTAAATTTGTGAGGGAAAATCCCGAAACAGTAAAAGAAAACATAAAAAAGAAATTTCAGGAGCATAAGCTTGAATTGGTTGATGAGGTTATCGCTCTTGATACTGAAAGAAGAGCAGTAATTGCAAGAGCAGACGAACTGCGTGCGAACAGAAATAAAATTTCTAAAGAAATAGGCGCACTTATGGCTCAGGGTAAAAAGGAAGAGGGTATGGCTCTTCGTGAGAAGGTTACTGCCCAAGCTAAGGAGCTTGATGAGCTTGCAGCTAAAGAAAGCGAGCTCAACGAAAAAGTTACAAAGATTATGATGTCTATTCCGAACATTATTGATGAGTCAGTTCCGATTGGCAAGGATGACAGCGAAAATGTTGAGGTTCAGAAATACGGCGAGCCTGTAGTTCCTGATTTTGAAATCCCATATCATACTGATATTATGGAAAGCTTTGATGGTATTGACCTTGAGGCTGCGGGTAAAGTTGCAGGCAACGGCTTTTATTATCTTATGGGCGATATTGCACGCCTTCATTCAGCAGTAATAAGCTATGCCCGAGACTTTATGATTGACAGAGGCTTCACCTACTGTGTTCCGCCGTTTATGATAAGATCAAATGTTGTTACAGGTGTTATGAGCTTTGAGGAAATGGATGCAATGATGTATAAAATTGAGGGTGAGGACCTCTATCTTATCGGAACATCAGAGCATTCTATGATTGGCAAGTTCATTGATACTATTACACCTGAGGAAAAGCTGCCGCTTACGCTGACATCATATTCACCCTGCTTCCGTAAGGAAAAAGGTGCTCACGGTATTGAGGAGCGCGGCGTATACCGAATTCATCAGTTTGAAAAGCAGGAAATGGTTGTTGTATGTAAGCCTGAGGAGTCAAAAATGTGGTTTGACAAGCTTTGGCAGAATACCGTTGATTTGTTCAGAAGTCTTGATATTCCTGTTCGCACACTTGAGTGCTGTTCAGGCGACCTTGCAGATTTAAAGGTTAAATCAGTTGATGTTGAGGCATGGTCACCAAGACAAAAGAAATATTTTGAAGTCGGCTCATGCTCAAATCTTACTGATGCACAGGCACGCAGACTGAAAATCAGAGTTAAGGGTGAAAATGGCAATTACCTTGCGCATACTCTTAACAATACTGTTGTTGCACCGCCGAGAATGTTAATTGCGTTTCTTGAAAATAATCTCAACGCAGACGGAACGGTTTCAATCCCTGAGGCACTTCGTATGTATATGGGCGGTAAGGATAAAATTATTCCGACAAAATAATCAGAATTTTAAAGAAATGAACCCACTAAAATGCTTATAAAGCAGTTAGTGGGTTGTTTTTTTATTCACAAAATACACATTTTGAGCGATACTATTTATGTAGTCAATGATGAGAAAGAGGACGCATTATGATTTTAATGACTATGCCTGCAGGTCCGATTGAGAATTCAAAGTTTATTCAGTTATATCAGCTATATAAAAATCTTGCTATGTATGTTGTTCAAAAACGAATAGGTGACAAGCATATATCAGAGGACTGCGTTCAGGAAACATTTTTATATATTGCAAATAATTTTGAAAAAATAGGCGATGTTAATTCTGTGCATACAAAAAATTATGTTGCAACCGTTGCAAACGGGATTGCAATTTCGCATTACAGGCGTAGAGCTAAAGAAAAAATTGTTTCAATATATGATGAAAAATATTCCTCTGCAATTGATGAAAGTTGCTTTGATGACTATGAAGCAGTAGATTTAAGCTTTGCAATTGATAAGCTGAGCGATGAAGAAAAAAATATTATCTATTTAAAATACACTTTTGGTCTTACGAGTAAGGAAATAGGGCAGATATATAAAATATCCGATTCATCAGTCAGAAAAAAGCTTCAGTTTGCAATGCAGAAATTAAGAGCGGTTATGAAAGGAGATTGCAATGAGTAGTTTAAAAACGGCAAGCGGATTATCAAATCAAAGGTGGATTGACTCAATCCCTGCTGATATTGAAGATTTAGTCTCAAATGACTTTGACAGAAGAATCAGCAAAAATGTAAAAAGAGCAAAATTTATTTCTTATAAAACCATCATAAAGCTTGTTGCCGTTGCAGTTGTATTAATAACATTATTAACAGGCTCGTTTGCTGTTGCCTCAAAGGGCAGCAGTGATTTTAAAATTAAAAACGGAATTTATTATGCCGCTGAGCTTGATAATGCAGAGGAAATTATAATTTCAATAGACTATATACCTGACAACTGTAATTTGATTGATACTGAGATTACTGAAAACACTGCAATTATGAAATATGACCGTTTTACTGTTGAAAGATTTTATAATTTAAACTCAATTGATATGAAAACAAATAATTATACTGTAAAAAAGGCCGGAATTAAAACATATATCATATATACTCAGAATAAGCAAGTGAATATTATCTGGAATGACGGCAGCAGCATATTGCATATCTGCGGCTCACTCGGCGCAGATGAATTGTTGAAAACAGCAAAATCGGTAAAATAAAATTCACAAGTCCATAAAGGTGTACGATATTATCTTATGAAGAGGCGGAGAAAATGAAAGACAGCTTAAAATTTCAGCTTAACTTACTTTTTAAATCAAAGATGTTTAACATATGTCTTATTGTTTATACAGTATTGGCGCTTATACCAACTGTTTATTGTGCAGCAGAATATTTCGGCTCAGACGCACTGGAGGTGCCGCCTGCCTATTCAATATTTGCCGGAGGAACGGATTTGGGAATGATAACCTCAGTCTACTACTTTTTGCTCCCCCTTTTAGTATCCCTGCCGTTTGCAGACAGCTGTTATACCGATAGGAAAAATAATACAATTTATCCTGTTTTGACAAAGGCAGGTATTAATAACTATTATTATTCAAAAATGATAACCGTTTTTATTTCGGGTGTGCTGGTTATATTAATACCATTGTTAATTCAGTTTTTTATTAATTTTGCCGTATTTCCCTTTCATTCAACAAAAGAGGGTGTTTACGGCTTCGGAGAAAATCAGACAAACTACTATTGGAATTTGTATGAGGATAATAATTTTATAATGTTTAAGGATTTGTTTTACAGCGGAAGACACTCACTGTATGTATTTATGTTTTTACTTATTCAGGCACTTACAGGCGGTCTGCTTGCAGTTATAACATATCAGCTGTCATTTTTCTTCAACTCGGTCAGAATCGTTATGCTGTCAATAACATTTATTGCTAATTATCTTGTGGACTTAATCCCTGTTCCTTATTATGATTTTTCGTTGTCGAGTTACATAATCCCGTTTAATTACTTTGCAAGCATCCGGGTCTGGACACTTTTGGTGTTAGTGCTGTGCTATGCATTGGCAATTATTCTGCCTATACCATATGCAAAGCGCAGGCTCGGTGAATTGATATGATTAAAATTATAAATAAAAAACTGTTTTTATCATTTGCGGTTTTATCATTTATAACAGGTGTAATTATCGTTTTAAGCAGATATGACAGATCATTTGCAGGTGAAAGCTATAATAATTTTTTGACTTTGAAATTTGCTGACGGGCTTAGTGAACAAAATACAGCATTATTTATGACAATAATGAATATTATTGCCGCTGTTCCTTTTGTGTCAGCACTTGTTAATAATGATTCCCAAACAATTAATATCTATATCCTGCCGAGGGTTAAAAGCGTTACGCTCTGGTATTTCAGAAAATCAATGCATTGTTTGGCATTTTGCTTTATAGAAAACTTTAGCTATAATATGGGCCTTCTGCTAACGTACCTTGCCTTTGACCATATTGCAGAGGAGCCGTTTCAGCTTTTTAGATACCTATTAATCACTCAATTTTACGGCACTTTGGTTTTGTTTGTGATTGTAATATTTTCACAAATACTGAGTCAGTTTATGCAGCGTATGCTGAGCATTGTATTCAGTGAAATAATTGCTTTTGCATTCACTTGCTTTGCAGCTTTGGTGCCGCAGAAGCTTAAAGATGTATTATTTATGACTTATTATTTTCAATGTGAAAATATAACTTTGATTTCCGTATTTGTGCTTGGTTCAATTATTGCAGCAGAAATTGCTATAGGCTTGTCAGTATTTAAACATTCAGATCACATAGGCAGGTGATATTATGAAAATAGAAATAAAGCATCTAACTAAAAGAATAAAAAGAAAAACCATTCTTGATGACATTAACTTAAGTCTTGATGAAAATAAGATTTATGGATTTGCAGGTAAAAACGGCTGCGGCAAAACAATGCTATTTCGTTGTATTGCCGGGTTGATAAACGCAACAAGCGGTGAAGTGCTTGTTAACGGGGTTAAGGTTGGAAGAGGCGTTTTTCCTAATTCTCTTGGATTAATTATTGAGAATATTGAACTTTATAACAACTTAACTGCATTTGATAATCTTAAACTGCTTTCCTCTCTGTCCAAAAATAAGATTTCGGATAAACAGATAAAAATGTGGATATCAAAATTCGGTCTTGACCCTGACAGTGATAAAAAATACGATGAGTTTTCTCTTGGTATGTGCCAGCGGTTATCTCTTGCACAGGCATTTATGGAGGAACCGGAACTGCTTATTCTTGATGAGCCGACAAATGCACTGGATGAAAAGGGCGTTAAATGCTTTCATAAGATTGTAAAAGAGGCTAAGGAAAAGGGTGCAACAGTTTTGATAGCAAGCCATTCAAAAGAGGATATAAATAATCTTTGCAATGTCATTTATACAATGTATGACGGAAAAATTACAGGGGTAACAGTCAATGAAAATGAGTAAACTTCAAAAAATTACTGTAACAGTGCTGGTGGCTGTTATTGCGGTTGGTATTGTTTCCGGGGCTGTTATTAAGAACAGTTACAATCATATTGCCGAGAATCCGGACTCTTATTCAGACGCGGAATTTATTAATCTCACAATGAATTTTGATGATCTGGTATCTGAGCAGGAATTTCTTAATGCCGAAGTTTTAGAGTACGAATATAAAAATTGTCCCAATATTTTCATATGCGAGATGATTGAATCAAAAAATCAATATGAATGCACAAAGCTTAAATGCCAAGTTGATAAAGTTATAAGGGGTGAAGATATGTCTGACGGTGACACAATAGTGCTTTATGATTGGAGTAACTTTGTAGCTTCAAGCGAATATTTTGGCGATAAAGAGCATTCATATTATAATCCAATGTTATCAATGCGCCCGCTTTTGCAGGCAGGAGAAAAGTATCTGGTCTTTGCAGAGCCTATGGATTATGCGGATGAATATGAAAAAAGGCTTGATTATAAAGCCTTCAGAATGTATGGAACTGATGTAAATGCATTTTGTATTTCTAAAAATCAGACAAGGTATTGCAGCAAAAATGTAAAAACATACAGTGAAATTTCCGATTTGGAATACATTTGCTTTACTCGAAAAAGTCTGGATGCGTATAATGAGGCTAAAAAGATAATATTAGAAAAGTATTTGAAATGAAAAAGGACACGGCAAAACGATGCCGTGCCTTATTTTTAATAATTCTCTTTTTTCACTTCAAAATAAGCCTGCTTTTCTTTGCAGACAGGGCAAACCAGCGGTGCATCTTTACCAATGACAATATGGCCGCAGTTCCTGCATTGCCAGATTGTGTCACCGTCTTTGGAGAATACAAGTCCGTTTTTAACATTTTCAAGCAGCTTTTTGTATCGTTTTTCGTGCTCTGCTTCTATTTCACCTACCATTTTAAAAAGAGCTGCAATGTCATCAAAGCCTTCTTCTTTAGCTACCCTTTCAAATTCAGGATACATATTACTCCATTCATAGTTTTCGCCTTCAGCACCGTCTGCTAAATTCAGCTCGGTATTCGGAATCTGATTGTTGTGAAGATATTTAAACCAAATTTCTGCGTGAGCACGCTCATTATTAGCAGTTTCTTCAAAAATCTCGGCAATCTGATTGTAACCGTCATTTCTTGCCTTTGCGGCATAAAAGGTGTATTTTGTGTTTGCCTGTGACTCGCCGGCAAAGGCAGTTAAAAGGTTTGCTTCGGTTTTAGTTCCGCTTAATTCATTTGACATAATAGAAAATCCTTTCATCATTGATAATTTTATTATTACCAATAATTGAAAGGATTTACATTTTAAATTATTTATTTAAAACATATTTATTTATGGCAAATGCAACGCCGTCGAGTGCGTTTGATTTTGTAGTGTATTTTGCAGCAGCCTTGCATTCGTCGGTACCGTTTTCCATTGCAAAGGAATATTTTGCATATCTGAGCATGGGGCAGTCGTTGCCGGCATCACCAAATGCCATTGACTCGGCTGCTGTTATTCCCAAAACCTTGCACATACCGTCAAGTGCAGCACCCTTGTCAACGCCTGCACGAGTCATTTCCATGTTGCCGGGCAGTGATGATGCAAGATATATTTTGTCACGCATTGCACTGAAATGATTCCACATTTTATCAAATGCCTCGGGAAATTTGCTGTAAAGCGTAATTTTTTCGATATCCTTACCGTAGACTGCGGATTTAACATCACTGCAGATTATCATTCTTCCCATCAGTTCATCAATAAATTCTTTAGGTAAAATATTATCTATAAAAAATTCTGCTTTATCCTCCTGAACATAGCTTTTGCCGTCTACATATACTTCTACAAAAGCCGGCATTGTGTCCAAATAATCAAGTACTCCCTCGCAAAAATTCCAGCTCATGAAGTTTGTGTATATATTTTTGCCTGTAGCTCTGTCCATAACTCCTGCACCGTTTGAATACATAACATAGTCAACCTCAGGTACCTGCTCACAAACATCCCCCATAATTGCAATAGTTCTGCCTGTAGAGATTGCAATTTTTACACCTTTTTCGTGTGCCTGTCTTATAGCGGTACGGTTTGCCTCGCTTACGGTCAGATGATCGGCAGACATAAGAGTACCGTCTAAATCAAGTGTTATAATTTTAATAGCCATGTCATTGCCTCCGGATTATTATTTTATAACATATGAAGATAATTTACAATCATATTTTTAAACACTTTTTGCCTACAGAAGCAGAAAAGATTAAAATTCGGTATCAAAAGAAAATAAATGTTGAAATTTGCGTCTACTTATTTTATTATATATGTTGTAAAAGTTCTTTTTGGTGGTAGCGTTATGGATTTATTAAAGAAAAAAATTCTTAATGAGGGTGAAGTTTATGAAGGCAATATCCTTAAGGTAGACTGTTTTCTTAACCATCAGATAGACTGCGTTTTTTTAAACGAGGTCGGAAAAGAATTTCATAGATTATTTAAAGAAGAGGGCGTTAATAAAATTTTGACTATTGAAGCATCCGGAATAGCTATCGGTGCTATGGTAGCTCAGGAATTCGGATGCCCTCTTGTTTTTGCTAAAAAAACAAAAACAAAGAATATTGCAGGCGATGTTTATACTACTAAGGTTGAATCCTTTACTCACGGGACTACTTATGACATTATGGTGTCCAAAAAATTTCTCGGCAAAGATGATAAGGTTTTGATTGTTGATGATTTTCTTGCAGTCGGCAATGCTCTTAATGGTTTGATTAAGCTCGTTAAAGACAGCGGTGCACAGCTTGCAGGCTGCGGCACGGTAATTGAAAAAGGTTATCAGCACGGAGGGGACAAGCTTCGCGAAAAAGGTATCAAAGTGGAATCTCTCGCAATCGTTGAGTCAATGAATCACGAAACAGGTGAAGTAATATTCAGAGACTGAATCGGTTATTCGGTGCATAATAGGGCACCTTATAATAAATAAAATTAAAAATTTGGAGGAAAAAACAATGAAAATTTCTAAAAAAATCATTGCTGTCCTTCTCGCAGTATTGTTTGTTGCAGCTGCATTTGCAGGCTGCTCAGCAGGCAAGGATGAGGGTACAGGCAAAGAATCAGACAACACATCAAACAGTGCCGCAAAGGATCCTGCAGATATCACTGTTGGTTTTATCTTCTTACACGATGAAAACTCAACATATGATAAGAACTTTTTAACAGCAGCTGAAGAGGCATGCAAAAAAATGGGTGTAAAATACCTTGAAAAGAAGAACATTGATGAGGATCAGAGCTGCTATGATGCAGCAGCAGAGCTTGCTGATGAAGGCTGCGACATTATTTTTGCTGACAGCTTTGGTCATGAGGACTATATGATCCAGGCTGCTCAGGCATTCCCTGAAGTACAGTTCCTTCATGCAACAGGAACAAAGGCTCACACAGAGGGTCTTTCAAATTACCATAATGCATTTGCTTCAATTTATGAGGGTCGTTACCTTGCAGGTGTTGCAGCAGGTATGAAGCTCAATGAAATGATCGATGCAAAAACAATCACAGCTGATCAGGCTAAGATGGGTTATGTAGGCGCTTATACATATGCAGAGGTTATCTCAGGTTATACATCATTCTATCTTGGTGCAAAGAGTGTTTGCCCTTCAGTTACTATGGATGTAACCTTTACAGGCTCATGGTATGATGAAACTGCTGAGAAGGAAGCTGCTGAAAAGCTTATCCAGAACGACTGCGTTCTTATCAGCCAGCACGCTGACTCAATGGGTGCACCGACTGCTTGCGAATCAGCAGGTGTTCCTAATGTTTCATACAATGGTTCTACTCAGTCAGCTTGTCCGAATACCTTTATTGTATCTTCAAGAATTAACTGGGCTCCATATTTTGAGCATGCTATTCAGTGTGTAATTGACGGCAAAGAAATTGAAGATGACTGGACAGGTACTCTTGACACAGGCTCAGTTGTTCTTACAGATATAAACGAACAGGCTGCAGCAAAGGGCACACAGGCTAAGATTGACGAAGTTAAAGCTGCTCTTGAAGCAGGCACAATTCATGTATTTGATACATCAACATTTACAGTTAAGGGCAAGGCTCTTGATTCTTATAAAGCTGATGTTGATACAGATGCTGATTATACCGCTGATACAGAGGCTATTTCTGACGGCTACTTCCATGAATCAGAATATCGTTCAGCACCGTATTTTGATATTCAAATCGACGGTATTACTCTTCTTGATACCAAAATGTAATTTTATAGAATATTAATTTATAGCATATCCGTGGCCGAGGATAACTCGGTCACGGTAAGTTATTTTAAGGAGGACGCTATGGGCGGCACTTTAGCATTGGAAATGAAGGGCGTAACCAAAAAATTCGGGCGTGTTACTGCCAATAAAAATGTCGACCTTAAGGTGCGCCGCGGAGAAATCCTGGCAATTTTAGGTGAAAACGGCTCCGGCAAGACTACCCTTATGAATATGGTATCAGGTATTTATTTTCCTGACGAGGGTCAGATTTTTGTCGATGGTCAGGAGGTTATTATAAAATCTCCTAAGGACGCATTTAAATATAAAATCGGTATGATTCATCAGCATTTTAAGCTTGTTGATGTTTTTACTGCAACAGAGAATATTGTTCTCGGTATTGATGACGGCAAAAAATTCAATATTAAAGAAACAGAAAAAAAGGTTAAAGAAATTACCGAAAAATACGGCTTTACTGTTGATTTAAATAAAAAGATATATGAAATGTCCGTATCTGAAAAACAGACAGTCGAAATTATAAAGGTTCTTTACAGAGGTGCGGATATTCTTATTCTGGACGAGCCGACTGCTGTACTTACACCACAGGAAACAAGCAAATTATTTGATGTTCTTCGCAAAATGCGTGCGGATAACAAAGCAATTATAATAATTACACATAAGCTGCACGAGGTTCTTGATATTTCAGACAGAGTTACAACACTCCGCAAGGGTGAATATGTCGGTACTGTTGAAACTAAGGATGCAACCGAGCAGTCGCTTACTGAAATGATGATGGGTGAAAAGGTTGAGCTGAATATTATACGCAGTGAACCAAAAAATCCTAAAGAGCGTCTTGTTGTTAAAAATTTAAGCGTAAACGGCTCAGACGGGAAGCTTGCACTTGATGATGTTAATTTTACTGCTTTCGGCGGAGAAATACTTGGTATTGCCGGTATTTCAGGCTGTGGACAAAAAGAACTGCTTGAGTCTATCGCAGGCCTTCAGAAAAGCCGGCAGGGTTCAAGTATTATTTACAAGCCTGATGATTCCGGATCTGAGGAACAGCTGGTCGGTAAATCGGCAAGGGAAATCAGAAAGCTCGGAATCGCACTTTCATTTGTACCTGAGGACAGGCTCGGAATGGGTCTTGTCGGGAATATGGATATTATTGACAATATGATGCTGCGTTCATACAAGAAAGGCTCTTCTGCATTTCTTGACCGCAAGGCACCAAAAAAGCTTGCTAACAATATTATAGACAAGCTTGAGGTTGTAACCCCTAATGCACAGACGCCCGTTCGCAGACTTTCGGGCGGAAATGTTCAAAAGGTTCTTGTAGGCCGTGAGATTGCGTTACACCCTAAGGTGCTGATGGTTGCATATCCTGTAAGAGGACTTGACATTAATTCATCATATACAATTTATGATTTGCTCACTCAGCAAAAGGAGAAGGGTGTTGCTGTAATATTTGTTGGTGAGGATCTTGATGTATTAATTGAGCTTTGTGACAGGATAATGGTTATAAACTCCGGTAAAATAACAGGAATTGTTGACGGCAAGTCAGCAACAAAAGAAGATATTGGTCTGTTAATGACCAAAAGTACAGATAAGGAGGGAGCATAATGAGTGAAAAAAAACAAGTGCACGAGCCTCTTTTTCATATCGTTAAAAGAGATTCTATCCCTCAGTATCAGGCTTGGATAATCCGTATCGGATCCATACTCCTGGCGTTAATCGTATCAGCAATCGTTACAATGCTTCTGACAGGAGAAAATCCTATCAGTGTTTATGCAACAATGTTTGAAGGTGCATTCGGCAGCTCGCGTAAGGTTTGGAATCTTCTTCAGGATTTGGCAATGCTTCTTTGCATTTCGCTTGCAGTAACTCCTGCTTTTAAAATGCGGTTTTGGAACTGCGGTGCAGAGGGTCAGGTTCTTGTCGGCGGTCTTGCAACCGCTGCTTGTATGATTTGCCTTGGCGGTAAAATACCTAATGCCCTGCTGATAATCATTATGGTTATTTCAAGTATTTTGGCAGGTGCTGTCTGGGCTCTTATTCCTGCGGTATTCAAGGCAAAGTTTAACACAAACGAAACTCTGTTTACTCTTATGATGAATTATGTCGGTATTCAGCTTGTTTCATATTTCTGTATGTATTGGGAAAATCCTAAGGGCTCGGGAAAAATCGGCATTATTAACCGTGCAACAAATGACGGTTGGTTCCCTGTAATCGGCGAATATGATTATCTGCTCAATATCATTATCGTTCTTGTGATTACAATACTTATGTATATTTATCTCAATTACAGCAAGCATGGCTATGAGCTTTCCGTAGTTGGTGAATCAGAAAATACTGCAAGATATATCGGAATAAATGTGAAAAAGGTTATTATAAGAACTATGTTTGTTTCGGGTGCTGTTTGCGGTATTGCAGGCTTGCTTTTAGTTGGCAGCACAAATCACACGATTTCAACTACAACGGCAGACGGCAGAGGCTTTACTGCTATTATGGTTTCATGGCTTGCAAAATTTAATCCTATATATATGATTTTGACAACACTGCTTCTTGTTTTCCTTGATGCAGGTGCACAGCAGATATCTATGGTATTCAGTCTTAACGAATCCTTCTCCGATATAATTACAGGTATTATACTGTTCTTTATTATCGGCAGTGAATTCTTTATAAACTATCAATTAAAATTTCACCATTCACATAAGGAGGTAAAGTAAAATGTTTTCAACCCTTATTACTTTTCTCCACAGGGCAATAATGCAGGGCATACCTCTTCTTTATGGCTCAACAGGCGAAATAATAACTGAAAAATCAGGCAATCTTAACCTTGGTATTCCGGGTGTTATGTATATCGGAGGTATGAGCGGTGTAATCGGTGCCTTTGTTTATGAAAATTCACTTGCATCACCCGATGATGCCAATGGATTTTTAGCAGTGCTTATTCCGCTGCTCAGCAGTATTTTAGGCTCTCTTATTGCAGGTCTTATATATTGCTTCCTTACAGTAACACTCAGAGCCAATCAGAATGTTACCGGTCTTGCACTCACAACTTTTGGTACAGGCTTTGGTAATTTCTTCGGCGGTTCGCTTATTAAGATTACAGGTGCGGATGTTCCGTCAGTTGCTCTGAGCACAACAAGTAATTTCTTCAGAACAACTCTTCCGGGTGCAGAATCAACGGGCTGGTTCGGCAAGCTGTTCCTTTCATACGGTTTTCTTGCATATGCTGCAATCATTATTGCAATTGTCTGCTCGTTTTTCCTTAACCATACACGCGGCGGACTTCACCTAAGAGCAGTCGGCGAAAATCCTGCAACCGCTGATGCAGCAGGTATCAATGTTAACAAATCAAAATATTTGGCTACCTGCATAGGCAGTGTTATTGCAGGACTCGGCGGACTTTATTATGTAATGGATTATGCTAATGGTGTTTGGTCGAATGATGGCTTCGGAGACAGAGGCTGGCTTGCTATTGCACTCGTAATTTTTGCAATTTGGAGACCAAATCTCGGTATTCTCGGCTCTATTGTATTTGGCGGACTTTATATAGTTTATCTTTATGTTCCGGGTGCACTGCGCACACAGGAGCTTTACAAAATGATTCCGTATATTGTAACAATTATTGTTCTTATTATGGTTAGTGTTAGAAAGAAAAAAGAGAATCAGGGTCCTGCTGCACTGGGACTTTCATATTTCAGAGAGGAGCGTTAACAATGTCTACTTTGAATAATGATGTTTCTCGGGTGCTTGTAACTCAAGATGAGCTTAAAGCTATCAATGAGCGGCTTGGTGCTCAAATCACAAAGGATTTTGAAGGAAAGAATCTTTTAGTAGTCGGTATTCTTAAAGGGTCGCTATACTTTATGGCGGATTTAACAAGATATATTGATTTACCCCTGAAGCTGGATTTTCTTGCCGTATCAAGCTACGGCAGCGGCACCCGTTCTTCGGGCGCAGTTAAAATTGTCAAGGATATTGATATTAATCTTGAAGGCTATGATATCCTTTTAGTTGAGGATATTCTCGATTCAGGCAGAACTCTTGATTATGTCAGTAAGATGCTCGGAGCAAGAGGAGCGAACAGTATTTCAATTGTTACTCTGCTTGATAAGCCTGAGCGAAGAGTGGTTGATTTGCATCCTGACTATGTCGGCTGCGATGTTCCGGATGAATTTGTTGTCGGCTATGGTCTTGATTATGACCAAAAATACAGGAATCTCCCTTATATCGGCGCATTAAAAAGAGAGATTTACGAGAATAATGAATAAATAAACAAACAAACGGAGCGAATTTTGGGGTGTACCTTAATTCGCTCCGTTATTTTATATTTTTTTATAAATCATCTGCATCCTGAATAGGCTCGTCATAGTCATCACCGAAATAGGTGGCGGCAGTTGTGCCGGTGTATGAGCCGAATGGGTCAAATCTTAAATCCTCGGCAGAAACGAAGCTGGTCAGGTCTTTTATGTTTTTTTGATTTTTAATGTTGTTTTTTTTATTTTTATCTTTATTTTTCATAATAATCACCTCAGCAATAGTTTTTGCAGCGGTGATTTCTTTATGCATTATAACAATTATAATATATTTTCCACATCACAGTTTTCCAAATTTTTTAATATGTCAGCAGATTATATATTATGACTGCCTGAAAATTTTTTATATCCTAAGAGATAAAATATGAAACAAAAAACACTCCTGATAAAAGCTTAGTTACCGGAACCACCGCTAAAGCAGGAGTGTTTATATTATACCTTTTCAACATCAATAACAGCTATTTTGTCCATAAAATCTTTTGGAGTTATGACAATTCCCATTTCGGAAAATTCATCCATATTCATATTGAAATTATTAACAAATACATGCATGCCTGAGTATTCAACATCAATATGAAGCCTTTTAGCATCTTCAATAATTGTTTTTACATCATAATCATTACAATCATAAAGCTTTCTTGCTCTGACTTCATTATTGTTAATATATTGCAAAACTATGTTCCGTGATGATTTTGAAATTGAAATATATTTTGAATGTGTTTTTGAGAGCGCCTGCCCCATGGTTATTTGTGCAACAGCCTTGCAAGTGTCACTGTTCAAAAAAAATTCATTAATGAATATCGACTCAAGGGGAGTTGTGTCGTCAGGGGTTACAATTGCAAAAACATATCTCGACAGCTTTTTGCCGTATATTTTTTTAATGAATTCCTTAAAATAATACTGGCATTCAGATATCTTTTGCGCAAACATATGATAAAAGGGAATATTCGGCACGGATTCTATTCCAGGCATTTGAAAAGCCTTGAATTCATCGGTATCCTTATCTTTAATAAGAATATCTTTATTAGTTATAATCATCGGTATTGTTTTAGGCATTCTTACACCTCAAAAAATCAATTTTGTTTATTATACATTATATTTTAAATCTTTTCAATAGTGTTACAATCGTGTAACTTTTATAGATATCATATCAAATTATGTTATAATTGCTAAGTATAATTGTTTAAAATAAAGGGGAAATGGAGACGGTGACAGATCTGCTTAGCGAGACTGCCACTTTTAATGCCGTATCGGCATTTTGTGTATTAATTATGAGCGATGAAGAATTAGATCAGATTTTAAACGAAATAAAAAAGCGAGCGAATGCATCAACACCGATTGATTCATCCGCGTCAGCAATTCAAGAGGAAAAAATCAAACCTGAGCCAAAGCAGGATCCGCAGCTTGAAGAAAGAATTGAATCCTTTAAATTGAAAACGGCTCCTGAAGAAGAAATCAAGCTTATCTTTGAGCCTGAAAAGGCAGATGTTGAAGAGGCAGTTAATGATTTTTCTCATAATGCAGAAAAAGAAAAGGCAGATATGCCGATGCTTGATATTTCAAATTTATCCGAGACCGCTGATGAATATGATGAGATTGATGATATTGATGAGGATAAGCCAAAGAAAAGTAAAAAGATTTTAATAACAGTGATATCAGTTATTGTTATTATTGCACTTGCAGCAGGTATTTATTTTGGATTTTTCTATAAAAAAGATACTGAAGATAAGCCGACTAAGCCGGGTGATACTACTGCAGCTGAAGTGGTTGAAAAGGATTTAGGTCCTCTTAATCCTCTCACAGGGGAGACAGGCTATAACTCAGCGGCAGTTGGTAAGCGTCCGGTTGCGGTTGTTGTAGAAAATGAGTATTCAACCGAATCGGTAAGACCTCAATGGGGTCTTTCAGATGCAGATATTGTTCTTGAAGGGGAAAGTGAGTACTCTACAAGACTTCTGCTTTTCTGGGCAGATTATACAACAGTTCCTGAGCAGGTTGGACCGACTCGTTCTGCCCGACCTCCATTTATTCATTTCAGCGAGCTGTTTGATTCAATCTTTATTCATGCAGGACTTTCTCACTCAAAAAATGATTATGTAGGTGCCGACACTGTATTTAAGGAAGATAATGTTGATCATGTAAATCTGCTTTCATATTCTGAGGACGGCACATATTTCGGCAGAAATTATGACCGCACCTCAACGGTTGAGCATACAGGTTACCTTAACGGAAGCAATCTGACAAAGCTTATTGAAGAAAAAGGATTTACAACTGATGTTGGTGACAGCAGTTTCACCGCTCTTGCCTTTAACAAAGAGGCTCAGCCTTTAAGCGATTCAGCTGCAACTGCCGCAGAGTTTAATTGGTCAGATGTATATTCAACAGGAAAATGTCCAAAGACAGGTCATTTTACCTATAATTCAGAGGGCGGATATTATACTACAACTGATTTTGATTCTGATTACGGCACTGCAGATTTGCAGTTTGAAAATCTTATTTTCCTTCTTGACGAAACAGAATATATTGTTAAGGAGAATTATAAGAGCTCGGGCAATAGCGAAACATATTGTGATTATAAGCTTTCCGGCGGTGAGGGTAAGGTCCTTTCTGAGGGAACATTCATTGATATTACCTGGGGTGTAGATAACGGCAAGCTTTGGCTGAAGGATTCAAACGGTAATACAGTTTCACTTAATCCGGGAAAAAGCTATATCGGCTACGGCTCTTCTAATCACGGCGGATCGATAACAATTAATCCTGATACAACAAATCAATAAAAGACAAGAGGCTGCCTCACTTCTGTGAAACAGCCTCTTTTTATAATCGGTTAAACTTATTTCATTGACTCTTCATAAGCCTTGATCATCTTTTTACTTATGTGACCTGTACGACCCCGAGCATTTTCAAGGAATTTTTCAACCTGCGTGCCTGCATTTAAGCGGATTTCAAAGCGTGTAACATCTTCTTCGGGATAGACAATGATTTCCTTGATATACCTGTCAACAAAGGCTTTGTCTATCTCCTCACCGTCAATATGCTTTTCTGCTGCCTTCAGTATTGATTTGATATTAGCAAGCTCTTTTTTCATATCCTGCTCGGTTTTAGCAGTATCAGCAATGGCATCTATCTGTGTTTGCAGTTTAGCAATTTCTTCATCACATTCGGCAGTCATTCTTAAAAATTCACTGTCGCTCATATTGCCTTCGGTGTTGAATTTCAACAATTTTGTTTTCATTTTTTGCTGAGTGGTAAGTTCTTTGTTTAATGCAACCAATTCGTTTTTGTTATCATTACTATCAAGCAACTCCGATACAAGCTTTAACACACATGCTGATAATTCTTCAATATTCTGCTGACCTGATTTGAATATATCTTCAATAATTGGCTTGATTTCGTTTTCATATATTGCGTGTGACGGACAGCTGTCAGCACCGTTTTTTATCTTGCCTGAACAAACCCATTTTGACATTTTCTCGCCGTTTTTGCCGATGGCATCCTTTCGGTAATAGGGCTTACCGCAGTGAGCACATATCAGCTTGCCTGTCAGCAGATTTTGATGAACTGTCTTGTGCTGAGCAGTTATAACATCTTGACTTCGCATATACAAAACTTCGTTTGCTCTTTCCCATAGCTCTTCACTGACTATGGCAGGCACGGTTTCGCCTGTTTCATCCTTATACATAACCCATTCTTCTTCAGGCAGGAACTTCTGCTTTTTGGTAAACAGGTCTGTTATAACAACCTTGTTGCCGACAAAGTACCCTTTGTATTTCGGATTGCGTATAATGTTGCCCATCGTTGAGTGTGACAGCTTGTTGCCCTTGCTGTTTCGTATGCCTTTTTGATAGAAATGCTTTTCCATCTGCTTCATACTGAATTTGCCTGTGGCATACATTTCAAATAATTCTCGGATAAACCCGGCTTGCTCCTCGTCAATCATCAGTTTACCGTCTTTTTTTGTGTAGCCAAACATATTGTTCGTACCGAGTACAGTACCGTTTTTGATTGCCTGATGATGACCGAACCGCACACGGTTAGAGATTTTTCTCGACTCGTCCTGTGCCATTGATGACATAATTGTCAGTCGTAATTCCGAGTCCTCGTCAAGTGTGTTGATGTTATCACTTTGAAAGTACACAGCCACTCCGTTTGAAAGCAACTCACGGGTAAATCTTATACTGTCAAGTGTGTTACGGGCAAATCTTGATACCTCTTTGGTGATTACCAAATCGAATAGCCCGAGTTTTCCATCCTCAATCATTTCGTTAAATCGTTCACGCTTTGCAGTCGATACGCCCGATATACCTTCATCAACATATCCGTCAACATATTCCCAGTTTGGATTTGATTTGATGAAGTCTGTATAATAGGTTATCTGATTGTCAAGGGAGTTCAACTGAACATTGAACTCCGTACTTACACGGGCATAAAATGTCACTCGCAAAGGCAGATTCATAAAGTTAATATTTTCCTTTTTTATTCGCTCTCTCACAGCGTATATATCCATAAATTTCACCTCTCATATTGCCACAATATCACAGAACACTTATTTTATCCAGTCAATATGATATTGTTTTCCATTTTTTATTTTACAGGATAATAGTCCCCATTTCATTAGGGGACTATTACCAATTTTAGTGTGTATTGTATCGTCTGTTAACCTCTGCATTGATTTTTGCCATTAACTTTTTATAAGTTTTTTCATCAATCGCATTTTGATTAACCAAAGCATTAGCAAAATGCTGCATCCAAAGCTCAGTGCTTATCCTGTCATTTGTGTTTTGAGTATTGATTTTACCTCCACCTTTTGAAGTATTATCAATACTATTATTGCCAACATTTTTGCCAATTATTTTCTCCGCTGCCATAAGGCAACACTACTTATTTATTTTCCGTTTCACTCCTTTACATAGTTAATTGATTGTTATAATAATCTTCAAACTCCTCATATCCGTCTGACTTCTGACCATGAGCAAGTTTTTTCTCAATTTCTTTTTGAGATAACTTAATCTTTTTTCTGTGATAACGGGTCTGATTATCTATCATTTTAAATAAATCTCCAGCAAAATAGAGAGTATCTGAAAGAACACTTGAATGCCTATTATCGTTCCAAAGAATATCGGAATCCATTTCTTCTTCAGTTCCTTCAGTAAATTCTTCGTCTGTTCTGTAACCGAAAGCATACTCTCGTTCATATTCCCAGCCAGTTCGGTCAGTACCGTTTCCTGATTCTTCAACTCGTTCTGAATCAAACTCTCTTGCTCCGTCATTTTCTTTTTTAATTGAAGGATTATCTGTGCCGAATAGTGATTGATTGTATCTTCGTTCACTTGATTCTGCTCTATCGTACTCAACTGCTGATTCTGACTTCTGTTCAAATCTATCAGTGCTTTCCAGTAGTCGCTCTCCACTATCGTAACGGAAGCTGCTTTCTCCATAGTAGAAATTAGGTGTTTGTTTTTCTCTTTTAAGGCTTGTAAGTCTTTCTCGTATTTCAAATTCTTCCTCCATTTTTTCTTTTAAAAATTTTTCTTGGTGCAGATTGTTATCTCTGCACTTGTGATTTGGGTTTGCTTTTTCAATGTAGGTTATGTTCTTTCGTGAAGGTGTCCACCTGATGTCATAACCTAACTTGTCCATCTCTTCAATAAATTGTTGTTTAGTTTTTACTCTTTTCATTGCATATTCAATGGAAAGTATCATTTTCATCTTCCAGCTTTTGCCCGCATTAGCAACAAAATATTCCTTTGCTTTTAATGGTTTTACCTTTGTATTTTGTTTAGGAACACAAACAGGCAACCCATATTTGATACACAATTCATCATTGACTTGTCGCATCTGATTGAGTTCTTTTGTGCTTTGGTGTATCTTGTATCCTGTTTTCATATTCACAGAATTGATTACAATGTGCGAATGAATATTGTCTGTGTCAAGATGAGTTGCAATATATATTTCGTGATTCGGATAACATCTTTCTGCCCATTCTCTTGCCATCTGATGAGCAAGCAAAGGAGAAATATTTAATCCATCTTCAAAGGATTGAACAGCATAATAATATTGCATACCATCCTGCTTGTTCCAATGTTTTTTAGTTGCAATAAATTCTTTCATAGCAGTTTCAGGTAAACAGTTAATACCTGAAATTAATCGTGAATCTTCATACTTTGTCTTGTATTCCTGTGAGCAATATGCAATAACGTTGCCAAGTGATTCAATGTTTTTAACATCTTTTCGTTTGATAAAGTTTAAGGTTGCCAACTGCTTGTCCTCTTAATTATCTTCTGAATTGATTTGTTGACTTCAAGCAGTGCTTTTGTACATTCATTAAGATTGGCAAATTGAATGTTTCCGAAGTTCGCAAGCATACGAATCTGATTGATGTTGTTGCCGATCTTCTTTAACTGATAAATGATTTCATCAAAACTTTCTTTGTCACCAACGCAATAAATCTTTTCAACAACAGCACAGGCAGTTTAATAATTTGTCATATTCATATTAAGTTTATCCGCCTTGTCTTTAATGATTGATTTGTCTGTTGGTGTTAAATGAAGATTAATTCTTTCTGATTTTTTCTCTTTGTTTATAATTTATTTACCTTCCTTTTCTTAGTTTTACAGCGAAAGATACTTGTACTTTCGCTGAGAGGAGAAACACAAATAGTGATTGTTAAATGCTTGCTTTGCAAGTATTTTTAATCACGGAATGTGTTTGGACGAGGGTGCGGTTCTCCGCTCATTTCGGTAAAGTGCCGAAATGATGCGCCTAAGCGCTATGCTAGGACTATCCTAAAGGATAGTTTTTACAACAGAAAAATATGAATGCTATCACCTTCCTTTACAGTTGATTTATTTTAGGAGAAGAAGTACGGGATTTTTGTGTTCAATTTTTGCCACAATCGATTTTTATTTTGAGTTGGTACACGGGCTTACAACAGAATAAAAACTCGTTATATCGTCACACAGGTTTTATAACTTGTTATATTTATCTTGTTTATATATTACCGTTCGCTGTGTGACCACATCAATCATAAATACCACCACCTATTTTTATATTGTTAGAAATTACTTTCTGTGTTATAGTTTAGTAAAAAGATTGAATAAAAACAAAGGACGGATGCAACTTGAAATTTTTCACAAAGTTACATCCGATGGGTTATGTATGATTACTGATGCTGTATTAGTTCATTTGAAGAATTGTAAACAGGGTATTGCTGAATATATTGTTATTAATAATGACAATATTCATCCACCCATTGAAATTAATATCAACAATGAATTGATTAAGTTTGCTGATTATGACTTCACTGATTATGTCAAAGCGATTGAAAGAATGCTTGACAGTTTGAAAGGCAGCAGTAAAAGTATTTATGAAATTACTGATGAT